>CAYMOW010000001.1:0-42567 GCA_964392285.1 uncultured Candidatus Saccharibacteria bacterium
TGCGCAAGAGATTGAAGCTTTCTCGGCGAATGGTCCAGTATTTTTCGGCATCACTGCCATCTTTGGCAATGCGAGCTTTGAAACCCATTTTCAAAACATCGTCTTGCAAACGTTTGAGGTTTGTCAAAATTTCTTCAGCATCTGTTCCGGCAAATTCGGCCAACAAAACCAGCCTAGGCATACCGCCGGTAACGGCCATAAAGGCTTCGGGCAAAAAATGCCAAAGAATTTTGATCAGACGCGACTTCATTAGAGCAAACATTTCGGGGAAAAAACGCACCGCCAACTTCATAGTCGAATCGTCATAAGATTCGATGCTTTCGGGCTTGTAACTCAAAATAGTGTTGACGAGTTCGCCCAAGCCTTCCAAATTTTTCATAAAAATTACCAGCATTTTGGTTTTGGGCTTGACCTTTTCTAAACGAATCTTGGCCTTGGTAATAATACCGAGCGTGCCCTGCGAACCAACCAAGATCTTGGTCAGATCGAAAAATCCAGAGTGTTCAATGTTCCAAAGATAATAGCCAGCCGAATTTTTGGAGACTTTGGGTTTGGCTTCCAAGATCTGGTCGCGGTTTTGGTCGACCAGACGCATCATGCGTTCATAGATCGCACCCTCGTGACTGTGGTCATGAGCTTTCTTTAGGGCCTCCGGTCGGGGCAAAGGCTTGAAAGTTTTCAGACTACCATCAGAAAGAACGACCTCAAACTCTTCGACAAAGTTTTCCATTTTGCCATAACGTAAAGTCTTCTCGCCGGCACAATTGTTGCCGATCATACCGCCAAGTGCACAAAGATTTTTGCTCGCGGTATAGCAAGGCAAGATCAAATTGTGCTTTAAGGTCTCTGGTTCAAAATCACGATAAAAGACTCCGGGCTCAACCCAGGCCTCAGCCTTTTCGGCATTGACCTCAAACTTATTCATGTGTTTGGTAAAATCGAGCACAATCGATTCGGAAAGCGAGCCGCCAGACATACAAGAACCAGCCGCTCGAGCAGTAACAGAAAGCCCCGCGTATTTTTGCGGATCCTGACTCTTTTTTTCAGCCACAAACTTGACTAGGGCGCTGACATCGTCAGCATCTTTGGGCCAGATTATAAGTTCGGGCCAGACTTCGAAAAGCGAAGCGTCGTGAGAATAATTTTTGCGTGTTTCGTTGTCGTCCCAAACTTCACCCTTGACCAATTTTTTGATCTGTTCTTTGATTGTTGTATCCATTTTCTAAAATGTTTACAAGTGATTGAAAAGGCGGAGTTTCTTTTCGGCAACTTTTTGCATTTCTTGCAGAGCTGGTTTTAGGTATTTATAAGGGGCAAGTTCGTCTGGATTTTCAGAAAGAGATTTAACCAGGCCTTGTCTATAAGCAAGTCGCAATTCGGTATTGATGTGGATTATCGAAATACCGGCTTCAATTGCTCGTGTTATATCTTCATCGGTGTTGCCCGAAGCGCCGTGCAAGACTAAGGGCACATTTGTCGCAGTCTTGATTTGAGCAATAAGCTCAATATCGAGCTTGGGCTCTTGGCCACCCCGCACAATGCCGTGCACATTACCCACAGCCGGCGCAAAGAGGTCGACTCCGGTTTCTTGCACAAATTTTTTGGCCTCCTCGACTGTAATCTTACCAACTCCTTCTGGTACCGCATCAAGCATCTTCGAAGATTTGCCGATAAAGCCAAGCTCGGCCTCGATCAAGATATTTGGATCTTTGGCCTTGGCAAAGCTCACGGCTTCTTGCGTGACTTTTATGTTTTCTTCCAAATTCTTTTCGGCCTCGTCGATGATGACCGAATCAAAACCGGCTTCGATTACCTCTTTGACCCTTTCGAGCGAATAAGTATGATCGGCGTTGAGAAAAACCGGGCGATCTTGGGCTTGCAAGGTTGCCACCAAAGCTTTGACCTGGGCTATACCCAAGAAATCTCTTTCACCTTCGGAGACGCCGATTATAACAGGCAGGTTCAGATTTTGAGCAGCATTTACAACTGCCCAAAATCCCACAACGTCTGAGATGTTGAAGTGGCCAATGGCAATCTTTTTTTCTACTGCATCATTTATATATTCTTTTAGACTTTTCATACCTAAATTATACACAAATTTTTTGTTTAGGCATTCTATTGCGTGTATAATAACTTGCATAGTGAATCTATTTCATCACAACAAAAATTTCGATTTTGTGTCGATCGGCGATATTACAACCGACGCTTTTATTAAAATAAAGGAGGCCGAGGTTATCCACGACGAAGTGCGCAACAAAGACAAGCTGGTTATGGCTTTCGGCGACAAGGTGCCCTACGAATCGGTTGAGGTTCTAAGTGCGGTCGGCAACAGTGCCAATGCTGCGGTCTGCGCCGCTCGGCTCGGCCTATCTTCGGCTATGGTTACCAATGTCGGCGACGATGGTAATGGTGCGGAATGCCTTGCTACTCTGCGCAAGAACGGTGTGCAAACCGATTTTATAAAAATTCACAAAAACAAAGAGACCAACTATCACTACGTGCTTTGGTTCAAGGAAGAACGCACCATTTTAGTCAAGCATCATGAATACGAGTATTCTTTGCCCGATATCGGCTCACCCAAATGGATCTATCTTTCCTCAATTGGCGAAAACTCACTCGCCTATCACGAAGAGCTAGCTGAATATCTGCGCAAAAACCCTGAGGTCAAACTCGCTTTTCAGCCCGGCACCTTTCAGATGAAGATGGGGCTCGAAGATCTTGCCGAAATCTATGCTCGCTCTGACATATTTTTCTGTAATACCGACGAAGCCAGAAGAATCCTAAATAAGCCGGAAGAAAAAGATATCAAAAACTTGCTCCGCGAAATGCACGATGTTGGACCAAATGTGGTTGTGATTACCGATGGTCCGCGTGGCGCCTTTGCCTACGACGGTTATGAAGCATACTTTATGCCACCTTTCCCCGACCCAAACCCTCCATTCGAACGCACGGGTGCTGGCGACGCGTTTTCGGCTACATTTACTTCAGCCATTGCTCTCGGCCGATCGCTTTTTGATGCTCTGCTTTGGTCGCCGATCAATTCGATGTCGGTTGTTCAACAAGTTGGTGCCCAAAAAGGTCTCCTCAGTCAAGAAGAAATTTTGCAGTGGCTTACCAAAGCGCCCGAAAACTACAAACCAGAAAAAATAATTTGATTTTTATAAATTTATAGGGGCGTCGCAGTGGTTCCGCGACGCCCCGACGAACTGGATCACCCCCTTTCTCCCCTTATCTCCTCTTGGTGAGGAGGAGGGAGGGTGCCCTCTGTGAAGAGGGTGCCTATATTCAGGCTATCACCACCAAAACATTTGTAAAGTAAAAAGTGGATTACTTTCTTTTTAGAACTTTGTCAATAGCTGACTCAATTCCAGCAACACCAAGGCCGTAATGCTCGATCAGCTCTTCGGGTGTACCGGACTGTCCAAACAAATCACGCACGCCGACAAATTCGATTGGCACAGGCACATTTAGAGCCAAAACTTCAGCGACCGCACTCCCCAACCCGCCCGCAACCTGGTGTTCTTCTACGGTTACAATGGCACCTGCCTCGCGCGCCAAACTTATAATCTTTTCGTTATCGAGAGGCTTGATTGTATGAATATTCAAAACCTTGATTGCAATCCCCTTTTCGGCCATCGTTTTGGCTACAAGCAAAGCTTTGTGGACCAAGGCCCCAGTTGCAATGATACCAACTTTAGCATTCATTGGTGGCGCAAAGAGCACTTGAGCTTTGCCAAGTTCAAAAGGTGTTTCTTCAGTAGTAATAATCGGCGTCTTCTCGCGTGCCAATCGTAAGTAAGTTGGTTCTTTGGTTTGGGCGATCGCGATGGTAGCCTTTTTGGCTTGGATAGCGTCACAAGGCGAGAGAACGTGCATATTGGGCAAGACCCGCATTAGAGCAATATCTTCGATTGCCTGATGAGTGCCGCCGTCGGGTCCAACCGAGATCCCAGCATGACTGCCGACGATCACAACTTTGCGATCGTTGTAGCAAATTGTGGTGCGGATCTGCTCCCAGTTGCGCCCCGGACTAAACATTGCATAAGAAGAGGTAAAAGGAATCTTGCCTATAGCTGACATACCACTTGCCACTGTAACTAGATTTTGTTCGGCCACACCAACCTGCACAAAACGTTCCGGATATTTGCGAGCAAAGAGATGCATTTGGGTCGATTCGGTCAGATCGGCGCAAAGCCCGACAACGTTTGGGTCTGCGTCACCAGCAACAACAAGTCCTTCACCAAAACCTTTGCGGATCGGCACCATTTCTACATCTGAATCGAAGAGTTTTTTATTTAGTTTCAAATTTGAACTTAACATTTGGAGTTTGAATTATTCTAATTGTTCTAATTTCTAATTGACCTAAAAAATACCTAATGACTAAATTTATAAATTGGAATTTGGAAATTATTTAGAATAATTAGGGTACTTAGTATAATTAGAGTAATTAATTTACTCATGTTCGCTTTTTATTTTACCTTGTAATGTGCGTAACTCCTCCAAAGCCTTTTTACCCTCGGCATAGCTCGGCGGTTTGCCGTGCCAAGAATATTCTCTCTCCATAAAAGAAACCCCTTTACCCGGAATGGTGTTTGCAATAATCACACTCGGTCGACCAAACTCGGCCTGAGCTTCGCCGACAGCGCCAACAATGGCCTGAAAATTGTGCCCATCGATTGTTTGCACATGCCAACCAAAGGCTTGCCATTTTTCGGCCAAGGGTTCTAACGGCAAAATGTCCTCGGTGTAGCCTTCGATTTGAATGTTGTTGCGATCGATTATGGCAGTGAGATTTTGGAGTCTTTCTTTGTTGGCGAGCATTACTGCTTCCCAAACATTGCCTTCGCCGAGCTCGCCGTCGCTCATAAGACAATAAAATTGCCGACCCGAGCTTCGGCCATGATCGATATGATCGGCCAGGCACATACCGACCGTTTGCGAAAGTCCGCTACCTAAAGGGCCCGAAGAATTTTCGAGCGCTGGCAAGTATTCGCGATGCGGATGACCTTGGAGTTTGGTACCAAACTTACGCAAGGATTTGAGTTCTTCTACTCCAAAATAACCACTGTGCGCCATGGTGGCATACAGCACCGGTGCAATATGGCCATTGCTCAAAATCAGCCGGTCGCGATCGGGCCATTCTGGATTTTTTGGGTCATGACGAAGTATATGAAAATAAAGAGCCGTAAAGATATCAGCCATCCCCAAAGGACCGGCCGAGTGTCCACTGCCGGCTTCAACCAACATCTCTATAATTGACCGTCTGATATCGTTGGCTTTCTCTGTCAGAAATTTTATTTTTTCATCATCGAGTTCTCGCACAGAATAATTATAAACCCAAAAATGCAAAGCGAAAAGAAAAAAACTGCAAAACTACTTCACAATCAATTTTAAACCAAGCCCAGCGGTGACTTTTTTGAGAAAGGTGAGTCGTGGATCGACTCTACCCGATTCAAATCGTGCCAAAGCTGGTTGGGCCACACCGATTTTATCAGCTAGCTGTTTTTGAGAAAGATTTTTCTTTGACCTGGCGTCTATAAGAGCTCCTATGATTCGGTATTTAAACTCAAGGTCATCGTATGCCTTTTTGACCCCGGGTTTCTTAAAAGCTTCTCTCTTCAAGTCATCTAAAGAAAAATACTTTATTTTTTTATTGAATTTATTCATATTTCTGATAATAACATATTCGTTATAATCAACGCAAGCGTCGTTCTCTGTTTATAGCTAGAGATAAATCTTTGCTTGATAAACGTTGGGTCTTTTTCAAAATGGCATGAAGCAGAAATATTTCATCATACCTAAAAGTGTAAAATATTCTTACATTTTGAATACTTTTGATCCGTAATTCGTAAATGTTTTTATTAATCTTTTTACTAAATGGCATCCTGATCTCGTGTCCTCTTTCGGCCAATAATTCTAACGCTTTAATGGTCTCAGCATAGCTGTTATCATCCAGGTTATTCACAAATTTTCTGATATCTGGGTGTAAAAAATTAACTTTCATTTTACGAATTTGCCAGACGGGCGATGTTTTCCTTGGGGTCGCCTTGCGAAAAAATGGCCGAAGTCGAAACGAGTCGAGTAACGCCGGCGTCAATGAGTTTGGGCGCCATCTCGAGACTAACACCGATATCGATTTGAATCGGCACTGAAGGATGAAGCTCATGAAATCGGTTGATCATCGGCAAAACTTTTTGATCCAGTTCGACACCGTTAAAACCTATTCTGTCGTTGCCCATAAACTGCACAAAGTCAACAATCGGCAAAAATTTTTGCAGATCTTCGATTTTGCCCGAAGGTTTTATGCCAATACCGGCTTCGCAACCGGCATTTTTTACCGTTTCAAGACAAATCTGAGCATGGTCGGTAGAATCGAGATGGATGACAAAGCTTTTGGCACCAATCGAGAGGAAATCGGAAATATATTCGACCGGATGCAAGACCATCATATCGATTTCGATTTCAAAATCATTAACAAAAGGAAATCTTTCTTCGCCTCGGACCATTCTAAGCAATTCGTCCATTTGGTTATGGCCAAAAGGCCAGGTGACACTGGGTGCATAGTGGCCATCGATCACATCTACCTGCACTCGGCGCGCTAAACCCAATACTCTGGTAAATCTTTCTCTGATTATTTTGAGATCTGGCGGAATAACCGCAGGTATGACTTCGATCATTAAATGAGTCTAAATTATAAAGTGTTAATCTCGTTTATTCTTCGTTGGTGGCGTTCTGCATTTGAGAAGGGTGTTTCGAGCCAAAGCTTGACCGCCTCTTTGGCTTCAACCAAAGTTAGAAATCGTGCACCCAAAGACAGAACGTTGGCGTTGTTGTGCTCGCGCGAAAGCCTGATGATCTCTAAATTGCCTCCATAATATTCAGCCGAACGCACGTTGGGGAATTTGTCGGCCACCATATCTTCGCCTTGGCCGGAAGCGCCAAGAATGATGCCTCTTTTCTGGTCTGGATCATCAGAAATTATCTGGGCCACTCTCTTGATATAGTCGGGGTAGTCGTCGCTCTCGTCAAAAGTGTGAGCACCACAATCTTCTGCTTCATAACCAAGCTCGCGCACAAACTCAACCAGTGCATTCTTCATATAAAATCCCGCATGATCTGAAGCAAAGTAGATTGTCATGATATTAATTTTATAAACTCATAGAAATATATAATGAATATCGGGGTCAGAATTAAAAAGACAATCGAATCTTCTATCGGAATATCGAATATTTTGATTCCTAAATTTGATCTTGAATTATACTCCCATACAAAAACCCTATCTTTTTTACCATGTCTGACCGCCCATATCTCTACCAAATAACCAACGACAATTGAAGCAAATATTGTAAAAAGCAAAGACTTCTTATCTATTAAGATGAATCTGGAAAATATCAAAGACGGTATTCCTAACAAGAGTATATAAATAGAAATCCAATAAAATTTTTTCATTTTATATTTTGTCCCATCTTTAGAACATGTTTGATGAGGGTGGCGGTGTAGCCCATCTCGTTGTCGTACCAGGCGCAAACTTTGACCAAGTTGCCACCGATTACTCGCGTGAGCCCAAGGTCAGCAATCGATCCATAAAGCGAGCCCACAATATCGGAAGAAACGATCGGGTCGTCGATTGTGGCAAAGATGCCTTGCCAGTGCTCGCTTTCGCCAGCTTCTCGTAAAATATTGTTAACTTCCTCGACACTTGTGTTGCGCTTGGCGATAAAAGTGATATCGGCAATTGAGCCAGCCACAATCGGCACACGCATCGAAAGACCATCAAATTTGCCTTCTAGGTCTGTGATGACTTTGGTAACTGCAATCGCGGCACCCGTTGAAGTCGGTACAATATTTTGGGCGCCGGCCCTGCCCTCTTTCCAGTCCTTTTTGTTTGGCCCATCGACGATCGACTGACTCGCGGTATAACCGTGAACTGTGCTCAAAACCGCTTTTTCGATGCCAATCTTTTCGTTTAGGATCTGGATGAGTGGTGCGCCGGCGTTCGTCGTGCAAGAAGCGTTGGAAGTTATGGTAAGTTTGCCTTCTTTGAGTAAATCACAGTTTACACCCATGAGAATTGTGGCTTGACTATCGTCGGCGGGTGCATCTTTGACCGGAGCGGTGATAACCACCCGTTTAGCTCCAGCATTGAGGTGAGCTTTGGCTTTCTCGTATGTTGTAAAGGCGCCGGTTGATTCGACGATGATGTCTACATTCATAGCACCCCAAGGCAAGTTGGCTGGATCCTTCTCGCTCAAAAAGGCAATTTCTTTTTCGTTTACAATCAGTGCTTTTTTGTCTTCTTTTACACCAACGCCAAATTGAGCTGGGCCATAGGCTGTGTCGTATTTCATCAGGTAGGCAATGTTGTCGATGTCACCGAGGTCATTCACGGCCACCACTTCAATTTCTGGATTGTTTTGAGCTAGACGAAAAAATGCTCGCCCGATCCGTCCCATACCATTTATACCGACACGAATAGTTTTGTTTTCCATATCCAGAATTATACCAAACTAAATTCCAAAAATGTAAAAGCCTCGGTGAATTACTATATTTGTGCGATCGCAAAAATATTGTAATTTTGAAGAGATACAGATTGACTAGGCTGTGGTGGACGCTTGGGGGACGACGTCGATTTCGCAGACTCCGCCAACACAGGCGAGCTCTTTGGCACCAATGGTTTGGTCGTGCTTTTCGTAGATTGGCAGTTTGGAGAAGTCGATATGACCCAGAGCCTTGAGACGCTTTTCGTATTCTTCTTTGGTTATTTCTTCATACGGTGCCAACTGGTAGACGTGGTTGTCGCGAGGCAAGAACGAAAGTCCGCCTACAATATCCCAATTTTTGTAGATAAAGTTGGCCACCGAAATCCATTCGTCATCACCGACATAGATCGTGACCGATGGATTGTGCTCGGTAAAGTGGACTTTGAGGCGCTTCCATTCCTCGAGCATTTCGAGCGCCGAAACATCTTTGTTGACCAAGGCCCCCTCCGGAGCTTTGCAAGGGAATTCAAGAACCATAGTCGAAGCGTTGGAAGTAGAGTAGCCCACCTCTGGATGGACCGGCACACCCTGATCTTTGGCGAGTTGCAAAAGCGGATCAGTGACAGAAATCCTAACTCGGCGAATGTAATATTTGGCATACCAAGTGTGCATACCCGAACCGACACCAAGAAGCTGGCCGGAGTTGCCGTGAGGCTTGACGCAAGTGATGGCGGTTGATTCTTTGGCACCAAAGCGCTTGGCGTATTTTTTGTTGGTCTTGATTGCCTCTTCGCGTAGGCTAGCCAAATTTTTGTCGTCTCGGACAAGCTTGTTGTCGTAATAGCCGGTAATCGAGACCCCTAGCAACTGTTCGCGGTCGCAATTATCTTTCCATTCTTTGGAAAGATATTCGAAGTTGGTCAGAGTGGCCTGATAGGTGCCGAGGATGGTTGCCAAGCGCATCTTGCGCTTGAGGTTTTCCATATCATCATTCGGTCGAACCACAATCGAAGTTAGGTTGCAGAACTGTTTGGACTGGAGATAGATCTCACCACAAGGATTGACCCCAACTTGATTCTTGTCTTTGAGCACAGCCCATCTGCGCGCTGGCACCTGCTTTTCTAGCCCACCTCGGTTGAAGATGCCACGTTCGCCGGAATGCGAAGTGACAAGCGAGGTCCATTCTTGCAAAAATTCTTCGGCCGAAGGTTTGACCTCATAGACGGCTGAATTGTTGGCCATCGAGCGCTGGCCTTCGGTCTGCCAGAAGGCGCCCTTCTTGGCATCACGGATTTCGGTATCATCGAGCGAGGAAAGTGAGATCAGAGCCGATCGGCGCACGCCACCAGCGACCACAATCAAACCGATCTGGCAGATGATGTCGTGCAAATCGAGAGTAGTCAGGCGACGACCCTGTCGAGCGAGCATTTTGCGTCTGGTGAACTTCATTAGTTCCTGTAGAGGTGCCGGGCCCGAAGCTCGGCCACCCATAGTGGCCAACTTGGCACCGGCTGGTCGAACCAAAGAATAATCAATCTCAACATCGAGACCTTTTTCCCAAGCTTCGCAGGCAGCAACAAAAGCTTTGCACCAACCAACCTTGTCATCTTCGACTACGATCTTCGGAGCCATCTTGCCGGTCTGTTTTTGGATCTGGGGGAATTTGCCAACATTTTCTGGCTCGACCGAAAAGCCACAACCAGCACCACACATCGAAACATACATTATTTCGGACAGATCGCGCCAAGAAGTTGGGGCGATATAGGCACAGTTGTAAGAACAAACATTGGTCTTACGACAAGCCTTGCCGGCCGACCAGAGCAAACGCATCGACGGACAAACTTCTTGGTTGAGGATGGCTTCCTTGACTTCGCTGTACTCCTGGGCAGTTAGTTTGTTGCCCATATTTTCTTTCATATAATCCATAAAGCGGTCGATAGCCTCGACCCAAGTCTCGCGCCGACCCAAATCATCGCGCCAACGAGCATAGAATTGGTAAAAAATGAATTCCTGATAAGAAGTTTTGAAGTATTTGCTACTTTCGGCAATCACTTGGCGAACTTCAGCTGGCACGGAAATGTTTTGCTCGCGCAGTTTGGTGCGTTCTTGGCGGTAAAGAATGTAGTTTTTGGCGGTGTTGACGTATTCCGAAAGCATCAATTCCTTCTCCACACTATCTTGGATACCTTCTACCGTCGGCACAAAAGTGCTGTATTTTTTGCTGATTCGGACCAGATCGGCCAGAACCTTGTGCGCAACCATTCGAGCTTCAGCTTCGGAGCCTTCGCTCGAAGCCATCATAGCTTTGTTTATGGCGGTTACAATCCTTTCGAAATCAAACGGCACGATGGATCCGTCGCGCTTCTGAACTTTTTTGATAAAATCTTCCATTGCCGACTTTTTTGCCGTTTTTTTCATTTTTTTCGCCATATTTTTAGAAAAATTAGTAAATTTTTAATAATTTTTTATTCAACGCCTGTTTATTTTACAATTTTTTGCCAATAAAAACTTGTGGATAAGAAGACAAAATCAGCATCACAAAATACAAATCCAGAGCTGTAAAATTTTGCGTTCAGAAATCTTTTGTTTCTAACGTTTGTCCGATTTTGATTTTGTGAGTAGCGAAAAATCCTGCATTAACTTCGAGCACATAGAGCGCTTCGCTGGGCGGATAAAAAACTTTTGGAAAAGTTTCGGGCGAAATATTTTCTTCGAGATGAATGATTTTCTTGTCTTGATCGAGCCAAGCGATATCGATCGCAAACTCCATATCCTTCATCCAAATGCCGTGTCGCCCAGGCGAATCAAAGACAAAAAGCAGACCGGCTTGGGCGGGCAAACTAGCCCGGCCAGAGAGACCTCTGACTCGTTGGTTTGGGGTTTGAGCTATCTCTATATCAATCGGTACGGAGGCCAAGAAAGCTTGGTCTGAAGCTGGTTTGGAGGAGCCCAAGAAAAGCCAGGCCAAAGATATACCGAGTATCGACAAACCTAAAATTTTTTTCTTAGTCATTTATATAATTTTAACACAACAAAAACCGCCCTTCGATAAACTCAGGGCGGTTTTTGTTTTGAACACTGCAGAATTATCTGCGGAAATCGCGACGAGGACCTCTAGAAGCACCCTCCTCTCTAGGACGAGCCTCATTGACGGTGATGGCTCGGCCCATAATTTCCTTGCCGTTCATACCTTCGATAGCGGCGTTTGCCTCGGCGTCATTATCCATGACAACGAAAGCAAAACCTCGCGATCTTCCGGTTTCCCTGTCTTTAACGACTGATGCTTCAGAGACTGCTCCAAATTGAGCGAAAGCGTCTTTGATGTCATTGTCAGTAGCGTCCCAAGATAGGTTGCCTACGAAAATTTTCATTTGTTTTATATTTGCCTTACTAAAACGACCAGAGCTCGTTTTTCTAGTGGCCGGTCGCCTTTTGATGGGCAAACACAAACACGAAGACTTAGAAACTCTTGGAGACAAGCATATCAGACTTGAAGCCAAAAAGCAAGTCGAACTGTTGATTTAGTCTGACTTTGTTGCTGTAAGTTCGAGACCGATCTGAACTGCGTCGCGGATAGCCTTGTCGCCCAAGCCTTGGAAAAAGCTGTTTGAACCGTAGCGAACTTCCCAATCAGCGCGGTTGATAGCAAAAGAAGATGAAGCCTTAAGACCGGTTTCGGTGGCCGAAAGTGTGGTCAAAAAGGAGATTGGTTTGGTAATGCCCTTGATAGTTAGATTGCCAGCAACCACATATCGGCCAAGCTCAGCCGATTTTTCATTGACCGGCGCAAAAGAGGTGATCTCGAATTTGGCAGTCGGATAAGTTGCAACCGAGAAGAAATCGTCGGACTTGAGGTGCGTAATCAATCTTTCGGTGTTTTCGTTGTCGGCAATGCTCTGCATATCGATTTCAAAGGAACCCGAAGTGATGAGCCCTTGGCTGACAACAACATTGCCGGACTTTATCTTGATAGATCCATCGTGCTTTCTAATACCGCTAATAAACTCCCCTTGCCAATTGATGGTGCTTGCTGTGGTATCTAAAGTGTAAGCCCCATCAGCAATAGCTGTAGTTCCAAGCGCGGTCGAGTCGGCTTCGGGCACTGGAGCGTCGGTTTTGCGACCGACGAGCAAAATACCGGCAACCACAAGCACCACAATTACTCCAGCAATAATATAAGAGTTGGTCATATTCATAATAGTTGTTTTAATCTGCTAAAGTGCTATACTAGCAAAAGTTCCGATTGGGAACAAGGATTATTAAAAATCAATCCTCCAAAAGCATAACCTTTCGCTCACGACAAATCTGAATTATGAGAGCGAAAAAGCTTGGAGTTTTTAATTTTGATGAAAAAAGAAGTAGCAGAAAATGAATTAGTCGAAATAAACGAAGAAGAAACCGATAGCAAAACCAAGGCCAAAAAAGACTCTCCGATGACCAAGTTGGTCAACGACTCGGTCTTGCCTCCGGCCAAAGACGAGATCGTCGAGGGCACAGTCATTAGTATGGACAAAATGGCTGTTTATGTTGATTTGCCACCTTGGGGCACCGGCATTATTTTCGGCCGAGAATATATCAATGCTCGCGACTTAATAAAAAAGATCAATCCGGGCGACAAAATCACCGGCAAGATTGTTGGCACAGACAATAGCGAAGGCTATATCGAGATCTCGCTCAAAGAAGCCAAACAGGCTCTAATCTGGACCGAAGCCGAAGACGCCATCCGTGATAGAAAAGTCTTTGAATTACCCGTACTCGAAGCCAACAAAGGCGGTTTGATGCTTGCTTGGCAAGGTATTTCAGGTTTTTTGCCCGCCTCTCAACTCAAGACCGAGCACTATCCGCGCGTTGGCGATGGTGACAAAGACAAAATTCTTGATGAATTGCGCAAACTAGTCGGTCAAAAGATTTCCGTTTCCATTATTTCGGCTAGCGCCAAGGAAGGCAAACTGATCTTCTCTGAAAAGGATCTCAAAGATAGTGCCGAAAATAGCCAAGTCGTAGACAAATACACTCTTGGCGACGAACTTCAAGGCGAGGTTACCGGCATCGTAGATTTTGGCATCTTTGTCAAAATTGAAGATGGTCTAGAAGGCCTTGTTCACATCTCTGAAATCGATTGGGGCCTAGTGGACGACCCGCGCAAGTTTGCCAAAGTTGGCGACAAGGTCAAGGTCAAGGTTATCGAAATCAAAGATGGCAAAGTTTCGCTTTCGATTAAAGCTCTAAAAGAAAATCCTTGGGTTGAAGCTGGCAAGAAATACAAGAAAGATGATTTGGTAACCGGGGTTGTAATCAAATACAACAAACACGGCGCCTTGGCTTCGATCGAAGAAGGTGTGGCCGGCTTGGTCCACGTTTCTGAATTTGGCGGCGAAGACAAACTACGCGAAAAACTCGAACTTGGCAAAACATACAACTTCAAGATCAGTCTCTTTGACCCCAAAGAGCAAAAGATGGCACTGACTTTTGTGGAGAAATAAAAATTAGTTATACAGATTCATCGCCTTTTCTCTACCCTCTTCGACAATCGTCACGACTGCTTCGTTTACAGTCTTGAAAACCTTTTTTAGGATTTCCTTTTGACTTGCGGAAAAATTGCCCAGGATAAAATCGAGCACCTTCTTTTCGCCTTCGGGCTTTTTGACCTTGCCCTTTGGGGTGGTCGGTGAAATGCCAATTCTCAATCTGATAAACTCTCGAGTTTTTAGAGCTTTGATTATCGACTCAAGCCCCCGGTGACCACCACTGCCTTTGTCGAAAGAGATTTTGATCGTACCCAGACCCAGATCGATATCGTCGTAAACCACGATCAGCTTTTCGGCCATCTTTTTAGATTTGATGATCTTCCCTACGGCTTTGCCAGAATTGTTCATAAATTCCTGTGACTCTATAATCTTTAATTTTTCAATCCCGCCTCCTCGGCGGGTCGCCGAAGAGGCGACTTTCAATCTTTCAATTGCCTGTCGACCAGTATTGTGTCGACTTTCTTTGTATTGCTCGCCAGGGTTGCCCAAACCAATGATATAAAACATAAATTTTGAGTTATGACTTAAGTATAATATAATGCGCCTAAATACAAAATTATGGAAGAAACGACAAAAGACCAAAAAGAGAAGTCCAGCTGGGGCGAGGTGGTCAAATACCTGCTTATTGCTCTGGTTATAGTTGTGCCTTTTCGGATCTTTATTGCCCAACCTTATATCGTCAGTGGTTCATCGATGGATCCAACTTTCAAAGACGGCGATTACCTGATTGTCGACCAAGTCTCCAAAAGATTCGAGCTACCAGAGCGCGAATCGGTAGTCATTATTCGTTATCCCAAAAATCGCTCCAAATTTTTTATCAAAAGACTAATCGCCTTCCCTGGTGAAAAAGTCGAGATCAGAAATGGTTCGGTCTATATTTCTAATCCAGAAGAACCAAATGGCTTCAAGGTTTCCGATTCGCACGTAGTTTATACCAAGAACGAAAACTTCTCTTTGACCTTGGGCGATGACGAGTATTTTGTTATGGGCGACAATCGGGCTGGTAGTTCGGATTCGCGGATTTGGGGACCAATCAAAAAAAAGGACATCGTCGGTTCGCCTCTGATCAAACTTCTACCTCTAAGCGAAATCGAACTTAGACCTGGCACCAATTAAATCAAAAAAATGGACAACAAAAATTTACCAATCCAAGAACGTTTCTTAGAAGAACAAAACCAAGCGAGCGAAATCGCCAAGTTTTATGGCTTCCAACATTTCAACCCGCCGGAATTAAAGAAGTCCGATTTTGATGGCACCAAAAATTACAACGAAGAATTTTATCCTGAAGAAATCTCAGCTTTATTGCGAGTTTATTTTGAAGAAAAAGGCTTTGCCGCCGCCCAGCCACTCATGATCTTTACCGAAAGACCTTTTCGGGGTGGTAAACACAAAAAGCGCCCTCATCGTCTAGAAGCAAGTTTGGCGATAATGGGTTCGAGCAAACCGGTCACTGATTGCCTTTCGCTACTGGCCTGCCTGTCGATTTTGCATTCTCTTGGTTACAAAGATCTTGAAATCAGGCTCAACTCGGTCGGTGACAAAGATTCAACAAGCGACTTTGAGCGCAAAACCCAAGCCTTTATCAAAAAGAATTACAATTCCTTCCCGGCTGATCTGCGTCAGGCCCTGAAAAAAGATCACTTTGCCCTATTGCGCCAAGAAAGTTCGGCTTGGCAAAACTTCTATCAAGAGTGTCCAAAATCGATCGATTTTCTTTCCGAAGCCAGCCGTCTGCATTTCAAAGAAATCCTCGAATTTATGGAGCTCTTAGAGCTCAACTATTCTATCGACCACCGAATGATTGGTGATCCTCATCTTTGTTCAGAAACCCTCTTTGTTATAAATTCGGACAAAGAGTCCGAGCCTTTGGCTTTTGGCAATCGGGTCAATCGCCTCTCGAAAAAACTCGGCCACAAAAAAGATGTGCCTATGGCCATCTTCAACCTCAATACCAAACTCAAAAAACCTCTACGCCAGGTCAAAGCCAAAAATTCGGCTGCCGAGTTTTACCTAATCCAATTCGGACCAGAAGCCAAGCTCAAGAGCCTCCTGGTCATCGAGGAAGTCCGCAAGGCCGGCAAAACTTTGAGCCACAGTGTAGCCAAAGACAAACTCGGTAGTCAGATCGGCGTAGCCGAAAACTCGGGCGCCAAATACATCATCTTGCTTGGCCAAAAAGAAGCCCTCGAAAACTCGGTTGTTTTGCGCCACAACGCTAGCCGAGCCCAAGAAATCATCCCCATCCCCGAACTCGCCAATCGCCTCAAAAACCTGTAGGTTCTAAATTATGCTGTATATTTTCATCGACGAATCTGGTGTTCATAAAACCATAGGCAAATCATCGATAGCTTTAGCTTATATTACTTTTGAAAACATAGACCTAATTCAAAATACTGTTGTCGAAATCGAAAAAGAAATCGGTATACTCAATTTTCATTGGGCACATAGTTCTTGGCCTGTTAGAAAGAAATTTATAGAAAAAATATCTAGATGTGATTTTCTGGCAAAAATTGCGTTGATATCAAACCCATTTAATCCAAATGAAGCCTATGAATACGCACTGCAACATTTAGTAATTGAGAAGAATATTTCCGCCATCATTATTGATGGTAAAAAGAAAAAATCATACGAAAGGCGATTAAAGAAGGTATTGAGAGATAAAGGTATTTCAATCAAGAAATTAAAAACCGGCAACGATAAAAGTCACCCCGCCCTTAGAATAGCTGATGCAATTGCTGGGATAGTGAGATACAGAAACGAAAATCCAGAAAATAAAAATATAAACTATCTTTTTGATTTAATAAAATCCAAAATCTTGATTACTTTGGAAGAATAGACGAACCAGCCCCGACTCTTGCGAGTCGGGGCTGGTCAGTTGTCCGGGTAGTCTTGCGACTCTTCCTAAAGGAATTTGTCCCCGGAAACTTGTTATAGGCATATACTAACAAAATCGAGGGTTCGAGTCAAGGCAACGATAGGGTTACCTAGAGTTAACAAAGATTTTGCATCAAAAAAGGCTTTGTGTTAATATAGCAAACGTTATGGCAGTAAACGCAGAAGTAGTCAAAACCGGCTCGGAGAACAACCTGAGCCTCATCAGAAAATTCACCAAAAGAGTTCAGGGCTCGGGCATTTTGCCACGCTTGCGCAAAATCCGTTACAGCTCGCGCAAGCAATCCGAATACGTCAAGAAAAAGATGACTCTCAAAAGACTTGAGGCCCAAAAAGAACTCCAAGAAATGATCAAGATGGGCAAAGCACCCCAAGAAAGAGGCCCAAGAAAAAGATAGGCTTAAAAGCAAATGACCGAAGGCAAGACTCCTAAACTGGTAGAAGAAATAAAGACCGCAATACTCGGAGAGGATTACGACCTCTCTTTTGCATTTATAAGCAAAGCACGAATCAAAGAGATCAACCGCGATTACCGAGCCAAAGATGAGCCGACCGATATTTTGTCTTTCGAATTATCAAAAAAAAGCGGAGAAATTTTAATCTGCAAAGAAATTGCAAAACTCAAATCCAAAAATTTCAATATGCAACCGCAAGAATACCTTATTTTTCTAGTTATCCACGGAATGCTCCATTTGAAAGGCTTGAAGCATGGTGCTAAAATGTCTGCATATGAGCTCTCGCATTATCGCAGGTTTAGACGTCGGCACTTATGAAGTGCGGGCCGTTGTGGCCGAACAAAATTCAGATGGATCGATCAAGATACTTGGCACTGGCCGAAGCGAATCCAAGGGCTTGCGTCATGGCTACATTATCCAAACAACCGATGTCAGCAAAAGCGTCGCTGAAGCAGTGCGTCAAGCTGAAAAGTCTTCTGGACAAAAGATCAGGCGAGCCTTTGTTTCTATCGGTGGAGTCGGTCTTGCCGGCATTACTTCCAACGGCTCAACCGTAATCGCCAAAGCTGATCAAACAGTAAATCAAGCGGATCTGGAACAGGCTATCCTAGCCTCCGAAGAATCAATCCCACCCAGCCTGATGCAGAATCGCAAAATTATTTACTCTATCCCAATTTTTTGGAAAATCGACGGCAAACAAGTCTTTGGCCGAGTCGAGGGTTTGAAGGGTGTCAAACTCGAAGCTAGAGTACTCTTTGTCACCTGTATCGAGACTCATCTTGACGACCTAGTCCAAGCGGTCGAAGAAGCGGGAGTCGAAGTAATCGACGTGGTAGCCTCACCAATCGCCGCAAGTTTTGTAACACTTTCTAAAAGCCAAAAGATTGCCGGCTGTGTCCTCGCCAACATCGGCGCCGAAACAGTCTCAATCGTTGTTTTTGAGAACAATATCCCCATCTCACTCGAAGTCTTTCCGCTCGGTGGTATGGACATAACCAACGACATTGCTCTAGGTCTAAAAATTTCTCTAGAAGAAGCTGAGGCTATTAAACTTGGCGGAGTCACTGCGACCAATTATTCTAAGAAAAAGTTAGAAGAAATCATCTCGGCTCGGCTGGGTGATATTTTTGAACTAGTCGAAGCTCATCTCAAGAAGATCGGCAAAAGCGGGATGTTGCCAGCCGGAGTCATCATTACCGGCGGATCATCTTCTATCGGTTTTATCGAAGATTTGGCACGCACCTATTTGCGCCTGCCTTCACGCATCGCTCCTTTGAGCGATGGCCAGGGCAAATTCCAACTCAAAGATTCTTCTTGGTCTGTCGCTTACGGACTTTGTATCATCGGCAGTCTGCCCGAAGAAGAAGAAAGGTTGGGGCTAAAGAAACAAGGCCAGGACTTCTTCCGCAAGATCGGTCAAATTCTGAAACAATTCCTGCCATAGTCAACTTTGCTTTTTGAGCTTCAGTCTTATAAACTATCTTTGTTATGCCACAAATCAAACCAGAAGTAGAAACATTTGCTCGTATCAAAGTTATTGGCGTCGGCGGTTCCGGCAAAAATGCGGTCAACCATATGGTTAATTCCAAGGTTCGGGGCGTCGAGTTTATTGCCGTCAACACTGATGCTCAAGATCTCCATCATTCTCTTGCCAAAAAGAAAATCCATATCGGTAAAAACCTGACTCACGGACTTGGTGCTGGTATGAACCCAGAAATTGGTAAACGTGCCGTCGAAGAAACCAAAGAAGAAATCCAAGAATCGATCAAAGGAGCCGATATGGTTTTTATAACCTGTGGACTTGGCGGTGGCACCGGCACTGGCGCAGCACCAGTTGTCGCTCGCACAGCCAAAGAGCTCGATGCTCTCACAGTCGCTGTTGTAACCAAACCTTTTAGTTTCGAAGGTCAACAAAGAATGCGTTTGGCCGAGGCCGGCTTGCAAGAGCTGAGCCAAGCTGTGGACGCCTTAATCGTGATCCCAAACGACCGACTGCTTTCAACAATCGGCAAAGATACGACAGCCAAAGATGCCTTCGCTATGTGTGATGATATTTTAAAGCAGGCCGTCGAAGGTATTTCTGACCTTATCAGCATGCCTGGTACTATAAACATCGACTTCGCCGACATCCGTGCCGTAATGGAGGGTGCTGGTGGAGCTCTTATGGGCATCGGCCAAGCTAGTGGCGAAAAACGTGCCGAAGAAGCAGCCAAGCTGGCTATCAATTCGCCTCTACTCGAAGTTTCGATCAATGGGGCCAAGGGCGTGCTCTTCTCGATTGCTGGCGGTGATGACGTTACAATGTTTGAAATCCACGATGCAGCCAAGATGATCACCGAATCTGTTGATCCTAATGCCAAGATCATCTTTGGAACCGTCAGAGACGAAAAGATCAAGAAGGGCGAAATCAAAATCACCGTTATTGCTTCTGGTTTCCCCGACAACTTTATGAAGAAGACCTTGTTTGGCAACGAAAAAACCGAATCCGAAGACAACCGAGGCAAGATTTTCAATAGCGTCTTCAACAAAGAAAAAGAAGAAAAACCAGAAATCCAAGAAGAACACAGCAAACCAATGGCCGACGATGATGATGATTGGGGCGCCGTACCAGCATTCTTACGAAGAAGCAAGCTGAAATAGCAGTCAGTTTTTAGATATTAGATATTAGAAAATAGTGTATAATAAAAAATACACGCCTTATTTTTTAACTAGAAACTAATGACTAAAGACTACCAACTTATTATCATCGGTGGTGGGCCGGGTGGCGCAGCGGCGGGTGTTTATGCCGCACGCAAACAGATCAAAACTCTACTAATCACCGACAGTTGGGGTGGACAATCCACAGAGTCCGTCGGAATCCAAAACTGGATCGGTACAAAAGAAATTTCCGGTATTGATTTTGGCCAAGCCTTACGTGACCACGTCAAACATTATGCCGGCAACTTTGTAGATATAAAAGAAGGCGAGAAAGTAGAAAGTATTGAAGGATCGAAGGATTCGAATATTGAAAAATTTAAAATAAAAACAAACAAGGGTGAATATTTCGGAAGAGCAATACTTATAACCACTGGTAGCACCAGACGCAAGCTCGACATTCCTGGTGCCAAAGAATACGAAAATAAAGGTGTTGTCTACTGCGCTTCCTGCGACGGGCCACTTTTTGCCGGACAAGACGTAGCAGTTATTGGTGGTGGTAACGCTGGCTTCGAAAGCGCCTCCCAACTTTTGGCTTATTGCAAAAGTGTAACTCTACTCAATCGTAGTGAGCATTTTCGGGCCGACCCAATAACGGTCGAAGCTGTCCGCAAAAACCCCAAAATGACCATTCTGACAAGTGTAATACCAACCGAAATAAAAGGCGATCAATTTGTCAAAGCTCTAAAGTATAAAGACAACAAAACCGGCACAGAGCATGAGCTCAACGTAACCGGAATATTTGTCGAGATCGGCCTTATACCGACCACTTGGTTTGCTGAAAAATCAGGAGTCGAGATGAACGAGATCAAACAAATCAAAGTCGACCCCAGAAATCAGCGCACTAGTATTTCTGGTATTTGGGCTGCTGGCGACTGCACCGATGGGCTCTTCCACCAAAACAACATCGCCGCCGGCGACGCCGTCAAGGCCATCGAAGACATCTACCAAGAATTGCAAAAAAATTAGCACCGATAGAGGGTGTTACTTCGGTGTGCCGAACATTTGGACAACAAAGATGGCCGGGTAACCTTTGTAAAAACCGGTCGAGGTGGCAATACCGATTTCGGTGTAGCGTGGACTCACAATATTGAGCCAGTGAGTCGGCGATGCCGCCCAAGCGCTATGAACCTCTTCGCTTTCTAGGAAGTTCACGGCCAAGTTTTCGCCAGCGTATTTGTATTTATAACCAGCTCTTTCAACCCAATACCAAGGGGTTAGACCTTCGGGCGTGTTGTGAGCAAAGTAGCCTCTTTCGGCCATATCATCGGCTTTCATTTGAGCAGCTCTCTCTAGGAGTGGGTTGACTTTGAGTTCAGAAAGATTTTGGCTTGCCCGATCTTTGTTTGCCAGATTGACCAAAACGCTTGCGTAGATAGCCGAAAGCGAATCAAGAAGTTCGTCTTTGAAACGGAGGAAGAAGGCGCCAACCCCAGCTACCACGACGAGCAAGGTTATAATGCTAACAATTTTGAGTTTGTTTAATAATTTTTTATACATAAATTGTACATAGACACTATAACACAAACCGGAGCTTTTGGCTCCGGTGTGGTTTTTAGACTATGGTAGAGGCGGCATTGGTAGTTCAGAGATGAGTTCTGGGCAGACCATAATATTGATCCAGCGCTTGGTCGTCTTGTAGACATAGGCTGTCCCCTCACCATTGCTTTGACCAATGGCTTTCCAAGGTTCAAGTATTTCTGTAGCAAACATTTCTTGGAATTTTTTGACCCAACCTTGAGACATTGGTCCGTAAAATCCGGTGATTGGAATACCTGCACCCATGTACTTGTTCAAGAACTCTTGAAGTTTGATGACCTCACTTTGGTCATTGTTGGCGCCCGGCTTGATGTAAGAAGTCAAGTAAATTTCACAACTTGGACCAGTCGAAGCACCAAGTACTTCCCCACCACCCGAGAATCCTCGTCTCCTACCGCCACTCAAGCTTTGAGGCGGTTCAGTTGAAGCAAGTGGCGAGACGACTGTGTTTGTCTCATCGTTGTCAGTTGCAGAATCACAGCCAGTGTCTGCCGGATAGTCTGTAGCCTGATCTCCATCATTGTCTAGACCATCGGAACAAGCGTATGTCGTGCCATTCTCGCTACCACCATTATTTGTTTTGACCTCACTATTAACTACATTGAATGTTACTTCAGCTGAATCTATCACCACATCGACGAGACCTGAATCATTTTGCCAGCCAGTCTGCATAATTTCACCGACATTGTATGTGCCATAAGGAACATCGTTGAATGTCACACAACCATTCTCCCCAGTGACACCAGCATAGCCCTCATAGAGATCGACACCAAGCGAACCTGAGTTATCGCCAAACCAGCCTTGATTTTGGTTGCTGTCGGTACCGTCAAAAATTCGGAAATTGACATTGCCAGTCGAGACAGGTTGGAACATTTGAGCATAGGTGTGCGTACTTGAAGCATATGGGCCCCAGTAGCCATCTGTATTTTGAATCTGCAATTCAAGGATACCTGTACCATAGCCAGTGTAACCGTCCATAATGTTTGAGACCCAATTGTCAGTCGTGCTGTATTCAGGATCTACCATATTTGCCCCTCCTTGATTGGCCCAGGTACTGCTTGCGATGGCTACATAATATTTGCTCATATCGAATATTGAAGCCGTGTTTACCCCGTTCCAATTATCGCTTGAAACCACAAGGGACTCAATCTTTGAACCCTTTGTAAGATAGAGTGTCCAACCCGCAAGAGATTGTTGCTTGTTATCCCACTTACAAACCTTCACAGAAGCAAGTTGCTCTGGTAACGGACAGGTCTCGTTTTCAACGATTACATACTTGTCATCATAAAGGCTCTGGTAGCTTGGATAGTTGGGTGAAAGCGGCGCATTTTGAGCTTGATCTAGAGTGTCACCCGTCCTATAACCGAGCAGGCGATATTTGCCTGGTTCGCAAGTAGCGCCGATTGGCAAGACATCTGAATTTGAGTCTATATTCTCTGTAATTTCATAAGTTTGATACATTGCCGGCGCAGTCATAACGCTCGTAAAGGCCGCATAAGCTGGCGAGCCACCATGGCCGGATTCATTCAAGACATAATTACCACTACCGTTGTTGCCCGTCCAGCTCCAGGTCGCGTTCATCGGGAAGTCATAGCCTCCGGCTGATTCAGCCGTAGCCGGCTTGCCGTCTAAGTATTTGTAGATTTTGACTTGCAAAGTCTCTGGTGTCGGTGTATAAGGTTCGTCACCCGGACAAGCTTTGGTCGAAGCATAGAGCGCAAAGATGAAGCCGGCAGGATTGGACTCGGTTGTGCCCTCAAAATCAACTGGCTTCCAGTTGTGAACGGTGATTTCGATCGTATTCTGACCCATTTGTAGCAACTGCGGAGCAATCTCTATGTTTGTAAAGGCGCTAAAGTTGTTTTCTGTCGTTGTCGAAGCAACCTCGGTACCGTTTACAACTATGCGGTATGAATTGTCGGAAGCAAAAGCTAAAATTGAAGGAGCTATCGGATTACCTGACATTGTGAAGGTTTTTTTGAACGTTTTGAGCTCATCTTCTGTTGGATTCTCCACATTGTAAGAGCTCCAAACCCATTTTGCCGGCGATGAAGTAGAGACCCAAGCCTCATGCGTCCAAGCTAAAGCCGCCGGATTACCATCGACAACCATAGTCTCGTCCGAATAGAATACTTCGTTTTGATAAGTACATTGATCAACTGGTTCGTTTTGACAGCTGAGACGAACGTTGTCAAGTAAAGTACCGAGACCATTCTGAGTACCACGATCTTCAAATTGAATTCTTGTTAGAGAAGTAGTTGCGGTCAGAGTAAAGGTCTTGTCGCTCCAATTCATTGAGCCGGTACCAGCCTCTGATATTGGCGTACCCGACACGTCATCACCACCCCAAATCACACCAAGGACATTGTCAGCAAGAGATGTGTTAGGTCGAGGCGAAAAAGCAAATTTGAGTTCATAATTTTTACCTGGAATAGTTGCAATATCTTGCCAGATTTTCGTTGAGCCGCCTTGCCCAGGGTTGCTTGGGCCATAATAGTCGCCGTCGAGCTCGGTATACTGCTCTAGATGAGCGGCAGCACCTAAGACACCGCGATGTAGCTCAAGCACTGGCGTTGCAGGAGCGCCAGCCGGGTTCATCCAACCAATTGACCATTCGCTCACGCTTGGGAAAACATCCCAATTTGCACCATTTGTCACAACCGGATCTTCAAAACTCTGATTGCCAATCAAATTGACTTCTGGGTCACAAATCAGTGGTTCTGGTTCGTCTTCGACACAAATACCCGCGCTCTCAAAATGGTAGCCTTGTGGTAGCGAAGTTTGGATGCCCCCCATATTGGTACAAACATCAACTGGAATAAGGTCACCGGTAATCAATACGTCGTCAAGATAAATATCATCGTTGTTAGAATTCAAATCAGCGCCAAATCTTATGAAAAGAGAAGCTAAATTATTCGCCCCAGAAGGCAAAGCTAAACTTCTTTGTGTCCAAACATTGTTGTCGTCGTCATCATCAACACGGCCTGCGGTTATTTCAGTCCAGCTAGTCCCGTTACTGCTCCACTCAAACTTCATATGATCATCACTTGAGGATTCGAGGCTATCAGCACGAAACCAGAAGGAGACGTTGATATTTTCATATCCTAAAGTCGATGTCGAAGTATAAATATAATCTGGATTAATACCGGTATCTCCCTTTGCGTGGGCTTTCTTTGATCCAGAATGAGCATTACTACCTGTCACCGACCATTTGTTACTGCCACCACTTGGGTTAGTATCCCAGGGACTACCAGAAGCATTGAAATTGCCATGCTCAAACCCGTCACTAAACAAGGTTATCGGCGTCACAGCTTGAGCAGAAAAACTGAATGGTGCGATCGGCAAAAAAGAGACGACCAGTGTAAAGGCAACAAAGACCGACGCAATACTAAAATTATTTAATTTCATTATTTATTTTTTAACTTATAAAAACGCTTAGGGTCAAGCCCTTTGTATTTCTAGAGTATTTACACCTAAAATCATAGAAGATCATCGACAAAAGTCAAATTTATTATGCACCAGTTATGCACCTCTTGTGCACCACTAAGATAAATCTGCAGTAGAATCAAGATGCTCCTCGCCACATCCCCTGGTGGCACCGGTGGCCAGCTTTCTCGGCCACCGGTCTTTTTGTTGAAAAAAGGTGTAAGTTTGATATATTTAGACTATATTGCGCGGTTAGCTCAGCCCCGACGAAAAGTCGGGGAGCCGACTGAAACGTCGGCTTTGGTAGTCGCCTCCTCGGCGACTTGCCGAGGAGGCAAGAGCGCAGTATTGTTTTGGTTTTTTGTGATTAGAATAATGCGCGGTTAGCTCAGTTGGTAGAGCGCGTCATTGACGTTGACGATGCCGGGGGTTCGAGTCCCTCACCGCGCACAATGATTCACGAGAATAGCTTTGAATAGCTATTCGAGTGAAGCATCATTGTCTGCAGGTGAGGGACGAGAAAGCCGGAGCGCGACGGCGCGAGGCGGGGTCGAGGAAATTTTCAGCAGAAAATTATCCGTGACCGAGTCCCTCACCGCGCACAAATGAAAACCCCGAAAGGGGCTTTTTTCATTTGTGCGCGGTAGCAAGCAAACAATTTTGCTTGCGTGAGGGACGAGAAGACCTTGAGTAAATCCCCGCAATCCTGACTACTCATAATTCTCAATTTTCTTTTCCTCACCGATCAATACAGAGAGAATCTTTTCGAATTTGTCTAAATCAAACATCGTAGGTTTTATTATAAAAATGTCACCGTTGACCATTCTGAACTTCAGACGCAAGAGCCGATAATGACTTGACTTTCTTCTTTTGGTCTTTATCAATTCAAAAGAAACAAGTTTTTCGAGAGGCAAGACAACACTTGCTTGAGGTAATAATAAGGTAAAAAGCGGAGTATCCGAGATGGTTGCAAGAGGTATTTTTATCGAATTCTTATAGAGGATTACCCCCTGACTCAGAGCAAGACCTAGTAGATAAAACAGAGCCAATACTATCGCAAAAAACAAGAAAACCAAGATAAATTTTACAAAAGATATCAAAGATACCACCTCGACAGAACCATCCAAAATACCAAACAAGTTTTTGCCGACAAAGAAAAATGAAACTGGTTCGAAGAACAAAATTAGAACAACGAATATCAATCCATAAATAAGATTAACTGATATATTTTGCTTATAAACCACCTCGCCTCTCTCGCCATCAAAAACTTCGGCTTTTTTCAGACCTGATATATGGCCAAACCAAGTGATCCTCTTTTTTTCAAAAACGGAGTGATCATTTTGGGTCTGAATATTTTCCGTATTTTTTGCAGATGCTTTATAAAGTGCGTTTATGCATAAATACCAAAAAAGATAAATGTTGAGCAAGCGTAAACCTTCCACAATTTTAGGAAGAAGACCAAACACACTCAGCAATCCATAGGTGACAAAGGTTAGCCAAATTGTTGTATAGGTGATTATACCTTGAACAAAAATCCTATTTTTACTTATAAGACTACTCTCTCTTTTAAAACCAAGCGAATATAGTGCTTCTACAATAATACTAAAAACAAAAATCGAGATAATGGACTTTAATCCAGTAAAGAAAAGTTCAATCGGATTATTTGTCTGCCCTAAAAAAGAAATTACTGGCTCAATTGGAATTATGACAAAAGAGCTAAAGACTTGGAATAGAAAAACGAGTGAGAGAGCGATTAATAATATTTTATTGATGTTTAATTTTTTCATAATTTAAATCCTAACGCGTGAGTATCTCAATCCTCGCTCGGGTTCCCGGACCCACGTTGCCGAAGCCTGTGGTTTGAGGTGAACCACTAGAGACAATACCTTGAGACTTTTGAAAGGCTTTGACAGCGGATTCAGTCAGTGGACCGAAGTACCCTGTGGCGTTGCCGGGTGGCAAGTGACCTTGGGTGATGAGGAAATTTTGGAGCGCTGTGACATCTGAGCCTTCGGAGCCTCGCGAGAGGTTGCGGGTGAGAGAGATTTTGCCGGTGGTTTGAGCGGTGGTGTTTGTAGTTGTTTGAGTGTTGGAATTTGTGTTTGTGGTTTGAACATTAGAGGTTGAGCTTCCAGAAAGAGCAACAATTTTGGATCGAGTCAGGTTGCCAGCCATACCGTAACCCGTGGTTTGAGGTGAACCACTAGAGACAATACCTTGAGACTTTTGAAAGGCTTTGACAGCGGATTCAGTCAGTGGACCGAAGTACCCTGTGGCGTTGCCGGGTGGCAAGTGACCTTGGGTGATGAGGAAATTTTGGAGCGCTGTGACATCTGAGCCTTCGGAGCCTCGCGAGAGTGTGCGCGGGAGTGAGACTGCGGAGCCCGACGAGCTTTGGCCCACATTAGTTTGAGCCGTGGTGGTTGTCGTAGTTCTAGCTGTTGTACCAGTGTTTGCGGTAGTTGTAGTATTGCGACTGCTCGAGCCAGAGCCCCCGCCTCCTCCACCCCCACCAGAAGATGATCCCCCACCGGAAGAACCACCACCAGAAGAGACTGTGACTTGGTTTGAGCCACCACCACCGCCTCCACCGCCACCTCCGGCATTTGCGCCTGCATTACTCGAAGCATTGCTGTTTTGATTTCCAGATTGCGAATTATTTTGTGTATTCGACTGCGCCACCGATTCGGTCAAAGGCACACTTTTAGTTGGTAAAGAAGCAACATTTTGAGAAATTCTTTGCGAACCATCCAAACTTCTCGGCAAGAAAGCCCACTTGGGATTGTCTTCAAAATTTTTCTGATTGCGAATATTATTTTTGAAAAAACTCCAAGCCTCAAGACCAGAACGACCTTGATAATCAAGATCAGTGAGAAAGCTTGAAACAGCGTAAGCAATGATCGGATAGCCGTGTTCATAATCGTGATCCCCGATAAATTCTTTGGTTCGAGTCTGGTACTCCGGTCGCATCGCGTTTTTTACCGCCGCCCAAGATGTAAAATATTTACCCTCTTTATCAACCGAAGGTGTACGATAATTTTGCAAATAAAATGGACTAAAATCCGGGTCGAGCATTTGACCCAGATAATTTTGGGCCAACTTGGTGCGATAAGGATTGATCGCGTTAAAGCCAAGTTCTTCTATATGGGCAAAGCTCAGATTGAGATAGCCATACATAAAGGGTGTAAAGACCATGCTCGCTTTGTTTGGATCGCCTTCGGCTTCGACCGGACCACCCGGACTAAAGAAATATAACGGGTTTGGAAATTTACCAAAAGTATTTTTGCCGATGCACCAAGCCGACTGCTCGCGGTTTATGTCATAAGGCGCAGTAGTGCAAGGTTTGTAAAAAGAACCGTTTTTGATATCAAAAGTGCCTTCGCGCGCGCTCACGTTGTTGTTGAGCTTGTCGGTAAAATATTTCTTCTCGGGCGAGTTGTCCGGCGCCGAATAGGCCGAATGCGCGAGTGTGCGCAAAACCCAAGCCACATTGCGATCTTCGCCAGAAATGATACCAAGGTCCCGACCGCGGTAACCGACATTGCCAGAAGAAAGAGCATAAGAAGCCATGCCGTAGAGACCTTCAAGATAATACCAATCACCGGTTGCGATATAAGGCAAGTAGAAAAGACTGACCTCATGCGGTGTATCGTAGTTCCAACCTCTTGTGTCTATCGTATCGAGCATAAACTTGCTATCACCGCCCTCATCCGCACTCTTACCAAGCCCACTATATGTCAGAGGTCGCGCGTCCAAAGAAAGCGTTCGGCCAAACATATCCTCGCTTCGACCTTTGACATAAGGCTTGCCGGATTTGACCTCGCGCAAAAAGAAAGGAAAATGACTCCCCGCCTCGGCATTGCCCAAAAAAGCTTCTCGCAAGTCAAGCGTACGCGTATCGCTTGTGCTCATCATATAGAGATAGTTGACCTGCCAGAGCGGAAAGAGTCCGATGTCGGGTCGACCACCCGGCGCAAATTGGTCGCGCTGGATCTGCCCATGAAAACCAGTCAGACTTGAAAGACCCGGTTCGCCTTTGTCCGAATTCTGCCAGCCCGGCGTCCGACCATTGCTATGTTCATAACCGACCGACAGAGCTCTTTGGATCGCTGAATTTGAAAGTTTGATATCCGGATTAAAGTTTGGAATCGCTTTGCTCTGAGCAAGATAGCGCAAATTGAGATCAACCACGATTGGTGGCAAGGCTTGCCCCGAAAAACCGATCTTGCGCCAACGAGTCATCGCTGTGTGTTTGAAATTGGTTTTAGAAAAGACGCTCGCAAGATTGGCGCCAGCCTTGAAAGTCACATCGTAAGTTTGATCTTGCAGTTTTTGGGTCCAAGCATTTTCGACAATTGCCTCAACCTTGGTCGAGCCACTGGTCTCGGGAGTAAAAGTTACGACAAAAATTGGATGAAGTGATTTATAATCGCGACTATCGGCAAGTCGAAAGCCCTGACTGCCTACAACAGAACCCACGACACCCCAAGCGCTAGTGCCGCCAATCGGAGTATTTTCAAAACCGCGACCATCTTTGTTGGGGCAACTCGAGCTGCCAATTTTCAAAACATTGCCATTCTTTTCGCAGATTCGGATTTTTTCGTTTTTGAGCAAGAGAGTCCCTGGCACCGTAATGTCGCTTGCATCAAAAACCTCGAGCGTCGTGTCGCCCGGATTGAAATAGCCGTTTGGACTCGCAAGAAATGTGGCTTTGTTTTTGAAACCCAAATCGTATTTGAGGGCAGTTGTGCGGTCTTCGAGGATAACTTGGGTTACAAGCTCGCCCTTGAGCCAATAACGAAAGTCGCCATTTTGGATCATTTCGCGCGCATTCACCTTTTGGCTTGCGCCGTCTTTGGAAAATTCGAGTTCGGCATTGAAGTTGTATTTGCTCGAAAGCATTTCTTCCTTGCTAAGCGCGCTCGCCGTACCGCAGCGGCAAGAATTTTGGTTGACAAAGTCGACCTTGACCGAAGCGCCCGAAGGCACGCTCGCCACAAAAGAGACGAGCGCGTGCTTCACGCTACCGTCGGCATAGCGGGTCATCACATCGGCTTGAGTCGCTGTCGGCGTGCCTGAGACTTTGGCCTGAGGGAAATTTTTGATCTCGCCTTCGACAAAGATGCGCGAGATCGTAAAGGTCTGAGTCGTTGGTGTGGTTGTAAAATTTTTGAGTAGAACACTGTTTTCGGCCAAGGCTTGAGACGGCAATGTTACTTCGACTTTTGTTTTATTCTGATCATTGTTTTGAGCGTTTTGGTTGTTGGCGTTCTCGTTTGCATTTTGATTATTTTGACTGTTCTGATTAGCCGTTGAAGTTTGGCTATTTGCATTACTATCAGTATTTGTTTGAGTGCTTGCCTGATTGTTCGCTTGATTATTAGTATTGCTCTGCCCTGTGTTGCCAGAAGATTGATTGGCGGTTTGGTTTGTTTGAGTAGCGCTAAAATTGGCCGGGTCATTCTCGAAATTATAGATCTCAGCTATTTCGCTAGCTGACAAAACGCGGTTGTAGATACGCAACTCGTCGAGTAGACCCGAATATTTGTTGCGTGGAGTATCTTCCTGATCGCCGATCGTCAATTTGGAATTTGAATCGAGTGAGTTTTTGGAGCCGAGACCAGACTTTTCGAATACGCCATTTGCATAAATCCGTGCTTCGCCACTCGCCTTCTCGCGCGTCGCGCAGCCGTGTCGCCACGTATTGTCATTTACCACAGTCGTGCCACCCCATGTGTCATTCTCGGCACCAAAAGCCAAAACACCGTTTGAATCAATTCCAAAAGCAAAGTCACGGCCAGCGCCAGGCCATTCGGCGGTCACAAGAGAGCGCGTGCGATAATGGTCGAGCCCGCTACCTTTGCCGGTCGTCTTGAACCAAAGACAAATTGTAAAATCATCTTGAATAAATCTGGTGGCGCTGACACTTGTTTCTCGGCCAAACTCAAAAGCGTTGCCAAACTTGCCCGCAGTCGAGCTCGCGCTCGCCACACTCAAAGCGTAGCTGTTTGAAGCAAGGTAGCCGCCGGCGGTCGGCTCGGCAACCGATTCGAAAGTATAATGAGCCAATAGTCCTTGCGAGGCAAAAGCGCCGAGCACCGCTGCTTGATTTTTTTGGCTGTCATAAATCTCTTGACCCTCACGCCCTTTTAGAAAATAAAAAGCTGAGGTCAAAATCCCAAGCAAAACAATCGAGATAAAAGCTCCGCGCCATGTCATAATATGAGTATATCAAAAATTTGAATCAAGCGCCCTTTGAGGGTATGATTAGTTGCCATGGAAGGGTGCCAGAGCGGTCGAATGGGCAGACCTGGAAAGTCTGTGTATCGGAAACGGTACCGAGGGTTCGAATCCCTCCCCTTCCGCCAGTAGTTTTGAAAAATAGCAGTCAAAATTCCCTTATTTTGCGCCACATTTCAAAACTGAAAAGTGATAAAATAAGCGAACCTTGAAGGGATTCGAACTATGATCGAATTAAGTGATGTTAATAAGAATAGAGCCTTGATTTTCTTTAAGATTGTTCTCGTCGGGTCGATCTATCATCTCGTTCGTGATCTTCTTCAGATAGGTGGAATAGAGAATTTCTTTACTCAAGTCGGACATTGGAACCATAACTGGTGCGCTGAGTATTGTGATTACGTAACTTTACCCATCGATATTTTTCTGATAGTTGGAGCGATTGTTATTGTTCGAAGAAAAAAGATCGGTATATTAGGGTTATCTGTGCTGGTTGTTTTGCTACTAGGATTACTTATGTGGCTAATGAAATAATTTAGATAGAAGAGGGTGATCATCTGTACTCATAAGTGGAGCCCCGAACAGCGTTGCTATCCGGGGCATGTGAAATCGTACTTATTTCAATCTGATGACAAAGTAGGTGTAGACCCCCATCCCAATGCAAGTGCCGAGACTCACAAACCCCGCCCCAGGTTTAGGTGACGAGATCAAAACGGGAGACCAGAGACCGAAATTGTCTCCAGATATGACAAAAAGTGTTCCCACGGCCGCCAAGCAGGCCAAAACGTAAATAATTTTGATCAAAGTCATTCTGTCCTCTTTTGTTAAACTACAACTTTTTATAAAATATGCAAGTTTTGTAAATCAACATTGAGCACCATTGTAAGTTGGAATAGTGTTGTATAATAATTTTACAAAAACATGAATTTTATAAAAAGGTATAAGGAATATATAAAAGATAACCCCGAGGGGTATTGGTTCAAGCGGAAGCTTTATGGTTGTTTTTTACCATGGCCAATATTCATGTTTATAGGTACGCCCGATCGACACAAGGGACAATTTTTTTCATCGTAAGTCTCAGCCTCAATATCACAGAGCGATAATAAAGGGAAACCTAGAGTTTCCGAATTTACAATTTTCGGCACACGGTTAACTATGACATTTATAGCCAAAATCTTACCACCAAACTCCCTAACAACATCAATCATTTTATTCACTGAAAATCCAGTTGCTAGAGTGTCTTCAATAATCAAAACCTTTTTGTCTTTAACCAACTGATCATAGCCTCTCTTAAAAACTAGTCGTCCATCCTCAGCTTTGTCCGCATAAGCGCTCAATACCTCTTTGTCCAGTACTTTTGAAAGTTGACGAGCAACCTCGTGGCCCAAAATTGCTCCGGCAACTGCCGGCGCTACAACCAAATCAACATCCAAATTGTGATTTTGTTGGGCGATTAGAGAGCAAATGAGAGATGTTTGAGTAGGATGACTCAACAACGAATCTTTATTTATATATACACTCATATGTCTGCCGGATGTTCCCACAATGTGACTATCCGTAATCACTGCTCCTGTATTTTTTAAGATTTCCAAAACTTCCTCATTTATACTCATAATTCATATAATAATACAAAAATTTATTTAACGAAAAGGCGGGCTAAATTTGATCATTAAAACCCCAGTTTTTGGGCGATCAAGAAAGTGGTGCCGGCAACAATCGCCGAGAGGCAGGCGCCCCAAAGCAAATCAACGATCGTCACCACAACCGGCCAATCTTTGGTCAGAGCTTGGTTGGTCAAATCGTATGTCGCGTAAGTCACCAGGCCAAAAAGCAGACCTAGAGTTATCGCTCGCCAGAATGAATCCTTTTCTACTGCCGGCATCAAGACAAAGACCACCAAACCCAAAATAAAAATCAGATAGAAGATTATTGCCGGAAGCCAGCTTGCCTGGCTCTTGAGCAAAAAGCCGATCTGTTCTCGATAAAAATTTTTGGCCACAAGGCCAACCCAAAGCACATCGAGCAAAAGAAAGATCGGCAGAGCAATTATATAAAGTTTGATAAACATTTTAATTTTTTAATCTACTAATCCAAGGTTATCTGCCTCTTGTCCCAACTCTAGATAAGCGTTTGCGTAGTGGATGGCAAGACCAGCAAAGTTGCGATGATCGGCAAAAGCCGATTTGAGTTTGCCGACCTCTGTCTCAAAATATTCTTTTGAAGTGTTGTGGAAAGTCAGAAAGGCTGGCTCGACTTGGCCGGTTTCTTGAGCAATCACGATCTCGGTGCGATAACGGCCGCGGCGGGCAGTTTGCATTTCATTTTTGGAAACAGCGATCGAGCCATTTTCGCCTTCGGCAAAATTGCGATAAGACATAATAACAAGACTACTCTCGGGTCTATCGTCCAAAATCCGAAGCAGATGACCAAAAGCAAAATCTTTGCGCCCTTTGTACTCGAATTCAGGAGTCAGTCGATCTTGTCTGTCATAAAAATCCGGCACCACAACCGAAAGTTTGAGATTTGCATCACCCAAGAAATAGGCTGTGTCGTCGACCAATTTGACGAGGTTGGCTAGAATACGCTTTTTTTGATCTTCACCCATTTCATATTCGGGCAAAAGATACGGTTCGACATCATATTGCAGACCGCGCAGATCAAAAAACTGACTGTCGTTAAATTTTTTTACGAAACGAGCAATGGCCAGTGGTTTATAAGTATGCCCTGGCTCGGCCCAATTGCGCCAGCCGGCTACCGCGTCGACCTTGACCCCAGACTCTTGAGCTAGCCAGACAAAATGTTCGAGCTGTTTGGTAAAATCAGCTTCAAGAAGAGACTTGGTTTGATCATCGGGCAGAACAAAAATATCAAGATAAGAGTCGATCGCAAGGTAGACAACATTGACCCCCTCGGCCTTGGCACCACTTATAATTTCGGCCATATATTGCGGAGTCATCTGCAAAATCGGCGTCCAAACCCAAGTACCATGCTCTTCGGTGACAGATTCCTCACTTATCTCAAAAAACTGACCGAGCGCCCGAAAGACCGTGGCTACCTGGTCGGGATAAATTGCAAACTCGGGCGAATCAGCGAAAGCCAAGTGCTTTAGTTGCCGATCTTGGTTCTTGGCATTTTCGGTAATAAAGCGATCGGAATACTGAGCGACCTTGACCAAATTTGAGCGTTCGATTTCTGGTCGCTTTGGCTCACCCGACAAAAGGCTCGCCAAATACAAGACCAGACCAAAAATTATCAGCGTAAATAATATTTGTAGTAGTGTCCGACGATTCATTTTGTTTATATTTCATTTTACAACATCTGAAGCAAGAAAAAAGGTTATCAACCGCCAAATCACACCTTATTCAGAAATGCTAGTTTGAAAGCCTGCCCTGTTCGTATATCATAGAACCCAATGAACCCAGACAAGAAAACCAATTTGCGCATTCCACCACACAACAGCGAAGCTGAAAAGGCACTTCTTGGCTCGATTATGCTCCGACCGGAAGTAATGTATGAGGTGGCCGACATAGTCTACCCACAATCTTTTTATAGCGAAAAGCATCGATTGATTTTTGAGACAATGCTTGAGCTTTTCCAAAAACGCAATCCGACCGACCTACTCACAATCTCGGCACGCCTCAAAGAAAAAAACTTACTCGAAGAAATCGGCGGTTCGGGCTACCTGGCTGATTTGGTCAACGCTGTGCCCTCTTCGGCCAATGCGGTTTTTTATGCTCACATCGTCCAAAAAAAGCATATCGCCCGCAACCTCATAGGTGCCGCGGACTTTATATCGGCGCTCGGCTACGACGAAGCTGAAGAAATCGAACAAATCATCGACCAAGCCCAAAAGAAGATTTATGACGTCACCAACATCGCGAGCATTCACACCTTTAGTGCCCTCAAAGACGAGCTCGATGAAGCCTGGGAAAGACTCGACAAACTACATCATTCGGGCAGTGGCTTGCGCGGAGTGCCAACAGGTTTTCAAGCCCTCGACGACAAGCTTTCGGGTTTGCAAAAGTCGGACCTCATTATCCTAGCCGCCCGACCTTCGGTTGGTAAGACTTCACTCGCGCTCGACATTGCCCGGCAGACTGCCGTGGAAAACAATGTACCGGTCGGTATCTTTTCGCTCGAAATGAGCGCACAGCAGTTGGTCGACCGAATGCTCGCCGCCCAATCCAACGTCGACGCTTGGGCTTTGCGCACCGGCCGACTTAGCAAATCGGATGAAAATGTTTGGACGGCTTTGCAAGATTCGATGAATACTCTGGCCAAGGCACCGATCTTTATCGATGATCAGCCAGGTAACAATATTCTAAAAATGCGTGCCGTTGCCCGTCGCCTCAAAAACGAAAAAGGTTTGGGACTAATTGTGGTCGACTATTTGCAACTGATGATGCCGACGCAATCTCGCAATAGCGACAATGTGGTCCAGCAAGTCACCGAGATCTCGCGCTCGCTCAAAAATTTGGCGCGCGAGCTCGACGTGCCAGTGCTTGCCCTCTCTCAACTTTCGCGCGCCGTCGAACAGCGCGGTGGCAAACCCAAGCTCTCCGACCTACGCGACTCAGGCTCGATCGAGCAAGACGCCGACGTGGTGATGTTTATCCATCGCGAAGACAAGGGTAAAGAAGAAGCCGAGCGCACCAACATCGCCGAAATTTTGATCGAGAAGCACCGCAACGGCGCAACTGGCAAAGTCGAGCTTTACTTCAACGAACGCAAGGCTACCTTCCAACCGCTCGAACGCGCTCAATTCTCCGGGGCCGAAGCCGACTTCCGCGAATTCTAGAAATCATATGAACTCGATTGAGAAACTTATTCAAATATTTACTCACTTTCCCGGCATCGGGCCGAGGCAGGCAAGGCGCTTTGTCTATTACCTTTTGACACGCCAAAATGGCAGTATTGGGGAACTGGTCAAAAATTTGCAAAGCCTCAAAGACGAGGTGGTGATCTGCGCCGATTGTCGCCGATTTTTTGAGAAGAAGCACGCAAAGGCAACTCTCTGCAATATTTGCGCCGACACCACGCGCGACGAAAGTTCGCTTCTCATCGTGCCACGCGATATCGACCTCGAGTCGGTCGAAAAAAATCGAGTTTGGACTGGGACTTACTTTGTGCTCGGTGGTTCGGTGCCAATACTCGAAAAGGAGCCAGAGAAAAAGGTTCGCGCCCAAGAATTGTTGGCCTTTATAGAAAGAAAGGTTAAATCCGGACTAAAAGAAATCGTCCTCGCTATGAACTGGAACCCGGAGGGTGAGAACACTGGTAGCTACATCGAGAGGCTCTTGCATCCACTCTCTGAAAAACATAAGATAAAGATCTCGCACTTGGGAAAAGGTTTGTCGATGGGCACCGAGCTCGAATATGCCGACCCAGACACACTTAAGAACGCTTTGAAAAATAGAAATTGACCTAAAAAATCCCAAAAAACCAATTTATGAATTTAAACATTAGAAATTTTTTAGAATAATTAGAACAATTAGAGTACTTAGAATAATTTTATGAAATCTTATCCTTACATTCTAATAATCGGTAGTCTGATCGGCCTCCTCGCCTCTTTCTTTTTGATGCTCGATACGATAGAGCTCATCAAAAACCCGACCGCCGACATTCCTTGCAATATCAGTCCATTTGTCAGTTGTGGCTCGGCCATACTCTCTGAACAAGGCGAGGTCTTTGGCTTTCCCAACCCTATTCTTGGCCTCATTTCCTTCTCAATGCTTATTGCGACCGGTATCATGCTCTTTGCCGGCGGTCGCGCCCACAAGCTTTATTGGCAACTTGTAAACCTCGGTTCTCTTGCTTCTGTCATCTTTGTCCTTTGGTTTGCTTACCAAAGCTTGTTCAATCTCGGCACCCTATGTATTTATTGCCTCATCACCTGGGCAGTGACTTGGCCGATATTTCTCTATACCACCGTTTGGAATTATCGCGAAAAACACCTCGGCGAAAGTGCGATTCTGCATTTTGTATCAAAACACCACCTTGTCTTTCTGATACTTTTCTATCTAATCTTGGGCGCGCTAATATTTTTTAAGTTCAGAGACTATTTTGTCTATTAAATTATTCTAATTACTCTAGGTACCCTAATTAACCTAAATTAACACCAAAAAAACCAATTCCTAAATTTAGGAATTTTTTAGAATAATTAGATCAATTAAAATAATTCTTAGGCTATCTTCTCAATTCTCACCTTAGTGAAAGGTTGTCGATGTCCGTTCTTTTTGAAATAACGAGATTTTTGTTTGTATTTGATGACAATAACTTTTTTGTTGCGTCCAAGCTCTAAGACACTGCCAAGAACCTTGGCACCAGAAATATAGGGTGTGCCAATATCGGTTGCGCCTTTGCCGTCGTCTACCAAAAGCACCTTATCGAAAGTGACTTGGTCGCCTACACTGACCTTGCCGAGTTTTTCTACCTTGAGAGTCTCCCCTTCAAAAACGCGGTATTGCTTGCCTCCGGTCTCAATCACCGCAAAAGCACCTTCATTCTTTACCTTTGCCACAACAGCCTTCTTGGGCTTTGGGGCTGATTTGGTTTTTGTTGCTTTCTTTGTTTCTGCCATAATGACCTCCACTTTACAGGATTTTATGAAATTCTGCAACTATTCGCCTATTTCCGGCTTATCTAGGCTCGGCACCTCGCCGAGCAAGGCTTCGCCGGTGATTTTGAGCATATCTTTATCGAGCTTTTTGAACTCCTTGCCCGAAAGATTGTACTGGTTGACAGCAGTGCCTAACGCGTTGCCTAACTTTTGGTGATACTCTTCGTAGGATTGCAAATGTTTTTGCAAATTTTCGACATTGGTTCTGATGTGCTTGGCCGACTCTTCGATCTGCAAGGCTTTGAGGCCTTGCAAAACGGTTTGGAGATAGGCGAGGAAGCTCGTCGGCGAAACAATGATGACGTGGCGCTCCTTGAAGGCATATTCTATAAGGTCGCGCGTATTGACCTTGACTGCGCCAACTTGCGAGACCAGCAGATCATAGTAGATCGCTTCGTGCGGTATAAACATAAAGGCAAAATCCATTGTGCCCTCGCTCGGTTTGACATATTTGCTGGTTTCGTCGATGCGCGCCTTGAGGTCAGAGCGAAAAGCCTTTTCCAAACGCTCCTTTTCGGCCCCATCGCGCTCTTCGATCAGGCGATTATAATTCTCGAGCGAAAATTTGGAATCGATTGGTATAATCTTGTCTTTGACAAAGACCACGGCGTCGACAATTGTGCCATCGGCAAAGGCATATTGCATCTGGTAGCTACCAGTCGGCAAGACATTTTTGAGCAAAGTTTCCAAATAGTATTCGCCAAGTATCCCCCGCTGTTTGGGGTTTTTCAAAATATCTTGCAAACTCTGGAGCTGTTCGGCAAAGCCTTCGACTCTTCGACCAGTATCTTTGACATGAGTCAACTCTTCAGTGATTTCTTTGATCAATCTCTGCGACTCGCCAAATTGGCGGTGGAGCGATTCGTGCACAATCTTAGACGACTCACCGAGTTTTTGGTCAACCGTATGCGAGAGGTTGTTCATCTGCTCCAAAAGCAAGCGCAGACCGCTATCGTCCGCCCGGCTTTCTTTTTTGCGTAACAAGGCGACAATGGCCAAAAGCAAGCCCAAACCAAGTACAACAATGGCAATATTTTGCATAGCGACATTATAACACAGCCTATACAATTCTAATCTCCCTAACTCTCTTTCTATGCTATTATTGGATTCGTAGCAATTCGTATTTATTCGCATAATTTTCGTATCATGCAAGACAAAATCCAAGAACAGATCAAAGAAGCCCTCCGAGCCAAAGACCAGGTCAGACTCACCACTTTGCGCGGAGTGCTCGCAAGTTTTACCAACGAATCGGTTGCCAAAGGCCGAACACCCCAAGACAAATTGAACGATGAAGAGGCGATCGCCGTTATTCGCCGATTGGTCAAACAACGCAAAGATTCGATCGAGCAATTTGAAAAAGGTGGCCGACAAGATTTGGCCGATAACGAAAAAGCCGAAATGCAAGTGCTCGAAGAATTCTTGCCAGCCTTGATGTCTGAGGACCAGATCAGAAAAATTGTCGAACAGAAAAAAGCCGAACTCGGAGCCACCAAAGAAAAGATGGGTATCTTTATGGGTGCGGTTATGAAAGAGACCAAAGGCCAAGCCGATGGTGCCTTGGTCAAAAAGATTGTCGAGGAAATCCTCGGCTAGACCAGATCATGCCAATCGGCACCGATTTTATATTTTTTGATTTTCGGCTTTGCCAATTTTAGCAGAGCCTGTTCGACAAAGCGCCAACCGCTCAAGATTTCATCTGTGGTTGGAAAGAGCGTCTGGTCGCCCAAAATGCAATCATAAAGAATCCGTTCGTAAGCATCGGGGAGGCGAGTCTCACTATCGGCATAATTGAAAGAAAGTTTGCGCCCACTGATTTTGTTATTAAAACCCGGCTCCTTGAACCAAAAAAGGATCGAGATCCCTTCGTCGGGCTGAATGCGAAAAGTTAAGACGTTGTGTTCTTGCAACTTGTCCTGCTTGGGCAAGAAAAACTTCGGGTCCGGATCTTTGAAAAAGATTTTGATCTCGGCTCGATCTTCGGCCAAAGCCTTGCCACTGCGCAAAAAGATCGGCACCTTGTGCCAACGAGCATTTTTGATACCAACCCGAATCTGGAAAAAAGTTTCGGTTTTTGAGTTTTTGGCCACATTATTTTCCTGCAAAAAACCGACATACTGACCCCTGACCGCTTGAGCCTCGGTCGGTAAAAAAATATTTTTGAGCAGACGACCTCGAGCACGCCGAATCTCAACCGGCGAAAGGCCGATTGGCTTTTCCATCGTCACTAGAGCTAACATTTGCAAAATGTGATTTTGACCAACATCTTTGAGCGCGCCGGTTTTGTCATAAAATTCGCCCCGATTACCGATCTGGTTTTTCTCGAAAAGATTGATTTCGATTTTCTCGATATGCTGGCTGTTCCAAAGCGGTTCAAACAAGGTATTAGAAAATCTGAAAGTCAGAATATTTTGCAAAGTCTCTTTGCCTAGATAATGATCGATGCGATAAATCTGGTCTTCCTTGAAGAGTCGGGCCAAAAGCCGATCGAGCTTTCGAGCCGTCTTGAGATCATGACCAAAAGGCTTTTCGATCAAAATCCTGGCCCAACCTCGATTGCCACCACAGGGAATGGAAAGACCGGATTTGTAAATATTTTGAGCGATCATTTCGTAAAGATGAGGTGGCACAGCCAAATAGAAAAGTTTGTTCGAGCATTGACCAAAAGAAGCGTCAATCTTCTCGAGCTCCAAACGCAAAGACTGATAGGACTTTGGATCATCAAAAATACCCTGCCGATAGGTGATGAGCTTGAGGAACTTTTCTGCCTCCTTAGAAAGAGAACTTTGGGGTAGATATCTTTTTAGCTCTGCTCGGATCGCTCTGTCTTCAAACTCTCTTCTGGAAAAACCGACAATTTTGAAGTCTTTGGGCAAAAGCCCTTGCTTGAAGAGGTGGTAGAAAGCTGGGATAAGCTTCCGACTGGCCAAATCGCCAGTAATACCGAAGATAACCACAATAGTCGGATTTGTCATGAATCTTATGATGACAGAAAAAGGTCTCTAATCCAAGTCTCAAAACTTGATCGCATCTTTGAGAGAATAATTGCCTACTCGAGTGCGCGTGATCGACAAAGCGCAAGCGCCACAGCCCAGAGTCGCCCCGAGGTCGTCGACTATACTGCGAATATAGGTTCCGGAAGAAACAGAGGCAGAGAAATTGGCCACAAAATATTTTTTGTCTTTGTCTTTCAGATTTTTTTGCCACAACTCCAAAATCTCAACCTGACGAAAATCGCCCCTGACCCGACCGATGTCCAAAAGTAGCCGGCCAAAAAGTTCTTTGGCGCTCAATTCAGATAAAGATTTGAATTGCATTTGGTAAATGGTGATCTTTTTATATACCCCACCCTCGTCCAACTCGCCCTCCCCTTGAGCAGGGAAGGGAAAACTTGCGTCTTCCCCCTCCTGAACAAGGAGGGGGCTGGGGGAGGTTTTTCTTTTAGCGATCATTGGTGATGAATATTTGGGATATTTCTGCAGTCTCTCGCCTTCATAGATTTTGCTAATCTTGATCAAATCCATAATCGAAACAAGGTCGGAGTTGCGCGACTCCCCTTCTCTTGCAATAAGAGAAGGGGCTGGGGGATGAGTTATTTTACCCAAGCAATCGTAAGTATCGGTCGCAAAACCAAAAAGCACCGAAAAATCATAATCTTTGTCCAGAGCCAGAAATTCTTCTCGGCGAGTTTGGCTAGTATCGTTATCGGTTGCCACCAAGAAAACTCCCGAAGCCATCGGATCGAGACGCCCCAAATAAGTCATCTTGGTATCTTTATACTCGGGAAAGGCCAAACGAAATCGCTCCAAACATTGGAGCGGAGTTTCTCCGCGTTCTTTATAGAGACTAAGAATCATACTTTTGACAATATCATTATTAGGTTTATTATCAACTTCCAGAGGATTAGCATGACAATAAAAACGTTGATCCATTTGACGTGTGGTACATTAGACCGTCGCACTCATATTTGCGATGGTTGCCATGTGCGACCACATGGCACAGAAGTGATTATGGCCAAGATTACACAGAAGCGACGGAGAAGAGCAGGCATACTGGATACCCCAGACTTCTACTTCAGTCTGGGCAATCGTCGCAACCAAACAAGCTTCGGTCCTCGAACGTAGCCGTGAACCTCAAACCCACCAAGGCCCAGTCACATTGAGCGACAAGGGCCTTTCTCTTTTACCTAAATTATAGTCCAAAGTTTTTTCTTGAAAGTCCTGATTGGCGAAGAATTGAACTAAAAGTACCAGAAGGAATCTGTTTTTTATTTACCGGTATTATCGCCACTCTCCCAATAAACCGAGAGAAATATTTGGCATGACTTCCTTTTTGAGATACAAATACAAAACCATGCTTCTCAAGAATTTTTACAATTTCTCGAGAAGAAAACAGCTTAGGCATAACTCTTAAACTTAGGCGTATTGGAAAATAGTCTCTACAATTTGAGGAGATGGTATTTTCGAGAATTTTGCCTTTGGAGTCTCTTCTAAATATAGAGCAGCCGCTTCTTTTAAATTTTTGAGTGCGGACGACTTTGTTCTACCAAAGCTAGACACATCAAAATTTAAGCACTGAGCCACAAAATATTTTCCTTCCTTCCAAATTATACTTTTTAAAGTCATCTTTTTCATAAATGTATTATATCATACTTTCAAAGCTTTTTTCAAATACTTGCCGGTGTGAGAATTTTTGTTGTT
>CAYMOW010000001.1:42667-103928 GCA_964392285.1 uncultured Candidatus Saccharibacteria bacterium
ATCATACTTTCAAAGCTTTTTTCAAATACTTGCCGGTGTGAGAATTTTTGTTGTTGGCAACTTCCTCCGGCGTGCCTCGAGCCACCACTCGGCCACCGCCGGACCCGCCTTCCGGACCGATATCGATAACATAATCGGCACTTTTTATTACATCCATATTATGTTCTATAACCAAAACCGTATTACCTTTATCAACCAACTTTTGCAAGATACCAATCAAACGCTTGACATCTTCATAATGCAAACCGATGGTCGGCTCATCGAGAATATAAATTGTTTTTTGAATGTGCGGTCGATAAAGCTCGCTCGAGATTTTGACTCTTTGGGCCTCGCCACCCGAAAGCGTTGTCGCCGATTGGCCAAGTTCGAGATAACCAAGTCCGACATCATAAAGTGTTTTGAGCCGATCGTAGATCGCCGGAATATCGACAAAGAAATCCAGAGCTTCTTCGACCGTCATCTTGAGCACGTCATAAATACTTTTTTTCTTGTATTTTATTTCGAGCGTATCTTTCATAAATCGCTTGCCTCCACAGACATCGCAAGGCACATAGACCGTCGGTAGAAAATGCATCTCGACAGCAATTTCGCCATTGCCTTCGCAAGTTTCGCACCGGCCACCCTTGCGATTGAAAGAAAATCGGCTTGGACCCCAACCACGCACTCGCGCCTCGCTGGTCTCGGCAAAGAGCTCGCGGATAAAGCTCCAGGCGCCGGTATAGGTGGCTGGATTACTACGTGGCGTGCGTCCAATCGGCGATTGATCGATCAAGATACTTCGACCCAAATACTCACTACCAGAAAAAGACGAGCAATTGTGAGTCATATTGCTTCGGTATTTGCGCTCAAAACGAGCCTGGAGATTTTTATAAAGAATTTCATAAACCAGAGAAGATTTGCCCGAACCCGAAACACCGGTAACACAGACAAAACGCGAAAGCGGGATGTCGACATCCATATTTTTGATATTGAAAATATTGCCATTTCTGATTTGGATTTTGCCCCGATCTTGAGTCCGCCTTTCTTCGGGTACTTCGATATAATCTTCTCCGCGCAAATACGAAAGTGTGCTCGAACCAGAATCGTTTTTCTTGGCTATCAAAAGTTCTTCGAGCCAACCAGCAGCAACAACCGCGCCGCCGTGCACACCAGCACCCGGCCCGATATCGACTATATAGTCCGAGGCAAAGATTGTATCTTCGTCGTGTTCGACCACCAAAATGGTGTTGCCCAAATCACGCAATTCAAGCAAGGTCTTGATCAGTCGATCATTGTCGCGACTATGCAGACCAATCGTCGGCTCATCAAGAACATAAAGCGCGCCAACCAAACCCGAACCAAGCTGGCTCGCCAGCCGGATGCGCTGAGCTTCGCCACCCGAAAGGGTGTGGGCTCGTCGATCGAGCGAAAGATATTCAATACCGACATTCAGCATAAAGCGCAGGCGCGATTCGATTTCTCTGATTACCACTCTCGATATTTCCTTTTCTCGATTTGTAAGTTTGAGCTCTCCGACAAAACCAAAGGCCTCGGCAATTGAAAGTTTGGCAAAATCGACAATGTTGACTTTTGATTGACCAAGATAAATATGCAAAGCTTCTGGTCGAAGTCGCGCACCAAGACAAACCGGGCAAGGCTCATCACCAAAGAGATGCCGAGTTCCAAGACCGTTACATTCCGGACAGGCGCCATAGGGTGAGTTGAAGGAGAAAAGACGTGGTTCGATTTCTGGATAAGAATAACCGTCGTTGGGGCAAGAAAACTTGTTTGACATTATCTGCACTTCGCGCGGAGCTTCCGGATTGGCTGTATCTCTAAAAGAAATTTCGACCAAACCCTGGGCTTCCTCGAGAGCCTTTTCGAGCGCTTCGAAGAGCCGTTCTTCGGCATTCTTCTTCTCTGTCTCAAAATCGTTGACATTGATCGAATCGACCAACAAACTGATATCGTGTCTTTTGTTTTTGGCTAGCTCGATTCGTTCGCGCAGACTCTGCCTTTTGCCATCTATTACCACCTCGGCATAACCTTTGCCCAACATATCGTAAAGAAGTTGGTAATATTCGCCTTTGCGTCCCCGAACAATCGGCGCAAAAAGCTCAACATAGATTGGAAATTTTATTTTTGTGTCAAGGGTGCCCCTTGGCTTTTTTGATGTGGTGTAATTTTTGATTTTTTCCAAAATAAAATTCTTGATTTCTTCGTTTGAAAGCCTCTTTATTTCTGCTCCACAAACCAAACAATGCGGTCGGCCAATACGTGCATAAAGCACACGCAAATAATCATAAATTTCGGTGATCGTAGCCACCGTAGAACGCGGATTATTGGAACGAGATTTTTGGTCAATCGAGATCGCCGGCGAAAGGCCGACAATTTCATCGACATCGGGTTTTTGCATCTGGCGCAAAAACTGTCGAGCATAAGAAGAGAGCGATTCGACATAGCGCCTTTGGCCTTCAGCAAAAATGGTGTCGAAAGCTAGCGAAGATTTGCCCGAACCCGAAAGACCGGTAAAGACCACCATTTTGTTGCGAGGCATCTCGACCGTAATATTCTTGAGGTTATGCGTGCGCGCACCTTTGACCACAATCTTATCTTGGCCCAAATCGCCACTTTTCTGCCCTCCCCTTTTTTCTTCATTTTTCTTCATGAGCCAACCATTATAACACAATTTACCCACCAAAATCAAAAGCCGCCCGTGGTTTCCTGCAAACAAGCAGGGCACGAACGGCTTCTTCGGTCAGTGTTTTTGCGTTTGGACAGGCACCGCCTGCCCAATTGCTTTTTGATGAGGAAATTCATTTGAAAAATACCCAGCGAGTCGCCCGCCCTCATCAGCAAAGGCGACAACAACTCTCTCTCGCGGACCGTCTTGGTCTAGAGAGAAATACAATACGACTGATTGGCCAGGTGATACACCTCGACCAAGAATTTCAAACTCCCCTGCGCCAAGAATCTTGATCAACATGGATCTGCCTCCACAATCAGAATACTCCTAATGATTAGAAAAATAAGCCCAACCTGTGTATTACTCCGTCTTGCGTTTTTCGAGCTCTTTGATTTCGTCACGGAGGATGGCGGCGGTTTCGAAGTCGAGAATTTTGACACTAGCGTTCATTTGCTTCTCTTTTTGCTTGATTAGTTTATCGATATTTTTGACATTCTTGAGATCAATCGCAAGCAGAGTGCCGACCGCTTTGTTGTGACTCTTTTGCAATTGATCCGTTATATCGTGAATTTCTTTTTTGATTGTTTGTGGAGTGATGCCGTGCTTTTCGTTGTAAGCGATCTGCAAAGCTCGACGCCGGTTAGTCTCACCAATCGCCCGCTCCATCGAACCGGTCAAGGTGTCAGCATAAAGAATGACTCGACCATCGACATTGCGCGCCGCCCGCCCAATGATTTGAATGAGCGATGTTTCGCTCCGCAGAAAACCCTCCTTGTCGGCATCGAGTATGCCAATAAATTCAACTTCGGGCAGGTCGAGACCTTCGCGCAAGAGGTTGACGCCGACCAGCACGTCAAACTCGCCTTTTCTAAATCTGGTCAAAATTTCGATGCGCTCGATCGTCTTGATATCGCTATGCAAATATTCGGCTTTGATCTTTCTTTTTAACCCTGAGGTATTCGAAGGGTCCTTAAGATATTCCGAAAGATCTTCGGCCATCTTTTTTGTAAGAGTGGTCGCTATTGCCCGATTACCTTTTTTGATGACCTTTTCGGTTTCGCCAATGAAGTCAAGAATTTGACCGGGATAGCCCTCTCTGCTGATAATCGGCCTGACTATCACTTCCGGATCAAGCAAACCCGTCGGTCGAATAACTTGCTCGACCACCTGTTTAGACTTTTCGATTTCGTATTTGCTCGGTGTGGCACTCGTATAGATCACCTGACCGACCTGATTTGTAAATTCTTCAAAACGCAGAGGTCGATTGTCAAAGGCTGAAGGCAGGCGGAAGCCATGCTCAATCAGAGTTGCCTTTCTGGCTCGATCGCCATTATACATTCCGCCAATTTGTGGAATGGTGACATGCGATTCGTCGACCACAGTCAAAAAGTCCGGGCTACCATTGGCTTTCTTGGGGAAATAACTAAGCAAGGTATGAGCTGGCTCGCCAGACTTGCGACCATCGAAATGGCGAGAATAATTTTCGATACCATTGCAATAACCAACTTCTCTAATCATGGCCAGATCATAATTGGTCCGCCTCTTCAATCGATCAGCTTCCAAAAGCTTGCCTTCCTTTTCAAACTTTTTGAGCTGGGTGCCGAGTTCGGCCTTGATATCTCTAAGCGCGCGTTTGACGCTTTCGTCGGAGGTAATATAGTGCTTGGCCGGAAAGAGGAAAAATGTTTGCGGTCTTTCCAAAATTTCTCGAGTGATGACATCGATCTTCTCTATTTTGGTTATCTGGCTGTCACCGATTTCTAATCTATAAACCACTTTTTCAGAGACTGGCATTATTTCAACACTATTACCCAAGGCTCGAAAAGTGCCGGGGTTTAAATCGGCATTGGTTCTCTCGAAATGAATATCAATAAGCGCACGCAAAAAATCGTTGCGTACCAACTTTTGGCCGACCGCAATCTTCATATTGACCTTCTCGTATTCTTCTGGACTACCCAAACCATAAATGCAGGAAACACTAGCCACAATGATAACGTCTTTGCGTGTCAGGAGCGCTTGGGTTGAGGCGTGGCGCAACCGCTCAATCTCTTCATTGATCATAGCCTCTTTTTCGATATAAGTATCGGTTGTTGGCATATAAGCCTCGGGCTGATAAAAATCGTAGTAAGAAACAAAATAATGCACCGCATTGTCGGGGAAAAACTCGCGATACTCTTGGGCCAGTTGGGCAGCCAAGGTTTTGTTGTGGGCAATCACAAGCGTTGGTTTATTGACCCGTTCGATGACATTGGCCATCGTAAAGGTTTTGCCACTACCGGTTACGCCAAGCAAGGTTTGATCGGTCAAACCTTTTTCTATGCCGGCGACCAAAGCTTCGATGGCTTTGGGCTGATCACCGGCTGGCTTAAATTTGCTTTTTATTTTGAAATTCACACCCTATTTATAACACAGAAAGAAGCTTTCTTTTAGATCAAGAAAATTTTCAGCCAAAATAGCTTCACGCATTTGGGCAACCAAAGAATTTAGAAAATGCAGATTATGAATGGTAGCCAAAGTTGCCGCAAGCATTTCTTTGGCTTTGAAAAGGTGGTTTAGATAGGCACAGGTATAATTTCGGCAAGTATAGCAAGTACATCCGTTCTCGATAGGTTCCAAAAGATTTTTGTATTTGGCATTAGTGATATTGATCTTGCCATGTCTCGTATGCAGGGCACCATTGCGCGCCATCCGCGTTGGCGCCACACAGTCGAAGGTGTCGCAACCGTTCTTGACCGCCAAAAAGAGGTCCAACGGCTCGCCAACACCCAAAAGGTGCCTCGGCTTTTCTTCTGGCAAAATAGCGTTGACCCACGCCACCGCTGTAGCCATATCTTCTTTGACAAAGGTCCCACCAATACCGAAGCCATCAAAGTCGAGAGCTGAAATTTGCCGAGCACTAAGCTTGCGCAAATCCTCATGCCGACCACCTTGAACGATACCAAAGAGTGCCTGTGGAGCCGAACTCAAAAATTTCTCGCGAAATTTTTGAGTTTGGCGAAACTCTTCCAAACACCTACTTGCCCACCTTTGCGTCCTTTCGATCGTAGATTTTATTTTTTCATAATCGGCGTGAGGTGAGGTAAACTCATCGAGAGCAAAAATAATATCTGCTCCCAAATCGTTTTGGATTCGGATCGAATCTTCCGGCGAAAGAAAGTGAGTCGATCCATCAATGATCGACTTGAACTCGACGCCCGCTTCCGTAACCTTGGCCGACTTACCTTCAGTTTTTAGCCCGTCTTCCAAAATTTCTGGCTCGGGCGCGTCGGCGCTGATGAATTTGCCAATCCCCTGCCCATAAGCCACACCAAGCGAAAAAGCCTGAAAGCCACCCGAATCGGTCATGATCGGCCCTGACCAGTTCATAAATTTATGAATACCACCGGCCTCCTTTACAACATCTGATCCGGGTTGGAGCAGAAGATGGTAAGTGTTGCCAAGTACAACCTGAGCACCGGTTTGCGCTACCTGCTCCGGGGTCAAAGATTTGATAGTCGCCTTGGTGCCAACCGCAACAAAAGCCGGGGTCTGTATCACTCCATGCGGAGTTGTGATAGCCCCAGCTCTACCCAAAGCGCCTTTGATTTTTTTATCGATTTGGAACATCCGCTAGGTCAAGAAGTTCGATAGTGAAGACCAGAGTCGAGTTGGCTGGCACCGGACCTTGAGCCACACTGCCATAACCAAGTTCGGGTGGAATAACGATTGTCCTTGTGCCTCCGACTTTCATTCCAGCAATACCAATATCCCAACCTTGAATCAAAGAATCGACTCCGTAAGTAAATTGAAACGGCTGACCAAAATCTTTGGAATTTTGCAAAACCGTGCCGTCCTGAAGCGAGAGAATGTAGTGCACACTCGCAAGCTTGCCGGGTGCAATCTCAAAGCCTGTACCAATAACTAAATCATTAATGATGACACCATTACGATTGACCGGAGCTTTGTTTGCTTCGTTCGTCGGTGTATCCGAAGTCTCGCCCGACACGTTGGAATTTGAATCTAAAGTCATATTGTTGTTATTGTTGTTTTGAAATAATCTGCTAACTTCTCCGCCAAAAAGCGTATAACCAACGAAGGCTACGGCGACCGCAATCGCCAACCATTCTTTCTTGCTTAATTTGACTTTCATAGAATTGAGTTATGAATAAATTACTCTGTTATTCTAACAAATTGCATTTACAAGCACAAACCGCTAAAATGTTGGGGTGAAAGATCAATTCAATCATCCCCTAACCTTACAAGACATGAGCGAAGCCGCCAAGAAGCGCGTAGCTTTGATCTCCAAAGAATTCAAAGATGGCTTTGAATTTGTAAAAAATTATCCTCGCTCGGTCACCTTTTTCGGTTCGACCCGCACCAAGCCAGGCCAAGAATATTATGAGAAGGCGCGTCGGCTCGGCTTCCGGATCGCAAGCGAACTCCGTTATGCGGTAATTAGCGGTGGCGGACCAGGCATCATGGAAGCCGCCAACCGAGGGGCTTTCGAAGCCGGTGGCAACTCTGTCGGTCTCAATATCAAACTACCACACGAACAAGAGGCCAACCCCTATCTCACCGACTATATGGAGTTCCATTATTTTTTCAGTCGCAAAGTTTGTCTTTCCTTCTCGGCTGAAGCCTACGTCTTTATGCCTGGCGGCTTCGGTACTCTGGATGAATTTTTGGAAATATTGACTCTGGTCCAAACCGGCAAAATCCCCAAAGCCCCAATCATTCTGGTCGGCGCCGACTATTGGCAAGATTTCAAAAATCTTTTCAGTCAAAGTCTGCTCGACCAAAAATATATCGAACCAAACGACCTCGAACTCTTTGTCATCACCGACGATGAAGAAGAGGTTTTGAATATTATAAAAAATGCTCCCATTCGCCACGGCCTAGTCTACAAAGAAGAAACCACCGACACTAACCGCAAAGAAAGTCCTGGCGGTCCACTTTCTGATCTCTCCGACCTTTCAGCCAAAAACTGCATACCCTGCGAAGGTGGAGTTGCACCGTTTACCGCCGAAGAAGCCAACAATTACTTGGGCCAGATCAGCAACTGGACTCTCAACGATTCGAACACGATTGAGAAAAGTTATGAATTCAAAGACTTCGATGAAGCGCTCGACTTTGTCGACAAGGTGGCTCATGTAGCCAAAACCGAAAACCACCACCCCGACATCAATCTCCACGACTACAAAAAAGTCACGGTCAAAATCTCGACTCATGCAATTGGCGGTCTTTCAGAGAACGACTTCATCCTCGCCTCCAAAATCGACCAAATTTTGAGATAAATTGTATCTTATGGACTACATAAGTCTCTATTAGAATCAAGTTGTAGTATATTTGATGAGTAGCGCAAAGTACTGAAATATTAAAAGAGTTTGTTACAGACCTGTGTGTATGAGAAAGCCGCGGAGAATCTAAGCGACTCTCTCGCGGCGTTAAGCGGTCGAAACGCGAATTGTTTGACGGTCTGTTTCTTCACATGCCGCCCTAATTTCTTCTTCCGTCAGCGAAACAAAGCCATCTGGAACAGCTTCATTAGGGCTAGCGGAGAAAACTTGTCCAGATGGATCTTTGTAAAAAACCAGACCAGCAAGCAGCCCCATGCAGATATGGACGCTTCTCTGAGGTTCATCGTTTCTTGAGGGTGTCACGTATGCCTCCTATTTATGGAATAGCATAACTCATTATTAAAGTCAAATTTGTGGACCATAGCGGGATCGAACCGCTCACCTCGCCCATGCCATGGGCGCGCTCTACCAAATGAGCTAATGGCCCTCAATTACACAAGCATTATATTATATTTTCTTTATCAAAAACACAACTTAGACTAGATATACAGAATTCCGCAGCCGCGAAAAAGTGTATGATGATTTGAATCCTTTTTGGCTTGTGGTATGATTTTTAACAGAGGTGACCATGCCGAACGCAACCATCGCGGAGGTCAGTCAGCTTTTACTATTTTCTGACTGGCCCCAAGAACCGGTTCAATTGCCGCTCCTACTCGAGGAGCTGCAAAAGGGCGAGGAGGATGCGAGGGAAATCCCCCCGCCGGTCAAACCCTACAAAGGAGCGGTTTTCTGGGAAAACCCAGACAACGGCTACTACCCCGCCGACTGAGGGAACGCCCGCCACAACAAGCAGATGTCACTCTGCAGGTCGTGGCGGGCCGTTTTTTAAACCTGATATTTTTCTAAAATCAGTCGTTCGATTTCGCCCTTGTCTTTGCCAAATTTCATATAAGAAAGATTCTTCAGTCGTTCGACTTGGCCAAGCTCGCCAGCCTCTGGAGGCAGAACGCGCAGATTGAAAGGCTTGGCCGGCTTGCCACCAACAAGCAAGCGTACGTAGGCATTGCGGTTGTCGATATTCATCAGATCGCTCGCTGAAAAGGTTGGGGCAAATTGTTTCTGTAGGACTTCACTGTCTTCGGCTCCGACTCTAAAGGCGCAGATCGAGCCGACATTGCCAAAAACCGAATCGCGAATCCCCTCTTCGAGTTGGGCAATAAATTGGTGCGCAATGTTGAGCGAAAGCTTGTATTTGCGCGCCTCGGAAAGAATGGTGGTAATCGAATCGGTTGTAATATTTTGAAATTCGTCGATGTAGAGATAAAAGGGTGGCAGATCTTGGCCAAAGCTATCCACTCGCGAGAGTGCGGCCATCAAGATTTTGCCGACCAAGATAAGCCCGATCAGGTGAGCGTTGATATCGCCGAGCCGACCCTTGGCCAGATTGACGAGCAAAATCTTGCGCCCATCCATAATCTGTCGAAAATTGAAAGAGGACTTTTCTTGGGCAATAACCGGACGCATTATTTCGTTGGCAAGAAAGACATCGAATTTGTTGGTTACATATTGGACATAGTTGGCGAGCCCCTGCTCGCCACTGGTCCGCTCGGCATTGGTCCAAAACTGTCTGATAAGCGGATTGCGACAACGGGTCAGTTTGAGATCGCGATAACGTTTGTCTGAGAGGACGCGCGACATATCGACAAGAGTGTTGCCACTCGCCGGATCATCCATCACGAGAAGTGCCGAGTTGCGAAAATATTGTTCGAAAGCCGGCCCCATCGATTCGGGCACGTTGCCATAGAGCTTGCGAAAAATACTAAAGAGTTCGTTGACAACAAAAGTTTTCTGCTCGGGAAAGTTTTCGTCATACTCGAGCATATTGAGACCCATCGGTCGAGCCACGTAGCCCGGATCGAAGTAAATCACATCCTCAAACCGCTCGGGTGGCACATTGGCGAGCACGCTCTGGATATCCGAGCCGTGCGGATCGATCATACAAACGCCGTTGCCCATCTTGATGTCTTGAATAATCATATTTTTGAGCAAGGTCGATTTGCCCGTGCCGGTCTGACCGATGGTGTAGAAATGTCGAAGCCGATCATCTTCTGACATCATTATTTGGGTCTCCATATTGCGATGGACATTTACACCCAAACAAAGACCCTCGGTCGGCAGATCGAGCGGTGCTTGAGAGGTCGCAAAGCGGGTCTGGCGCAGACCTTCGCGCGCGCTAACCGCCGTAGTATGAAAGTGTACTATACTAGTAAGTTCGCGCAGATTTATTGGCAAAGCGCTCGAATCGTCGAACAGGCGAAAGGCAAAGTCGCGCGCCAACTTGCGCAAACTCCCGCCACTTGCCGAATACCATTTGATTGAATTGCCGAGCGTATTCTGGAATTGATTGAAGGCGGATTTGAGGCTTTCGAGTATTTCTTCGGCCTCAGCCTTGCTCTGAGCTGAAGCAAAGAGACGCAGATTGGCGCGCACAATCGGACTGTCGATTTTCTTGCGAATTTCTTCGACCGCCACATTATCGACTGGCCCCTTGGGCTTGTCGGCATCTTCTTTTTTCTGACTACCAAAAAAATCTTTGAAAGTGTGAAAGACTTCACCAACCGCGCTATCCGGAATATCAATCGCCTCGGCAACCGGCATGCCTTTTTGGATATTCTCGAGCGCCTTCTTGTATTTTTTGTTATAACGATCACCTGTAGGCGACCAAACCAGCTGAATACCAGCGCCCTCACCATCGCGATTAACCTTGGAGAAAGCCGAGAGAATAACATTGAGCGGATCATGGTCGAATTGCTCATAGGTCTTGAGTGGAAAAATTGGATTTTTGGCAAAGCCAGCATAAGCGCCAACTGTCTCGCCCGCTTCGTTGAAAATATTGTAATCATCGGGCTTTTCCTCGATCTTGGCGTTATGAAAGATCGAAAGAATTTGCTTTTCAAAAAGATTTTTCTTGTCGCGTGGCACCGCAACATAAAAGACCACCTCTTGCGAATAGTTGGCGTTGGCTATCTCGAGCGAAACAAAATTTTCTTCTTTGGCCGAAGGCGAAACACTCAACAGTCCAGCATAGAATTGCTCCATACCAGAAATAAGTTCCTTGAGCGTCTTGCGAGCCTCTTCCTCCGAAGAGCTTTCAGGTATCAAGACTTCATACAAAGCCATATTGAGTCCTTTGCTCAACTTCTCTCTCGGATCTAAACCGGCAATAGTAAAACCTTCTTTGAGATACTCGGCTACATAGCGATGAAAATCGTCGGTGATGTGAAAGTTTTTGAGCTTTTCGACTACGCCAAGCGCATTCTTGATACCTTTTTCTTTGGCCAAAACCAAAAGCTCATTGATCTGTCGATCGTGGCTCTCGGGTGCAAGCTTAAGCACAATCTTTTCTGTTTCGTCAGTGGAGAGGTTGGCTTCTTGGTGCAAGACCGAAGTGGGTGCAACTTTGTATTCAGCCAAGACCTCACGCGCCGAAGCCAAATCATCTTTCTTGAGACCAACATCTTCGAGAGCCTTCTCTCTTTCCGCGACCAATTTGCGCAGATGAGCCAGTTCTTCTTCTGGATTTCTAAATGGTATGCGAGGTAATTCCATATTTAAAAATTATACCATAATTCTACCCGAGCCCCACCCTCCTCTTGTAAAGGAGAGGGGGATAAGAAAAACAAAAAAGAAAAAGCTCCGACGAGCGGAGCCTTTTCTTTGATTGCAGTCTAAATCAAGACTACATTGGAGCCGGACCAGAAGAAGGTCTGCCCTTGAGCATGACCAAGCCAGAAAGGCCAACGAGGATGTAGATCACTCTCGAAACAAGAGCGTCCATACCTCCAAAGAGCTGACCAACATCCCAGCCGAAAAGACCGACTAGGAGCCAGTTCAAAGCTCCGATGACCACTAGCCAAAAAGCTACTTTAGCCATTTTTGTTAGGTTTAAACCAATTTATAAAAAACGACCAATTTACCACTCCTCTATTATAACGCCTTTCTTGCAACAGAGCTTCCAATCTGTGAATAACCAACCGCCTCAAATTTTACAGACTATTGACAAAAATTGACTTTTGGTTTATATATTAATCTATGCTCAAGTGGCTGATTTCGTTCTTTTTGATGGCCGATGACCAGTGGGAGGACCCACTGGCCTAGCCACGGAACGAAGGCTCCCTCAGTAAGTTTTACTGAGAGAGCCACGGAGACCGACCGGTAGGTGGTCTCCCCAGTCCGGAAGCTTTGCTTAGTTTCCGGGCCCACGGCAGAGAAGCCAAGAGTTTTGAGGCTCCGCTAAATGAGGGAATGCGGAGCCTTTTGTTTTAAACAATTTCAAATTTTGTGTTATATTTTGAAAGTCCGAGGCGCTATCGTCTAACGGTTAGGACGGAGCCTTCTCAAGGCTTAAATCGGGGTTCGATTCCCCGTAGCGTCACCTGATGGGTCTTAAATTTTGTTCAATTTGACAAATGAACAAACTGCCCTAATTTGTTATAACCAACAAAGCGACAAATGAATTTGGTTAAAATAGGCCACTTCCTGAATTTATTACTACCACTTTACTGTTTGGATCTAGATTAGCTTTCTCCAAACCTTTCCAAACCACAGTGCTTGACGGTTCTGATTTGCATTGGTTTTTATATTTTTCCCAAGCTTCTTTTACTTCATCTTCTGTTAAAAGGATTAATGTGTGTCCTTCCTCAACAATCCGTTCAACCTTTGATTTATATGGTGTCCATGGTGTAGCTAATTTATCTGCAAAAGAAGGGTTCTCTAACACTCCCACTCCAATTAATTTTGCATTCAGTTTATTCTTTTTTAGTCCTTCAGATAAACCAACAAAAGCTTCACCACTTCCCACTGAGCAGACAATATAATCAAAGTTTTCATTTTTTAATTCATTGACAATACTTTCATAAGCTTCAGACCAGCCATTAGTCACATCCCAAATTGATTCTGTATCATTCTCTCTAGCCAAAGAGATTACTTCTTCTGGCTTAAAAATTTTTTCAGATAAGTCCACTTCTATAACTTTTGAGCATACTTCTTTCAGAGTATTTTTTATGAATTCTTTAGTGTTTTTATCTATTACACTAATAACCTTGATCCCTCTGGGAATTGCGATTTTTGCTAAAGAATATCCAGCGTTGCCAGAAGTTATCAAGCACAATTTATAAATACCTTCAGTTATAGCTTTTGCCACAATATGTTTGGAACGCCTGTCTTTCCAGGTTCCAAAAGAATTTGAGCTCTCATCTTTTAGTATGATATTCATTTTGGATAATGCATTTAATTATAAGACCAGTTTAATCCAAAATGGTCAAAAAATAAAGTGAAGGAGCAATCCTATTAAGATATAGTTTTAATACCATTAGGGGATTCTTCTTTTATGACCATTTGGCCAAAATGATTATAAATTGGCTTGTTTTCAAAGTTCTGTATTATGTTATTTAAACCCTTAAGAAACTGGATAAGGGGTTTTGAATCTGGTATCGTTAGCGTCACAGATTGAACTTTGGAACCCATTTAAAGAACAATGGAAACTAAAACTGTAAAATTTAGACCTCATTTAATACCTCTCGTTCTATCAGGGGAGAAAACTTCTACTTGGAGATTGTTTGACGATAAAGATTTAAAAGAAGGAGATGAAATACAGCTTTTGAATTGGGAAACTAAAGAAGAATTTGCTAAAGCGGTAATAATCAAAGTGGAAGAAAAGAAACTTAAAGACCTTACTGATAGTGATTTTGAAGGGCACGAAAAGTTTGAGAGTGAGGAAAAAATGTATGAGACATATAGAAAATACTATGGCGATAAAGTTACTCCAGAAACTATTGTAAAGATGGTTGATTTCAAACTAACCAGAAAGAGAAAATATACTTGGAAAAAACCAGATATTATTCAAGAAGTCGGTTTTGATTTTCATTGGGATGTGAAAAAAGTCTGGGCTTTAGGTATTCCCGCGACAGACATGGATATAAATGAACTTGTTTGGCATTTCGATATACCTTTTTGGGAAGTAGCTGATACAGATGATTATAACCTCACACCAAATGCAGTAATAAATAAAGAAGCGGGAACCCATTTACACAGAGAGAAAATTGAAAAAGCAGATACTAGTTACCCAATAGACATAATGAAAAATAAAGGCAGATGGCTTATTCTTGATGGATTGCACAGATTAGTAAAACTTTATGAAGAAGGAGCGAAAACGGTAAAAGTAAGAATTATTCCAAGGGAAAAGATACCTGAAATCGCCAGAGATACTAATAAATAAAATGTTCTACGAAACCAAAACTAGGACTCTAACTAAAACAATGGCAAAAGAGAAAACCTAATAAATAATTTGGCAAATCAAGAGGACAGCTTACATGTTCGTGTTATTAGACACGCTCTAAAATACCCTCAAGGTTTTAAATACTCCGACATAATTGAAAGTAAAGAATTAAATTTGAAGGATTGGGAGAAAAGTATAATCTCAAGACATTTTCAAGATGCATGCACCCGCTATAACTATGGAGAAAATACAAAAGGAGATAGCTATTTTTATGAAGCAGAATATTGTTATTGATGAGAAGCAATTCCAAGAAATAAGAGAAATTGTGGAGTTGTAAAACCATCAAAAACTTTCTAGTTCCCTTTCCTTCTTTTACACAAAACTTGTCATTTAAAAATTTGTATGTAATCTAAAGACAGAATGAGACTAACGGTAAACGGGAAAATCCAGGGGGAAGAGTGGCTTCTAGAAAACACCCTTCTCCTAAAAGATCTGTCCCAGTGGCCGGGGACTGTTGGGATAGAGGCGTACGGACTGTCTTGGGAGCTGGTTTACCTCTCCGCGCCAGTTGGTCATCCACTGGCGAATTCGATTCTTGATGCTTGGGGCAAAGGCCCCAAAGACGGGCAGGACTTTGTTTTTAAATTTGAAAGAGATGCGATGGGCAACATCATCGCCAAAAGATACAGATGGTGATACGCGCCACCTAGGCGCCACGACCTTCGGGTCGTGGTGTCTTTTTTTATAAAGTCACAAAGATGAGTTACTCCGGGCGGTCGGGAGGGATTTGGTAATAACTAATCAGGAAGCGAGCGATTTCGAAAAAGGGATCGGTTAGGGTCTCCGAAGCGTAGCGCACATTTTTGGGGTGAGTGTGAAAAAGGAAAACCAAAAACTTTGGTTCATAGGCCGGAAAGTAGCCAAAGAAAGAGTGCAGATACTTGCCCTCAACATAGCCGGCCCGACCCTCTTCGGTCATCTGAGCGGTGCCGGTTTTGGCGGCCACCGAATAGCCTGGGATCTTGGCTTTGCCTTCGCGCAGAGAGGTGTCGACCACCTTGACCAACATTCGCGTTACTTCTGCCGAAGCTTCGGGCGAGATAATCCTTTTGCCCGGAGCAAAAGAAATCTTTTTTGACAAACCATTATCAAACTCAATTTTTTTGACAATGTGTGGCACGACCAAAGTTCCACCGTTGGCCAAAACCGAGAGTGCTCGCACGGTTGCAACCGGCGTCAGAGCAATACCGTGGCCGAAAGAAGCTGTGGCCACCTCGATATCGCGCGCGCTCTCAAGGTTGCTGACCAGACCTCGAGTTTCGTTCGGTAGATCGATACCGGTTTCGGTGCCAAGACCAAAGTTTTGCAGATATTCGGCAAACTCTTCGTTGCCAACCTTGAGTGCGATGTGGGCGGCGCCAGTATTGAGCGATTGATTGAGCACGGTCTGCATATCGGCTATACCCCGGCCCTTGCCATCATAGTTTGAAAAACGTCGACCATTGAGCACCATAAAACCTTGGTCAAAATAGGTCGAGGTGGCTGTTACTACCCCACGGTCGAGCCCGATCGACATTGTAATTGGCTTTATGATCGAACCCATTTCAAAAACACTTTCAACCAAGGGGTTCATAAATTTATCCAAACTCTCGCCGGCAAGATTATTCGGATCAAAACCAGGGTTCCAAGCCAAAGCCACAATCTCGCCGGTTTGAGGCTCGATCACAATACCGCCGGCACCATCGCTACCCCAAGTTTTTTTTATATTTTGCAATTGCTCCTCGAGCAAGAGCTGGACCGAAGGTTCGATCGTGGTATAAATATCGCCACTCTGCTCCGGATCATCGCTCAAACTCTCTTTGACATTGAGAAAAAACTGGGCAAAGAAATTGCGGTAAGCCAGAGAAGGGTCGCGCTTCAAAACATTTTCATAATAACGTTCAAGGCCGTATTTGCCGATAATCTTGTCGGCGTCGAAGCCGACGAAACCAATGGTATGACTTGCCATCTTGCCCCCGGGGTAAAAGCGCTTCTTGTCAACCGCCAAAGTCATTCCATAGAGATTGAGCTTCTTGATCGACTCGGCCGTCTCTGCATTGATATGAGTTGCAATCTCCTTGTATTTTATATTGCGATCTTCGGTTTTGGCCATAAATTCTTCGCGACTGATTGGCAAAAATTGGCTCAGGGCTTCATAAAGAGCTTCGCGATTCTTGATGATGCTTGGGTTAACGGCCACGGTATAACCAGAGCGCGAAATAGCCGCCCAAGACTCTTTCTCGGATTTGGAGTCAAAATAAATCGCTCCGCGGTCATAGAGCAAAGTATTTTTGTTTATATGTTGACGCTCGGCTTCTTGCCGAAAAGTTTTTCCATCAACAATCTGCAACATGTAAAGCCGAACGCTCATAACGAGCGCCACAAGGATTATCAAAACCGAGATCAGACGGATTCTCATTTTTAGATTTTAACCGAAAAAGCAGTTAGGGTCGATTCAGAGAAAGACTTTCTGATTTTTTGCCTTTCACCAAGAAGAGTGTTTGGTCGGCTTGGTTTAGCCCAAGACTCTTGGCCCTCTCCATACTGATCTGATTTACAAGTATTAGATTTTGAGATTCAAGCTCGCTCACAAGAGCGCTCAGAGCCTCGATTCGGCCTCTAGACTCCTCAAGCAGAGTAACGTTGCGCACGGCCGAATTGGCCAGATAAACATAAGCAAAGAGACAGAAAACTATTCCGAGCAGGAGACATTTGTTGGCATGAGGGTGCAAGGCGAGCAGAGAAATTTTTTGAATTTTGGAATAGCTTGTCTTCATTTTGGTTTTTAAGATCGATTATTAAAATTTATAATTTTTTGATGATTCTAAGTTTGGCACTCCGCGCGCGAGGATTTTCGGCCAGCTCGGCTTCGTCGGCGCTTAAGGGTTTTTTGGTCTCGATTTCAGCCCGACCCTCTTCTTCAAGCTTTTTGAAAAAATGTTTGACTATGCGGTCCTCAAGACTGTGAAAAGAGATGATCGCGAGCCTTCCGTCCACCTTGAGAATCTCGAAAGCTTGTTCTAGCCCCATTTGCAGACTGTTGAGCTCGTCGTTGACCGCAATCCGAATGGCTTGAAAGGTTTTGGTCGCCGGATGGATCCGGCCGAAACGATACCAAATCGGTACCGCCTCCTTTATAATCTCGGCGAGTTCGAGCGAGGTTTCGATCGGCTTTTCAGCTCTCTTCTCAACAATCTTTTTGGCAATTCTTCTCGAAAACTTTTCTTCGCCAAAACCGTAGATTATGTCAGCCAGGCTTTCTTCGCCCCAAAGATTGACCACCTCATAAGCCGTCACCTGATCGGGGTCTGGCTTGCCGAGAGTCATCAGAAGCGGTTCGTCTTTGCCAAAGCTTAAGCCCCTACCACCCTCCTCCAGCTGAATCGAACTCCAACCGAGATCAAAAAGTATTTTGCTTGGATTTTCGATACCCAGGAGTTCTGGCGCTTTGGCGATATTGCGAAAATTCAAGACCCCAAAATGCGGTTTGGCACCCAGAAGCTCCAATCTTTCTTTGGCCAAAGCAGTCGCCGATTCGTCGGCATCGATACCGCCGATTACGACCGCCTCTTTGAGCCTTTTATAAACTTCTTCGCTATGCCCGCCGGCACCAAGGGTCGCATCGAGATAAACGTCGCCTCTTTGCAGTTCCAGTCCGTCTATGGCTTTTTTTAAAAGAACACTCTTGTGTAAGTTCATAAAGTTTTTAAAGTTGAAAGTTTTTAAAGTTCTTTTTATTTTTTACTTTCAAACTTTATGAACTTTATAAACTTTCAAACTTACATAATTCCCAAACCTGAAAGCTTTTCGGCGAGGCCATCGGCCTGCTTTTCGACCTGCCTCTTGTACTCGCCCCACTGCTTGTCATTCCAAATTTCGATTCTGTTTTGAACACCAACAATCGAAACTTTGGTTTTGAGATTGGCTCGGTCTTTCAGAAAATCCGGGATCAGAATTCGGCCGATCGAATCAACTTCCGCTTCCACCGCTCCACCAAACATATATCGGGTGAAGCTTCGCATATCGGCAGAGAGCATCGAAGCATTTTCTGAAAGTTTGGTAGAAATTCTTTTCCATTCCTCGGTCGTAAAGGCAAACAGACATTGGTCCAGCCCCGGCGTCACCACGATTTTCTTACCCATAAGAGATCTAAACTTGGCCGGCAAAGACACTCGGTTCTTGTCGTCTATGGTATGTGTGTATTCGCCGATCAACATAAATCTTTTTTATTTATTCCGGACCCTTGCGTTTCAACCCGAAAATTCAAAATAATTTTCGGGTCTTTCCACTCTTTCCCACTTGATAACATCGTATCCCACAGAACTAACCTCGTCCACCACCCCTTGTGCACAAACTGGGGATAAACAAATCCGCCTCATCGGCGGACCAGCTTTTTCTTATTATTTGTAGGAAATATTACTTGGGTCGCATTAGGGGGAAGGTTTGGAGCTCGCGGAGCGGCTTGTCAGCCAAGATGGCAAAGAGACGCTCACCAAATCCAAAACCACAGGTCGGGGGCATACCGTGCTCAAGCATCTCAACAAATTCATAGTCAGACATCATCGCCTCTTCGTCCCCCGCTTCCAAAAGCTTTTTCTGCGCATCAAATCTCTCTTTTTGATCTATTGGGTCATTCAATTCCGAATAGCCTCTACCTACTTCACTACCGGCAATAATCGGCTGAAACATTTGTGTCGTTTTGCCGCCCTCCATCATCTTGGCCAAAGGTGCAACCAAAATCGGATGATTGACGAGAAAAGCCGGACCGGAAATATTTTTGCGACAATACTTCCAAAGCGTGTCGGTCAGTCTTTCCTTATTGTCGCCCTCCCACTTTACACCGAGTTCTTTGAGCTTTGCTTTTATTTGCTCTTCATCTGCTTTATTTATATCGACGCCAGTCTGCTTCTTTATTTCTTCCGTATAATCAATCTCTTGCCATTCGTCATTCAAATCAAATTTGTGACCTTTATACTCAAATGCCGACTTACCAAAAACCTGTTTTGCAATCTCGATATAAAGCTCCCGAACCAAAGTCATACCATCGCGATAATCGGCGTAGGCCCAATAAAATTCGAGATTGGTAAATTCTTGTAGATGCTCCGGACTGGTACCTTCGTTGCGAAAAACTCGACCGATCTCAAAAGTTTTGGGCAATCCAGCCGACATCAAACGCTTTTGCCACAATTCGCCGACGGAAATACGCAAGAAAACATCAATATCAAAATCGTTGTGATGTGTTTTGAAAGGTCGCGCCTCAGCGCCACCGGTCGTCAGTTCGAGAATTGGTGTTTCTACCTCCAAGAAGTTGCGTTGCTTGAAAAATTGTCGAACCACATCCCAAAATTGAGTCTTTTTGATCAAAAGTTCACGCAGTTCTGTGTTGGTTAGGATATCAAGATAGCGCTTGCGATAACGCGTATCATCATCAACGAGGCCAGCCCACTTTTCGGGCAAAGGCAGAAGCGACTTTGAGGCCATAACCCAGTTTTTGGCAAACAAACTTTCCTCGCCGGTTTTGCTCTTTTGGGCAACGCCAGAAACAGAAACAAAGTCGCCGATGTCGGCCGTCTCGACAAAAAGCTCAAAAACTTTTTCATCCATTTCGTCTTTTTTGAAGACAGCTTGGATCTTATCTGTACCGTCAAAAAGCACCACAAAGAGTATGGCACCTTGACCGCGGATAGCCATAATCCGACCAACGAGTGATACTTCCTTACCTGAACTTTCGTGATTCGCGAAGTTTTGTTTGAATTCGGCGATCGCAAAGTCTCTCGGCACTTTGGCCGGATACGGTTCGACGCCAAGCGCCCTCAAATGTTCTAACTTCTTTAGGCGCGCATTTTTTATTTCATCGATCGATGACATTACCCTCTATTGTATATCAATTATTTTATATGCAACAGGACCAGACGGAGTATTGAAGTTGAATTTCTCGCCCTTCTTTTTGCCCACTACCGCTTCGCCTAAAGGTGATCGGATAGAAATTTTACCGGCCGACAAGTCGGCTTCTTCGGCGCCAACCAAGGTGTAGACTTTTTCTTCTTTGTTGCCATCCTTGACTACGGTCACCTTCGAGCCGATCGAGGCCACATCGGTCAGATGTTTTTCGGAAACAATAACCGCGTTTTTGAGAATGTTTTCGATCTTTTTGATGCGGTCTTCAATTGCCGCTTGGGTATCGCGCGCTTCATGATACTCGGCATTCTCGGACAAGTCACCGAGCGACTTGGCATACTCGAGCTTTTCGGCCACTTCTTTGCGCTTATCTTTAACAAGTATTTCAAGCTCTTTTTGCAAGGCTTGGTATTTTTCTTTGGTTAGGTATTCTTCCATTGGTTTTTACTTATATTAGGTCAGCCTATTATAGGCAAAACATCCAAAAAAGCAAGGCCGATTTGTTGGTTTTGGTTTAGGCTTTTTTGCCCTTATATTGAAGGAGAATATCCGAGGAAAAAGAAAATTGGGTTTGAGCTTTTTGGGCCGCTCTTTCTTCAGCCAAAGCAACAAGTTTTTCAACCAACTCTAAGTTTGAGACACCGACCTGCCGCCAATTGTGCTGATATAGACTTCCCGGCAGAGTATTGACTTCGTTTATAAATATCTCGCCACTCAGACTATCGAGAAGCATATCGACTCGAGCAATACCAGAACAGCCAAGAACCTTGTAAGTTTTGAGACCGAGCTCTATTGCTTTTTCTGCAAGGCCCGGATCAATCTTGGCTGGGATCTCGCTATACTCGCTATTCACTCCACCGCCGGTTTTCTTGCCACCTTTCATATACTTTTCTGTATAGTCGAAGAACTCACCTTTGTTAAGCGGTCGTTCCAAACCAGCTGCAATCGGCTCGTCGTTGCCCATGATCGGCAAAGTAAGCTCGATTAGATTTTGTACACCTTCCTCAACCAAAACCTTTTCATCATAATGAAGCGCCACCTCGATCGCATTCTGGAGTTCCTGATTGTCTTTGACCTTGCTTATACCAATACTCGAACCCAAATGCACCGGTTTGACGAAAAGCGGGAATTTGAGCTTTTGGATCTCGGCTAAATATTTTTCTTTGCTTACTTCAAAATCACTTTTGACAAACCAGACATCCCTGACCGTTGGCAAGCCTTCAGCTCGCAAAACTTGCTTGGTCAAAATCTTGTCCATCGCTACCGCCGAAGCAAAGATATCGCAACCGACAAAGGGAACGCCTGCCATACGCAGAAGCCCCATAAGACTACCGTCTTCACCGAAGGTTCCGTGCATCGCTGGGAAAACAATGTCGATCTTTGTTTTCTTGCTACCAAAAGTGCCACTTTGGACCAGAGCCAGACCGTCGTTCAAATCAAGAGCGACGGGTTTGAGCTTTGAGAGTTTATCTTCCAAATCCGAGCGGAAGTATGCAATGTCGTTCATCGCCGCCTCACTGTACCACTTGCCGACTCTAGAAATATAAATCGGCACGACTTCGTATTTTTTGGTCGCGAGCAGTGAGTCAATGATCGGATTGTGCGCGGTAATAATCGAGACATCATGCTCCACACTCCTACCCCCAAACACCACCCCAATAGTCTTTTTCATAGATGTATTCTACCCCACTTCCCATTTTCCATCACACTTGACAATTATTATCTATTTGTTATAAATTTTTGAGAAAGGGCCACATGCAACATTTCATTTTTGTTCTGCGTAGCCGGAATCAAAAAGCAGGAAAAGACCATAGTCGGGGCCACGTCGTCGTAGCTGAAAATGCACAAAAAGCTCGCGAGGTCGTTGCTATGATCAGATACCCAGTTGGAGCAACTATCCCCACCAATGGCTTCAATGTTGGGCACGGCGAGGAAGGAAAGGACGTCTGGCTTTCAGACATTCTGTCCAGTTGCATTCTCCTCGGAAAAGCGGATCTGTCCTATCCGAGGATTGTACTTACCGAGTTTCAACACTCCTGGTTCTAGAACTGAACTAACACCGCCCACGGCGCCGGCCATCCAAGGTCGTCTCGTGAGGCGGCCTTGTTTTTTAAATTTATTATTCTTAACTCACTTCTCCGTTTGAGTTATTACGACATTCTTGCGGTCGCACAAATCTCGTAATTTTGTAAACTAATTATTGATAATTGTCGGGCCAGTCGTTTTGGTAGAGTAGGAGGTCGTTTGAGATTGTTAGACGAGGCAGAGAGTCGAAGCAATCCTTGGCACTTTCAAACCAAATTATTTCACCCGCAAAATTGTTCTCTCTCAAACCAGCTTCGATAAAAGGCGTGACCGAGTTGCGGACCAAGACCACCTTCTCAATCCCCGCTTTAGCAAGCAGTCGGCCGATTTCTTTGTGCACCGCTTCGGTCTTCGCTCCCATCTCAACCAACCCCGGCGTCACATAAAAACGGCGTTTATTTTTTATTTCTGCCAAAAATTCTATCGCCACGCGCGCACCATCAGGGTTGCCATTGTAACTATCGTCAACAATCACAACTCCACCAAGATCCATTTTTGGTTCGAGCCGGTGTTCAAAAGCTTGGCTTTCCTTGAGTCCAAGCTCAATGTCTTCGGTCTTCATACCAAGCGACTTTCCGATATGGGCCACAGCCGAAAGCGGACCGACTTGGTGCAAGCCTAAAAGCTTGGTGTTTACGACTACACCCTCACCCTTGTTGTCCTTGAGCACAAAGCTTGTGCCTTCGAGGCTAGTCGTAGCTCCTTCGGCTCTATAATTGCCCTCAAGGGCTTCCACACCGAAATTGCCATACAAAATAGGTTTATACCTGGCCGCTCTTTCTTTGGCTAAGCGACTTTCGGCATTAACATACAATTTCGAATTTTCTTTTTTCTTTAGAAAATCAGCTAGCTCAAAAATTGTGTCTGTCGCCACTTCTAAGGTCTTGAATTTTTCGAGATGCGCTTCGTTCACTCCGGTGATAACCCCGATATCCGGATTTGCAAGTTCGGCAAGCAGCTTTATATCGCCAGGATAGTACTCACCCATTTCAAAAATCAAAACTTCTTCGTCACCCTTCAAGGTCTCAACGAAGCGAGCGATACCGAGCGGGGTATTCTTGTTCTCCGGTGTGGCCCGAACCCGCAAACCCTGGGCCAAAACATTTTTGAGAATTTCTTTCATCGTTGTTTTGCCAAAACTGCCGGCAATGCCAATCTTTATTGCCTTATGCTTCAAAAGTTTATCTTTGGCTTTGGCAATGATCCTTTTCTCGATTGGTTTCTGCACAATCGAAAATACATATGCCCAAAAAACCAAAGAATAGAGCAAAAGGTAGGGCCACAAAATTACAAACAAGATCAAAACAAGCCAATCACGCATTACCAAAACAAAAGCAAAAGCCAGAGCCACCGAAAAGGTTACCGCCGCCAGCAAGATCCGAACTTTCAAAGTTTTGACCAAAGTTTTCCTCTGTTCAACCTGACGAAAATCTTTGACCCTTTTATACCAAGCAAAAAACTCAGCCAAATTGTATTCGCTCGATTGAAGCATAAAGACGAGCGAACGCTCAAATTTTAAACTGTATTTGGAGAGAAATCTTTTCATAGAAATTGCTCTATCAATTTTACAACTTCCTCTGATTTTTCGATATGCGCGAAGTGTCCAACCTCTTTTATGGTCTCAAGTTTGCTGTTTGTCATAAGTGAGTGGAGTAGTTTGCCGTCTGAAAGCGGTGTGATTTGGTCAAATTCGCCCCAAACAAGCAAGGTTGGCAAACTCACGGCTCGAGCAAACGGTGTCAGATCTTCGCCGACGACCGCGCCAAAAATCTCTTTCATTGGACTTGATTCGTCATAGTCGCTCCGGATTAGTTTGTAGAAATACCTTTTTATTTTTTGGCGCCAAAACAGAAAAGGCGGTACAAACAAAACAAGACTGCCAATCTTTGAGAGGAAGCCGAGGAGCTTACGCCGACTTTTGAAAAGAGAAACTCCGGCCGGCGAGATCATGACAATCTTTCTTGGCCTCAACTTGTTCTGACCGACACTCTTTATGATTATCCGACCACCAAAAGAATGCCCGAGCAAAACTTCTGGTTCGAGATTCATCTTCTGCAAAAAACTTATCACAAAATCGATGTAATCATCCAAAATCCAACGAGCTGGTCTTTGGGTTCCGCCAAAGCCCGGCAAATCTAGCCTAACCACCCGATACTTCGACTTTAATCTTCCGCTCAGTCGATCAAACGAATGCAGATCGTTACCCCAACCATGCAACATCAAAACAAGCGGTCCTTGCCCCTGGTCATCGTATTCTGTAACAAGATTATTAATTATTATTTTCATTTTTTAGATATTCCGGCGTATTTACCGCCATCCAATCGATCGTCTTGCGCATCACGCTTGTGGCTCCCACAAGATTGGCGACCGGCCCACGCTCCATCACAACAGCAAAGGCGTATTTTGGATTTTCATAGGGCCAAAAACCAATCACCCAAGAATTGACAAACTCCTTCCTCGCACCAAGCTCGGCTGTACCGGTCTTTGCGGCAATAGCTACAGCATTAGTATTGAGCCCGCGGGCAGTCCCGTCAATAACCGCCTCTCTCATTCCTTCTTTTGCAATCTCAAAGCTTTCAGCCTGACCAGCAATCCGTTCGCCAATTTCTTGCGTGCCGGTCGCCATCCGCATCAGAGTTGGTGGAGTTCTAAAACCGCCATTAGCCAAAGCCGAGACCGCCACCACCGCTTGGATCGGGGTAATCTGCATTCCGTATTGACCGATTGCGGTGTTGTAGGTATCACCGACTCGCCAAACTTCTCCGTCAAAAGTTTTTTCTTTCCAGACTGGATCAGGAATAAGGCCAGTCGCCTCGACCGAATTGTCGAAACCAGTCTTGTGAGTAAAACCAAAAAGTTCGAGGTACTTTTTTATTCTCTCGATCCCTAGACCTCTTTGACTACCGAAGCCGCCACCAATTTGATAAAAGTAGACGTCGCTCGAAACAGCAATGGCCCGCTTCATGTTGGTTGCACCATGGGCCCGCCAATCTCGAAAAATTGTTGGCTTGTCCGGATTGTAAGGATTGGGCACAACCAATTGTCCGGTGCTAACAATTTCCTTTTCAGGCGAGATGATACCTTCTTCGAGTGCGCCAAAAGCCAAAAAAGGTTTAACGATCGAACCTGGTGTGTAAAGCCCAGAAAGTATTCTGTTCAAAAAAGGCTTTCGCGGATCCCGATCAAAGAGGGCGATCTGCTCCCGATCCCAGCCTTCGGTCATCACCTTGGAATCATATTCCGGATAACTCGCCATGGCCAAAATTTCGCCAGAATGCACATCCATTATTACTCCAGCTCCACCTTGGAAACCGACCGACTCCGAAAGTTGGCGCATATTTTTGTAGAGCTCAGATTGGATCTTTGCATCAATCGAAAGCACTACATCAGCACCAGCTCTCGGTGGATTGACCACACTTTCGGAAATCAAAGTATTATCGACTGCAACTTCGGCCAAGCGCAAACCATTGCTACCAGAAAGACTTTCGTTGAAATAGAGCTCGGCCCCGTCTTTGGCTGTAAATTCTTCTTCGTAATAAAAGCCATTGCTGTCTTTGGCTGGATACTTAAGAAAACCCAAAACCATAGACAAGCCCTCACTTTCCGAATAAAAGCGCTCCAAGGCCACCTCCAAAGAAGTCGTCGACTGATTCCAAGCCAGTCTTTCACCTTGACGATCGTAGATCACCCCTCTTGGAGCAAAGAGCAGGCTCTGCTTGAGCTTGTTGTTTTCGCTCCTTTCTCTAAAACTCGAGCCGTTTGCGATCTGCAAATCCCAAAGCTTGAAAACAAAAACAAAAGCAAGAAGGAGCGCTACTCCACCAAAAATTAGATGGACTCTTTTGCCGATTGGCTTTTCCAGCCGACCCTCAAATTGACTGATATCAAAATCCGGCAGATTTTTTGAATCCATAAAAATCTCATCCGGGGCAATATCTTTATTGATCATAATTTCATTCTACAACAATTTGCGCCAAGAGACCCGATCCTCGATCAGTAAAGCTACAGAAAGAGCCAAAAGACTGAGCAAGAGCAAGATGTGGTCGAGCCAAAAACCAGAACCGAAATAATAAAGCTGGTCCAAAAGCGCGGCCAAAAATACAAACTCGTAGGGTCTAAAAACAAATAGAGCGTAGAGCAGGAGCAACGGCACAAAAAACCACCAACCCAAAAAAACGGTCAAAACCAAAAAAACCAGAAAGGCAATAATTCGCAAAATCAATTCTTTCAGACCAAACATTTTTATTTCAAGATAAAAACCGACTGCATCGACCCAAGATCAAACGGTAGAGACATCAAGACTTTCTTGGTCCCACCCGAAGATTCGCTCTCGACCACTCCAACTATAGCCAAAATCCGCCCCGAACCATCAGAAAGAGCAATGCTATCGCCTGGTTTGATATCAAAATCGCTCAGAGTTTTAGCCGAGAGATTGCCTCCGCCAATACCGGCCACTTCGACAGTCTCACCTGTGCGCACCACTAGGCCCAAAAAATTATTCTCCGAACCAGAATTGAGCCAAACGACACTACTGCGAGCACGCACTTCGACCACTTGGCCGACCAAAGTTTTGGCTGAAGCCAAAACCAAATCCCCAACCTCGACTCCATCTTCATAACCCAAATTGACTACCAATGTATCAAAAGCGGTTTGAGGCGGACGAGCCAAGATACCAGCCAAGAACGAATCGGCCTCCGGCCTTGCTTGAAGTTCGGCTTTGAGTCTCTGATTTTCAAAAATCAAAGCTTCAGAATCGAGATTTTGCAGACGCAGAGCCTCAACTTCTGCTTGCAACTTTTCAATCTGGCTAAGCAAGGTCAAGCGCGAGACAAACCATTCCGGCATTACACCGACCAAACCATAAAAGCCATCTCCGGCCTCAAATACCCCAGAGATCGAGTGAACAAAAAAGTTTTTTGAGCTTCGGCCGACAGAAAAGACGATCGCAAAAAGTAAAACCAAAACTAAAATTAAAATTTTGGAAAATTTGTGGCCATCGGATTTTTTATGTCTGAGGAGCAATGTCATTTTCGTCTTTGATAAGGATGTCTTTGTAGAGATCCATTTTTTCAAGAATGATGCCGGTGCCACGCACCACGCAGGTTAGCGGATTGTCGGCCACATAAACCGGAATCTTGATTTCTTCTTGCAAGACTTCGGCAAAGCCTTTGATCAGAGCGCCCCCACCAGCAAGATAGATACCTCGGTTCATCACATCAGAGAGGATTTCGGGCGGAGTGGTTTCTAAGACTTCTTTGGTGGCACTGACCAATCTTTCGATCGAACCAGAGATAGCCTCTCTGATATCCGAATCTGTAATCATCACCTCCCTGGGTAGACCACTGATCAGATCGCGACCGCGCGCTCGCGATTCGAGCGGCACTTCGCCAGCAATCAAAGCCGTGGTCGAAATCTTGACACTTTCGGCCGTCTTTTCGCCAATCACAATTTTGAATTCACTTCGGACATAAGAAGCAATGTCGGTGTTGAGCTTATCGCCGGCGATCCGAACATTCTTGGAACGCACTACCCCGCCAAGAGAAATAACAGCGATATCGGCCGTACCACCGCCAATGTCGATGACCATATTGCCAACTGGCTCATTAATCGGCAAATGCATTCCGATGGCCGAGGCCATTGGTTCTTCGACAATATGAACCTCGCTCGCGCCAGCGTTGCGAGTCGCATCGCGCACCGCGCGCGTCTCGACATTGGTAATACCCGAAGGCACCCCGACCACCACGCGCGGGCCAAGAAACTTTTTGGAGACAGCCTGAACCTTGCCAAGCAGATAATGCAACATCTCTTCGGTCACTTCGAAATCAGAGATCACCCCATCAACAATCGGACGTACAGCCACAATGTGTGGCGGTGTCCGGCCCAACATATTTTTGGCATCCTTACCAACCGCAACTACTTGGCCGGTTTTTTGGTTGACGGCCACCACCGAAGGTTCATTTATAATAATGCCTTTGCCTTTGACATAAACCAAGGTATTGGCCGTGCCCAAGTCGATACCGACATCATTGCGCAGAAGCGCCTTCCATTCCTCGATTTTCTTGATTTTCATGGTAGATAATCTACCACAAAAAAGCTTTTTCGTCTTTCCCTTGTTTAGACTAGGGTTTGAGGTTCTACAAGTTTTGTCTCGCCCGTTCTTCGATCTTTGAGTTCTACTTTGTTTTCGGACAAAGTCTTCTCGCTCACTACTATCTGCCAAGGCATACCAAGAAGGTCGGCATCGGCAAACTTTTCGCCCGCGCGCAGATCGCGATCATCATAAAGCACATTTTCTGGACCAAGCATTTGATAAACTTTTTCGGCCAGCGCTCTCACCTCTGGCTTACTCGAAATAATCTCAACTAAATGATATTTAAATGGCGCAATCGCCTCGGGCCAAACCAAAGAATTTTCGGTTGAATTCTTTTCCGCCACCACTCCCATCAAACGCGTAATACCAATACCATAAGACCCAAGCCAAACCGGTACCTTCCGGCCTTCACTATCGGTATAAAACAAATCAAGCTCTTCACACTTGCGCGTGCCAAAGTTGAAAATATTGCCGACTTCTGCCGTCTTTACTTTTTCTAACTCGTTTTCCTTAACACCCAGCTTTTCGAGAGTTGCTGGATTCATAACCTCTTCGTTGAGAGCAATATTCTTCTCGCGGTTGATATAAATAAAATCCTCGCCAGCCTCCGTAATAGTCTGAAACTCATGACTAAATTCGGTAAAAGCTCCACCCGAAGCAAAAGTTATAAAAGTGTCTTCACCCACCCCAATCCTTTGAAAAACTTTGAAATAGGCATCGATAACTTTCTTGTAAAATTCTTCGTGATCTTTTTCGCCAAGCGAATAAGAATACAAATCTTTCATTACAAACTCGCGCCCGCGCATAATACCACTTTTGGCGCGAAGCTCATTGCGCATCTTGGTTTGAAATTGGTAAGTATAAACCGGCAAATCGCGGAAACTTGTTATGAAGTTTCGCATCATATCAGTAATTGGCTCTTCGTGTGACCAACCAAAACCAACATCGGCCCCAGCTTTGAGCGCGCTCTTAAACCAGACGTCTACTTTTTCGTCGCTCCATCTGTCGGTCTTCTCCCAAAGCTCCTTGCGCTGAAGCGAACTCATTATGATTTCTTGTCCGCCGATTGCATTCATCTCTTCGCGCACTACTTGCTTGATCTTTTCGATCACTCTAAACCCAAGTGGCAAATAGTCGTAGACCCCGGCCATCTCTTTTTCAATATAACCGGCACGCAAAAGTATCTGCGCGTTTTTGCTCTGTTCGTCCGCTGGCGCCTCACGCCGCGTCTTGGTAAAAAGTTGTGTTTGTCGCATAGGTTAAATCATACCAAATAAAGCTGAAATTTGGAAAAGTACCAGGGTAATCTAGACATTATTAAAAAACTTGCATTTTTTCAAGTTTATACTCTAATATATAACAGGTGATCTATGAAAATCCTTGTCCTGTTCTGGGTGACCCTTGTCGCCCCGATGTTGGTTGCGGACCCGCCCCCAAGAGGGCCGGGGTTTAACTATATTTATTTTTGAGACTGTTTTTGTGTCTATGATGAGCCAAAGCTGCCGCCACCGCAAGAACAAAAGAGACTGGTAAAGTCCAGATTAAATCTTCTAAAACACTGCGCTCATGAATTATGATGTTTAAAGTTTTAGCATAATCGTATTGCCAAGCATAAAAATAAGTGGCTGAGGTGTCGACAATAAAAAATAGAAAAACACTCAAACCAACACAAGCCAAGATTGATTTTTTATACATAACCAGTAAGTCTCGATAGTTTATTACTATATAAAGAATAACTGGCACAGAAAAGAAAAGTATAAGAAGCAAATAAGAAAGACTTTGCATGTCAATCATAAAATTTTTTGGTAATAAGAATAAAGATCAAAGATAAAAATTGCGGCACTAGCAACAGGAACATGTATTCTTCGAGTGGTAAGCCGAACAAAAATAACCCCAAGGTCTTTTTATAAAACCAAATATCAAGATAGACACTCCCTACAATGCAAAATATAAAACCCCAGAAAAAAGAGAGTCCGGTTATCTTCAAAAGAAAATATTTATACTCTTTTACCACTGACCAATATATAATCCACAGTGCAATCGATGGAAAGATCACAAAAATAATATGCCACGACAGATATGGAAATGAATATATAAAACTATAAACTAGTTCAATCATTTTTTCTCAAATACAAAGATACCATATTTAGCCAGACCATTTTTTGCCCCATAATAGTGCAGCCATCCTGTTCTTAACACATTTAGCATATCCCCATTTTCCAATCCAAACAATGACAAGAGGCCGATAAAAGGATAAGCGATTTTGCAACCAAACCTTAGAAGTCTAAAATTTGGCATCGTTTCATTTGTATAATCTCGAAAATTAACAAGATTAAAACCAACTTTTTTGGCATCCTCTTCAAATTCAGCCAGAGACACCATTTTGAGATGACCAAAACCTTTTTCAAAATCAAAAATTATTTTCTTATCTTTTTCTGAAAATTCATTTTTTGATTTCGATAAAAACCCATCACAAACCACCAATTTACCACCCTTTCTAAGAACCCTGTGCGCCTCAGTCAAAAAAGCTGGTTTATCGCCCGCATGACAAACGCTTTCAAGGGCCCAAACGATATCGAAAGTTTCTGGTGAAAAACCGGTCGAGGTATAGTCAGCACAAGAGAATTCAATATTTTTTAATTCTTTAGAATTTTTCCTCGCCTCTTCAATATGTTCAGGCACAATACTTATACCTACAACATCAACGTTGTAATTTTTACCCAAAAAAATACTACTATTGCCCAGGCCACATCCTGCATCGAGAATTTTGTCGCCCTCTTTAACCCCAACCATCTCAGCAATAATTCTATTTGTGTTTGATAGAGCCGCCCCCCTACTCAAACCGGGCTTATCGTATATCCCAAAATGAAATGCCGGACTAAAAGATCTGTCCCAGAACTTTTTATAGTATTTCGTTATAACAGAATAATGATCAGTAATTTTTTTCTGTTCTGTCTTTGGGGTCATAATCTAATTCTATCAAAACAAATTTTTGATGTCTTTGGAAGTAAATCTAGCCTTGAGGATCAAGGAGATATATATTCTCAAATTATGAACTACCAATATATTGACAACCAGTCTAGTTTGTACTATTATGCTAAGAGACTCAGTCCAGATTTAGCTGTCCGTTTGAAGGAGATTGCATGTTTACTAAAATCGCGGCAGGCCTAGCTTGCCTACTGGTGTTAACGCTTGTGGCCTTCCTTGTGTGGTTTGGTTTTTGGGTTCACTTTGTGGACCGCCACGAGCTGGGTTTTTTGTACAATAAATTCGACGGCAAAATCTCAAAACTTGACCGCACAGGTTGGGTAGTGACAACACCGTGGAAAATTGATGTTCACAAGATCGACCTACGCCCCGGACAAGTCTGCATGAACGCAAACTCTCGTGTCCTAAATTGTAAACTTGTCCAATTCAATCCCGACGGGCTAGGGACATTCGTAGATTGGCACGGGAGAGAAGCGGGAAACGGAGGCAACGTCTACGAAATCCTCAAGAGCTACGCGTTTAATGTAAACGAAGGAAGGGATTGTCCTTTCTTGTCGATCCGAGATGACATGCGTCGCAAGAACGGGATTGTGGCAGTACCCACCGAAGCGAAAGTTGAAGGAGCGGCACCTGCCGTGAACAGATGAACACTGCGCGACGGCTGGTAAAAATAATAAAAGGAACTGAGATTGTCACCAACAGTCGTCGGCTTAAAATCTGCAGTCTCCTTGTATTGATCCTGCTACTGCTATACAGCGGATTCGTCAATTTTACGGACCGCCAGCATGTCGGGATTGCTTACAACTTGATAAGCGGCGATCTATACCTACAGGATCACGGAGGATTCTGGCTTACGTCTCCGTGGACATTTGTGTCTCGCGTAGACATCCGACCAGTTCGTGTCTGTATGACATCTGCAGGTCGGGGTTACAACTGCAAACTTGTGCAGTTTGAACCCAAAGCTTACCAAAAGTTCGTGGAGACTGAAGGCTTTCGCTACTATTGGTGGGCAAATCGTTTTTCCTTCAACTATGGTTATACTGAGGAGTATCGCGGAATGAAAGACATCCTACGTGGATACGCCTTTAGCACCTACAAATATTCATTCTTAACCGTACTTCAAGAGTACGTTGGGAATGAATGAATATTAACCTCGTAACAAACAGGAAACCTCGTCCTGCGGTTGCGAGGTTTTCTGTTTGTAAATATGTCTAAAACAAATTTTTGATGTCTTTGAAGGTGATGACGAGCATGAGGAGGATGAGGACGGCGAAGCCGACACCATTTACATAAGCGCCGACTTTGGCTGGGATCCGCCTACGCGTCAGAGCTTCAATACCGACAAAAACCAAGCGTCCGCCATCGAGGGCCGGAAAAGGCAAAAGGTTTACAACTGCCAAGTTGATCGAAATAAGCGCCGTAAAGGTCGCCAAATAGACAAGCCCGAGTCGACTCGCATCGCCGACCAGGCCGACGATACCGATCGGACCAGTCACCTGCGAGAGATCAGCAGTGCCTACAAAAGCGCCGGCAATCAAACCAAGAATACCTTTGACAGTGAGACTTGTGAGTTCGACCGTGGTTCGAGCGCCTTCGACCAGAGCCTTGTGTACCGGCAAGCTCAGAGTACCCACCATGTCCATATTGATACCGATAATCTTGCGTCCTTCCATAAGTGAAGTGTCGGGCAAGACTTCGAAGTTTAGTGCCTTCTCCCCTCTTTCGATTTTGATATCAAGAGGCTCCGCCGAAGCATTGACGAATTTGGCAACTGACTCCGGATCAAGCTCAGGAACAGAGCTTTCGCTATTTTCGACGGCAATTATTCTGTCGCCAGATTTGAGACCAGCCTTACTTGCCGGCGACTCGGGCAAAACCGAAATGATCGTAAGTTTCGGATCTTGGACTGTGGCACCAAAATCGTTTTCCACTGGCGCGGGTGTGCCACTTATCAAACTCAAAGAAAAGAGTAGCCAAGCAAAAATAAAATTAAACAGCACACCACCAAAAAGTATGAGCGCCTGCCAAGGTTTGGAGACATCGATAAAACTTTTACCGGCCGGAGAAAGTTCTGTGAAAAAAGTCTGGTTGAGCCGCGAAGCAGGCGACCCGAGGACTTTTTGAGCATAAGCTTTCTCTGGCTGAGAAGCTGCATCATAATTTTCGCCAAATATTTTTACAAAGCCACCAAAGGGAATCCAGTTTAGAGAAACTCTTGTCCCGCGCCAAAAACCCAAGGTCAAAGCCCTGGGTGGATAACCAAAACCAAATTCCTCGACTCTGACACCTGCTTTCTTGGCAAAAAGAAAGTGTCCAAGTTCGTGCACCAAAACCAGCACACCCAAAATGATGATGAAAATTAGAATGGTCATGAGCCTCGGATTTCGCTTATTTTCTTTTCTGCCAGCTCTTCGATTTTCTTGTTAGCCTCGTCTATATATTTTTGCAATTCGTCTTTGAGTCGGAATTTGTCGTCCTCGCCCATACCGCCTTTTTTCTCTTTTTCTTGGACTTCGCTCCAAGCCTTTTCTCTCTGTAGACGCAGAGCCACCCGCGCTTCTTCGAGTTTTTGTTTGACCACTTTGGCCAATTGCTCGCGCCTTTCAGAAGTCAACTCGGGGAAAATAACTCGCACGCCTTTTTCGAAAGGAGCAACCGACAAACCAAGATTGGAAGCAATGATTGCCTTTTCAAGCGCCTTACCAAGCGAAGCATCCCAAGGTTCGACTCGAATCGAGCGAACATCTTCGACGACAATATTGGCCACCTCCTTCAGCGACATTCTAGAACCGTAAGCTTCGACTTGAATGGCGTCGAGAATGATCGGGGTGGCTCGGCCAGTGCGGACACTAGCAAGCTCACCCTGTAGCCAGTCTTCGGTCTGCTTGATCTTTTGTTTTGTTTCGGCAAAATCGAACATCTTGTTATGCCCCAATTATAAACCAAGTTGGTTCTTTTGTTAAACCGAGGCCGTCAACCACTCAAGCAGAAGTTTGGGTGAGGACCCGCGCAAAGAAGCAAAGCGCTTGGCAAGAAGAACCCTCTTCGCATCAAATTCAGTCGCCGATTTTTCGGGCAAATTCTTGATCAAACGCCGCAGGGGTTCTTTGTCTTCTTCGGCCGAAAGCTTTTTGATTAGCTTGAGCTTTTCGGCAATCGATAGATTCCAAAAATTCGAGCTGGCTTTTAGAGCCACCTCGCTTCGCGCCAAATCTTGATGCATCCTAGCGCGCGAAAGCAGGGTTGGTAAAAGTCCACCCTTGTTGGGTAGAATAAAGAAAAAGTAAGTATGGGGAAAAGGCTCCTCCAAAGTTTTGAGCAGAGCATTCTGAGCCTCGCTGTTCAAGCTACCAGCAAGCCAGACTGCAATCTTTCTCTGACCTGCAATCGGCTTGAGGTCGGCCCAACGCGCCAGTTCACGCGCCTCATCGATACCCAGAGCCCCAACCTCTCGTTCAAGATAATCCGGGTTGGCCCGAACAGCAAAACCAGCTTCCTCGAGTCCGGCCTTCAAAATTTCCAAAGCACCCGCGCCACCAAGCACGATATTGGTTTGGGGCAAAAGAGACCAATCCAAAATTTGAAACTTCGATTTGAGCATTTTGATTTTATCTTTTGGCTACTGCCATTCGTTTGTAAGCGTCGAGATGTTCGAGCGCCACGCCAGTGCCCTTGGCTACACAGAAGAGCGAATCTTTGGCCAGAATCGCCTTGACTCCGACTCGGCGCAAGACCAGTTCTGGGAAATTGCGCAGATTGGAAGTACCACCGGTCATAATGATACCCTGATCGATAATATCGGAAGCCAGTTCGGGTGGAGTTTCTTGGAGCACATCTTTCATTGCCTTGATCATCTCGCGCAGATCTTTGGAAATAGCTTTGACGATTTCGTTGGTCTTGACTTCGACCGAGCGAGGCAACCCAGTAATAAGATCGCGACCTTTGACATTCATCGCCAATTCTTCATCGAGCGGCAAAGCCGAACCAATCTGGATTTTGACGTCTTCGGCCATTTTGTCGCCAATCGCCAAATTGAAAGTTTTCTTTACATATTCGGCAATCGACTGATCGATCCGGTTGCCGGCACATTTGACACTCGTCGATGAGACGATGCCTCCAAGCGAGATGACCGCAACATCGGTCGTGCCACCACCGATATCGGCAATCATATGACCCTTGGCTTCATAGATCGGGATACCGGCGCCAATCGCCGCCAAAATCGGCTCTTTGATTACAAAAGCGTTGCGTGCGCCGGCTTTGATGGCCGCTTCGATCACAGCTCGACGCTCGGTCGAGGTTACGCCGGCCGGCACCGAAATCAAAACTTCTGGTTTTATAAAATTCATCGGACCAAGAGCTTTGCGCATATAATAGCGCAGCATTGCCTCGGTCACTTTATAATCGGCGATCACACCGTCTTTCATCGGCCGATAAGCTATAATCGCCTCCGGCGTCCGACCAATCATTGTCTTTGCGTCGTTGCCGACAGCCAAGATTTTGTTGTCTTCGACCGAAACCGCCACAACCGAAGGCTCGTTGAGCACCACCCCCTTGCCCGGTATAAAAACCAAGGTATTGGCTGTGCCCAAATCGATCCCTAATTTTTTGGAGAAAAAAGACATCGCCTTAAATATACTCGCCCCGACCAACTTTTTCAACCGGGCCCGAGCTTGCGCCTTTCGGCTTTCTCGATTTTACTTATAGTATGTTTATCATCGAGTGTCTGCCGATCACCAAGGTCAACAAAGAAAAATTGAGCTACTTTTCGGCTCAAGCTTTCGCGCCGGGCTCAATCGTCAAAGTGCCGATTAGAAACCAAACCAAACTCGCTTTGGTTTTAGAGAGCAAGCGCGCCGACCAACACAAGACCGAAATCCGCCAAGCCGGCTTTGCACTGAAAAAAATTGAGTCGCTTTGGTCGATGCGTTTCCTAAGTCCGGAATTCATACAAGCCTGCGAAGAAACCGCTTTGTATTTTTCGACGACCGAAGGCGCTCTACTCGACCAATTGTTGCCAGCCGTAATTTTGCAAAACCCAAAATGGCTTGCAATCGAAAAGAAAAATGAAGAAAACCTTGCAATCGCCAAAAGCCAAACCCGAGTCGAGGCTTCGGCTTTGCAGACCGAAAACGAAGATCGTTTTGCTCATTATCGCGCCTTGGTCAGAGAAGATTTTGCGACCAAAAAATCGGTTTTTCTTTGCCTACCCCAAAACGAAAGTATCGAACGCGCCAAGACCAAAATCGAACGCGGGATCGAACCTTATGTCGTGGTCTTGCATAGCGCAATGACCAAAAATGAAATCCAAAAGAACCTCCGCCAAGCTCTAAACCTCAAACATCCGGTGCTGGTCATCGCCACCACTCCTTGGCTTTGTCTGCCACGCCCTGATTGGGGCACCATCATCATCGAAGAAGAAAACAATCGGGGTTGGCAGACCCTGGCTCGACCGTTTTTTGATCTACGCTTCTTCGCCGAAAAATTTGGAACCAAGATAGCCAGCCGAGTCATTTTGGGCGATTCGGTTTTGAGTATCAAAAGCCTTTGGCGTCACAAAGAAAAAAACCTCTCCGAGTTCGAGACGGTCAAATGGCGTCTGCAATCCGAAGCCAAATCAGAGATAATAGATCTAACCAAAGCTAAACCCAAAATAACTGAGGATTCTCCCAAAACCGAATGGCAAGCCCTCTCGCCCCGGCTTTTGCAAGAAGTTCGAGAAACATTAGATATTGGAGGCAATGTCTTTATCTTTGCTTCAAGAAAGGGCCTTGCCCCAATCATCGTCTGTCGCGACTGCGGTCATCGTCTGTCTTGCCACAACTGCGATTCGCCAATGGTCTTGCACAAAGCCAAAGAACAAAATATTTTCAAATGTCACCAATGTGGCGAAGTCCGCGACTCAAGCGAGCTTTGCCAAGTTTGTCAGAGTTGGAACCTGATACCGCTCGGCGCCGGCACTGACCGAATCGCCGATGAGTTGCGCAATTCTTTGCCAGAACTTCAAAAAAAGGCTCGAATCTTTGAGCTTCATGGCGACGTCGCCACCACCAACCTCAAAGCCCGAGGTATAATGAGCGACTTCGAAAGCGGCCGGGGCCACATCTTGGTCGGCACCGAAATGGCCTTCACTTATTTTCGCAAAAAGGTCCAGACCACTGCCATCGCTTCGATCGATTCGCTCTTTGCCATTCCTGATTTTAGAATTAGAGAAAGAATCTTTCGAATCATCACCGAGGCACGCAACATAACTCGCGAAAAACTTTTGGTCCAAAGTCGCAACAAAGAAGATTCGGTTTTATCTTTGGCTCTGTCTGGCAACCTAACCGACTTTTATCGCGAAGAGATCGAGGAAAGACAGAGCCTCAACTACCCACCTTTTGCCGTTTTCGTCAAAATTACTCTGCGCGGTCAGCGCGAGAGCGTCAACCGCGAGATGACCAAGCTAAAAACTCTACTCACCGAATTCGAGCCGACCATCTTCTCCTCTATCCACGAGAAAAAGGGCAAACCGACAGCCGTCAACGCCGTCCTCAAAATCCGCGAGGAAGATTATCCTAACGCTCGACTTAGCCAAATCCTTTCTACCCTACCGCCCCACTTCGAAATCAAGATCAACCCCGAAAACCTTTTGTAGGTCTTGACAATATAATATACATATCTTATACTACTTAGCGGAGGGAACACTATGTTTTACCAAGTACCCGAGTTCGTTTCCACGGGCATTCCTGCCCTCATCAATGGCACCAATCGACTCAACGTACTGTTCGCCACCTACAACACGGTGAATGGGTACGACGGAGATGTCGACACCGGCAAGGATGGCCTCTCTATTAAAGTTCAGAGCGGACACCTTGAATACTCGCCATTTGTGCTTCCGGCACTTATGGCGCCGGACCCAAGTATGCGTAGCCTTGGTTCGATAACCATGCGCGAGCAGGGGCGACAAGTCCAGAGAGAACTCGAAAGCTCTCTCAAAATCGAAACTCAGGAAGGCGAGTTTCTCGCCATCGTCTACGCCGGCCTATCGGCATTCAGCGAAGCGGTCGAGATGGCCCGCAAAATTAAAGCGGACAATCCGACCGCCAAAATCGTAATCACAACCTGTGATTGCGATATCCGGCACAAGACCCACACCCTCACCCCGATGCTCGAAAGGAAAGAAATCGAGGCGGTCGTCGTCACCGGCATGTGTGGCGGTCGTGGTATGATGCACGACATTCTGGAAGGCATCGTCCGTGCTTGGCCGGCCAATTGATTCTCGTCCGCGTACTTCACACACCTCGTGCACATCCGCCCCAAAGCGGTGTGCACGAGCTTTTTGTTTATTTAACTCAACAAAAGTGTCAAGGGTGCCCCTTGGCTTTTTTCGTGTGGTGTAATATCCGCCAAAGAGGCGGGTGTAATTTATGGAAAGCAGGTCAAAAACGTGATAAATTGGGAGTATGGCAAAAAAGACCGAAAAGAAAGATCCGAGCCCTCCGGCCAAGGCTGGAGCGATAATCCAAAGAGAGCATCCCGTCCTGCGCGAGACGGCTAGCCCAGTGCCGATCGAAGAAATCGGCAGTCGCAAAATAAACACCATTATCAGGAGAATGCAGAAAGCGCTCGAAGCCGAAGAGGACGGAGTAGCCATCGCCGCCCCACAAATCGGCGAGAGTTTGCGTATCTTTGTTGTTTCCAAAAGAATTTTTGAACTCGAAGACAAAGATCAAGGTCTCTCAACCGGCAAAGAAGAAGATATGATCTTCATCAATCCCGAGATTGTCAGCCTTTCCAAAAAAAAGCAGAGTGTCGAAGAAGGTTGCCTTTCGGTGCGTTGGCTCTATGGCAAAGTCGAACGCGCCGAAAAGGCCAAGGTCCGCGCTTATAACGAGCAAGGCCGAGCCTTCACTTATGGTGGTTCTGGACTCTTGGCTCAAGTCTTCCAACACGAGATGGACCACCTAAATGGCGTGCTCTTCACAGACAAAGCCAAGGCTCTGAAAGAAATGCCCCCGCAAAAACAGAATTAAGATTCGAGAATTATGAATCAAGCAGAAAAAATAAAATTTGTTTTTTTTGGATCTTCGGAGTTTAGTGTATACGTCCTAGACGAGCTTAAACTTCACGGACTCATTCCTTCTCTCATCATCACAACCCCAGACAAGCCGGTCGGTCGCAAACTCGTGCTTACCCCGACCCCTGTCAAGATATGGGCCCAAGAGAATGGAGTAGATGTCCTTGACCCAGCCAAATTAAAAAATAACGCTGATCTAAACTCTAAGCTCCAAGCTCTTAGCTCCAAGCTCTTCCTAGTCGCTTCCTACGGCAAAATTATTCCCAAAGAAATTTTTGAAATTCCCGAAAGAAAAACTTTAAACATCCATCCCTCGCTCTTGCCCAAATATCGTGGAGCCTCACCTATCCAAGCCCAGATTCTGAACGACGAAAAAGAGATCGGCGTAACCATAATGGAAATTGTCGAAGAGATGGACGCTGGACCGATTGTAATACAAAAAAGAATAACCCCCTTTACATTAAATGAGGAGCAGGAGAAAACAGATACTCTTTCTCCCCTCTCCTTCGCAAGGAGAGGGGTAGGGGCCGTTCAGGCTCTGAGAGCCCTCAGGCTCGAACGAGGTGAGGTCATCGGTCGTATAGAGCTCGAAAAGATTTTGGCCAAAGAAGGCGCCAGACTTTTTGTGCATATTTTGCCCGAGTGGCTTTCGGGCATGATCGACCCCGTTATACAAAACGAAGCCCAAGCAACTTATTGCAACAAAATTTCCAAAACAGACGGCCAAATAACCTTCGACATTTCAAACCCACCTCAGGGTTTGGAAGCCAGAAAAGCATTGCTCAAGATCAAGGCTTACGAGGGTTGGCCTGGGACCTACTTTTTCCACCAGCAAAAGCGCATCACGATCAAAGAAGCCGAGATCGAAAACGACTCGCTCAAAATTTTGCGAGTCGTCCCCGAAGGCAAAAAAGAAATGCCTTTTACAGATTTTTTGAGAGGTCTTTAAACTATTGCAAATCAGCTTTTACTTCTTCTTCAACAACTTCCTCTGTAGTCGAAGCCTGAACCTGGGCTTTCATGGCTCTAACCCCAAGCATAACCGAAGCAGCTTGTTCGTAAGCGGTATTTGCCTCGTCATAAACGACTTGCTCCTGCTCGGCTGAGTAGGTCAGATAGACATTGGTAGTAAAGAGCACCGCTGCTAGCAGCACCAAACCAGAAGCAACTGGGCCAATATTTTGATCTGTATTTTCCATATAATTGAACTTTAAAAAATTATTAATTGTTAAACTATTTTCTAAAACCTTTGATAAATTCTTTGATCCTCTGACTGCCTCGACGTAAAAGTTTGAGTGCTCGCTTGCGCCTCGATGTCATATTGCGGACCAGCTCATCTCGGACTTCGTCTATGGCCGCATACAAATCATCCTTCTCTACTGTAGCATAAAATTCTTCGCCCGGAAGTTTGATGTGGATTTCAGCCTTGAAGACGTTGCCCTGCTTGTGGTGACGAGTAATTTTGCCCACCTCTACATTAACCAAGGCTTCGTCAACATTTTTAATAAATTTCTCTAACCCATTTAGCCTCTTTGAAATATAATCCTCGATCGCCGAGGTTAGACTTATATTCGTGGATTTTGTGTTGATGTTTAACATACCCAAATTATACTCCGCTCTTTCCAAATAGGCAAAATTGTGACCGCAAGTCTCTCTCGAGCCCTTGCGGTCATGTGTTTGTCGTCCTACTACCTTCGTCCGTGCTATTTGACCCGAATAGCCTTCAGTTCCGCGAGGCCAAAACATTCAAGCACCCGCAGATACAACCAACTAATGTCGCACTCCCACCACTTTGCCGAGAACTTCGGCGAGCCCACACTCCTGTGGTGATTGTTATGGTACTCTTCGCCACCCGTGAAGATGAAGAACAGGGTCGGCACCCACGCAAAGATGTGGATGTTGCGCGAGTAGTCTTTGGTATCGAAATTACGATACCCGAAATAGTGGCCGAGGCCATTCAGGACACCCGCTGCAAAAAGTGGGATCCAAAGCATTTGCACTCCCCACACCAGAATTCCCCACCAACCAAAAAAGAGAATGTTGATGCCGAGGAGAATAAACAACCCCCACGATTTGAAACTGGCGTAGACGTGTTGCTCCATCCAATCCTTGGGTAAGGTTCGCAAACCATACTTCTCAAGTGTCTCACTGTTACGACACTCTTTCCAGTAGTACCACACTCCTCCAAAAAGAATATGAAAGATTCCTTGCCTTTGCGGGGAATGTGGGTCTCCAACTTCGTCAGCAAACTGGTGATGTTTGCGATGAACGCAAACCCACTCCCTGGTGTTTATACCCGTGAACATCCAGAGCCAAAAACGAAAGATGTGTTCCACCCACGGTTTGAGCAAAACAGACCTGTGAGTTTGATTGCGGTGCAGATAAATCGTCACCGCCTCAGTAGTCATGTGCCCAGTGACTAAAATGTAGATGATGGGGTGCTGTGAAATAACCCCAAAAACCGACGCAAGAAAGCTAAGAACTAACATCGTAGGGACTCCTTTGCCCTAAAAATTCAAAAAACTGCTCCAGAGTAAGTGTACCAGGGTTAGGGCAGATTATTCCCCAAGCTATCCACAAATAATCCCCGAATATTTACACCTCAGTCTATTGACATCTAGCTCAAATCGCTGGAAAATTTAACCAACGGTAATTGAGAGACCTCCACTGAATAAACAAAAAAACTCCGCGTATAATTGGGATGTTATGAGCTCCCAAAATCAGGAGTAAAAATATAAAAAAACAGGGGGTTGATCTCTCAAGCAAAACCGGAGAACCAAAAGCGCTTCCGTTAGAGACGGGGCGCTTTTGGTTTTTGGTTATGGTCAATCAAAAATAGAAATGAGGTAGTTATCAATCACCCGCTGATCGACATCATAAAAACTCTCGCCTTCGTTGTGGAGTCGCAAAGCTAACTTTTTACCGACATAGCGCCAGTGCCAAGGTTCGTATTGATAGTAAGAATTATTTTCTGGATAAGAAAGTATGAAGCCGTATTTGTAAGCATTTTCTCTGAGCCACTTGAACGCCTCGGTCTCACCAAACTGGGTAAAGTTGGCGCCAAGCTTGACTGTCGTCAAATCGACTGTCGTGCCAAGTTGGTGCTCGGAGTAGCCCTGATCGGCCGAAAAACGGTTCGCTCCGGAGCCATAAGTTACTAGATATTTACCCTTGAGAGAAACTTGCTCGTCAAAAGAGCGGTAGGCCGAAACAATTCTGATGGGCAAGTCTTGGGCTTCGGCCTCTTTGAGCATCTCTTCCAAAAATGGCAGAACCTTCGAGTGGACTTCAGCAACCCTACCTTCTTCAAAAACATATTGCGGTGTGACGGTCGCAAGCGACTCCGGCACATAATGCTCGTTTAGAAAGTAGACGCGCGAATATTTTTGCAAAAGCTCTTTGTCTGTTTTGGAAAGCTTGTCGAGCGTGCCGACTGTGCCGGCAATTTCTTTGATTTGGTTTTCGAACAGACTATTCTTGGCCTGCTCGGAAAGCAAGTTTTCATAAATATAATCTCTCTCTTCCTGCAGTGCGTTAAACCTTGCGGTTGTATCGGCGAGTTCGGATTCGGTCATGGCCAAACCTTTCTTTAGGTTGGAATACTCAAAACCACCATAAGCAAAACCGGCCAAAAGCAATATGATGACCGCAAGCCCTACGTATCTTTCGTATTTATAAACTTTCTTTTCTTTCACGATTACTTCTGCTTTCGCATAGCAAGCTTCTGGCTTTTGATCGCCAGACGCTTTTTGGTTTTGCGCGAACGCGACTTTTTGTTATTACCCACACCGGTTGCTCTTTTTGCCATTGTTTTTTAATTATTTTAATCTCTTATATTCTAGCAAATAAAACCCTCCGTGGCTATGAGCTTCACAGAAATCCATCCATATTGCCTAACACGGCCCTTTTCTGCTAGAATGCTCAATGTAGAATCTGTCTTACCTAGGCAGTTTTTACAAAATCATTCCGCGGTGGCGCAGCGGTAGCGCAGTCGCCTGTTAAGCGATTGGTCGTTGGTTCGAATCCAACCCGCGGAGCCAGTTAGGACTACTTGCTAGTTCTAGTACTAAATTAAATGGAGAACGCATTGTAAACTCTAGGTTTTTTGCATTTACGGTCGGGTTCTGAAGTAGATAGTTCAAAAATGCTCTTTTTTCGTGCGGTTCAGAACTTTCAAAAATTGTCTTTGCACGGCGAGCGACAGAAAGCACAACAGCTACAGTGGTTTGGTAATCATAATCAGCTTTTGTGTGTTCAGAAAGTTCAATTTCCAAGAGCTGTATTTTATCTGCATACTCTTGATGCTTTTTGTCATAAATGTCCTTAGTAATACTCTTGTCTGCATCTAGGTACATTTCAAGCAGTCGGTTATCTTTTTCTTTCAACTGGTCGTGTTCTGTTCTGATGCGGTTTACTTGTGCCTTATAAAAAGCTACTTCGGCTTCTGTGGTTTCCCTTAGCTCTTTGACAATTGTATTCTGGGTTTCCTCTGTTATGCCCTCAAACCGCTCTAAAACCTCGTACACGGGCTTTAGAAGTGCCTTTTCAGGTACATATTGGCGTTGGCATATACCTTTGGAATTAGTGCAGGAGTAGTAGATAAAGGTCAGTCCGCTTTTCTTGGTCTTAATTTCAGGGGTCATTAAACAACCACAATTTTTACAAGTTAGTAGTCCTTTGAAAATAAACTCTCTTGAAACAAACTTTGAGTGCTTGCGGTTTTTACCTTCTCTTATCTCTTGGCATTTATCAAAAAGCTCCCTTGTAATCAGGCGAGGATATTTATGTGTCCAAGTTTGATTGTATTTCTTAGAAACAGCCGTACCGCAGTAAAAAGGGTCTTTGAGTATGTTTTCAATACAGCTCTTTGATAGTTTGTAGCCCTTCAAACTTCGCAATCCTAAAGTAGTAACTTCTTTTCGGATAGTTTCCAGTGAGTAATTTCCAGTAGCATACATCTCAAACATTTTTATAACCAAATGACTGCGTTCTGGGTCAATAACAATATCTTTACGCAATCTTTTTTCAAGGTCTAAAGGTATATTTAGATAACCCAGACGAACTGCACCTGTCCATTCGCCATTTCTTCGCTTCTGTTCAAAGGTACGCTTTACATTGTCGCTAATCGCATCAGAGTAGTACTTCGAAAGCCCTAACTTCATTCCAAAAGCAAACTTGTCGCCTGCATTCATCTTGTCGTTTATAACTTGTCCGTCAGAAACGAAGTGAAGTTCTATCTCGTTGTTTACCGCTTTTTCATATAGCAAAGCTACACGCTTATCAAAAATGTTTCTTGAAAGACGGTCTACTTTATCAAAACATACAGCAATTTTTTCTTTCTTCTTTATACATCCCTCAATGTATTCGATGATATTATCAAATTCATCTCTCTTGGTTTTATATGCACTTTCTACGAAGCTAAAAGTTTTGATAACAATGTAATCATTACGCTCGCAATAACCTTGCATTCTAAAAAGTTGAGCATCAGGAGAGTTCTCTTTTTGTTCGTCTGTTGATACTCTTGCTACGATTATTGCTTTCATAAAATTAAAATAGTTTTTCAAATGGTTTCCAATCCTTACTATCGTTTACCGATTGTCCATCCTTAAACGAGTACTTCGAGCTATCATTGTAGTACCAGACCTGTGCTTCTTTGGTAACAATACCGCCTACATATTTTTTACCAAATTGTTTGAGCTTTGCCTGTAAAGCATTTGCTTTTTCAGGTGTATTCATTTCAAATAATGTTGTGCCATCCTTTGTGTCAAAAATACCTATACGACCATCAGAAAAGCGAATTATCCAGTCAGGGTAGAATAAATCTTCTTCTTTTGTAGATGAGTTCTTGTACTTAATACCTAAATACTTTTTACCTTGATTTCCATTCTTAAACCACCAATCAATCTTACCTTTCTTTTTTTCTAAGTACTCTACGAACGCTATCTCATTTTTGCGACCATTATAATCTTCAAGAAGATAAAACTTATCGAGTGCATACAACTTTTGTGATACTGCCTTATAAGTTTCTGGGTACTGATATTCTTCTTGTATTGTAAAAGTATATGCTTCTTTTTCTTCAACTTTCTTTTTCTTCTCAACTAGCAAGCTGTCTGAAATTGGCTTGTACGCACGAAGGGCTTTTGTAATCGCTGGTCTAAACTTACTCTCTGCACCTTTGCGAATATCTTTAATAAAAACCTTGTACCAAAAAATATGGTCATCTTGTAATACTGTCTTAAACCAAACTCTAAGTGCCTGTTTCAGTACAGACCAAGAGCGGGCAATGTTAGAGTATTTTGCCTGTTCATCTTCTTGTTCTTTTAATAGTTGGTAACAGAGATAATTGAAGGTTTTTTCTATGTCGCTTACAGACATTTCCAAAGAAACATCACTACCTTTTCTCTTAAAATCAAAAGCTAGGTTGTCATAGTCCTCAAAGCGAGCATTTGCAACAACCTCATTTACTAAGCTATCGCTTAAATCTAGCCCAGCTTTTTTCAGTTTAGCTTCCGCTTTTCCTAAAATGTCGTTTGCAGTAATTCCAAAGTGTTTATTTAGTTCATCCTTAAATACCTGTTGAAACTTTGAAGAAACTCTAATGTCCCCGTAATCTATGCGGGATAAATAATCAGAAGGAAGTTCTATGTTTTCAATACCTTTCTTTCTTTTTGCAGTTTGAGTAAGTGGTTGGTTTTTAGGATTTTCGTCTGGTATTTCAACCTCTTTTCGTTTGTAGTTTGTGTATAGAAAACCAAGTCGCAAGCTAGGATTATTTTTATAATCTTCTTTTGCTTGCGGTTCAGGCATTCTTAAAATACGACCAACTGTTTGAGTATAAAATGTGTTTGATTGTATTTCTCGAAACATTACTAAAACCGAAGCACGAGGACAGTCCCAGCCAGTGCCTGCGGTCTGTTTGAACAGAAGAAAATCGTGGTCATCATCGTTGTCTTCAAGTCCATCTGGGCGAGGATGTTTATCAAACCATTTAGCAATTTTGTGTTCAGGTACTTTCATTTTTAGTAGATACTCGGTAACAATATCTTCTTTCTTTTGTTCACCTTTTTCTATGAGCTTACTATCGTCATTTGGAAGTTGTATAAGCATCAATGGATTGATGTCTTTACCTAAAGCTTGAAGTTCTGCTCTCAATTCCTCTCGTTTTTTCATTCCGATTTCAAGCAAAGTTTTATCAAGGTCTTTGCCTTTTAGACCCTCAAAATCTTCTTCGGTTTGAGTTACGATTGCTTCCTTAATCAAACCTTGTTCTACAACTTCTTCTCTTGGCACTTCAATAAAACTACCCATTCGGCGTGCTTCAAGTTCGTCCTTTTCATTTGGTGTAGCTGTTATATGGACAATAACTTTAGGATTGATTTTATCAATAATATCCTTTGCTAATTTTGTATCCTTGTTTTTGTGAGCTTCATCAATAATCAGAATAATCTCTCTGCCGTCCGCTTGGGTTTGTTCAATAACATCTTCAAAGTATTTACCCTTTTCTTTTATCCATTCTTCATCTTCAGGTCGGCGGAGCAATCTAGTTTCAGCACTCTTTGCGACTACTTTCTGCCAGTTCAAAAACAGAATATCGTTTGGATATAATTTCCCTTGATTGATGTCCGCAACAGTGAGCGGTTTATTTTCAATGGTGTTTTCAAAATACTCAATAAACTTGTTTTTGCTTTGCATTGCCAAGTCATCATTGAAGGTAATCCAAATGAACGCCTTGTCTTCTTTCCATTGTGGAGTATGGTTTAATCCACGAACGAACAAGGAAGTCATAAATGTTTTACCGCTTCCTGTTGGGGACTTAAAAACAAGAGGTAGTTGTCTGCCTTGTTTTTTCCATAGCTCAACAAACCCTTCGGTTAGGTTTGCTACGGCATTTTTCTGAAATTGTAGTGGATTAAATGTCTTCATAGCTAAATAATGTTGTAAATCTGTTTGTATATCTCAAGTATAGGTTGCGGTATTGTCTTTAAGTTTATTGTTGAACTGTCTTCAAACTCTGTAATATCAATCTTTTCTTCCCAGCTAAACATATAAACAGTTACGGGCTTCTTTAGTTTCAGAACTTCCTCAATAAAATCATCAATCTCATCCTGTTCTTCTCTGAAGTACACAGCAGTCATTCTGTCTTTGTTTTCAAACAACTGCCAATAATCATTTTTCTTTACTTGGTCGAGCGTATTTTCTGCTATTGCAAGCATTTCACCTGCGTGATGAGCAAGTTGGATTTTATCTTTGTCATCAGCATCAAGGATGTTATGTTTCCCTACAAAGCTATTCTTATAGTATTTTACTGGCACATTAAACTTACTATTTATCTTTTTTATTCTTGGATAACAAACTTCGCTCATTATCTTACCCTCATCATTCGTCACAAGAATGAACTGACATTTTTTATTTTGTTCTTGGTTGTACTCAAGAACGGCTTCTGCTGTCGTTCCAGAGCCAGCAAAATAATCAAGAACAATAGCATCATCTTTCTTTATGACCTTCTCTAAAAACCACTTTATGAGAGCGACTGGTTTAGGATAATCGAAAACTTTTTTCCCGAACATATCATCAAGATGCTTTTGTGCTTCTCTTGTAGTGCCAACCCCGTCAATTATATTTTGAGGTATCTGTTCAGAGGTATCATCTGGGAAAATCTTTAATCTAGGCACTGCATCGTATGAAGGCGGTAACCCAAAGAAGATTTTCTTTTCTTTTAGATAATCATCCATTTCATCTTTTGTACATTGCCATTGTCTTTTCCAAACTATTCCACTTGGAGAACTAATTTCATAGTAGTTTTTATGTTTTTTGTTTGAACGCTCTTCTGAAAAGGAAACACTACCAGAAAACCACGCACCTCGTGGGTCATTGTCAGGGTTCTTAAAATCATAATCTGCCGAAGCTAGAAACGACCAACCATCGAGTTTATTTTTGTCTTTCGCATAACACAATATGTATTGTTGCAGAGTTCTACTCCAAGTATCTTTTTTACCCTTTCCGTGAAGCCACATAAAGTTTTGAACGAAGTTCTTTTCGCCAAATATCTCATCGCATAAAAGTTTTAGTTGTGAAAACTCATTATCATCAATACTTATAAAGATAACCCCTTTATCTGAAAGGATGTCTTTTGATAATTCCAATCTTTTTGCCATAAATGAAAGCCAATAGCTATGTCGAAAAGGATGGTCTACGGGAACTTCTGCACCATCAGGATATTCATCAAGTATTCTCTTGTCTTTATATCGAAATCCATCCTTGCCAGTATTGTATGGCGGGTCAATATAAACAAAATCTATTTTTCCTTTGTGGGTATAGTTTAGACAAGTAAGAGAATGATAATTATCTCCTTCAATCAATATGTGAGTTGGTTCTGATTTACCCTTAATTTCACAATTATTCAATTCTTCCAATATCGGTAGCTTGTTTTCAATATCGTCTTCAAATGCTTCGGGTACTGGATACCAAACTAGACCATACTTCTCTTTCTTGATGGATTTTTTTAGCTTATCAACTTCCTTTTGAAGTTTGGTAATATGGTTTTCTTTTTGTTGTAGTAATTCTTTTTCGGTCATAGATTTATTTTGTACTTACTTTTTTTAGAAAAGCATCAAACTCGTTTTTTGCAATTCTAAAATCACGACCGATTTTGTGTGCTTTCAGACGACCAGCTTTGATGTAGCGATAAATGGTCATTATGTTCACATCCAATAACTTTGCGAGGTCTTCTGCTTTGTAGAAATCTTTTTCTTTCATAATTTTGACTTCAGTTATACCTTGTAATTATACTTTACACCGCTTTACATAGCAACTTTTGTATCAGTGGACAACTTTTTATGTCTATATGGCTTGAACTCGTCAAGGTTTCTGTCTATCTGCGTTACCCAATCACGGAGTTTGTTTTTAGTAATTACCTCACTTGCTTCCTGCATATCCTTCGCAATTCTGTACCAAGTTCTGTCGTGCGACCTTTTATTGACTATTGAACGCAATTCTCTCATTCCGTTTTCGTCTTTGCAGAGCATAAACAAACCAAGAAGGTATATTGCTCTGTTTGGTTTTATTTTTTTGTTTGCTAAATAAATAGTTCGCAGTATATCTTTCAAGCTCAAGTTTATTGAGAACAAACCGAGATTGCGTTCTTTAATAAGTTTTTTCCAATAATCATTGACTACTTTCTTACCCATTTCGGAATTGAACACATCTTTGAAAACTGGGTTTTTCTTATAACCTAAATCTTCAAGAACCTTATTCATTTTTGGTTTATGGCTCAATCGAACTTCAAACCTAATAATCTCTATAAGCTCATCCTTAGACAGCTCACTAAATAAACTTCTCTGGTAAAGCGGTTGGTCTTTGTCTATGGCTCGTTTTTTGTCTTTACCTAAATCAGCAACTTTGTCATAAATAACAAGCTGGTGTGATGTCGTATGAGCATATAAACTTTGTCCGTCATTGATATAGCGAGAGCGAGCAAAATCAAAGCTCTTGCGAAGGTTTACTTTATTCATTTCGTTAATGAGATGGTTTGCCGTGTAGCCGTCCTCAAGTTTTATGTTCTTTGAGAAGTGAACTGAGCTTACTTGTGCATTTTGCAGAACTGATTTCGTAACGATAACACCCATAGTTCTTAATCTATCTTGAAGCACATCAATTACTTGCGAGAAATCCTTATCTTCAAGCTCGTCTAAGTTATTCAGAAAAAGTAGCTTTGGGACGGAAAACTCCATTCGCACATTTGCTTCCTGTGAGAATTGGCGTTTATAGCCAGTTAGTCGAGGGAAGTATTTACCAGTTTCTTTTTCTGCTTTACTTGGATTTCTAACGAACTTTGCGTATTGGTCTGTTTTGGAATATAACTCCCAGCTAGCTACTCCCGAAAGATAGACCATTCTCTCTTTGGGGATTAAAAGGCATATTGTATCAATCATAATCTTAGGTTTTCTTAGGTTGATAAAGTGCAGGATTTACTCGCTTATCGACCTTTATGAGTAAGGCAAAGAAACCAACGAGGTTGCGTTTGTCTTCAGGCGATAAATCCAACATCTTTGGATTTTCCTCTTGTTTTTCCTTGCTATTTTCCTGCATAAAAATAACCCGTAGGTTATGTCTACAGGTTACTTTTTATGTAAATCAGAATATAAGAACTAAACGACCTACGATAAACTTCCTAATCGTTTTGTCTTTTCTAATTGGAGTATTTTGATTATTTCATAATAAACCAAGCCGTTTTTGGGAAATTGCTCATCTAGCTTTTCTTTCAATTTTTTTGAAGACAAAAACCTGTTATTCCATAGGAAATCAAGCATTTTTTGGTCGTATTTTCTTTTCCCATATTTCAACTTTTTTTCGGCGTAAGTACGCAAGAAATTGTTTTCAATCCAGTACCATTTTTTCTCTATAAAATCTAAAACATCCCTCTTTGATGCTTTAGGGTGTATAAAAATACCTACTGGGTAAGCGTTTAGAAAAAGTTGCCGTCTTTTGTTTAAGTAAATGATTTCTTCGCCCTTGTTCGCTGGGTTTAATTCTTCATCGTGGTAATCCCAAACCTTACACATATCAAAGTCAGCCATAGATTTTAGAAAACTAACCGTATCTTTATATTTAGGATTGAAAAGAGTTTCAATATAGCTTATTTGTTCGTTGTCGAGATTATATATTTCAGAAATGATGGTTTTTACTTTCCAGTGATTATCAACCATAAGCTTGTTCGTGCGTTTTCTTAATTTATTGTAACCATCAATTATCTCGCTTAATTCTTTATTTATGTAATCACTTTCGGCTTTTTCTTCTTCAGTCCAAGTATCATACATACCCTCTGGATATTTATTGGTCTTTCGTAACCTTTTCAGTTTTCGTAAAAAATCCTTGTTTCGAATAAGGTCTTCAACATATCGTTCCATTTTCAGTTCGCCTTGAGTTTTCTTAGGTATGTATTCTTTCATTACATACCATAGTTTACTTTAGTTTACATCTCTTTTCAATGCTGGTTCTGAAGTGACAGAATGGGAAACAGTCCAAGAATACCGCTAAACTCTAAATCGCTTTTAATTCTAGTCCAGTTAGCGGTTCTGAACTTGTCCAGCATTGGGAGCCACGTAAAGCAAATCACAAAATCTCACATGAAAATGTGAGATTTTGTTGTATTTGCACGTGGCTCCGCGAGAAAGCAAAGAGTTTTGCTTTCGCGGTAGGATTCGAAGCCGTTCTCCCATATTTTCGAAAAGCTTTGCTTTAAGAAAATGGGAAACGGGTACTGACCCTGTAAGGGTCGAAATTCCTACCCGCGGAGCAGTGAAAAGTTTAGCCGTCCGTTTTGGGCGGCTTTACTGTTCCTGAGACAAGAGAGTAAAGCCGTGTTACGGCTTTACATTAGGATTCGAAAACCTGTGATAGTTTTTGTAAGCTTGCGAAACAAAAAACAGAACAGGTATACTGATCCTGTAAGGATCGAGACTCCCAGTCGCGGAGCGACGAAAACAAAGATTTAAAATTAAAAGTGCCTGACATATTTACCTATTCTCTGTTGGCAATTCAGGAAATTAAACATAAACCTTTCTTTTTGCATTAAAAATGTGTAATATACAGGATGGAAAGGAGTCCACCATGGCAGACACAAGCAGAGGTGACTATCCAGAAGTGCCGTGCTCGGATTGTGGCAAAGTGGGCGATGTCTTTATCAAACACTGGGGGCCACTCGTCACGGTCGGCAAAGTCGGAGCGTTCGACGGAGGTTGTTGGCAAGCGCGAATGGACGACTATAGAAACGGTCGTCCAATAAGACCGTTAGGCGTCAAGGCACAGGACACCATCGTCACGACTACCACTCAGTGACCATTCGTTTCCAGTATATCTGATCAGCCGTCTCTCGCTCGGGAGACGGCTTTCTCTTTTCCCCAAAATACCTTTGAAAATAACACAACTCTCTTACCATTCTGGTTGCATTGCACATGTTCTAAGTTCGTTCAACATGTGGAGCTCGTAAAAATCTTAGGTCGTCAGCAATGACGGCCTTTGATTTTTTGAGCTCTACAGAACCTTGCGCCACAAGATACAGGGCAGAGCAAAAGTGTTATATAATTGTCCATATGACTAAGGGCAAAAATGGGGTTGGAAAAATTGTGCGTGTTAGCAACCGCTTTCAGAAAGGTTACAGCTACAAACTGACCGAGCCGGTCGGCAAAAATTTTCACCCGGATTTCAAACCCGATCTTTCACCCCAAGAAATGCTTCGGCTCGGCGTCTTTGGCGGGGCTTATTTTATCGGCGTAGTCGGTCTCAAACCCAAAGACTTGCCCCAATCTTGGTGGCGCGGAGTCAAGCTTTCCAAAGACGGTCAAAAACACGGCGAGTTAAATTTCTTCGGTATCGAAGCAAGCCAGCCACTTTCGGTCTGGCAAAGAAAGGGTTGGATCCGGCCCCAAGATCCGCATGGCTGGTTCGAATGGTATTGCCGATATTACCTCGGGCGCCGGAGCGAAGATGATCTGCGCCAAATCAAACGCTGGCGCGCCATCGGTCGGCACATCGCTCAAGTCAAAAAGAATTGTCGAGCGGGCGACATCTATTGCCGACCGCGCCAGCGCCAAGCCTTACTTCACTGGGCTTATGATAGCCGAAAAATTTAGGACACCAGAGATGACAACTTCTATTTTAGATTTTTTGTTCCTAATAATCACCTACGCTGGCGGGATTTTGGTTGTGCTTTTGGTAACACTGCTTTCGATCTTTTCTTTTTACATCCACCGACACCAGTCGCGCATTCTGCCTCTGCTTGTCGCCCTTGGCGGTAGTAGTCTGACTACTTGGATCATCAAGCACCTGCTCGACTTACCCCGCCCACCAGAAGCCTTTTACACCGAAAGCACGCCAAGCTTCCCAAGCGGGCATGCCACGGCCGGTATGGCCCTCTATGGTTTTCTTTTTTGGACCATCTATCGCCACACCAAGCACCCGCTCCAAAACAAAAGCCTTCTGCTTTTAGCCCTACTCATCATCTCGATCGGTGCAAGCCGACTTTACCTCGGAGTGCACTACCTTTCGGATGTTTTGGCTGGGTTCGCTATTGGCTTGCTTTGGCTTTTTGTTGCAAATTCAATATCAAAACTCTGGCCTCTTCGGGCTGGTGGGCGTCGCGGATAAGGATTTCGCGATTATGGCCGGCGGTCTGCACATGCAAAGTGCCAAATTTGAAAAAAGTTTCGATAAAGCCTCGCGTCTCAACTGTGATATCTTGGATCTGGCTATACATAAAGGTTGTCACCTCGCGGTGGAAGAAACCTTTCTGTTCGACGTCGATAATCCTGCGATCAGTAATAACCCAGAGATCGAGATAATAGTCGGTCCAACCAACAAAAAAGAAAACCCAGAGTAGCAGAAGCCAGATCGAATAACCAAAAGCTTTCCACTTTTCAAAAAACTCCCTGACCAAATCTTGAATTTCGAGACTCAGGGGGAAAAGCCCCGAAAGTAGTAGCGCATAGAAAGCCAGAGGCGCAAGAGCAAGCAAAACCAAAGTAAAGATCTCCGGCACCAAGACCAAATAATGTCGCCTGATGACTTTGATGATTTGTTCGTTTGGTTCAAACTTGATCATCTAGGTTTATGAAATATTTATAAAGGCCAAAGCCAAAAGTCCGACTGCAACCACGATATAGCAAAGCTCGGTCAGAGCCAAAACTTTGCCACCCATGCCATACTTGCGCCAATGAAAAAAGAAAATAAGCGAGAAGATTGCAACAACAAGCGCAACCAGAAAGAAGACTAGATGAGCCAAGCCTCGACTCGTAATATTGACCCCGCTTAAAAGATTGAAAACATATTCCATCGCCTTTATTATAGCTCAAATTTTTCAAGAATGCCCAGGGCCTCCTCGGCATTCTCTGCTTGCAAAAGATCGTCTTTGAGTCGGGCTGAATTTTCGATACCTGCAAGGTAAGCTTTGAAATGCTTCCTCATCACAGCAAAACTCTTTACTCCACCAAGATTCTTTTCGAAGAGGCGGATATGTTCTGCCAAGGCTCCAAGCTGCTCGCGCTGCGTTGGAAGACGATTGGCAAAAAGAAAAGGATTACCAAAGATCGCCCGCCCAAGCATCACTCCGTCGCAATCAGTAGCTTCGGCTTTTTGAATTGCATCGGCAACACTTTCCACATCGCCATTACCAAAAATAAGAGTGCCTGTCTTCTCGGAGACAACCTTTTCCGAATAGAAGGCGTCGCGTATCTCCACTGCCCTCTTTATTCTCTCCCAGCGCGCCGGAACCTTGGACATTTCTTTGCGTGTGCGTGCATGAATAGTAATGACCGCAGGCTCTTCAGCCAAAAGTTCTGGTAGCCAATCTTCGAGTTCGTCTTTGTTGTAGCCAAGACGAGTTTTAACCGAGACCGGTATGGCTACTTTGCCACTCTCTTGCGCATATTCTAGAACTCCAGCTTTGGCCGCACGGATAATCTCGCGCGCGAGCTGTGGGTTTTTGATCATCGCCGCGCCTGCTCCTTGCTTCTCGATACTTTTGTCAGGGCAACCCATATTGATATCGAGCCCATCAAAACCAAGGCTCGCCACCAGCTTTGCCGCTTTGTGCATGTTTTCCGGTCGTGAACCAAAAAGCTGGGCCACAATCGGCCGCTCGATTTCGCTATATTCCAAATCTTTAAGTAACTTCTTCTTTCCTTCTTCATGTGCAAGCACTAAACCATCAGCCGACACAAACTCGGTCCAAATCACAAAAGGTGTCAAGGGTGCCCCTTGGCTTTTTTCGTGTGGTGTAATATTTTTTGAGTGTTTTGCGATAACGTATCTGAAAGCCGAGTCGGTGACATCGGCCATCGGCGCAAGGCAAAGTATGGGCTTACCCAGAGCCTTCATTTCTTCTGCCAATTTTGACCAAAATCCTGAATTAATCATTCAAACATCCTAGCACGGATATGTTTTTAAATAAAAATTGAACCCCGGCCGTATGAGACGACCGGGGTTTTGCCTTCGCACTTGGAGTTCTTTAGTGCTTGGCGGCCTGGTTGGTGGTGGCGACGGTCGCCACGTTCGGGGGGGAGCAACACATCAGCATGTTCGAACCTCCATTAGTAAAGCTACCAAACCACTCAAAACCTGTCAAATTTGGGGGCTGGGGATAAATGGTTAGGCGGTAGGGCCAAATTCTGCGGGATTAATTTCGATCTTGCTCCCCGGGCCAAGCTCACCGGCCACTATTTTGCGCGCCACCCAATCTTCAACCAAATTTTTGACCGCGCGGTTGATCGAGCGCGCCCCAAATTGCGGATCACTCCCCTTCTCAACCAAAAAGTTAACCAGACTATCGGTGATGACAAGCTCCATCTCCTGATCTTTGAGACGCCGAGCAAACTTCTCAAGCTCGAGCCGAGCCACCAAAGCAAGCTCATTGTTTTGAAGCGGTTGGAAAAGAATAATACCATCGAAGCGGTTCAAAAGTTCGGGTCGGAAAATCTTGTCGGCAATAATCCGATCGACGATCGTCGACTGTTCGGCAGCAACGTCGCGATGAGCCCCGATCGCCTGCCAGATCAGATCGCTACCAGCATTTGAGGTGGCGATAAAAATAAGGTTACGACAATTGACTTGCCGACCAAGCGCATCAGCAAAGAAACCTTCGTCGAGAATTTGCAAAAAGAGGTCATGGACTTCGCGCGAAGCCTTTTCGAACTCATCGAGGAGTAAAACACCATAAGGATTATCGCGCACCAAAGAAGCCAGGAGCCCCGGACGACCTTCAGCAAAGTTGCCCAGAAGTTTGTGCAAAGCATCAGGCCCGCTGTATTCGGACATATCGAGCCGAAGCAGGCGTTCCTCACTGCCAAAAAAGCTTTCCGCCAAAGTTTTGGAGACCTCGGTCTTGCCAACACCGGTCGGACCAAGAAAAAGGAACGAGGCAACTGGCCGATTGGGTGCCGAAAGCCCCGAGCGCGATCTGCGGATAGCACTGGCAATCGCCTTGACCGCATTATCTTGCCCGACCACACGCCGATGCAATATGGCTTCGAGCTGTTCAATCTTTTCGGCTTCGCCGACACGGAGCGGACCAGTGGCGACGCCAGTCTTTTCGGAAACAAAGGCCGAGACATCATTCTCTCGCACGATTCGAATATTGTGTGCCCTAACCCAAGGCGCAAGCTCGACGAGCATATCGAGTGCTTTGCCCGGCATCTCGCCGATCGTCACATACCTTTCGGCCGAAGTCGCCACTTCGCGCAAACTACCAAAAGAGAATTTCAGTCCATAATCTTTTTCGAGCGCCAAAGCCTTTTCCAAAATAGCCGGCAAAGCCGATTCGGCACCCAAAGCGTCCGGAATAATCCGTTCAAAGCGCTCGAGCAAGGTCGGGTTGGTTTCGATAAAATAATGAAAATCACTTTTGCCACTATGAGCCAAAACCTGCAGAGCACTCGACTCAAGAAAAGGCGAAAGTATGGAGGGTAGGTTGACTCCAGCCGACTTGCAACCAGCCACCACCCCCGGCAAATCACGAATATAAAGTATAACGTTGCCAGCCAAGACCGACTGGTTCAATAGTTTGAGCACTTCGGCTTGTAGAGCACTCGACTCTTTAAAAGAAGCGAGCAGAGAGTTCGCATCGAGCTCGATTATGTTTTTGTGCTCGATCGAAGGCAGAGCCACTCCCAGCTGAATCCGCCTTTCCAACCGGCCAACTAGATCGCGCGCTACGGCTTCATCGTCGTCAATAATAATCGCATTGGCCTCGCGACTACGCTCCAAGACACCTTCGATAAGTTCGAGCTCCTTGTCGCGGTAGCCATTGTCTATATCAATAAGAGAAACATTATGGCTCGAAAAAGCCAGACCAAAGCGCCCCAAATCGGTAGCAACGCCATAAGCCCAGCTGGTGCCAACCGAGGGTATCGCTCCCAAATTTTCGCGACTCCAAAAGCGCTCCTTGCGACGCTTCTTTTCAAAAAGTCCGCCAACTAGTTCGACCGCCCCAACAAACTCGGCCCGATTGACTCCGTGGGCATTGAGAAAGCCCTGTAGAGATTTGTCCGCTTCATAAAGCACACCGACAAAGCCAGCCAAATTCGGCTCGGTGTCAAAGCGCAGAGCGCTCGCAATAATCGGCGTCCGAGGCGAAAGGACAAACTTCTTGGCCTCAGCGCTTTCTATACCGGCACGTTCAAAGATCTCCAATCCGATTTTGGTTTCAAAAAAACTTCGTGTAGCGTCGATCTCATCGAGATTATAAATCAGAGTCGAAAGAGCATAATCGATCCGACCTTCTTCGGCCAAAGACTTTTCAAACATCCGCGACCGTGTGCCCACATAGCACATCGAACGGTAGAAGCTTTCCAAAAAGCCTAAACACAAATAAAAGAAGATGGCGAGAAAGAAAACCCCATCAGCAAAATTGAAATCGAGTGGCAATGTGCCGAAAGAGACAAAGAAAAAGAAGAGCGCACTAAAGACCAGAGCCTTGCGCAAAAACGAACGCAAACCTCTGGGCAAAAACGCATCAAGCTTGATTGCTTGAAAATGCGGCTCGGAACGCTTTTTGAGTTCTGACCAGGTCATACGACAAAAAAAGTTATGGCTAAGAGCAAACTACCCAAAAGAACCGCCGGTGCCAAAAGCCAGACCAAAAAGACTCCGAGGAAAAAGACAAGGACGACCAAAAAAGCCACAAGCCCAACCCCAAGCACCACCACTCGACTGACAAAGCCGACAATACGCATCAGGCTATTGACGATAAAAGCACTGGCAAACCGACCCAGATCGAAGCCATCACCATAACTCTCACCCATTCTCTTCCAAGGAGCAAAAAGAGTTCGCAAAAGAAGTTTGAAAGAAAAAAAGTGAGCCACAAAACCCAAAAAATTCTGGGCGACCAAAACCAACTCTCTCAAGCCCTGAGCATAATGCCATTTGGCATAAGCCCAAAAAAATCCATCTGTCTTGTATAATTCGCTCATTGCCTACAATTATAGCAACAAACTAGCTTGTCTTGAAGAAGACCTTGCCTTCAAATCGCAAGTCGATGTATTCAAAAGTTTTTGTCGGATCTTTGGCGCGCTCGGTTTCGATCAAGAGCAGAAGATTTTCGGCCACCGCAGCACCAACAAAATCGGTCGGCAAAACCCAAATTTGACCGAGCGAGGTCTGAAGCACCGCCTTTTCTTTTGATTCCAAAAAAATCGAGGATGTTTCCAATCCAGCCGATTTGAGCCGAGCGACCAATTCAAAATATTGCTCGATAACTTCTGGCGCCAAAAATTTTTGACCCAAAGGCTCACCAACAATCCCACCCGAAAAGATCGGCGCTTCTTGGCTTTCGGTCTGAGTAGCCCGAGCATAAACAACCCCCTCCCAATCGACCAAGAAACATTCGTTTTGGGTTTGGCACCAGATAGAACTTTTTTGTTTCTCCTGGATTTTTATTTTTAGATTCAAATCAGCGCCACGATCAACTTCGGCATTGGCCAGTCGATCGAAACGACTTTCGAGCAATTCGCTTATACCGCGAGTATCGACCAAAAGGACATTGGTCTTGGGTATAAGACCCCAATAAGCGCCGGCCAAAAACTCGGAGGCCAAACGCTCGACTTCGGTGTCTGCCAGGCTTTGAGTTCCGGAAACTTCGATCGCCTTGATTTGCAAAAACTCGGCTCGCAACAAAAAGACAGCTCCGAGCAAAAGTCCGACCGGCAAAGAAAGCCAAAGACCGAGCTTCAAGTTTCGGCGTCGCTTGTTGCGCTTGCTTATCCTATTGGCAAAACCGGCTCGCGTCTTGCTTTTCATCGGCTTAATTTTTAGGCTTCTCTATCTTTGTCTTGCCGCCCATAAAGGGTCTCAAAACTTCCGGGATCAAGATCGAACCATCGGCCTGTTGGTAATTTTCGATAATGGCAATCATTGTCCGACCCATAGCAATCGCTGTGGCATCATTCATATGGACATGCTCTATTTTGCCATCAGCTCTTTTGACCCGGGTATTGAGTCTGCGAGCTTGGAAGCCTTGCATCAAATCAGAGGTGTGAGTCTCGCGATATTTATTTTGACTTGGAATCCAAGATTCGATATCGATCTGTCGATGATCGGGTCCACCCATATCACCAGTACAAATCAAAACCACCTGATGCGGGATTTTGAGTTTGCGCAAAACGTATTCTTGGATAGCAACCAAAAGATCTTGTTCGGCATAAGAATGTTCGGGCAGACAAAAAGTTTCCATTTCGGCTTTATCGAATTGATGTTGGCGCAAAATGCCTTTGGCATCTTTGCCATAAGAGCCAGCTTCGCGGCGCATCGCAACTGAGTAGCCTATGTATCTCTTTGGTAAATCCTTTTCTTCAAAAACTTCATCCATATGAAGGGGCCCGAGAGTATGTTCAGCGCTACCCACAAATACCATATCGTCTTTTTCGAAATAATAGCGTTCATCGATCGGTTGCAAGCGGCCCATTTTGTTCATAATCGCCGACTTCATCATTATCGGAGGCAAAACCGGCACAAATGGTCTGGACGAGACATTCAGATCAGCCTCCTTTATTATGGTTTTAATTTTTTCTTCGTCTGTCAGTGTATCGAAAAGGAAGTTTAGCAGAGCAAATTGCATAATCGCCAAATCACCCATGATGTAATTGAAGCGAGCACCAGAAACCAAACCAGCTTTTTCGGTATTGATTATTCCGAGCTCCCTACCTAGATCTCCATGATCTTTGACTTCAAAATCAAATTTGGGGATTTCGCCCCACTGACGAATAACCTTGTTGCCACTTTCATCGGGACCAACTGGTGTATCTGGCGAAGGAATATTCGGCACCTTGATCATCAGCTCAAACCATTTTTTGGTTACCTCTTTTAGGCTCTCTTCGCGCTTTTGCATCTCGGCTTTGACTTTCTGCATCTTGCCAATCATTTCTTGCCTCTCGGTGTCAGAAGTAGAAGTAGCGATTTTTTTGCTAAATTCGTTTTGCTCGGCGCGATCTTTTTCGACTTCGGTTATGATTTTTCGGCGTTCGTCATCAATCTTTATAAGTTCGTCAATATCAACCTCTACTCGCTTTTTTTCTGCAGCGTCTTTTACAATATCGGCATTTTCGCGAATGAATTTGATGTCTAACATAGTAGTTAGTAGTTAGCATTTAGTAGTTAGTAGTTAGTTATCAAAAACCTAGATGCTGGCTACTATCTACTGTCTACTTATCCAAAATGATACCATTTGCTAAAATAAAAACAAACACGTATGTCTTACAAAATAAACGCATTAAACAGCTCTGACTGGCCACCACTCCTCGGCCAAATCAATGATCCGCCAAAAGAGCTCTACTTCGCTGGCCGAGTTCCCGATTATGAACGCAAGTTTCTCTGCGTTGTCGGCTCGCGCAAATATTCAAGCTATGGCAAGGAAGTAGTGAGTATGCTTCTCTCTGAATTGCGTGGCTTGCCGATCACTGTGGTCTCGGGGCTTGCTCTGGGGATCGACTCGATCGCCCATCGCCTCGCCATGCAAAACAATTTACCAACCATCGCCATCCCTGGAAGTGGACTCTCGCCAGAAGCCTTGCATCCGGCAAGCCATGCGCAACTGGCCGAAGAAATAGTTCTGAGCGGGGGCACACTCTTTTCCGAATACAAACCAGACTTCAAGGCAACTCAGTGGAGCTTTCCCCAACGCAACCGCATTATGGCCGGTATGAGCCACGCCACTCTTATAATAGAAGCCGAACAAAAATCGGGCACAATGATCACCGCCAAACTCACGACCGAATACAATCGCGAGCTACTTTGCGTACCGGGCAGTATCTTGAGTCCGATGTCCGAGGGGCCAAATATGTTCCTCCGCCTCGGCGCGACCCTGGTCCGCAACGGCGATGATATTTTGGAAGCGCTTGGA
>CAYMOW010000002.1:0-64062 GCA_964392285.1 uncultured Candidatus Saccharibacteria bacterium
CGGGCGAATTGCCGACAATCTCGGCCGCCAAAAGATGAGCCGTCCAATTAACGGTTGTGGTCTTGCCTCTGGTACCAGTAATACCAACAATTTGCTGGCTCTGACAATTTTTGAAAAACAAACTTAGCTCATTCTCGATTATTTTGCCCTTAGCCTTGGCTAGCTTGATAAAGGGGCTGTCGATCGGCACGTCTGGGTTGACCACAATGATCTCGTTTTCCAAGAAATCTTGCTCGCGGTGCTCGCCTAGCACAAACTTTATAGCCGGCAAGTCGCGCAATTTGGCCAGAGAAGGCTCAAGAAATTCCGGAGTCTTCATATCGGTGACTGTGAGCAGAGCTCCCCTTTCGGCCAAAAATCTGGCCGTGGCCACACCGCCACCCAAAATTCCAAGACCCATCAGCAATACTTTTTTGCCTTTCAAGTCCATTGTTACAAATTATACGCCAGTAATCTTTTCGATCGAAGCACCGATTGAGTTTAGTCGTTCGACCACATCTTCATAACCGCGATTAATCGAATAGACATTGCGGAGGATAGAAACACCGGGCGCGGCGAGCATAGCAATAAGTATGATCATCGCCGGGCGAAGCGCCGGCGGACAAACAAGTTGAGCCGGTTTGAGCGGTGTTGGCCCAGTCACAAAAACTCGGTGCGGGTCGGCAAGGGTGATATTTGCCCCCAACCGATTGAGCTCGGTAAAATAAATCGCCCGATTCTCCCACATCCAATCGTGAATGAGCGTGGTACCCTCGGCTTGCGTAGCGATCGGCACAAAGAAAGGCAGATTGTCTGAGTTGAGCCCAGGGTAAGGCAGCGGATGAATTTTGTCTCGCAGAGATTTGAGCTTAGACGGCAAGAGGCTTAGGTCGACCAATTTGGTTTTACCATTTTTGGCTAAATATTCTTTAGAAGTTTTATATTTGAGACCCATCATCTTGAGCTTTAGCAGTTCGACCGCCAAGAAATCAATCGGACAGCGCAAAATTTTCAGACTAGATTTGGTGGTAACCGCCGCCCCAATAAACATCATCGACTCAATCGGATCTTCGCTGTTGTAATACTCGACATTCTGATTTATCTCTTTGAGTCCGTGGACGCGCAGATTGGTCGTGCCGACACCTTCGATCTCCACTCCCAATTTCTGCAAAAAGAAACAAACTTCTTGGACCTGATAATTGGGCGGCGCAAAATGAATTTCAGTTACACCCGGCACCAAGGCCGCCATCATGATGGCATTGATCGCGGCTGTATCGCTCGCCTCATACATCACAATTTTAGCTTTGTGGATCTTTGTACTCGAAACCTCATAGCGCTTTTCGACCGTCTTGATCGAAACTCCAAACTCGGCCAAAGCCGAGCGATGAGCGCCGATAGTTCGTTCGCCCATCTTGCAACCACCAGAATGAAGCAAGACAAACTTACCCAAATTGTGCACCAGCGCCGGCAAAAGCATCAAGCTTGAGCGGACATTGGCAACCGACGGGTGAAGCAGACCTTGCTTGTCAAACTTTTTGGGTGGCTCGATCTCGAGAGTTTGCTTGTCTTGCCACCTGACTTTGACGCCAAGGGCTGTGAGTATCTCGATCATTCGACTAACCTCTTCGATCCTCGGAATACCGTGCAGTGTGGTTGTGCCTCGATTGAGAAGCGCGGCAGAGAGGAGCCCCATGGCGCCATTCTTGGAAGGGTTGGTAGTGATCGAGCCATGAAGCTTCCGACCGCCCTCGATCCGAAAGTCGATCGAATCAGAGAGCGAAACAATCTTGTGTTCGAGCGCGTCGCCGATGCGCAAGAGTTCGCTCGCCGTCAGATTTTGCCGACCACTCTCAATTCGCGCAATGGTACTCTGAGCCGTATTGAGCCTCTTTGCGAGCTCTTCTTGAGTAAGGAGCCTCTTTTCACGCAATCTTTTGATAAATTCACCGATGGCTTTCTGGTTTTGATTGGTTTTCATACTAGCAATATAGCATATGTGATATAATAAATATATGATGTATGTGGAAAGCGAAGCTCTAATCCCCAACTCCTTTGCGCTAAAATCAAAGGCTAGGTTTTTGCTCCAAATTAAAACCAAAGCAGACGTTCTCGACGCCGACCGTTTGGCCAAAGAAAAGAAGTTGCCTCTCCTCACCTTGGGCTCAGGCACCAACGTAATCCTACCCGAATATATTGAGGCCATAGTCGCCCTAACCAAAACAAAAGGCCTAAAAACAAAAGACCTCCACATCGAGGTTCAGGCTGGTGAGGAGTGGGACAGGGTGGTTGGGTTTGCAGTCGAGAATAATCTTTCGGGTCTTGAAGCACTTTCGTCTATCCCTGGCAAAGCTGGCTCAGCTCCAATCCAAAACATTGGCGCTTACGGCACAGAAATTGGAGACGCTCTTGTCTCCGTCGAAGCCTACGACACCTCAAAAAAAGATTTTGTGGTTATCAGAAAAAAGGATTGCGGTTTTAGCTATCGCGACAGCCTTTTCAAAAGAAACCCCAACCGATTTATAATTACCTCGCTTATCCTAGAGCTCTCCAAAGAATCTCCAAGTATCCCCAATTACAAAGATGTCCAAAGTTATTTCGCCAAAAGGGAGAATCCAAAACCCAAACTCAAAGAAATACGGGAGGCGATTATAGAAATAAGACAAAACAAATTGCCCGATTATCACCAAATTCCCAACTGCGGCTCATTCTTCAAAAATCCAATCATCGAAACCAAACTGGCCCAAAAAATAAAACAAGACTTCCCCGACCTGCCAATATATACCCCAAACCTCCCAACGTCCGACGTTGGGAGATCGAAAACTTCAAACAAAGTCAAAATTCCGGCTGGCTACCTAATCGAAAAAGCTGGTCTCAAAGGCGCAAACATAGACAACATAGTCGTTTATGAGCGCAACGCTCTTGTCCTCACTAACCCCTTTGGTGCTTCCTTTGCCAACCTAGTGTCAGCCAAAAACAAAATCCAAAAAATTGTCTTCCAAAAATTCGGTGTCCTGCTCGAGCCGGAAGTAAATATAAGAATATAAAAAAGTGGGAGCCCTCCGCCGAGCTCCCACCGACGGCCTCTCCCATCAAACGTTGAGACCGAATTCACACCTAAGGAAATCAGCCCCCTCCTGCTTCCCGGCAAAAAAGATTACCTCCTCCTCGCGAACGATCGCGGCTGCGATCAGGTTAGAGAATAGACCCTCAAACACCAGGGTGACGTTATCGTCACCTAGTAACACCCCCTGGTATTTCAAGGGTTCTCCGTAGAGACTCCTTCTGGCGATGATATCATCGCCAGAAACAGATATCGAAGTCATGTCTCACCTCCTTTTTCTTTTATACCATATATGAGATAATTTGAAAACAATGATTCTGGATAAAAATAATTACCACTTTATAGGCATCGGGGGGATTGGGATTTCGGCCATTGCCCAAATGCTTTTAAGGCAAGGCAAAAAGGTCAGCGGGTCGGACCAAGCAAGGTCGGAAATTACTGATGATTTGGAAAAGCTTGGCGCCAAAATATTTATTGGTCACAAAGCCGAAAATATTACCAAGGATGTAGAAGCAGTAATTTATACCATCGCTATCCCCGACTCTAATCCCGAGATGCAAGAAGCTAGAAATAGAGTTTTCGAGACAAAATCAGCCGTAGAGCGAACATCCACAGCGAAGCGAGGACAAGAGAGCGGAACGGCTGATTTTGTCGAGAAACCCATCATTATTGCTTCCTACCCCGAAGCGCTTGGGGAACTTTCGAAACAAAAATACACTATCGCCATTTCTGGCACTCACGGCAAAACCACGACTACAGCAATGATCGGACATATTTTGCAAAAAGCTGGTCTCGAACCAACAATTGTTGTTGGTTCGAAAATGCTCTCCGAGAACGAAAACAAAGAGAGCAATTTTTATGGCGGGGCAGGTAAATATTTGGTAGTCGAGGCTTGCGAGTATCGACGTTCTTTTCTCAATCTTTCGCCCCAAATTCTTGTGATTACAAACATCGAAGCAGACCACCTCGATTACTATAAAGATCTGGCCGATATCGAGAGCGCTTTCGACGAACTCAAAGCCAAAGTGCCAAAAGACGGGCAAATCATCACCGAAGCTGAATACGAAAAGGTAGAGATAAAGAAGGAGGATCTGCTTATCCCCGGCAAGCACAATATCAAAAACGCCCAAGCCGCCGTGAAGGCCGCCGAAGCAATCGGTATATCCGCAGAAGAAGCCAAGGAATATCTCAAGAGTTTTCGGGGTACTTGGCGTCGACTCGAATATAAAGGTACAAAACAATCACCTGATCTGAAAATTGAAAATATTTTTTACGACGACTATGCTCATCATCCGAGCGAAATCAAGGCTTCCCTTTTGGCCTTGCGCGAGAGATATCCAGAGCACCACCTCATCGCCATCTTCGAACCACACCAACAAAGTCGGACCAAACTACTCTTTGATGATTTTGTCTCATCGCTCTCTTTGGCTGACCTAGTCTTCATTGCACCAATCTACAAGGCGCGCGAGACACCCGACCCCACCATCTCCAACCAAATCTTGGCCGAAGCAGTCAACAAATTTAAGCCGAGTATGGCAGTGGAGGGCGTAGAAGAATTGAAAGAGAAACTATCACCCCCTAACCCCCTCTTGTATCAAGAGGGGGGACCAGACACAAAAACTTGTATCGTCCTAATGGGCGCAGGTGATATCTACAAATGGACACCTGCTCTCCTTGCCTAACCAAAATTTCGCGGCCGCGAAAAAATGGTTGATTCAAAAATTTAAAATATTAATGCTCAACTAGTTGACCGATCGGTCAGCTAGTTGAGATTTACACAAACAAATTGTGCGTGGCGATACTTCTGCCACGCACGTTACGGATTGATCTGTTCTTGTTTTTTCCGCCCGCAGATCACCTCTGCGAGGCGGGCAAAAAAGTATGGCACGGCCATTAGGCCGAGCCAAAAACCGATAGCGAGTGAGGTTTTGAACCTCACTTGTTCCCCCTTCCCCAACCCCTCTTGGGGTCGGAAAGAAAACTCAAAAAAAGCGCGGTGATCGCAACAACCGTAGGGATCACCGACGGAAAAACCAGCTGAAGAATCTTTCTCATCTAAAAACCATTATTGCATAAAAGGCCTAAAAGACAAAATGTGGAAAAAAAGGATAAGTTTTGGTAGACTCTTAGGAGCGCGTCGGTGGTAGAGTGGTCAATTACAACAGACTGTAAATCTGTCGGCTTCGGCCTACGCAGGTTCGAATCCTGCCCGGCGCACAAGAAAAAATCCGCACCTGCGGATTTTTTTGTGCGTCGGGAGGAAAAGCGTGGGACGCTTTTCCGTCAGGATTCGAACGACGGAGCGGGACCCACTTTAGCAAAAGTGGGAGCGAGTCGGTGCCCAGACCAAAAATTTGTGGCTGACAAATTTTTGAGTCGAGGGAGAAATTCCTGCCCGGCGCACAGAGTTATTCAACACTGACTGGTGTAGTTAGGATCGAGGGTTCGATGATTGCGCCGCGGCGGCCTTTTTTGATATCGAAACAAAGCTCACCATTTTTGAGTGCAATATGCACAAAGCCACCCTTCATAATCGACTTCCCGATGATAAGCGAGGCAATTGGATTTAGAATCTTGTTCTGGATCAAGCGCTTCAGCGGTCTGGCACCATATTGCGGGTTGTAACCTTCGCGAGCCAAATAATCGAGTGCTTCTTCGGTAATATCGATGTCTATTTCCTTAACCGAAAGTCTTTCGCGCACCAAACCGATTTGGATTTTAACGATTTCTCTGATGGCCGATCTTGGCAAAACATCAAAGACCACAATATCGTCTAGACGATTGAGGAATTCTGGACTGAAGTGATCTTTGAGCGCTTCGAGGACCTTGTCTTTGACATTGTCATAGGAAGTATTTTCCTCACCGCTGCGTTCGCCAAAGCCCATCTTCTCCATCTTTTCGATGTATTGAGCACCGATGTTCGAAGTCATAATGATGATGGTATTTTTGAAGTTGACGGTTCGGCCCTTCGAATCGGTCAGACGACCATTGTCGAGCACTTGCAAAAGCACATTAAAGACTTCCGGATGCGCCTTCTCGATCTCGTCAAAAAGCACTATCGAGTATGGCCGATGACGCACAGACTCGGTCAAACCACCGGCATCATCGAAGCCAACATAGCCCGGAGGCGCACCAATCAGTTTGGAGACAGAGTGCTTCTCCATAAATTCAGACATATCGACTCGGATCAAAGCCTTTTCGTCGTTAAACATAAATTCAGCCAGAGCTTTGGTCAGCTCGGTCTTGCCGACTCCGGTCGGACCAAGAAAGATAAAGCTGCCGATTGGCTTGTTCGGATCTGAAATGCCAGCACGCGAGCGCTTGATGGTATCGGAAATTTTTTGGACCGCCTCGTCTTGGCCGACAATACGCTTTTTGAGCTCGGCTTCCATTCGGCCAAGCTTTTCGGCCTCCTCTTCGAGCATGCGCGAAACCGGAATACCAGTCCATTTGGCCACAATTTCGGCAATGTCGTTCTCGGTAATTTCTTCGCGCAAAATCTGACGTGAGCTTTGCAACTTTTTGAGCTTCTTGACTTGAGCCTCGAGCTCTTTCTGCAACTCCGGAAGTTTGCCATAACGGATCTCGGCGGCACGAGCCAAGTCGGCCACCGCTTCGGCTGATTCGGCATTGAGACGCTCTTGCTCGAGCTCCTTCTTTAGACGTTTGATTTCGGTGACCGTCTCCTTTTCGTTCTTCCATTTGAGGTCAAGCTCGCTGGTTTCTTCGCGCATATCGGCGATTGCTTTTTCTATCTCTTGCAAACGCTTTTTGGCCTTGGCATTCTTGCCTTCAGCCTCTTTCTTTAGAGCCTCTCTTTCAATTTCGAGTTTGATGATTTTGGCATTGGTTTCGGCAAGCGCCGGAGGCATATTTTCAAGTGAAATTTTGAGATGCGAAGCCGCCTCATCGATCAGATCGACAGCCTTGTCGGGCAAAAAGCGGTCAGTAATATAACGCGAAGAAAGATTGACCGCTGATTTTATAGCATCATCAGTAATGTGCACGCCGTGGTAAAGCTCATATTTTTCTTTGAGTCCGCGCAAAATGGTTGTGGCATCATCGATTGAAGGTTCTGACACATAAACCGGCTGGAATCTGCGAGTCAGCGCTGGGTCCTTCTCGATGTGCTTTTGGTATTCTTTGAGCGTTGTTGCACCGATAGCCCGAAGCTCACCGCGCGCCAAAGCCGGCTTGAGCATATTGGAAGCATCGAGCGAACCCTCGGCACTGCCAGCGCCGACTATGGTGTGGATCTCGTCGATAAAAAGAATTATTTTGCCTTCGGACTTTTCGATTTCTTTTATAATATTCTTCAATCTTTCCTCAAACTCACCACGATATTTGGTACCCGCCACCAAAAGCCCCAGATCTAGAGAGACTAGCTCTTTTTCACGCAACGATTCGGGCACATTGCCAGAAGCAATACGCATAGCCAAACCTTCGGCAATCGCTGTTTTGCCGACACCGGCTTCGCCGATTAGGATCGGATTGTTTTTGGTCCGACGACTAAGGATCTGAATAACCCGAGCAATCTCGTCTTCCCTACCAATGACCGGATCGAGCTTGTTTTCTTTGGCCAAGGTTGTGAGCGAACGAGTGAATTTGGAGATAGCTTTGTTCTTTTGGTTGGGTTTGCTTTCGAAAACTCGGCCTTGCTTGATTTCTTGGATCAGAAATCTGACCTTCTCCTTCTCAATTTTAAATCTGGCCAAGATATCTTTGGCCGGACTCGGTATCTCAAGACAAGCCAAGAACAAATGTTCGGTCGAAACAAATTCATCACCCATTGAAGAAGCGATCTTGGCTGAATCTTCTATGATCCGAGCTAGTTCTGGCAAAAGATAAATCTGATAGGAAGGCGAGATGGTGTTGCTCGAAGAGCCAGGCTCGATTGCTTCGAGCAAGGAATCAGTCAGGAGTATGGTATCAACCTCCATCCGATCAAGAATCGAAATAACCATCGACTCTTCTTGAAGCAGGAGCGCGGTCAAAAGATGCAGAGGCCCAACGTGGTTTTGGCCACGCTCAATTACCAATTCGTGCGACTTACGAATGACTTCTTTGGCTTTGGTTGTAAAGTTGTTGAACGGAGGCATAAAATTGCAAATAAATTAAAAAACTTCTTCCCATCAAAGTCAAATTATAGCAGAAAAGGCTTATTTGGCAAGTTCCGCTACGGCAGTTTTTATGGCCTTTTGCAAATTCGAAATTGGGTTGTAGCTCGCCATTTGGGCTGACTCGGCGGGCTCGGCTTCGAGCCCGACGATTTCGCCCTTGAGATTGAGAATTGGGCTACCAGGCTGGACTCGGCCAAAGCGAATATCGGTAGCAATTTTTTGGACCTCGCCTTGGGCTGTCTTTTCGAGGTCGGCGACTCGGCCGGTCAAAACGGTGTTTCTTTCTCTGCCACCGACCGCGATCACCGTCTGGCCAAGCTTGAGGATTGAGGGATTGCCCAAAACAGCTGGATAAAACTGATATTTGTCGCTAGCAGTTTTGCCGATCTTGAGAAAAACAAAACCGGAGGTCTGATCTTTGTAATTTTTGGAAATCGAATAAACTGCCCCATCGTGAAAAACCGCCGAATAGTTGCCCGAGCCAAAACTGCGTTCGTCGACTGCAATAACACCACCTTGGTCAACCACGATACCGAAGCCGGTCATAATTTCGCTGCCATCGGCGCCGAGAGTCTTGAGACGCACAATCGAACGAGCATTGCTTTCGATCGATTGCATAATCAGATCTTCTTCGCTGACAACAGTGGTGATCTCTTTGACCGTCTCGCCCGTGCCGGGCTCGCTGACCACCTTTTCGATTGTGCGTTCAACAACCCGATTGATATTTTGGGTTACGGCGATCGGCGCTTCTTGAAGCAGAGTAAAAGTAATGATGCCGGTCGCAATCGATGTCACAAAACTCACAAGCAATGTGAGCAAAATTAGTTGTTGTTTGTTGAGATCTTCCATTGTCGTAAATTATATCAAATTATTTTTTTGAGTGCATCAATAAGTTTGTCGATATCACCTTTCTTGGTTTCGCGACCAAAAGTAAAGCGCAAAGATGAGCCAGCGCATTCTTTCTTGCCCAAAGATTCGATAACATAAGAAGAGTTTTCGAGAACCAAAGCCTTGCAAGCGCTCGCCGCCGAAACGGCAAAACCCAGAGTATCCAGCTTGATTACTGCAAACTCACTATCCAATCCTGCAAAACAAAAGTTGACGTTGTTTGCAATCCTTTCGGTGCGACTGCCATTCAAGCTAGCGCCAGGAATTTCTTTTTCTATTCTCTCGATACAATAGTCACGCAATTTTGTTAGACGTCTCTTTTCTGCTTCTCTCTTTTCGAATGCTATTTCAAGCGCTTTGGCAAAGCCGAGCGCCCCAACCACGTTTTCGGTCCCCGGACGCAAACCTCGCTCTTGACCGCCGCCAAAAAGGCTCGGCGCCAGATCAACCTTATCTTTAACAACCAAAACCCCAAAGCCTCTGGGGCCATAAATTTTTATCCCATCTATAATTAGAATATCGGCTCCTAAGCGCTCGATCGAAATGTCTTCATACAAAGCACCTTGCGAAGCGTCGACCATAAAAATCGCTCGACCATTTGTAACTCTTGAAATTTTTTGGACCGGCTCGATTACACCGATTTCGTTTTGGGTCTGCATCACGACAACCAAAGCCGTTTCGGCTCGCAATTCCCTTTCGATAGTTTCGGGTTTTATAATACCTTCTGCGTCTGGCATCACAAAACTCACTTCGACTCCCCAACCCGTAAGCGAGCGCACCTTTTCAATTACGGCCGGATGCTCTAGAGCAGAAACAATGATATGTGGGTTCACTATATACTTTTTGGCATTCATCACCACACCATCGATCGCCAGATTGATCGCCTCGGTGCCACCGGAAGTAAAATAGATTTCGCTTTGTTTGCAGTGCAAGATTTTGGCAATTCTTTTGCGAGCCTCTTCGAGCGCCGATTTGGCTTGCTCGCCTTCTTGGTGGAGCGAGGAAGCATTGGCCCAAAAAGCCTGCTCGGCCCGATGTATTGCTTCTACCACCAGAGGATCAACCGGGGTTGAAGCCGCAAAATCGAGGTAGACCCTGTTTTTCTCTTTGTTTTTAAGCCAAGCCAACATAGCTTATTTCTACATCAAATTTTGCAATTTCTCAACAAAAAAGGTAGAATTGCAGAGCTTTAAGCTTATGGCCAAATACTCCTATGCCAAATCAAAATTCTCAAAACCGAATAAGGCGGGCGCCGGTCGTGGCTGTGCTTGGCCATATTGATCATGGCAAATCTACTCTGCTTGATTACATCAGGAAATCCAACACTGTGGAAAAAGAGGTTGGCGGTATTACCCAACACTTGAGCGCTTACGAAGCCGAAGTTGGCCCCGATAAACGCAAGATCACCTTCCTCGATACGCCCGGCCACGAGGCTTTTTGTGCCATAAGAGAACGCGGTAGCCGTGTCGCCGACATCGCCATTTTGGTCGTCTCGGCTGAAGATGGAGTCAAACCGCAAACAATCGAAGCGATCAAATGTATCTGCGCCGAGGCGACACCTTTTATCGTCGCCATCAACAAAATCGACAAACCCAACGCCAACATCGAAAAAACCAAACAGGACCTAGCCGGACAAGAAGTCTTTGTTGAAGGTTGGGGCGGAACCGTGCCAGTCGTGAATATTTCAGCCAAAAAAGGTGACGGCGTAGCCGAACTACTCGAGATGATTTTGCTTCAAGCCGATCTACTCGAGCTCGAAAGCGACCCTCTTGCACCAGCCGAAGGTTTTGTGATCGAGAGTGCCAAAGATACCAAGAACGGTGTTTCGGCGACCTTGATCATCAAAAATGGTCAGCTCAAAAAAGGTACCTATGTGGCCAGTCAAGGCGGTTTTGTGGCTGTGCGCCAAATCGAAACTTTTGACGGCCAAAAAATCGATCGAGCCGAAGCTTCGATGCCGATCAGACTGACCGGCTGGAACGGCCTGCCGATTGTCGGTGAAGATTTTGCAAGCTTCGACTCCAAATCAGAAGCCGAAGAATACGTCAGCCAATTAGCGAGAAAAACCGAAACTCAAAAAATCTTTGGCCAAAACGAGGCCGGCTGTTCTTGCCTACCAATCATCATCAAAGCTGATGCCCAAGGCTCGCTCGAAGCAATCGAAAACGAATTTAACAAAATCAATATCTCTGGCATCAATCTAAAAATAATTGCCGATGGTATCGGCCCAATCACCGAAGGTGATGTCAAAACCGCGGTCTCGAGCAAAGCGGTTATGATCGGCTTCAATGTTCCGACCGACAAAAATGCAAACGCTCTCGGTTTGCGCGACGCAGTCGAGATCAGAAACTTTTCGATTATCTACGAACTAACCGATTGGCTCAAAGAAAAACTCCAAGAACTCGCACCCAAAGAAAAACAAGAAGTCATAACCGCCAAAGTTAAGATTCTCAAAGTCTTCAGCCAGAGCAAAGACAAACAAGTCATTGGTTGCCGAGCCGAGGATGGCGAGGTCAAGTCTGGACAGGTGGCGCGCATCTTTCGACGTGAAGCCCAGATCGGCGAAGGCCGTATCCGCGAACTCCAATCTCAAAAACAAAAAGTTGGTTCGATCGAACAAGGCCAAGAATTTGGAATGCTGTTCGAATCCAAAACCGAAGTTGCTCCGGGCGATTATCTCGAGATTGTCAGCTTATCCTAATCGCCTATTTTGTGTTAAATTAATTCTGGGCCCAAAAAAGTAGATGCATAATCTGGGCCTAGTCGCCAAGTGGTAAGGCAAGGGTCTGCAAAACCCTTATACGGCGGTTCGATTCCGCCCTAGGCCTCAAAACATAGCCAGCTGATACACTAATTTTATAAAAGAGAATCGCCAAACCGTTTTGAAACTTCTGTGCCTGGGGCGGGCATCGAACCCACATCTCTTTCGAGACACGATTTTAAGTCGTGCGCGTATACCAATTCCGCCACCCAGGCTTTGTGTTTATATTATATGCTATTTGAGAAATTACAAATTTTGCTGTATATTTTCTTCTATACCGCCCATAGCTCAGCTGGTAGAGCAGACGCCTCTTAAGCGTAAGGTCCTAGGTTCGAACCCTAGTGGGCGGACACGAGTAAAAAATATGAACTGCTTCATATTTTTTACTCGTGTCCGAGCCGGAGCGATGTTTTTGTTTGAGCTTTGCTCAAGGCAAAAACCGCGAGGCGGGATCGCAGAAAATTTGAGTCAGCAAATTTATCTGTGATGACAATGTCCGAGGCGGAGCCATGTTTTGATAGCAATCAAAACAGGCGAGCCGGGTGAGAAGCGAATACTTGGAGCTTCGCAAGACTCATTGAGCTCGAGTCCTCGAGAGCCAATGAGTGGACAGATCCTGTAAGGATTGCGGAAATTTTCGAGCGACGGCGAGAAAATTATCCGTGACGACAAGATAGAATCGATGCTGGGGTGGCGTAATTGGTAGCCGCGCTAGTCTTAGGAACTAGTGGAGTAATCCGTGGGAGTTCAAGTCTCCCCCCCAGCACAGATTGAGCACGGCGAAAGCTGTGCTGGGGGTGCAGCTTTATGCAATAAAGCGTAGCACTGACTTGAAAGCCGGAGCGCGACGGCGCGAGGCGGGGTCGACCAAATTTTCAGCAGAAAATTATGGGTGACCAAGTCTCCCCCCCAGCACAAATGCAAAACTCGCCTTTTGGGCGAGTTTTGCATTTTGTGATCCTCATTCTCATAAGCCGAATTCTGTTTCTTTGCAATAATTTATCTAGGTCCTAGATTGCTCTAGGACTCGAGCGGCACTCCCCTCGATTGCTTTCGGGGCACGGCCTTGCACAGAAGTAAGAGTTTAGTCGTTGCACCCGTATGTTGCCATACGATTACTCCACAAGGGAGCTCCTTGCCTTTCGGCTTGGACGTCACTGTTCGCATCTCGCGCCTCACGGCGGACGGGCATTACCCGCTACTTGGCTCTCCAATCGAAATTGGAGCTGTGTTCGGACTTTCCTCTCCGACTAAAACGTCGGAGCTATTGCTCGGAATGAGAATCTAGACATATTCTATCACATATTTTCAACTTCGCAAATTTTGCTTGCATTTTTTCCCTTTTAGTGATATAATTGAAGACGGTAGTTATTTTGACAATTTAGGGAGGTAAGAAATGGCTAGCGCACCACCAATTGAACTTCAAGAAGGGGCAGTGCCCAGACCAAGATATCAACTCTTCACTGATTGCCCCCAAGATTGGTTCTTGGTGGTCGTACGTGGGGGGGACATTCACAAGATCGTCCATTCTGTAAAAGGGTGGCGAGTAAACGAAGAGTTTGAGTTCGTAACAGAAGATGCTACGAACAAAAACTTGATCACCCCTCTTCGAGCCCTGACAGGCTACGAATTTGTGGGTGTCCCGGGTTTCCAGGGGCTAAAAGTAATAAAGTTCGCCTGGAATAAATACTGGCGAACAGATGAAAACAGTCCAATCTACGGGGTGGTCGCTCACGACCCACAACTCGTTTATGTGTTCCCGTTCGAATCTCAATACCCTCTTACGTACGAAGGAATTGATACGGTGGCACAAAACCGAATAAAACCGGAAGAGTTGTCGCTCGTAGCGGTAACTTTTGTGGTCACGGTCCGAGTCAGGATGCTACGACCACGGATCGCACTCGCTACAAACATCGATTGGTTCGGGGGGGTGCTTATTCCAAAACTCCAAGGAGTCCTGAAGGATTTCGCTGGAGAGAAAAGTTACGACGAACTGATTCGGGGGGCAAGGAAGACGGTTACGCAAGAACTCGAAGAGTTTGTGATGGGGACCAACCAGACCCCTAGTAAATTTCGGGAGAAAATTCTTCAAACGGCAGGAGTCGACATCATCGACTTTAGCCTAGTAGACATCAAACCCAACAAGGCCTTCGAAGACGCCCAAAATGAATTGGCTTCCGAACAACGAAAGGCCTCCGGGGTCATCGTCACAGCCGAAGCGGCCAAACAAGCCAAGATCCTGGAGGGAGAAGGACTGGAAGCATACGAAGCCGCGATAGGTAGGGGTAAGGCAACCGCGATAAAAGCCATCCGTGAAGCTGCGGGTTCCGACTCAGAGACCTACTTCAAGTGGGACGGGATGAAAAGTTCGAAACTGGGTACCTACGCGGAAGGTACCAGCAAGGCTAGCATCCTGGTCGGCCCTGACGGCAGACCTATCTAGCCAAACTTCTGACTACAACCCCTTTTGGAGAACTTACCAGTTCCAACCAAAAGGGGTTGCTTTTTTTATAGAATATGATATAATTGCCCACAGAATTGTAATCCGAAAATTGAAGGGAGGAAGAAAATGCTTTGGATGATATTGGTATGGACAGTGGCCATAATCCTAGCGATTGGGGCCAAGATTTTACTGCCACCCGTTATCGGGTGGCGCAACAAACTCATCACGACTAGGCAGGCGTGGCAAATCCCAATAGTGGTGGCCGGTTGTGTATCCGTAATACGGGTGATCGCTCACCTGATCGGGTCACAATGGCAAACAATCTGGTGGATAGTAGGTTTAGTAGTCGTTGGATATCCGATTTATCGCATCATACGACGCGAAAAGGTTTCGAACCTCGCCCAAAGGTATAAGACAGACCTTACAATAGTGGGCGTCTCGACCTTTACAGTGGTCGCCGCCAACTGCCTGCTATACTTTGTTACCAGTGCCGATCCAAGAATTTGGGCTTGGTACTATGGCAATGCGTATTTCTTCTGGGCATGGAACTTTGGCTGGATCGTAGTGGCTTTCCTCCATTCCAAAAGAGACGACAAGAACATCGTGATTCCGATCGCGGTTACGGGCCGTAATTGGATTATGGTGATTTTGATTGCAGGACTCCTGATAAATTATGTGTTTTATCCTTCTTTACCGAGATGGGTCAACACATTGACTACCAGCGGTCTGGGTAATCTCGGCACCAACTTCGGTCAGCCTGACCTGCTCCGGTTAACGCCGGAGGAGCACAAGGCGACACACACAGCGTTGATGAAAACTCCGTTCGCGGAGCGGAAGGTGCTCTGGGCCCTCTACGAGTGCAACCCAGAAAACAAGGCCTTTCGTCCCAAGGATGGGGACCTTCCTGCCCTCAAGACCTACCAGTCAAAAGGCGCACAAGCCTTCGGCGATGCCTGTGTCGAGAAATTGACGCGGGCACGGCAAACGTTTGTCCTCGCCGTGGTGGAGGCCACGAGCGAGAAGTGGAGCGATCCAGTAATTTTACCGGAAGCGCTCTTGTACGAGATTGTGTACTCCTCCGAAGAGAGGAGACACAGGACCACAGTCCTGGGGCCCGATGATGGCCAGCAAATGGAGCTGGCCGAAGGATACACGGTCCCGCCCTTCAAAACAGTCGGGGCCAAGTTCAAGTCCAAGGCCGGGACGGTGCGTGTCACCGTCGAATACCGGCCAACGAAAGGAGCGAGCTCGCAATGACGCGAGCCCGCTCCCCTTTTTTTTATCAACTTTTTAGACAACAATTACGACTCGCCGAAGAATGATGGCACAGGAATACCGAAGGTGTTTAGCACCAAACGCAAGATGCCGTAGACGCTAAACATTACAAACATCCCAATGATACCGTAGAACACATTCATCTTCTTCTTTTCCAAATCCGAACCATCGGCTCCAGCTATGAGCCCGATAATGCCGTAAAAGAAGAATATAGTCGCCACCACAAAACCCAGAACGATAATCGGATTGATGATGTAGGTGGCTATTTTGCCGAGCAGGTTCGTAACAGCTGGCATGTCTTATCTTGGAACAAGTTGACGAACATTAAAACCAGGACCCGTACCTGTGTCAATTCCCAAAGCATCACCGAGGAATGCTACCAAACCCCAGACAGCAGCCATGACAAAGATGGCCACAACGCCCCAGATCATGGTCTTCTTGGCCTGATCTGCTTTGTGTTCGCCACCAAAGATATACATAGCCAAGCCCCAGAAGAAGAAGAGCATTGCCAAGGCAAAGATGATTGGGATCAGGATATTTATGATATCACCAATCGATTCTGCCAAGCTTTTGACATTATTAAGCTCCTGACCAAAAGCCAAAACTGGCGAAGCCAGAGCAACTATTCCGAATGAAATTAATTTTTTCATTATTTTGTTTTTAATAATTTATTTAATAACCAAACGACCTAATAATTGAATACATTATAACACTTTCATCCATCTTTTCCAAACTAATTATGTTAATTATGTTTAGATTCTAGTAATTTATTCTTGGCATATTAATGGTATTGCGTTCATCAATACCCAATTCTTGCCTAAAGAACCTCACAAGACCCCAAACAGAAGATATCACAAAGAGCGCAACGACACCCCAAACCATCACATTTTTCCCCTCTGCTTTGCCATCACCCTCAGATTTGATGTACTTGGCCACACCCCAGAAGAAATAAAGCAAAGCCAAAGTGAAAGCTATCGGAATCAAATAAGCACCTACTATGTTATCAACACTGCTTATTATTCTTTCTGTCCCTTGTAAAGCCTGCGCACCTACCACCGTCGGTAAAACTAACAAAGCCGGCACAATAGAATATTTGAAAAATTTCATATAATTATAAATTTATTAATTATTTTTAACTTCTACTTTGATTGGAATGTTGGAAAGGCCGAGTTCGCTTCGGATAAAGGCCACAATACCCCAGACCGAAAAGGCCACAAAGAGTCCGATGATACCCGAAACCATAATCCGCCTACCCTCTTCGGCCGCCTTGTCGCTACTTGCGCCCTCCTTGATATATTTTGCCACACCCCAAAAGAAATACAACAAGCAAAGTGAAAAAGCCAGTGGTATGAGTATGCTGTTCACTATGCCGAATGCTGAATCTATGAGGTCGCCAAGTTTCATCCCGTTAGTGAAAAATGGCATTGCTTTTTTGAAAAGCCACCATTTTATTTTTTAGTTTGTAATTCATATAAATATCGACTTAATATATTATAACTCGATTGAAAAAGCTTTTCTATGCCATTTTCTACTACGGGATTCATATTACAATTTTCAATCTTAAATCTTAAAATTGATTTGCGGTATGCCGACCGGACTGTTCCAACCAAACTCTGAGCGCAAAAAGACCATAATGCCCCAGATAGTCGTCAGCACAAAGAGACCGATTATACCCCAGATGAGCAGGTTTTTGCTCTCTTTGAGCTCCTTCTCATTGCCCGCAGCTCGAATAAACCGCCCCACTCCAAGCACAAAGACCAAAAAGGCCACCACGCCCAAAAACGGAATAATCTTCATTCCGAGGTCGGTGAACATCTTTACTACTTCGCCAAGGTTTTTCATAATTTGTCTTTTTTATGAGCGCAATTGGTCTATCGTGCCACCTATCGCTTCAGATATAACCCAAGCACCGAGGAGTATAGCTGCCCCGATCACTCCATAAAGCAAGGTGTCGTGGGCTGTTTTGATTTTACCCGTATCGCCTCTTGCTGTGACATAAAGAAAGCCCGCATACATTATAACCAAAACAGCAATTACTCCGCCTATAGGTATCAGTATTTCGTTTATAACCGTCTTTATAAAGTCCATCAGATTATCGCCACCCTTGAATGGATTGTCTATTTTTATATTGAATTTGACTGGACTTGGAGCCGGAGTAACCTGTGGACTTGGGGCTGGAGTAATTTGTGCCCACAAAACCACTGGAACAAAGGCAGAAAATATAACCACAACAACAAAAAGATTTTTGAATAAATTTTTGATCTTCATTTGTTTATTATATTAGTATAATCGCCTTTGAAAAGTGCACCAACGATGGCTTCGGTTACGAGCCAGGCCGAAAGTATGATGGCGAGTCCGATGCCAACTTTTTTCATCATTGCAATCGATTCGCTTCTTTTGCCTGAATTGTCCGGATTGAGCATCATATTCAAGCCAGCCCAAGCAAAGACTCCAGCCGAAACCGGCACGGCATACTTGATCAGCTCTCTGATAATATTGTTTATAAGGGTTACAAAATCATCAAAACCACATTCCTGGTTCAGCCCGCCCGAATTGTTGCGCTGGCCACATTCGGGGATAATGCCACCTCTATTGGTCTGTGCCAGAGCCTGGCTTGGCACAAGCACCAAGAGCATAAGACAGACGAATAGTATTTTGGTTGAAGTTTTCATCTTGAATATTTAATCGGCGACAACGTCGTAGATATTGTATTTGCCAAGCAGGGCCTCGAGCTCCCGGCTGGCACGAGTAATCGCTTCCGAAACTCTGGCTCGCCCGCTTGTTACTGACTCAATCATAGCACGGAAGACTGCTTCGCTTTCTTTGGGTTCCGGATCAAGCCAAGCTCTGGCTCGGATAGCGCTATCATAAAAGACACTCCTGTAAGCATCGGTCTGTCTTTGGGCTAGAAGATCGCGGCGCACCGGTGGCAGACCAAAAACCTGGCTCCAGGGTTCGGCCCCTTCGGTCGCTAAAGTATAGGCCACGTTGTAAGCCGAATTAATATTGGCTGAAGCCTTGGTGATAGCTAACCCCAAAAAGTCGCCGTAGACGAAGAAATCGCCAGCCTCGCGCGAGGTCGGCACCTTAGCTACATCAAAATTGAGATTGGGGTTGCGATACTGTAGTCCGGTAAGTTCGCTCGCAAGACCAAAGTAAAGAGCCAGATCACCACCCAAAAAATAATTGTAAGAAAGAGGTAGAGAGCGGTTCCAAGAATAAGTTGGTTTGGCCGGATTGCTAAATTCGGTATAAAAGTTGATCGAGGCTTCGGCTGGAATGATCGGCTTGTCGAATCGATAGTCAAAAACACTGGCCACCTTGTTGCCCTGCCAAGCGGTAATCGGCGTCCCAGCCTGCATGGCTAAGGTCGAGATGATGGCCTTGGCGTGAGAAATGTTTGCATACTCGCCAAAGCTAACCACACTTCGTTGGATATTGAGCGCGCCATCTTTTTGAGAAATTAGACCTGCGAGAGTATAAAACTCGTCCCAATATTTTGGTGGTTCGGTAATGCGGGTTTGGTTGAAAATGTTGCGATTCCAATACATCACTAGCGGGTCAACCACAACCGGCAAAGCCAGAACGCCCTTGGGAGTAGTAAATATTTCTGCACCTTCAATAAAACTGTCTTTGAATTGGCGTGAAGTCAAAACCGAATAAGGCACCTCGAAGATCTTGTTGCGGTGCTTCATAATTTTGTTCGAGGGCAAAAGAAAGAGGTCGGGTCCATTACCCGAGGCCAAAGCTTCGACAAACTCAGCATCAAACTCGTCGGCGTTGATTTCTTTGTAAGAAACCTCGATCGTTTCGCTGTCTTTGAGCGAAGTGGCATCAAGCACATTGGCAAAAAGGTCGGAGCGCAGACTGCCCCAAACCACAACCGTAACTTTGTCTTGCGAAGCACCTTTATAAGCGGAAAAGATAATCAGTCCGATTACAATAAAGGCTCCAAAGACACCGGTCAAAATAAGCTGAAATTTACTCATTATGCCTTAATTGTAGCAAATATTTTTAATGCAAAAACAAAATCTGTTAATACATTAGGACTAATCTTCCCTAACCCCTCTTTACTCTAAAGAGGGGAACTGCGCAATACATTGTTAAATCAATGAGTAATAAATTGCAGTCACTCCCTCTTTAATGTAAAGAGGGAGATGGAGGGAGATTAAAAGCAAATCAGTGAGGCCAGGGAGTCGCCTTCGCGCAGCTTCATGATGCGCACCCCTTGAGTCGAGCGACCAAGCGAAGGGATTTCGGAAAGTTCGAGACGGATGACTTGAGCCTTTTTGGACATAGCCACAAGCTCGGTTTCTTCTGGTGTTACTACGCTCGAAGCCATTATTTCGCCGGTTTTGGCTGTAACGCTCGAAGTCTTGATACCGGAGCCGCCACGCTTTTGGATCTTATATTCAGAAATTGGCGTTTTTTTGCCATAACCATTGGCACCGACAACCAAAATTTCCGAGACCTTCTCTTTGTCTTTGGCAATACGATCGGCACCGACAATACTGTCGTTCTTGCCAAGCTTCATAGCTCGCACACCCCCCGCCGTGCGCCCCATCTCGCGAATGTCGCTCTCTTTGAACCTGATCGACTGACCCTTGGCCGTGACCAAAATACAAGTATCGCCCTTTTCGACAGCCGAAACCGAAACCAACCGATCGCCATCCTGGAGCTTGATGGCAATAATGCCGTTTGATCGCACATCGTGGAAACTGGCAGCACTGACTCGCTTGCCAATTCCAGCCGAAGTGATCATCAGTAGTGAGAGATCTTTGTTGTCTTTGATATTTTTTGGCATCGGCAAAATAGAGGTCACCTTCTCCCCCTCCGAGAGCGCTAGGAAATTCATAATCGATTTGCCTCTGGTGGCACGTTTGCCTTCGGGGATGTCATACATTTTGATCTGATAGGCCTTGCCCCGATCGGTAAAGAAAAGCAGATCGGAATGTGTGCTCGCAGTCAAAAAGTTGGTTACAAAATCTTCTTCTTTGGTATCAAGATCCACCACCCCGACCCCACCGCGCTTCTGTCGGCGAAATTCGTCCGGATTGGTGCGTTTGATATAACCGCCAGCCGTCAGGGTCAGAGTATTCTCTTCATCAGCAATCAAATCTTCGACTGAAAGGACCTTGACTCCGCCCTTGATCAGTTTGGTGCGACGCTCGTCGCCATACTTTTCGGAAATTTCGGAAAGCTCTTTCTTGATGATCGAAAGAATCTTTTTGGGATTGGCCAAAATCGATTCGAGTTCGACGATCAGGGCTTGCACGGCCTTGAGTTCGTCTTCGATCTTCTGGCGTTCTAGGCCGGCGAGCTTTTGCAAACGCATTTCCAAAATGGCGTTGGCCTGCAACTCGGAAAATTTGAATTCTTTCATCAGGTTGGCCCGAGCTGTATCGACATCTTTGGACTTCTTGATGAGTTTGATGATTTCGTCGATATGGTCGAGCGCCTTCTTTAGACCGAGCAAAATATGCTCGCGCGCCTTGGCTTCTTTGAGGTCAAATTCGGTTCGGCGTCTAACCACCAATTGTCGGTGCTTGATGAATTCTTCGATGATCCCTTTGAGCGAAAGAGTTTGTGGCACTCCATCGACAAGAGCCACCAAGTTAACATGAAAAGTGTCTTCGAGTTGGGTGTGCTTGTAGAGAGCGTTTAGAACTTTCTGCGGATGACTGTTGCCTTTGAGCTCGACTACGACCCGGATATCTTTGGTCGACTCGTCGCGCATATCTCTGATGCCTTCGATTTTTTTGTCGCGGTGAAGCTCGGCGATCTTTTGGATCATCTCGGCTTTGTTGACCCTAAATGGTATCGAGGTGATGATGATTTGCGAGCCGTTTTTGGTTTCTACAATTTCGGCCACGCCTCGAGTCACGATCCCGCCTCGGCCGGTTGTATAAGCATGCTGAATATCTTTGCTATTGAAAATCACACCTCCAAGCGGAAAATCCGGACCCTGAATAAATTGCAAAAGCTCTTCGGTTGTGGCGTCTTTGTTATCGATAAGATAGGCGCAAGCATCGCAAACCTCGCGCAAGTTGTGAGGTGGAATGTTGGTCGCCATACCGACCGCAATGCCCAAGGTGCCGTTCAAAAGGAGTTGGGGCACGGCGCTCGGCAAAACCAACGGCTCCTTTTTGGTTGCGTCATAATTCGGTTTCCAATCGACGGTCTCTTTGCCGATATCGCGTAGAAGTTCGCCGGCGATCCGGCTCATTTTGGCTTCGGTATAACGCATCGCGGCCGGACTGTCGCCGTCGATCGAGCCGAAGTTGCCTTGACCAATAACCAACGGGTAGCGAAAAGTGAAGTCTTGGGCCATCTTGACCATCGCATCATAACAAGCGGTGTCGCCGTGCGGGTGGTAATTACCAAGCACCTCACCGACTACAGCCGCACTTTTGCGTGTCTTGGCGCTAGCACCAAGACCCATATTGTGCATTGCATAAAGAATCCGGCGGTGGACCGGCTTGAGCCCATCGCGCACATCGGGCAAGGCGCGATCAGTGATAACCGACATTGCATAGTCGATAAAAGATTTTTTCATCTCGCTCACAATCGAGCGCGAAACCACGCCTGTCGGCGCGTCTTGTTCTGGGCTATTTTCTCTAGTATTTTTGGCCATAAAACTTTATACCCATTATAGCAAATAAGGGCTGATTTTCAAGCAAAAAACGGGCGATTACCTACGTTCGTAGACTTCGATACCGGTAATAAAAGGCACAAAAACTCCGGCCAAAGAATCTCTGACCGAACCATAAACCTCGCCGAGGCCCGACCAAGCCGAGCCCAAAGAAAGCTTGAGCTGATCGAGGGGCGTCGGGAGGTCGTCGGAAACAGGATTTTCTGCGCGCGCCGACGGAGCCACACTTGCCTTTTGGGCCAAGTTATCACCAGAGAATTCGATAAGCCCCCGCTGTCCGGCCCAGCCGAAAGCCACAACCAAAGTTAGGACCAAAGAAAGACCGAGAGCCACACCCTGCTTGTGAGTCTCCGAACTCTGACGGATTTTCTCCAAGAAAGATTGCATTTTATTTTTGTGATTATTGCTGACCCAAGACGACGATTTCTCCTTGTTTGCCTTCGAGATCCTTTTTCTTGACCGTCAACTTCTCGACTGATTTGAGATTTTCAACCCCACCTTCTTTCAGAAAAGATCGGATCGACTTTTCGTCGAAGTTCATAGGTATAATTATAGAAGGTTCAAGCGAAACAGCAAACTTGTAAGCCTCGCTCGGACCAAGCGTATCGACCGGCACAAAAAGTATGTCGATACCGTCGAGCGACTCTTTGGCATCGGCCGAAAGCTTGGAGTCGCTTAGAGCACCCAAGAAGCAGAGGTTCATACTTTCCAAACTGACTCTATATATAGTATTGATCAGTCTTTCGCCACCATAATCAGAAACCCCAGCACTACCTTTGATAAAAACTCCGCTAACTTCATATTCACCTGGGCCATCTACTACAAAAGCCTGCTTCTCGCCCCGACTAGCCTGATCGCTACCATTCATATCTGGATGGTTCAAAGAAATAAGGGCGATATCGGCCCCAAAATTGCCAGCCTTGAGTTTGGAATTCTTGGAAATTGGGTCAAAAGCGAGCACGGTATCGCCAAACTGCACCCGGAAGCTTTGCATCCCTTGGTATGTGATAATCATGGCTGAAATATAGCACAAATCGACCCAAAATGGAAATCCGGCACGAAATTATTTAGTTAAATATTCTATGTTGTATTTTATAAGATCATAAGCTTCTATTGTTATTGCTTTCTTTTTCAGGAGCAACTGCAATTCAGTCATAAAAAGCTTCACCAAAATTTTATTAACCTTTTTGTCAAAAACCTCTACTCTCTTTAATTTTACTGAACCATCAGGAAGTTTTTCTTTGACTACCTCTATTTTCTTATTGAATTTGATAGCACCATTAACTTGTTTTATCAGACTATCACGCACCTTTTTATCTTTAATCCAACCAAGATCGAAAGATTTGTTTATATCTCTTATCAGAGTTTCAAGGGTTATTTCTTCAACATCACTCTCCGGCAACGTGATTTTTGGTTCGCCAATTTCTGCCGTCGGTTCACTTGCAATATAATCAACCACTACTTCATATTCAACCTTTTCTCCTTCAACAATATCTTTTTTCACAGTTTCGATCTTGTCTGTATCAGAATCAGATAACGCTACCGCCATATGATATTTACCATCAGAAGTTCCGACTAGTTCCACCTTGTAATCTCCCGCCAACCCATTAGGAATAATTATCATTTTCAACCCCTCAGGATTACTTTCTCCTGTATAAATAGCTCCAGGTATACTATTGGTGTTTTTGGTTATAACTCTGCCTTGCGGATCTGTAATTTTGACTTCAACCGGTGAAGCAAACCAAAAAGAAGTCAGATTATCTGGTTCTGGCGGTGGCACATAAGCAACGGATGGTTGTGGTAAAGAAAGAGTGGAGAAGATATCGGAAATGGCTTTGGTCGGCAAATCACCGTGTTTCGAATCTACCTCAATGTGTTTTAGGAATTCACTGGGATTTAATTGGGCGTAAGCAGTCGGTAAAATTTTTGCAAACAATCTTTGCCAAAAATTCTGCATCAGAACTGGTGGAAATATGTCAATCCCACCAAAAGACGCACTGAGAGCCAGTACTCTATTATCACCTTCGGTCGTATCTCTGATTGGGGTAATTGGCTCTGGTACTCCATCTACCCAAAGTTTAGTTTCCGAAGCACTCCTTGGGACAATCGGGATACTTTCTATTGTGTCTTGACCTTTACCTGCAACTGTCAGAATGCCTCCGACATTTTGTAACTGCATTGTTGAACTATTAAGATTTAGGTTCTCTAGAAAATAATTCCTGCCTTGTTGAAGATTCTCATATGAGATCAATTCCCCATTCTCATCTTTAAGAAAATTATATAGCGGTAAAAGTTCCCCTATTGATGGAATAAAGCTGTGGATGGTGTCGTAACTATCAGCAGTCTGAGCGGTCGCGGTGGTCATATACCAAAGATACAACCCCACCCCAGCCCGTGTTAGTTTATCCCAATTCTCTGGCACAACACCACCTTCCCATAATACATAAACTTCAGAGCTACCCCAATTTGGAGTACCTAATAAAATAAGCTTGTTCACATCGTTCCTGTAATTATGACTTTGGATGTAACGCCTAGTCACCAAACCACCCATAGAGTGAGCGATTATATTCACTTTGCCAGTCGGAGAATTAGCAAGAGCCTTATCTATTGTTGGTATAAGATAATCGGTAGCAGAATTTATATTGCTCTGCCTCCAATCATAAAAAGCAATGAAAAGTGTTTTGTCTTTTTCATAACCCGCTTTCTCTAGGGCATCGATCATATTATCCCAGGTTTTATCAGATGGAAAGAAATCCCAACTCCCGCTACCATTCCTCTGTAGCATCACTTCCCAATTCCAAGACCCCATAATCCCGGGCACTATGACTATTGGTTCTTTTGCTTCTTGAGCAAAAACTTGTTGACAAGGGTTAAATACAAAACTTGTCAAAAACAATAAAATTACAACCTTATGAAATATATTCATTGTAAATTTTAATAATTATAATATTTTTCCAGACGCATATCCCAAACCAAGTACCATAACGAAAAAGAAAATTGCCACAAAAACAGCCAGCAAAATAAGTGCAACAACCAAAGAAATTACGAAATTCTTTAAGGTAAATTTACCGTGCTTTAGAACTATGTAGCAATAAAAAACCAACACTGACCAACCTAAAACTGATATCGGTATCAAATCAAACACCTTGTTTTCTATAACACTTTGCAGATTATAACCATTTGAAAAATAATTATGAGTCAGTTCTGTTGCAGACCAAAATCCAAACCAAGCACAAACCACAAAAGTCACAAGAGATGTTAGATAGGCTAGGATTACCTGCCACCAAGAGATTGATAATTTTCTTTTCCATTTTCTAAATCCTAAGTATGCAAAAGGTAAAAAAATAAAAAATGCTGATAGCAAGAAAAATACCCACTCGATAACGAGTATCAATGTAGGCCCCGCCCTAAAATAGGTTTCCATTTGAGGTTATACACTTATGGTAGCACAACGACTTGATTCGTTTTACAAGCTTATCCACATAATTTATTCAGCACAGATAACATAATGCAGATATTCTGTCGTCTTGCTTGCTGTATAATTCCTGTTTTCTGATTTATCAGCCCTAAAACGACTATGCTCTTTTGTAAAACATCCATATTTACCCCGGAGACTCATTATTTCTCTTATATCATCGGGGGTCATCAAACCTTCATTGTTATAACTCAAAAATATATATTTGACTTTGGCCTTCAATATCAAATCTTTAAACGATTTTCTGACCTGGTTTTTTGAACAATACAAAGATTTCTGATCAGTATAATCTCGTAGACCAGTCTTCCCATATATTTTAGGATTATCATACCTAGCAATTGTCTCTAAAATATGATAATTCGTTGCATATTGACGATGATTATATGGTGGGTCAAGATATAAAACATCTCCGTTAATTTTTTCGACGATTTTATTTATATCCATATTGAAAATTTCGTGATCTTGTTCATTAACAATCAATTCTGCTGGTTTCAAGATCAGACTACTTTGAGCTGTCTTTTTTAGATTCTTCAGGAAAGCTCCGTAGACGGATGCTGTGTTCGCATATTTATCAATCGATTCGACTAAACTAGCGATCAAAAAATAATATTCATCATCAGAGATTAAATCTTTCTCTTTCCAATTTTCAATTTTTTGACGAATAGCGTCGCACCGCATTCCATTTTCATTTGAAAAATATTGTCTTGATTCTTCTTTGTCTTTGGTTTCTCCGAGACAATAATTTTTATAGATAAAGCCTTTTACACCCTCCAAATTTGATAGATATTCACAAACAAAATCTTTACGTTTTTCTGTGTCAATATTTTTTAGACCAGCAATTTCTTTTGTTAGTTTTATAAATTTTAATTCCTTATGATTCCCAACATAGTGCCTATTCAATACATAACTGTAATATTGAATATCGTTAGAAATTATTTTGTAACCTCTTTTCTTGAAATAACTACCGACAACTCCAGTTCCAGCAAATAAGTCACAAAAAACCTTGCAGTTTTTATCAACTACTTTATTAATTGATTCTTCCAAGAATTCTAACAAAGATAGTTTACTGCCGATATAATTCATAAATTCATGATAACATACCCGCAATAAAATCTATACGAAAACATAGGCTTTTGTGGTAGTATTTGCCTATGTTAAAAAACGACTTAAATAATGAACGAATTGGCGTCTCTGCTGAAATTTCAATTGCAGATATTTTTGAAATTCCTATCAGTGACAACTATCGAAATCGCGGAGCACAAGATATTACAAACACCATCAAACCTATCATTGCCGATATCTTCAACTTAAATAATATTCCTCCACCAATCAAACATGTTGCGGAAAATCAAAATACTATAGATTTTATACTTGAAGGCAATAAAACTTTATCCGTAAAAACAAATAAACAAAAATTGGGCAAAGCTGCACCACAAAAAATTGGCCAGGCATCATCAAACACTTGGTTTGCGATTTTAGCAGAACGATTAGGTATAGCATATATACCGACAGCTTATCCTGAAAAAGTCAAACTTTTTAAAATAATTGCACTAACAAGGATCGAGGAACTACTTTTTATTTACTGGGAATACATGTTCGATTGCGATTTTTTGATCCATATTTTCAATATCGTTGATTCTAATAACAACCTTACTCGTGATCCGAAATACATAGTAACTAAGAAAACCAGTAGCCCTATTTGGGATCCTGCAAAAATTACATTTACAAGGCCAACTGTATCCGAGTGGAATGAGAGCAATACTGTAAAATACGAATACGATGGTGTGGCAATAGGTGAATTTCAAGTCCACAACAATAGGGACAATTTTAAATTTCGTTTCAATATGGCCGGTATTTTCAAGTTAATGACAGAAGGTCGTCTCAGTTTTTCTTAAAAACCATTATGTATTCGTGTTTGAATATATAATAATCACTTGATAACGCGCGGTATCTCCAAATTCCTTCTTTATTCTGTTTGCCACGATTACCAACCATATTCTTTATTATAATACTTTTCAGAATTAGACCTAGTTTTTGAGCCTCATTCATACAATAAAAACCCAATGGTACCCACTTCCCCATTTTATATGCATCACCAATAACAATCGCCAAATATCTACCATTTTCCAAAACATCTATTGTATTCTTTAAAACTTCAGCAAATTTTCCTAAAAACTCTTTCAAGGATTTTGCGTTTGATAAATCATCTTTTAAGTCACTAAACTTTATAATATCCGCATATGGTGGGTGCAATATGGCCATTTGCACATTTTTCTTTTTGTGTTTTTCTAAAATATCTTTTACTTTTTCAAAAGTTTGGATTTTTGTGCTGTCACCTATAATTAGCTCAGAAAAATTACCTTTCGCATCAATATTCTCACTGACATAATCAACGAGTTTTTTCTGTATATCGATCCCAATAAAATTCCTGTTTAGACTCTCTGCCTCATAAGCAGTGGTTCCACTTCCTAAAAATGGGTCCAGGATTGTTTCGTTCTTTTTTGTGTACCTAGATATTAACTGGTGAGGAATTTGTGGAACAAAATTCCCATGGTAAAAACCGCTATGTTTTCCTGACTTGTCTCTTTCTGAAATAATCCAGAGACTATCCGTCCAAATTTCTGATTCTTTCCACTTACTTAAATCAAGATCATTAAAAATTGGCATCTTAATATTTGTGACGCTACCGGGATTTGAACCCGGGTACCAAGCTTGAAAAGCTTGTGTCCTAACCAGACTAGACGATAGCGCCTTTCGACTCGCTTTGCTCGCTTCAAGGCAAGCCAAGGAGAGAGTAATAGTAACATATTTTGATAAAAAGGCAAAAAATGATAGGCTGTAATTAGGGAAGAGTGGCTGAGTGGTTTAAGGCACCGGTTTCGAAAACCGGCGTGGGGGCAACCCCACCGTGAGTTCAAATCTCACCTCTTCCGCTATGATAATTCTGGGTATAGAGACAAGTTGTGATGAGACGGCAATCAGTGTCGTCAGAGCAGAGGGCGATGTCGACAAGCCGGTTTTTGAGGTGCTTGGAAGCAGTGTTCAGAGTCAGATTGATATTCACAAAGAATACGGTGGCGTCTTCCCCACCCTCGCCAAACGTGAGCACATCATAAATTTGCCTGCTGTTTTAATTGAGGCACTTAGGAAGGCAAATTTAATTTCCAATTTTCATTTTTCAATTTTCAATGAATCACAAAACCCCGAGGAGGTCTGGCAAGATTTTTTTGATAAATTGCCAAAAGTAGATGTCGACATGATTGCTGTAACCGTTGGCCCAGGACTCGAACCCGCCCTGTGGACAGGTATAAACTTCGCCCAAGAGCTGGGGAAAAGATGTGGAAAACCTGTGGTTCCAACCAATCACATGTTGGGCCATATTGCTTCGGTGCTATTGAACAAACAAATAACCTTTCCAGCTATCGCCCTACTTGTAAGTGGCGGCCACACTGAACTGGTCTTACTCAAAAGTTGGGCTGACAAAAAGAAAATCGGCGAAACTCAAGACGACGCGGTCGGCGAAGCTTTCGATAAGGTAGCTAGGATGCTTGGCCTGCCCTATCCGGGTGGACCAGAAATTTCCAAACTAGCCGAAGAAGCCCGGATTCAAAATATTAACCTGGAGAAAAAGTTACCAAGACCAATGATTAATTCTGGTGATTTTAATTTTTCTTTTTCGGGTTTAAAAACTGCTGTTTTGTATTATTTGAGAGACCTGACCTCACCCCTGACAATGGGTCCTCTTCCGTCTGGAATTCCCTCCCCTGATCAAGGGGAGGGATCAAAGGGTGGGGTGTCTTTTCAGACAAAATTAGCCGTAGCGCGAGAATTTGAAGACTCGGTCATCGAAACTCTACTAAGCAAAACTCGCAAAGCTATCGATGCTCATTCGCCAAAAAGTTTGATCATTGGCGGTGGTGTCATCGCCAACAAAGCTCTGCGAGAAAACTTTCTCAAACTCAAAGAAGTCTACCCCAACCTCGAAATTTTCATACCCGAAAGAGAACTCACGACCGACAACGCCACCATGATCGCAATGGCCGGATTTATAGAATACTTGCAAAATAAAACCGAAATACCCGCCAAGCTCGAAGCTCGCGGGTATTTGGAAATCTAAAAAGATTTTAAGTTTTAATTTTGATCAGCTTCCTCGATCACAAGCTCGCCTTCCGGAAGATCGGTTGGTTTCTTGCTCACGCCAGGCATAGCAACAACCGGTGAAGCTTGGTCTTTGTTGGCCAGACCAGCAGCCAAGAGAGCTGCGGCCACAGCACTAGCTTGCTTGCGCTTGCAGATCGCCGAGAAAATCAAGAACATTATAGCGAGCAAGATAAGGAAGAGTAGACCGAAGACGATAGCCGTATCGCGAGGCGAACTGAAGAGAGTGATGGCGACATTTCGCAAAATAGATGTATCCGATTCGTCGCGATCCTCTTTGGCCAAATCAACGACCACACCAGCAACAGAACCTAGAGTGCTTGTTGCCTCGGCCGAACCAGAGACTAGAGTCGTAGTAGAAAATGTTCCACTTCTACCCACAGAACCACCAAAACTTGATGTGTCTATTTCAACTCCACGAGATCTGAGATTTTCAAGAAGCGCTCGGAAAGCATTGATCTCATTTTGTTCTTCAGAAGTCACAGGGAAAAGAGAGCGACAGAATATTTCGTTGATCTTCTTTTTGGTCAAGATATAAACGAAGCCAGTCGGTGCATCATGACCCCAAGGTTCAAGAATATCGGCGAAGTATTTATTTTGGAATCTCGAAACAGCATCAAAGGTTGCTTGATCAAAATTCGAGTTCAAGGACAAATTTTCTTGTTCAAAGACATTTAGGAATGTTTTTAGTTTGAGCATTTCCGTTGGGTCATTGTTCCAACCCATCTTGAGGTGATCGCGCAAGTAGAAGCAGGTAGTTGCTCCAAGGATTTCACCTTGAGGACGTCGGCGACTACCGCCAAGCGATGAGCCACCACCTCCACCACCGCCGCCACCACCGCCACCAGTGTTCACTGTAATGGTTGTAGTTGCGCTAGCGCTGCCCCCAGCACCAGTACAAGAAATACTGTACTCGGTTGTAGAACCCGGAGTTACAGAAGCTGTGCCTGAGGTTGAGGTTGCGCTCGTCCAAGCTGCGCTACAAGAAGTTGCGTTGGTAGAACTCCAAGATAGAGTCGAGGAATTGCCTTTATCGATCGTTGAAGGATTGCCAGTCAAAGTCACAGTCGGCTTTGGATCAGGATTGGAGATCGGGTTTACAATTATTGTGGTTGTCGAAGTTGCATTACCACCTGATCCGGTACAGGTGATTGAATAAGTTGTAGTTGTAGCTGGAGAAAGTATTGCACTACCAGAAGTTGAGGTGGCACTAGTCCAAGCCGCACTACAAGAATTTGTATTATTTGAAGTCCAAGAAAGAGTTGTTGTAGCCCCAATGGTGATAGTCGAAGGATTGCCAGTCAAATTTACTGAAGGTAGTAGTGGTCCACCGCCTTGTGGCTTGACGATAACTGTCCTTGTGGTTGAAGCACTAAGTCCACCCGAGTCGGTCACGGTGTAAGTAAGAGTATAAGTACCAGTTGTCGAAGCGTTGACACTGCCGGTTTTTACAATAACAGAAGTCAAATTGCCATCTTCAAGATCGTTTGCAGTTGCGCCCGGGTCAGTAAAGACATTGCCCACAATTATTTCAATTGGGTTTGCACCAACCAAAGTGATAGTTGGTGGGGTGTTGACCGGAGCGGTAGTACAAGGCAATTCAATCGAATCGATGGTAAAGTCAATACCATTTCTCGATGTTGCATCGATAAGCAAACTTATTGCGCCGACATTGCTCATATTGGCACCACTACCAAGGAATGGCGTAAAGCTACTGAATGGCACACTGCCATTAAGGACAGTGTTACTAGCACCATAAAGCTCAAGGACAGCTTGAGAAGCATTATTGGCATCAGTATAGACTCTAAAGGTCAAAGTAACCTTTTTGTTGTCAACAAAATCTGCACTGTAAGTAAAGTTTATTCTATTTCTTTGACCGTTCAAGGACAAATCTTTACCATTCAGACCTGTATAATTTATAACATTGGCATTAGTATCCTTGCCATCCCAAACCAGAAGAACAGTGCTTTTGGTATTAGCTCCGTTGGAAAGAGCAAAGGCACCAGAAGTCGTATCTGTAAAATCAGAGAAACTAGCTGAACCTATTCTGGTAATAGTATGAAATACATCGAGTTCGCCACCAAGACCCGAAGTGTCTACATAGTGCATCAATCTTGACGAACTAGGTGTCTCATAGGTTATGGCTTGATAGGCATTTGAGAAATGATCGACAACTAAAGGACATTGACCACCGATCGGAGGCGGCACAACCGGATTACAACTATTGACCGTAACCTTTACAACCAAATCATTAAAATCATTGTCAGATTCAGATGAAGGTAAGTCTTCAAAACCAATCAAGAATACATTGTTGTCGATTTCATAAACCACAGCGTGATCCGTAGCGTCTTGGTTGTTAGCTATCTTGGTCGAATAGTATCTGCCACTACCAGTGTTGATTACAAAAGCAATCTCTGAGTTGGCAGGCAGATCAAAATTTGCCGTTTGACCAACCGAAAGAGTTGGAGCAGATGAGTGGTCGGTATTGACACCATTCTTAAAGACCGGAACAAAGGAACCAGATGAGGTGCTAAAACCGAAAGCCGAGTCTAGTACGGCATCGCGATGAATATATTCCACTGTAACCGAAGTCGTGGCTTGAGTATTCCAAATCTGAAACTGCTTCTGATCATTGATAACATTCAAACCATAACCTTTGGTGGTAATAACGTCTTGCAAAGACAATGGTCCAGTGCCTGGAACGACTGGTTCGACAGAACCATCACCCAAAGTACTCGGCAGAGCACAGGTGTGAGTAATAGTTTTTGGCACGACATTTACAACTCTATTCACAGTAACCGAAGAACCCTTGGAATCAGCAACAGTGTAAGAGATAGTATAGGAGCCGGTGCTTGAAGCATTGACCGTGCCCGACTTTTGGATCTGAGAAGTCAAATCCCCGTCTTCGGCATCAGTCGAAGTAGCACCCGGATCAACAAAAGGTGTATTGACGACGATAGTCATCGGATTATTGCCAAGCAAAGTCAAAACCGGAGGCGTGTTGGCTGGAGGTACAACCGGGCCACCACCATTATCCTGAACGCAATTTACACTAACTGAATCGATAAACATACCGTAGCCAGAAGGATTGTTATCGACTCCTTGATCGATAAAAGATAAGTAAGTCTCAGAAGTTGTAGCCACAAATTCATACTGCTTGACGGTCCAAGCAGTGTTCATATTGTTTGCATTATCAACAATGTTAGCAATGAGAGATCCATTGAAATAAACAGAAACATTGTTGTCAGCAGAAGTCTGCTGAGGACGAGGCGAGTAAGCAAAAGTAAGTTTGTATTTTGTGCCAGCATTTGTAGAAAGCTTATTCATTACAGGCACATCAAGACCGCCATCGATTTCAGCATATTGATTGCCTTGATACGGTGCCCAAGGTAAAACATCATCAGCTTTGAGACCGGCCTGAACTTCCAAACCATATTTGGTCGCAGTAGACTCCCAGCCAAGGTTTTGAGTATTCCAAGGGAAGATCTGCCATTTGTCCTGATGAGTTACAACCACATCTTCAAAGCCGCCATTTTTGACCAACTCGATATTTGGGTCACAAGCAGGAACAGCCAAACTCAAATTTTGTACGGAAAGATTCTCAGTGTTTTCAGTAGAGTCAGTTTGCTCGGTATTTGTATTGTTCGACTCTTCGGCAAAGGCCACCAAAGGTGAAAATACAAACGAGATTGCAAGGAAAGATACGGCTGTGTTTTTGATAATGTTTTTCATGGCGACTTGTTAAAATTTTTAAGAAGTTTTAATGATTAAATCGAATTTTGTTGTGCGTGCGCATACTATAATATTTATATACTTTTGTAAAGAGCGGGCCAAAATTGACCATGTGATAAATATCCTTATTTATAGCCTTTTTTTGAAAAAATCTGAATTTTTGATTTTTTTGTCCTTTATAAAAACCTGAAAGTCCTTTATAGGACAGAAAAAAGTTATAAAAAGATTGATTAATTTTATAAAAGACAAAAAGCGACAAAGTAGCCCTTGCAGAGTCTTTTATACCAATTAAAGCCCAAACCAAGCTAAAGCGATGTCTTGGCCAAATTTTGAAAAAGAGACCATTTAATATAGTATTGTCTATATGAACGAAGAGCTCAAAAAACCCTACAATCCAAAAGAAGTTGAGGAAAAAATATACAAACAATGGGAAGAGAGTGGTTATTTCAATCCCGATGTCTGTATTGAAAAAGGTTTGACAAATCTTGAAGCACCAACTTTTTCTATGGTTCTACCGCCACCAAATGTAACTGGTTCCTTGCACATCGGTCACGCCTTTGAGGACAGCTTGCAAGATGTCGCCGTAAGATACAAAAGGATGAAGGGTTTAAGAACTTTATGGATCCCCGGTACAGACCATGCCGCCATAGCCACCCAATCAAAAGTCGAGAAAATTTTGGAGAAAGAAGGATTGAAAAGAAAAGAATTGGGCAGAGAAAAATTTCTAGCCAAAACCAAAGAATTTGCTGAGACAAGCAAAAACACCATCGTGAGCCAAATCAGAAGAATGGGCGCCTCTCTTGATTGGTCGCGTGAGGCGTTCACTCTAGACAAAAAAAGAGAGTTTGCCGTCAGGACAGCTTTCAAAAAACTTTTTGACCTTGGTCTTATTTATCGAGGCTACAAAGTTATCAACTGGGACCCGAAGGGTCAGACTGTTATTTCCGATGATGAAGTAGTACACGAAGAACGGTCCAGCCAGCTCTACACATTCAAATACTGGTCCGACTTCCCTATCTACATTTCCACTACCAGACCAGAAACCAAAATCGGTGACGTAGCCGTAGCTGTAAACCCAAAAGATTCACGTTACCAAAAATATATCGGGCAGATATTCGAGGGAGACTTTGTCGGGTACCAACTGAAAATCAAAATAATTGGTGATCACACAATCGACCCTGAATTCGGTACTGGAGCAGTTGGTATCACCCCAACTCACAGTCAGATAGACGCCGAAATAGCCGATCGGCACCAATTGGAAGGTATACCGGTTATAGACCAATACGCCAAAATATCGATCGGACCACTCGCTGGGCTGAAAACCATCGAGGCTCGCCAAAAAATTATTGACCAACTAAAAGATTCTGGATTATTAGAAAAAGAGGAAGAGATCAAGATCAATATATCTTTGGCTGAAAGGACAGGTGGTGTCATAGAACCCCTACCCAAATTGCAATGGTTTATTGCGGTCAACAAACCATTAGAGTCCGGTAAGACATTGAAAAATTTGATGCAAGAAGCAGTGTCCGAGGGTGAAATAAGAATAATCCCAGAAAATTTTGAAAAGATTTATTACAACTGGATAGATAATTTGCGCGATTGGTGTATCTCGCGTCAGATTTGGTATGGCCACCAAATTCCAGTCTGGTATCGCGGAGAAGAGGTTTGGGTAGACACCGAAGACCCAGAAGGTGAAGGTTGGGTTCAAGACGAAGACACTTTGGATACTTGGTTTTCCTCAGCCCTTTGGACATTTTCGACCTTAGGTTGGCCAGGAGAAACTCCAGATCTCAAAGACTACCACCCAACGAGCTTGATGGCACCTGGCTATGAGATTCTCTTTTTCTGGGTCGCTCGAATGATTTTGATGTCTAAAACATTACTTGGAAACATTCCTTTCAGAACCGTTTACATCCACGGCATCGTCAGAGATAAAAACGGCAACAAGTTTAGCAAATCTGCCGGCAACGGTGTTGATCCAATAGAAGTAATCGAAGAATACGGGGCCGATGCTTTGCGAATGGCGCTTTTGGTTGGTGTCGGACCTGGCAACGACAGCAAATACGATCAGAACAAAGTAAAAGCCTACAAGCATTTTGCTAACAAGATTTGGAACGCTTCGCGCTTTGTTTTGGAGCAAACCGCAGGACAGCCAATCGCCAACATTGACCAACTGACCGAGGCAGACAGAAAAATTCTTGAAGATTTTGCGTCTTTCCTCAAAGATCTAACATCAGATATGGAAAATTATCGCTTCTACTTGGCAAGCGAAAAAATCTACCACTATTTTTGGCACACCTTTGCCGACAAAATCATCGAAGACACCAAGGAACGCATCAGATCAGACCAAGAAGCCGAATCAGCGCGCTTTGTACTCATTCACCTACTTGAAAATCAGCTCAAAGTCTTGCATCCCTTTATGCCGTTTATAACAGAAAAGATTTGGAGCTTACTGCCAAACCGCAAAAACTTGCTCATAGTGGAAAAGTGGCCCGATTAAATTTAACCTCTGCTATAATAGAACAAATGAACACCGGGATTACTTTGTTTCTTTCACTTTTAGGTGGTGTCTTGCCGGCTTTGCTCTGGCTTTGGTTTTGGCGCAAAGAAGATCGCCTACACCCCGAACCACGACGCCAAGTGGCTCTGGTCTTCCTCTGTGGAATGCTTGCGGTTATCTTGGTTTTGCCACTCGAGCGATTCATCTACTCACTCGTCGGTAACAATGTAAATAATCTGACAATCGCACTCTGGGCCAGCGCCGAGGAGATTTTCAAATTTTTGGCCGTCTATCTTGCGGTCTTTCGCAGTCGCGAAATGGACGAACCTATAGATGCGAGCCTCTATATGATCACCGGCGCCTTGGGTTTTTCGGCTCTCGAAAATACATTTTTCCTCTGGCACCTGATCGATGACGGACTCTTTACCCAAAGCATTATTACCGGCAACATGCGCTTCCTTGGTGCTACCCTGCTTCACACGGCAAGTTCGGCTTGTATCGGTATCCTCTATGGTTTGGCTTTTTATAAGAGCTGCCTAACCAGAAAGATTGTTTTGTTTTCCGGACTTTTGGTAGCGATCGTATTGCATACCATTTTCAACTTGCTTATAATAAATGCTGGCAAGAATATCTTTTTCATCTTCGCCGGAATTTGGGTTGTTATAACTTTCCTGATTGTCGCAATGGAAAAAGTCAAAAAAGTTCACGCTTAATTAAAATCATATGAAAAAAAGATCATTTTTTGAAAGACTCACCGGCTCAATCTCTCTGCCAGACGAAGTCGATGTCGAAATCGAAACCACGCCAAGAAACGAAGGCTGGATAAACGACCAACCCGAAGAGGGCGAGCTCTCCGTCGATGTCTTCCAAAACCAAAACGAAATCGTGATCAAGACAATGGTCGCTGGCGTAAAGCCTGAAGACCTCGATGTCTCAATCTCGCGCGATATGGTCGCAATCAAAGGCAAGCGCGAGAACGAGCGTACTATCGCCGATGACGACTATTTTCATCGCGAGCTTTATTGGGGCACCTTTTCACGCACAGTCGTCCTACCTCAAGAAATCGACGTCGATGCCGCCGAGGCGATCGAAAAGCACGGCCTCCTTATCATCAAACTGCCCAAACTCGACAAAAACCGCCAAACCCGCCTCAAAGTCAGGGGTAATTAAATTACACCACAATTTTCAAATGGAAGAGGGTCACCCTCTTCCATTTTGATTTTATGGTCTAGTTTTATTTAAAAATATGCTTGGTGCCGAGGGGCGGGCTCGAACCGCCGACCTATCGCTCTTCAGGCGAGCGCTCTACCAACTGAGCTACCTCGGCAATAACAGCTATAATACTAAAACTCAGACCTTTTGCAAAATCTCAACCAAAGCTCTTTTTGATCTCTACCTAAACAAATCGCCGAAGTTGCGCAAGTCGCCCTTGATATTGCCATAGACGTTGATGGCTTCGTTGATATAGGGATCGATATAATAGTAGATACCAATAGCCGCGCCGATTATAAGCACCCAGTAAGCAATGCGGAAGACTCGCCCCCAAATCATCTGCCGACGAATACTATGAAGCATTTTGTTGTTCTCTTGGGCCAACTCGAGCGTCTTTTTGAGTAAAGCTTTTTCTTCTTCGTTCATATTTTTATTACTATTTAAGACCCAGACTATCTTCAATCCGAGCCTGATCAAAGCCGACAATAACTTCGTCGCCAATCACAATAACCGGCACACCCATCTGGCCAGATTTTTGCATCATCTCTTGTCTTTTGGATAAATCGCTCAAAACATCAAAGTCTTCAAAAGGCACATTGTTTTCTTTAAAAAAGTCTTTGGCTAAATGACAGAAATGGCAGGTTGGGGTCGAATAGATGGTTACTTTTTGCATAGTCTTTTGGTTATTTGATAATATAATCCAAATTCTCCTCACAAGCTTTGCTGTAGAACGGACAGGGCTCAAGAACAACATCCTCGGGAGGAAACAGGTAGTCAGTATAAACCATAATCACACAAGCGCAAAGGGCCGAAAAAGAAGCAAAGATCAAGACTCTAACATAGTTCATAACCAATCTATTGTAGCAAAAAAACTAGCACAAAAAAACCACCGGGGGCCAATCTCTTACAGCAGGAGGTAGTAAAGAGAGATCGGCCCCGGCGGTACACGAGTGGGGTCGCCCGTGGACTGGCGACCCCGAGGGGAGGGTGGGGTCGGAGGAGCTTGACCTCGCAGAACGGACAAGCACCCCACCCCCCTATCTAATGTCTAGGGTAACAAACCCACAGAATTTGTAAAGCCCCAATTCAAAAAACCCCCTCTCTTGCATCCAAGAGAAGAGGCTTGGGGATGAGTTATTAATAATCCATTTCCGGACCGTGGTTATGAGGCTTCTTTGGCTCAGGCTCATCGGCCACTGCCACCTCGGTGGTCAGAAGGATCGAAGCGGCCGAAGCGGCGTTTTGCAAAGCCGTGCGAGTGACTTTGACCGGATCAATGATCCCATCTTTGATCAGATCGTCAGAAAATTCTTCAGTCATCGCGTTGAAGCCTGCATTCTCTTTTTCAGAATTCATAATCTTTTCGACTGCAACCGAACCATCGGCATTGCCGGTATTGAGCACAATCTGACGCAGAGGCTCTTCGAGCGCTCTAAGAATAATACTGTAACCTAGAGCAATTTCGGGAGCAGCAAAATCTTTGGATTTCTCGCCTTTCATTCTTTTGGCCACGCGCACCAAAGCACTACCACCACCAGCCACGATACCTTCGGCAATCGCCGCCTTGGTAGCCGAAACGGCATCCTCGATTTTGAGTTTGAGATATTTCATTTCGGTCTCAGTCGCCGCTCCAACCCTGATAACCGCCACCCCGCCCGAAAGCTTGGCAATGCGTTCGTCAAGCTTTTCCTTGTCGTATTTGGAATCCAGAGTTTCTCTTTGTTTTTTGAGCGCCTTGACCCGAGCTTCGATTTCTGTTTTCTTGCCTTTACCGCCAACGATCAAAGTATTGTCTTTGGTCGCTAGAACCTTGCTGGCTCGGCCCAGCATATCGATCGTGGCCGACTCGAGTTTGAGACCCAAATCTTCAGAAACAACCTTGGCTCCAACGGTTACAGCAATATCCTCGAGCATTTCTTTCTTTCTGTCGCCAAAACCCGGTGCCTTAACAACCAAAACCGAAAAACCACCTCGGAGTTTATTGACCAAAAATGTGGCCAAAGCTTCACCATCGCAATCATCGGCCACAATCACAAGCTCCTTCTTGCCACTCTGAGCCAAAGATTCAAGCAAAGGCAAAATGTCTTTGATTGCCGAAATTTTGCGATCGGTCAGAAGCACCGGCACATCTTTGTATTCGGCCTCCATTCTCTCTGGGTTGGTAATCATATAAGGCGAGACGAAGCCTTTATCAAATTGCAAACCCTCTACCACCTCCGAATCAACACCAAAGGTCTGCGATTCTTCGACGGTTACCACCCCATCCTTACCAACCTTCTCGATTGTTTCAGCAATAATTGTGCCGATCTCTTCCGATTCGGCGGAAATAGTTGCAACTTGGCGCACCTCTTCTTTGTTTTTGATCGGTTTCGAGATCTGACCCAAGATAGCCACCGCTTTGCTAGTTGCTTCCTCAATACCATTGCGCAAAGCCATAGCATTGACCCCCATCGAAGAATGCTTCAGACCTTCAGTGATAATGGCTTGGGCCAAAACCAAAGAAGTAGTGGTGCCATCTCCGGCAATATCGTTGGTTTTGTTGGCCACCTCTTTAACAATCTCGGCACCCATATTTTCGAATTTGTCGCGCAAATTTATTTCTTTGGCAATCGAGACTCCATCGTTGGTAATGGTCGGACTGCCAAAACCTTTATCGATCACCACATTTCTACCTCTTGGACCAATCGTAACCTTAACTGCGTTGGCCACCGCATCAACTCCGCGCTTCAAAGCCTTCCTGGCCTCTTCGTTGAAAATAATCTGCTTTGCCATAATTGTTGAAATTTACAATTTTCAGTTTTCAATTTTCATTAAATTTCCAATTTCTCAATGTTTGAAAATTAGAAGATTTAATCATTTATTGAAAATTTTAAATTATAAATTGAAAATTAATTGATAATTGCCAATATATTCTCCTCCTTCAAAATGTAATATTCTTCGCCTGCGTATTTTATTTCATCATAACCGTAGCGAGAAAAGACGACCCGATCACCAACCTTGACCGAAGGTTTGATCAAAACCCCATCATCCCACCTGCCCTCGCCCACCGCTACAACCTTGCCTTGCTCAGGCTTTTCCTTATTAACAGTGTCGGGAATAATAATACCCGAAGCTCTTTTATCGCCGATCTCTTCTGAAGCCAAAGGCCTCAAAACCACTCGATCGCCCAAAGGCCATAAGCCAAAAGTCGATCCGGACTTGGCTACAGACTTGTTTGTTTTTTTCTTTAATGGCTTTTTCATATGCCTTATGAGAAGTTAGCTTAATAATGCTTTTTGCGCGAGTTATTATAGTATATTTGAGGAAGCTTGCAAGACTCTGAACTTATGCTAGAATGATCCAGTAACCAATCCTTTATGTTAGCTTATATCCAAATCATACTCGCCATTTTGCTTGGCGCGCTCGTCTTGATCCAGCAGTCCGAGGGTAGTTTGGGCTCGGCTTTTGGCGGTAGCAGTTTGGGCGAAAACACCCACACTCGCCGCGGGCCGGAACTTTGGATTTTCAGATCAACTATTGTTATTGCGATCGCCTTCGTTGCATCCACACTGCTCAATTTGGTATACTAGAACTTCGTTTCTCCCATCTTTAATCCAATCTTGAAAAACATTAATGAACCTTTTGGCAAAAATTTCATCTTTTTTTGATGCTTTATTCGTCCGTCCCCGAAGTCTAAAACTCTCAGAGAAAGGACAGGGCGTGATCGACTCAATGCGACCAACCGAAAAACTTTTGTTTGGAATCTTTGGTCTTGTTGTTGTTTTCAGTAGTCTGATCTTGCTTTTCAAAGTTCACCGATTCTTTCTGATCGAAGTACCGACTTATGGCGGAAGCTTCACTGAGGGTGTCGTCGGCAATCTGCGTTTTGTCAATCCGGTCCTAGCTATTTCCGATACCGACAAAGAGTTGTCGAGCCTTATTTACTCCGGCATCCTCAAGAAAGATTCGTCTGGCGACTTAGTCAACGACCTGGCCGAAAGCTGGGCAATTTCAGAAGACGGACTCACCTATGAGGTCAAAATCCGCGAAGATGCTTTTTTCCACGACGACCGACCAGTCACAAGCGCCGACATCGCCTTCACGATCGAAAAGGTGCTTGACCCAACAATCAAAAGTCCGCGCCGCGCCAACTGGGAAGGTGTGGAGGTAGAAATAATTTCCGAAAAATCTTTGCGCTTTGTGCTCAAAAAACCTTTCGGACCTTTTGCTGAAGCCCTGACTCTGGGCATATTACCCAAACATATTTGGTCCAGTGCCTCTTCAGAAGAGTTTCCTTTTAGCGAATGGAATGTCAGCCCGATCGGCTCCGGCCCCTACCAGATCAACAACGTCAAGCGCAATTCAGCCGGTATTCCGAACTCCATCAGTCTTTCGGCTTGGTCAAAATACACACTCGGTAAACCATTCATAAAAAATCTAAACTTCAAATTCTTTTCAAACGACGAGGAACTAAAGAAAGCTTACGAAACCAAAGAAATCGACAGCTTGGCTCGGATTGGCAAAGAATCAGCTCGCCTGCTCGACCAAAAAGCAGATTTTATTTCGACTGCTTCGCCTAGAGTCTTCGGAGCTTTCTTCAACCAAAACTCGGCCCCCGCCTTTTTGAACAAAGAAGTCAGGCAGGCTCTGGATCTTTCGGCACCCAAAGACGAGATTGTCGAAAAGATCCTCTTTGGCTACGGCTCGGTTGCTCTCGGACCATTACCAGAACAAAACCGCCAGACCGCAGAAGAGAGCGACAAAACTGCCGAAGCCAGAGAACTACTCAGATCACACGGCTGGCAAATCGATGAAGCCGATGGCATTCTCAAGAAAAAAACCAAATCAGAAACAGTGGCCCTAAGTTTCGTCTTGAGCACCGCCGACACACCCGAACTCAGACAAACGGCGGAAATACTCAGATCTGCCTGGCAAGCAATCGGAGCCAGTGTCGAAATCAAAGTTTTTGAAGCGAGCGACCTAAACCAAAATGTCATCCGCCCTCGAAAATACGATGTCTTACTTTTTGGTCAGGCAATTTCAAATCCGAGCGAACTTTATTCTTTCTGGCACTCCTCGCAACGCAACGATCCGGGCCTCAACGTACCACTTTATGCCAACATCACTGCCGACAAAATACTCGAGGAATTGCGCATCGGAAGCAAAATCGATCAAGAAGAAAGAATCAAAACTCTAACTCGCGAAATTACGAACGATGTGCCGGCGGTTTTCCTTTTTGTCCCCGACACCATTTATTTACCAGCCAAAAACATCAAAAACATTTCTCTACCCAAAGTTTCAAGCCCGAGCGAACGCTTCAATTCTATCAACAATTGGTTTATCGAGACCGATAAAGTTTGGAGCTTTTTTGCTCGGATATAACAAAAAATCAAAATTATCTTAAAAAGTCTAAAATGAAAAATCGAGAAAGAATCAGAAGCTATCATGCACCTAGCGCGCCCACCACAAGACCAAGGCGTGCCCGTCGCACATTTACCACCACCGGAGCCGGTCAGACCCCAAGCAAACCCCGAAGCAGTTCGTCGCGTTTTAGCCGACCGCCCAAACGCCGGCCTTCGCCGCCACCGGTCAATCCAGAAAAAGAATTAGTGCGCAAGCCGGAAACTCTTGGCTTACCAACGGTGGGCAAAAATATCCGCATCATCCCGCTCGGTGGCGTGGAGGAAGTCGGACGCAATATGACCGCAATCGAAATCGGCGACGATATTGTGGTTGTCGATGCCGGTTTTCAATTTAAAGATGAGGATTCGCCTGGTATCGATTACATCTTGCCCAACACCAAATACCTTGAGGAAAGAAAAGAGAAGATCCGCGGACTCTTTATCACCCACGGTCACCTCGACCACATTGGCGGTATTCCCTTCATCATTGATCGCATTGGTTATCCGACGGTCTACACCAGGCAATTCGGTGCCATTATGGTCCAAAAACGCCAAGAAGAATTCCCTCACCTCAAACCCCTCGATATCAAAGTTATTGGAGGTAACGAAACCATTACCTGTGGCAAAATCCGAGTCAGCACCTTCCCCATTTCGCACACTATTCCGGATTCGATGGGTCTTGTGATCGAGACACCTTACGGCAATATCGTCTTTATCGAAGACGTGCGCGTCGACAACGTCAAGGGTGTGCCGACCGAAGAAGAAGAGCGCCAATACGAACGTTTCAAAAATATGAATGTCTTGCTTTTGACCATGGACTCGACTTCGATCGAAAAACCCGGCTTCTCTCTCTCCGAAAACGTCGTAGCTGAAAACATCGAGCGCTTCATCAAGGAGACCAAAGCTCGACTCATTATCGGCACCTTTGCGAGCCAAGTCGAGCGCATTATCTCAATCATCAAAACGGCCGAAAAATACGGCAAGAAAATTGCCGTTGAAGGCAGAAGTATGAAAACCAACCTCGAGATTATAAAGCAACTAAAACTGGCCGAAATAACCAACATCATCCCAATCGAGGAAATAGAAAATTATCCGCCTGACCGCATTGTGATGCTCGTCACTGGCGCCCAAGGCGAAGAATTTGCAGCTCTGATGCGTATCGCAAACAAAACTCACAAATATGTCCGACTCAAAAAAACCGATACTATCCTGCTCTCTTCTTCGATTATTCCGACCAACTACAAAGCCATCGTCAAACTCAAAGACAATCTTTATCGTTCAGAGGCCAAGGTCGTAACCTATCTCGACTCAGACATCCATGCCTCCGGTCACGGCAACCGCGATGAATTGCGCTGGATCCACAATCAGATCAAGTATCGTTTCTTTATGCCGGTCCACGGCAACCATTATATGCTCTATCAGCATGCCGAATTGGCTCAATCAGTCGGCACCCCAAGAGAAAACATCGTCATTCCCGACAACGGTTCAATCGTCGAAATTTATGATGAGGGCCAGAAGATCAAAGTCCTGAAAGAAAAGGCCCCGAGCGATTTGGTTATGGTCGACGGCTTCGCCGTTGGTGGCGTCCAAGAAGTGGTTTTGCGCGACCGACAAATGCTGGCCGAAGATGGGATGTTTGTTATCGTCGCAGTCATCAATCTCAAGACCGGACGCCTACGCAAATCACCAGACATCATCTCACGCGGATTTGTTTATCTACGCGAATCCCAAGACCTACTAAACCAAACTCGCCTCCTGATCAAAAAGACCATCGAGGATTCGACCCACAATACCAACCCGATCAATTTTGATTTCGTCAAAAACCAAGTCACCGACTCGGTCTCGCGCTTCCTCTTCCAACAAACCGCCAAGAAGCCAATTGTTATACCAGTCGTCCTCGGATTGTAATTGTAGTAGAATAGAGTCTTATGGCATCAAGAAAGAGAGTCTGGTTTGTTTATCTCGGTGGGCTTTTTTTGGCTTTGCATTATGCACTCATCATCTACGTCAACTCCTCTTTTTTGAAGCAATTTATGCAAGAGAGCGCCATTAGCGCTCTCTATGTGCTCGGTTCTGCCGTTAGCGTCGGTCTTTTTCTAAACGCCGGCCGGATTTTGCGCCACTTTGGCAATCTGACGACCTTTTTTATATTCCTGATCCTCGAACTAATCTCAATGGTCGGCATCTTCTCAGCCGATTCGGCTTCGAGCGCGGCTTTCTTTTTCATAATCCATCAGGCCGTCATCTCGCTTATCTTCTACAACCTCGATATCTTCCTCGAACGCGAACAAGAAGTCGAGGAGAACACCGGCAATCGCCGAGGCGCTTTTCTAACCTTCCAAAACATTGCCTGGATCAGCGCCCCGATCATCTCGGGATTTATTGCCAACGCTTTTGGCCTCAAAAACGTTTATCTTTTGGCATCGATTTTGATAATTCCACCAGCGATCATTTTGGGCAAGATTTTCTATGGCCGGATCCATCCGCCGATCAGAACAACCAGTCTAATAGAAATCTATCACTTCCTGCGGACCAAAAGCGATCTCAAGAGAATTTTGCTTTCGAATATTTTGTTGCAATTTTTCTACGCCACTATGGTCATCTTTATCCCAATATTTCTGATCGAGAGTCTGGGCTTCAACTGGCAACAGACCGGCATCATCTTTACGATTATGCTTCTACCCTTCCTGATCCTTGAATGGCCACTCGGTTACATCGCCGACAAAAAACTCGGTGAAAAAGAAATATTGGGTTTTGGTTTTATAACTATGGGCTTTGCGACCCTAATTGTCTCGATCACAAGCTCAACGGCTTTTTCCGTCTGGGCCCTGCTTCTCTTTGCTACTCGCATCGGAGCAAGCGCAGTCGAAATCGGCAACGAAGCTTACTTCTTCCGCCAAGTCAAAGAACGCGACGCCGGCATCATCGGCCTCTTCCGGATGACTCGCCCGCTCGCCTACGTCCTCTCGCCTATCTTTGCTTATATTGTTTTGAGCTTTGCCGGAGTTCGAACCCTCTTCTTTCTCCTCGCGCTTCTAACCCTCCTCGGCTTGATTTTTATCCCCAAAAAAGATACCAGGTAAAAATTAAGGTTCCAAAATACCTTCCGTCTCACCATCAATTGAGATGACAACCCGATCGATATCTGGCAGAGCCATAAGTGTATTCTCGATCTGTGAGCGGATGGCCGCAGCATTGCAAGAACCAGCCAAACCTTGATTTAGAGCAGAATTAAAATCAACATAAGATGTACCGTCTAGTATTTCAAATTTCTGAATCAAGGTAGCTGGATTGACAGCAGAAAAATAGTCAACCTGCTCTTCCGGCCTCAAACCCTCAATCAAAGCCGACAGGGCCCCAGGGCCCAAAGTTTCGGCATTCAAGACTTTGCGATTTAGAGGCGCTTCGGCCAAACAACTTTCCAGTTCTGCGACTGATTTTTTTACAAAAAAGACTTGAACCTCCTTTTCCCATTCAAAAGCATTGGCAACCGGAGTCGGCTCGGTTCGACGGCCAAAATTCGCAACCAACAAAAGAAAGAGCAAGCCACAGGCTACAACGTAAACGAAATATTTCAAAATTTTTGTCATAGCACGAAATTAAGTTTGAGCCTCAAACAACAACCTTTTTCTTTCTGGTTTTAGGTTTAACCACACTGGAAAGGAGTAAGGTAAAAATCGTCCGGACAAAACTCGAGGCTTCGCTCGAAAGTTCCGAACCCAAGAGAGTTGCGCCCTTGGCAAAACTTTTGGCAATAAACTCGGCCTCGCGCCGAGCAATGTTTGAAAGCTTTTTGACATCGCGCAAAATCGAAAGCACATAAAACAAGACCGCCAGAAGCAAACCAAAAACGGCAATCGTCGCCACACTTGCCACCGCAAAATAAATTTGCATATAAGAAAGATCGCTCATATGTATATTCTACACGATTCAAATCACAAAAAGTGAGTCGACCTGTGAATTACTCGAGACTTCATTGGATAAAGTCTACTTCAAACCCATACATCCCCATCGTACAACTACCCTGCATCAAACCTTCGGCGGGCGAACCGACCTCAATGTCTGTATTGCCAGAAAAATCCAGACTCCTACTTATACCAACACTTGGGATCCTGACTGAAACAGAACAATCAAACGAGCCTTTAGAGTCAAAACGAAAAACGGTCGGCAGACCGGCTTTGGCAACGCTTCGCCTCGGAGAGTATCCGCCCTTGGCTCTTATATTTACAACCTGCACCCCATCAACAAATTCGACATTCGCCGTCGGTGCTTTGGTGTAGTTCGCCTCTCTGGGTCTGCTTTCTTGACTCTTACCCTGACCAAATAAGAACAAGAGGCCGACTAAGGCCAATAAAGTTATTCCGATCAGAGCAGTTTTCATAAAATTTATTCTATCAGAAATTAAAAATCGGTGACAAAAGACCGACTGCCACCAAACTATTCAGAAGATTAAACAGAGCAAAGAGGATAACTAGAAGACCGGCTGATTTGAAGAAAACTCCAGCCCAAGAACTTTTGTGTATGGCAAAAGACGAAAAGCTGAGGAGCGCAAGTATTGGCAAGGTACCGAGAGCAAAGACAAACATCGTGAGCGCGCCGTCCAAGAAGGAGCCCGAAGAAAGAGTGTAGATCTGCATTGATTGGGTAAAACCGCAAGGCAAAAAGAAGGTCGCGACGCCAACTAAAATCGGCGAAAGAGAATGGCTAAGCTTTGAAGCATTGTGAACGTGCTTGCCAATAAACTTTGGCATACGCGGCTCTAGCCTCTTGGCCCAAGGAAAGATATCAAGCAAATTTATCCCGAGCACAACCATGACCAAACCAATGATCAAGCTCAGAACAAAAGAGAGGCTCGGACTCAAAGTAAAGGCGGTACCCATGGCACCAATCACTCCACCCAACAAAAAGAAAGAGACTAGTCGACCAAGATGGAACATAGTTTGGGGACGCAACTTATCGCCTTCTTTGGCAAAAGTTGCCGACATCGAAAGCACCAGACCGCCCACAACCGCCATACAAGAAGAAAGCGAGGCAATCACCCCAACAAGAAAGACGGTGCCAAAAGACAACTTACTCGCATCAACCCAATTTACTATGCCAAGCTTTTGGAGCAGAACAAAAAGCACACTCAGAAAAAGAGCAATGGGTATAGCCCATCTAAAGTCCGACCACTTGCCTGACTTTGACTCTTTTTCCAAAGAAAGTTTGTAGCCGTGCGGTATAAGTGGTCGCGAGAGGAACTCGGCAATTTCCGCCGCGCTCAGATCGCCAAAATCACCAACAACCTGCATCGTTTGGGTTTTTAGGTGAGACTTTGCGCTTTCAACCCCGGCAATATTGCCGACTTCGCTTTCGGTCAACAGGACACAAGAAGCGCAGTGCATACCATGAATATGAAAAGTGTAATTCTGGCTCATATTTTTTTGGATTTTATTCGTAATGAATTCGCTACAACCGAGACACTCGACATCGCCATGGCAAAGCCGGCAAAGATTGGGTTGAGTAGCCAGCCGAAAAAGGGATAAAAAGCTCCAGCCGCAAGCGGGATACCCACAACGTTATAAATAAAAGCCCAGAACAAATTTTGCCTGATACCGCGCATGGTCATCTTTGAGAGCCGGGTAGCTTTGACAAGTTTGGAGATGTCGCCATGAAGCAGAGTGATCCCGGCCGATTCGATTGCCACATCAGTACCAGTCGCCATAGCAATACCGACATCGGCTTTGGCCAAAGCCGGAGCATCGTTCACCCCATCGCCAGCCATCGCAACCACAAGACCTTCTCTTTGCAGAGCCTCAATCTTGCGTAGTTTGTCCTCGGGCAAGACATGAGCGACGACCTCATCGATACCGACCTCGTTTGCAATATAACGCGCGGTCTTCTCTTCATCACCAGTGAGCATTACAACTTTGATCCCGAGTTTGTGGAGGTCGGAAACAGCTTGCTTTGCTTCTGGCTTTACCTCGTCGGCAACCATCACCAAGGCTAACACTTTTTCTTTTGTAGCCAAGATAACCGGTGTTTTGCCCTGAGCGGTTAGCTCGTGCAGTTTGGTCTGTTCAAAATCGAGAGCGAGTTCGTCTACAAGTTTTGTATTGCCGGCAAAGTATTCGACTCCATCGATCAGCCCTTTGATACCCTTCCCTTGCAGATTTTGAAAATTGACCACTTCCGCAAGATCCAAATTTTTGGCTTCGGTCCTTAGAGGATCTGCGGTCCTTACAGGATCTACGACCCTTTCAGGATCTGCGACATAATTCAAGATGGCGCGAGCGATTGGGTGCTCGGACTTTTTCTCCAGCGAAGCCAAGATTGAGATCACTTGCGAGTCGGTAAAGGTTGAAAAGTTTATGACATCGACGAGAGTTGGAAAACCTTTAGTCACAGTGCCGGTCTTATCGACAACTACTGTATTTACTTTGTGCAATTTCTCCAAAGTCGCCGCATCTTTGATGAGGATGCCTTCCTTGGCACCCTTGCCCACCCCGACGATTATAGCGGTCGGCGTAGCCAAACCCAGAGCGCAAGGACAAGCAATGACCAGGATACCCACAAATGAGACCAGACCAAAAGAGAGAGCTTCGGCAAAACCCAAATATTGCGAACCGACAAAGAGCCAGAGCCCCAAGGTAACAAAGGCGAGCACAAGCACAACCGGCACAAAAACACTGGAGATTTTGTCCGCAAGCGCTTGGATCGGCGCTTTGCTGCCTTGGGCCTCTCTTACCATTTTTACAATCTGAGCGAGCAGGGTTTCTGAGCCAACTTTGGTCGCTTTGAAAACAAAAGAGCCTGTCGTATTGATAGTCCCCGAAACAACGCTGTCACCGACCGATTTTTTCACCGGCATTGGCTCACCGGTCACAAGCGATTCATCTACAAAAGAAACACCATTGGTTATCAGACCATCGACAGGAATCTTTGAACCGGGTTTGACCACAATCAAATCGCCATGCTTTACATCATTCACAGAAATTTCGATCTCTTGACCGTCGCGTATCACCAAAGCAGTTTTGGCCTGAAGATTGAGAAGCTTTTCGATAGCATCGCCGGTCTTTACCTTTGAACGAGCTTCGAGATACTTGCCGAGAGTAATAAAAGTGATGACAACAATTGTGACATCATAATATTGGTGATCGACATTTACAAAATTCTCAAGCAAGGTCTCGAAGGCTGAGATCACAAAGCTATACAGATAGGCTGCGCTTGTACCGATACCAATCAGGGTATCCATGTTGGCCTTACCAAAACGCAGAAAACGATAGACACCAGAAAGATACGGTCGGCCAATAACAAACAAAATATAAGTCGCAAACACCGGCAATAAGTGATGCACAAAATCATCGACTACCGGACTCATTTCGGCTGCCAACTCATATTGCATCAAAACATCCCAGATCATTATGGCGATACTAAAGATCGCAATCGGCACCGCCGAGAACAACCCTTTCTTCATACTTTGTAATTCGGCAAGCTTCTCCACCTTTGACTCACTGAGTCCGAGATGCTTCGCGTGCTCGTCTGCGCTCATACCCATTGCCTCGGCTGTGTCTTCAACAAGAGAGTAGCCCAACGGTTCGATTTGTTTTGACAGATCTTTGGCGTGCAACTTCTGCTCATCAAAACTTATTTTGGCCGTTTCCGTACCAAAATTTACTTCAACACTATTTACGCCACTTTCTTTTTTGAGCGTCTTTTCGATAATATTGGCGCAAGACGCACAATGCATTCCTTTTATCTTAAAAATTTCTTTTCTCATATCTTATATTTTTTATTTTTCGTAGTTTTCGTATAATTTTAGTCTATTTATTTTCTCTTGAGTCGATAAACCTCCAGCACTTCTTTGACCGCCTTGCTTTCGCTACCCTTCTTCATCTGATGTACGACGCAAGTATTGAGATGGTTCTCAAGTAAAGCGTCCTCAACGCTCGAAAGCGCCCGTTTGACCGCCGAAGTCTGGGTAATAACATCGATACAATAGACATCTCGGTCGATCATTTCTTGCAAACCTCTGACCTGACCTTCAATAATTTTGAGCCTCCTAATTATACGTGATTTGGGTGTAATCATATTTTTGAAAATTGAAAATTATAAATTGATAATTCTATACTATACCCCCCTAGGGTATTAGTCAAGTCAAACCAAAACCACTTCTGGGGATAATCCAAAAGTGGTTTTGGCCGGTTTCGGCTTTGGTCGAACCAGAGATTAATTGGCTTTAGACAGAGCTTCTCTCAAAATCAGACGAAACTCATCAACCGAGCTGGGATTTTTTATTTGTTCACCATTCAGAAAGAAGCTCGGCGTGCCCTGTAAACCAGATTTGAGCGAGTGAACTCTCTGCGCCGAAACAAAATTCTTGACTTCCTTGCTACGCCAATCGAGATTGAATTTTTCTACATCGAGATTCAAAAGTTTGGCATAGTTTTCAAAAAGCGGTGCAATATCGGAAACATTTGACCACTCGTTCTGTTTTTCAAACAAAAGATCGTGCATCTCCCAGAACTTACCTTGGCGACCGGCAGCTTCCGCTACCCGAGCAGCAAACTCGGCGTTGGGATGGATAGCATTGAGCGGAAAATGTCTGTAGACAAAAGCCACCTCATTGCCAAATTCGGCCGAGAGTTGTCGTAGGACTGGATAATAAGCCCGACAAGCCGGACATTGAAAGTCGCTGTATTCCATAAGCACTACCTTAGCCTCCTTGTTGCCTTTTATATTATCGAGTGGATGCAAAACTCCCTTTTCAAAAGGTGGCTCAATCTTGGGTCCACCACCAAAACTCGCAAGCAAAACGATACCAACCACAACCAACACACCAACTATCCAATAAGTTTTTTTCATTTTATTTTCGGTTGATTTTCTATAATTCTCCTATTTTACCACTTCCCCAAAACTTTGCTAGCCAAAAAATATCAAAAATAAATAAGATACCAGACTAGGAGTGCCAAGGCGCCCCACCAACCAAGGTCAGAAAAAATAAGACTGACTATTATTTTGTTCTGCCAAGAAGCGGGCAAAAGCTCCTCCGCTCGACCCTCCCTCTCTTTTTTCAAAAGATATGGGCTGACGCGAAAAGATAAAAACAAGCCATTGAGTATGAGCACGATAGCAATCAGAGCCAAGTACATTGGCAGACCAACAAAAGGTTCGCTCCTAAAAAATATACCGCCCCCGATAATCGCAAGAAAAATACCCGCCCAAATCATCGGCTTAGTGACTTTGTGGGTGCGCGTGGTAGCCTCGGTCCAGTAATTTGATTTTCGCCCTAAAAATCCATGAATATCAATCACCGTCACAGCTCCAAGTCCAACCACAAACCCAGCGACAAGCAAGAACAATCCGATGAAATCAAGAATCATAAACTTATAATAACACCAAACTAGTTAGTAAAAAATTCTCAAACTCACAAACTAAGAGTTGAGGTAAGTAATGGTCAATTGCAAAACAGTGGCAAAAGAGACCCACAAGAGATATGGAATGTTCGCATAAACTACCCACCTCAGATCACTAGAACCTTGAGGCACAAGTCGCCATATTAGGACCATCCCCCAGACCAAAGTAGCCAGAACCAGCAAAATATCGATCGAGGCCAAAAGATTGTTTTGCAGACCAAATTGAATCGGTGTAAAAGCAAAATTAAAAAACAGATTCAAAACAAAAGGCAACGCCACAAATCGCGGAATCTTGCGCTTCAAGGCAGAGTAAAAGACTTTACCAAAAGAAATGGCAATGATGGCATAAAGTACCGTCCACACCGGACCAAAGACCCAACTCGGCGGCGCCCAAGATGGTTTGATCAAATCTATATACTTAGTTGTTTCGTTCATGTTATTTTATAACTTACATAAATTTGATAGTATTGTGATGATTTGAGTTTACGCCGTGTTGAGAGATACCGCAACTTTTGCTTTCAAATATTCGCCGACTATAACATCGATTCCTACTGGATTTTTATACCAAGAATCTCGTTTATATTGATCTCCCGTACCGCAATTTACACGAATCAACCTAGCATCATCGGGAAGATATTTTTTGAAATGAGCCCAACCCCTTCTTTGGGTATAAGGAGAATTCACCAAAACGATTGAATTGTAAGAAATTCCTTTTTCATCAAGAATATTTAACGAACTCCTTACATTATCAGGGACAGTAATTGATTTGTCTTCAATAATAATTGCTTTTTCTGGCACACCTTTATCCATGGCCATTTGAGCATAAACTTCTGCCTCGGTCGGAGCAGAGCCCTCTCCATAATACGGACCTCGACCACTGACGACAATAGTTTGTGATATCTCTTGTTTATAAAGCTCAATAGCTTTTTCAATTCTAAATGGAGTTTTGGCACCAAAAACAAATATCAAATCCGATTTTTCTGGCACATCTTCCTCGGCAAGATAATCGTAAACACTGTTAAGTACTTCTACGTCTTCGGGTAACAATTCTTTGTTAAGAATCTTGCCTTTTAACTGCCCTACAATACCTTTTCCTTTTTCTAACAAATTTTCATTACCTACGTCTTCTTTTGAATATGTCGTGGCCAAAATTTGAGCATCCAAACCAAAATGTTCAGCCAGTTTAATCAATGGAGAAAAATCAAAATAATGAAGTTCTTCCTTTCCTTTAGGAAAACCTCTTTTTGCTTCCGCATCGAGGATAGTCTTGAGTTCTTCTGAGTTTGGCAGTTGACTAAAATTATCTCTTTTCATCTCTTACATTATAGACTAATATTATACGATTAAATTTTGCTAGTTGTTTGAGAGAGTATACAGACTATTTTAGACCAAGTACCTTTTCAACAAAAGGCTTAAATTTATTGAACTCTGCAGCAACATCTGGGCCTATCTCCACTATCGACTCTTCATATTTTATTTCTTTTTTTAAACTTCTTTCTACATAATCGTCGTGGATTTCCCCCAACCATGCAGATAGTTTAAAAATAGAATAAAACAGCCAATGTAAGTTTCCGCCACAATTCTCAGCAGCAGGGACTTGCATAAGATTCGATAATAATCGAAATCTTTTTCTTAATTTATGAAATTGTTCTATTGGAAGATTGTTTGCCTGTACTAGTGTTGCAATGTGATCTAAAATACTTTTCGCATATTTTTTGAATTCTTCTGTATCTATAAAATTTACTGAAAAATCTAGGTCGCTCAAACTATCTAAAATACCTTCCCTAATTTCTGGTTGAGATGATATCCAGTAACTGTCATTGTACTCACCCAAAAGAAACAAAAAGTGATTTAATTTTTCTCCACATTTATGGCTGGTGTCGGTAAATCTATATAGAGCTTTCAGGATCAGCCCATAACGCCTAACCTGTTTTAAATAAGAAAAGCTTTCTTCATTTGCTTCAAGTTTAATTTCTCGTACAAACCTCTCCTTATCAAAAATAAATTCAAATGCTTTTCTTGCTTCTTCAAAAATATGTTCACGATATTGTTTATCTTCAAAAATATTTGAAAAATCAACTTCATCAGGATTCAATTCTGGTCTTGTTCTAATATCAAAAAAACGAGAGACCAGGATTGGTTCAGTCTGTATGTTCTCTAAATTATTTTTCATATTTGATATATTATCAGGATTCAAAATTGTTAGATAGGTATCAATTTTACGTTGTAAATACTACTAAAGTCTAGGGTTATCCGTCCAAAGGAGCACCTAAACAGAACCGAGATCAATATAACAGAAAACTCACTGAGCGACGAGTTCCTGTAATACAGACCAACTTGTGTATTGAAATCATGGACTGGCCCAATCTCCAAATTTATGACTACCAAAACCGCTCCGCCCTTCAGAGCGGTTTTGATTTGTTCTAAAAGATAGCTCGTTCTTCAATCGATGGACAAATTAAAAAGGCGCGAATAGAATAGAAACATGTATAAAAAAATTCCTAATTTTATTTTATATGGAGCCACGGCGGTCTTGGGTCTCATTGTCCTCGCCTTATGTATTTTTGCCTTGCCTTCGATGTGGCGAAATGGCCCACTTGAATTTCCCGAGGCTAGCTTGGCAGTGCGACTCATCGTAATCGGTTTGTATGCGACCACTATTCCCTTTTTTATCGGTCTTTGGCATGTCTTCAAATTCCTCCGCTATGTGAGCAAAGATATGGGCTTTTCTGACCTAGCGATAAAAGCCTTACACAATATAAAATACTGTGCCCTCATAATAGGAGTTATGTGTATGATTGGCGTGCCACTTTTGCTCCCAATCGCCGAGGCCGATGATGCTCCCGGGCTTCTTGTAGTCGGATTTGCAATCGCTTGCGCACCTTTCGTCATTGCTTCATTTATCGAAATTCTACAAAGGCTTTTGAGAATTGGGATGAAAAAATCTGGGATAAAATAAAAAAGCGCCCGCAAAGGTATGTAAACCCCTACTGGCGCAAACCCCACGGATTCAAATCGCACGGTTCACCCCTTATAGAGAATGAACCATTGGTGCTCAAACGGGAACCTGATCACTCCCCGCGTGCACTCTTTGCCAAAGTATTCCGCCAGATAGGCGGGCACCGCTGGCGCAGAGATAAATCTCTCGTAGCGGTCCTTTTCTGCGTTACTGTAAACAAAAGCTAGGGCTTCCATGACTTCGTTGATGCTTTCTGAGGTTACAAGAGTCGGAACCATATGCTCTTGAATTACACAGAAATTGGTCCGCAAGAACCACCTCAATCCATCAAGCCCCTCCCGATTGACAGGAAACCGCTCGAGCGAACTCCAATCAAGCAAATCGCTCCAATGCCCTTGTTCATCATTGAATGTAACGACGACGAGATGACCACCCTTCGCGACCATCCGATGAGCCTCCCGGACGAAGTGCTCTCGCGTCGCCGTGATGTTGGGCAAAGAGTGCGAAATCAACACCAGGTCGAACTGCTCGCTTGGGGAAGTACCGACAACCTCAGGAAAAAAGCCTTCCACAACATTGATACCTTGCCCCGTGAGGCGCGATACAAAATTCTTGCTCGCCTCGATTGCCCTATAGTGAGGCACCAAATTAGAAAGTGGTAGAGCAAGACTTCCATCCCCCGCCCCGATGTCCAGCAAAGACGCCGGCTTGAACGTGCTAATAATTTGCGTGAGGTACCGGATGAAAACCGCCTTCTCGTCGGTACACGCAAGAAAACGACCAAAACTCTCTTCATAGCTCATAAGTACTCCTAGCAAGCACCCTAGCATTTCTGAAATTTATTTTCAATTCGATGAAATAAAAAAATATATACCTATAATAACACCAAAAGAAATCGCGATGATGGCATAAAGTACTGTCCACACCGGACCAAAGATCCAACTCGGCGGCGCCCAATCCGGTCTAATCAAATTCAAATACCTTGTTGCTTCGTTCATATTGTTTTGTATTAATTTGAAATTTTAAATCACTTTTTAGGTTTACCTAGGCCCGTGGTAGTGACGAATTGTTCCATATAATTCAAGTAATCCTGACTTCCAACTTGTATTTTCAAATCATCAAAAGCCTCTTTCAGAATTTGCGAAGCGTCTTCCATATTCAAGGCTGGCTCGTAAGAATCATCTTCTGCCCCATCACCTTCTTCATCTTTTGACTTACCAAACAAATTCTGCCGCATTCTCTTTTCGAGATATGCTCGCGCATCCCTTTCCGCTCGTTCGTTTATCTCCCTCAACCGGTCCGCACCACCTTCCAAACTTGGTTTAATAGGTTCTTCCATATTTCTTATATTAGGATTAAATTTTGCTGGCCATCTGGTACGAAGTCGGAACAGTTCTATGTATTTAATTCAAGTTTTTACCTGCCTATTTGTTCTCGCAACATTTTAATAAGTTCGGTTACAAGTTGTGAGTCATATTTGCCACTAACTTCTTTTGTTCTAGGTTCAGAAAATAGTATATCTAAACCTTTATCAAGAATTTTCTCCCCTCTCTCTTTGTGGGTAGTAATAAGGTTGTTCATAGTATTCATTGATGAATACTTAAACATATAATTATTATAAAGTCGTTTGTGAAATAAAAACTGATTGGCAGCAAAAAGGGTTAGGTACGCGGGCACAATTAAACTAGTTATACGCAATATAGCCATACCAACTTTTATTTCCTGAGTTTTTGTTGCTGCTTTAATAATGAATTCGTATGTTACCCATCCGGTCATAAAAGCAAAAATAAACGAGGCTAGAAGCCATAGCCAACTACCACCCAAATCATATTCAGAAGGAAATTTCTTCATTTTTTCTTTTATAGATTCAGGAGCATTATTTTTGCCTATCCAAGCACGAATTGTTTTATGTTCACGAGCCATATCATGGAATGCTTCAGCTTGTTCCTCTATTGTTTTTCCGTTAATGTCGCGCCGAATATGTAACCATTTCTCTGCTCCACCGATTGCTTCTTGTATGTCAGTAGATTTAGTAGCAAGTGAATTAGCAACACTTTCTGCCTCTGTAAAACGATTTATTTTTTGAACAAGAATGCTTTCAGCAATTTTTGCAGCATTTAAATCTACATATATACCAGTGTTCTTAATCGAGGAGTTAAGTGAGTGCAATTGCGATACCGCATTATGATGTTGGGTGGTAATTTGATCATAACCAAGAGTGGGTAAACCATGATTGTTATAAGAATTTATAAATCCAGATAACTGATTGTCGATGTTTCTAATATCAAGCGGTGAAGCTGAATCAAGAACAGAAATGTTAGTTTTGATATCTTGCAAAAGATTAACCACAATTTGTACCAAGTGTTGGACATCTTCGGGAGTTAAATTATTCCAATTTTGTATACTAGGATTTTTGGAGTACAACTTACTAAGATCAAATTTTAAAATCTGATCAATTTTTTCCAATATCTGTGCTTTTACTTCTGAGGTTGCCATCTGCAATTATAGTTTCTATTATTCTTAATTTGTTTTTAAAATTATCTCCAACCTCTACAACTTCTAGTAGTAAATTCGTATCTTGAAACAACTGTTTTTTAAAGTGGTCGGAACTAATTCGTTTGGGGTCAAGGTGCGATTTGCCATTAAGTTCTATAGCAAAGATGGGTTTAAAATACTCGTTGCACACAAGAAAGTCAACATGCCGAGACCAGATTTTATTCCGCCATTTATAATCTGAATTTGTTGGTTCGATAAAATCTATAATTCTTGTTTTTGGGAAAATATGATATTCAGGCGGCAAAGACTTTTTGAGTTCAAAAAATAGAGCTTCCTCACTCTTATTGAAAAAATTTTGTCTTAGTTTGTAAGGTAATTTTTCTTCACCACTTTCAAACTTTAAGCCTTTAAAAATAGCCAGCAAAATTACAAGAACAATTATTGCTATAGCAAAATAAATCATAACCAAATTATATCACTTCTATTCTTGTGTATTTTCTCCCGGCACAGGTATCTTGTTTCTCCTAAAGTATTCCTCGTCAAAATTTTCGTCTGGATACCTAACACCTTCTTTTCTGGTGTTTCTCTCAATCCTTTCCAAAATCCTTATCGCTTTATTTACTTTCCAATACCAAGTCAAAATTTCTCTTATTAAAAAGAAGAATATTATTCCTCCGATAAGATATACGAGAGAGTCGCTAGATAAAAGATTATTTAAATTCATATTTCTTCAGTTGTGGTTTAAATATATCATAAAAACAGAAAACCCCCACATCAAACAGATCTAATAAGGCTTAATTTCTTTTCCCTCTTCCATCCTTTGATTTCTGTTTCTCTTCTTCTTGCTTCAATAAGAGTTTTAAATCCTTCAGAGTATCTCAGGATAACCGGTCTACGAATTTTGGTGTAATGAGCGCCAGATTTGGAGTTGTTGTGTTGATCCAATCTTCGTTCTAAATCATTTGTGCAACCGACGTAAAAGGATCCATCTGCACATTCTAAGATGTAGGTGAAGTATTGCATGAGATTTGAAGATACTTCCACTTCGCTTTGCTCAGTGTCAGTACCTTCGTCTCAGTTTATTTCCTCGTGCCGAAGGCCCTGAGGAGCTATTGCGACGAAGGGCTGCGGGACTTGGGCTCGAACCAAGATTAACGGATTCAGAGTCCGCTGTCCTACCATTAGACGATCCCGCAATGTTCTGTATAAAAATACCCTGAAATCAGATAAAATTCAACGTCTGGACGATTTTTTCAACACACAGGTTGAGCCTGTGTGTTATTTGGCCTTCTTTTTGCGAGCGATGGCGGAAGCGATGAATTCGGAGAAGAGTGGGTGGGGAGAAAGAGGACGGGCCAAGAATTCGGGATGGAATTGGGTGCCAAGGAAAAATGGGTGGCTAGACTTGGGCAATTCGGCGATCTCCATCAGCTTACCATCGGGCGAAATACCAGAGAAAACCAGCCCGGCCTTTTCTATAGCCTCGATAAATTCTGGATTGACTTCGTAGCGATGACGATGCCTCTCTCTTATGACTTCCTGCTTGTAAGCGCTACGCGCAATGGTGCCCTGGCGGAGAAGCGCCGGGTAGGAACCGAGGCGCATAGTGCCCCCCATCTCGCCCTTAGCGATAAGTTTCTTCTGTTCGGGCATAATATCGATAATCAGATGTTTGGATTTGGGATTGATTTCGGCCGTATGCGCGTCTTTCCAACCCAAAACATTGCGCGCGTATTCGACAACCATTAGTTGCATACCATAGCAGAGTCCAAAATATGGAATCTTGTTCTCTCGACAGTATTGTATGGCTTTGATTTTGCCTTCAACCCCGCTCTCACCAAAGCCCCCGGGCACAAGCACACCATCATACTTTTTGAGTTCAGAAAGTTTGCTCTGGTTTCTTTCGTACTCTTTAGCATTTAACCATTCGATGACCGGCTTCTTGTTCTTATGAATAGCCGATATTTTGAGCGCCTCGATCACTGAAATGTAGGCATCGGAGAGCACAAAATCACCAGTGTCGAAATACTTGCCCACAATCGCAATCCGCACTTCGTCTCTGACCGAACCGGCCTTGCGCACAAACTCGCGCCATTCGACCAAATCTTTCTTTCTGGGTCGCAAACCAAAATGCTTCAAAATACGATCGGAGAGCCCGTCATCTTCGAAGTTGATCGGCACTTGATAAATCGAGTCGATATCTGGTGCAGAGATGACATTTTCTGAAGGAATACCCGAGGCCATCGCCACCTTTTCTTTGCGCTTCCTGTCGAGCGGATATTCACTCCGAGCAATAATCATATCGGCATTAACACCATAAGAAGAAAGTTGGCGCACGGCATTTTGGGTCGGCTTGGTCTTCATTTCGCCGATTTTGTTCGGCACCGGAAAATAGCTGACCAGCACAAAAAGCACATCTTTGGGATGTTGCAATTTGATCATTCGGGCCGCTTCGATAAAGATGGCATTTTGGTATTCACCAATGGTGCCCCCAATTTCCATAATTGTGATTTCCGAACCACTCCTTTCAATCGAGCGCTTGATCCGACGCAAAATTTCTTCGGTAATGTGGAAAACCGGTTCGACACACTTGCCCTTGTAGCCGAGCGCACGCTCCTTGTCGATCACATACTTAAAGACCATACCGTTGGTCATATAGTTGTCAGCCGGAACACTTTGGTTGAGAAAGCGTTCGTAATTGCCCATATCCTGATCCGTTTCGAGCCCAGAATCAAGCACAAAAACCTCGCCATGCTCGGTCGGGTTCATGGTACCAGCGTCGACATTGAGATACGGATCAGCCTTGATTGAGGAAACTTTGAAGCCTTTGGACTGGAGAATGGTGCCGATAGAAGCCGAGGTAATACCCTTGCCCACCCCCGACATAACACCTCCAATAACGAAGATGTATTTGTGTTTGCTTCTTTTCACCACCCGATTATAACTTCAAATAACGTCTGACCGCAAGTAGACTAGAAAGGGCGCCAATACCTACTCCGGCGCCAATAACAACCAAAGCAATTTGCACAAAATTTTGGAGATAGTAGCTAAAGACGTTGAGCCCGATAAAGAAATTTTGAGTCACACCACCGAGCCAATAAAGTAAGGGGAAGAAGAGCAAGACGGTCAGCAATCCAGAAACCGAGCCGACCAAAAAACCAGTTACCACAAACGGTCCTTTGATGTAGTTTTTGGAAGCGCCGACAAGTTGCATTACACTAATTTCTTCGCGAGAGATATAAATGGCCAACCGAATGGTGTTGAAAGTTATAATGATCGAGACCAAAACCAAGGCAACCGAAACAGCCGTGCCCAGCCGACCAGCCGAGTCGATAATGCGCGAAAGTTTTTCGATCGCTGTCTTGTTCTCAAAATAATTGACCTTATCGACAATTTTTTGACCACCACTACCCAGAATATTTTCTTCATTCAAAAAGTTAGCCAGCGATTCGTATTGCGAAGGCTCCTTGGCTTTGATATTGAGCACTGCTCCTAGCGGGTTATCGCCGAGTTCTTCGAGCGCTTGCAGAGTAATCGCATCGCTCGAATGTCTGTCTTTGAATCTTTGTAGGGCCTCCTCTCGACTAACATATTCGACCCGAGCCACCTCGGGCATTGATTCGATCCGAGTCTTGAGCGAAAGGATGTCCGCTTCGCCGGCCGCAGTGACAAAATAGACATTGACATCGACCTTGTTGCGCAATTCTTGCAAAGTTATATTGAGTATGGCGCCTAGAAAAATCACCCCTCCAACCACCGAAAGAGTCACCATCATCACCAAGATCGAAGCCAGCGAAACGTAGCCACTGCGCCAGAAATTGAAGAAGCCGGCCTTGATCACCCTTTTGAGTTTTATCTTGAATGTGCTTTGTTCCATAGTGGTTTAATTTTCAATTTTTAATTTAGAATTTTCAACAAATGATTTAATTTAAAATTTATAAACATTGAAAATTTAATGAAAATTGATAATTGATAATTCTAAATTTCTTAAAGTATGTATTTTCCAGTTGGATCGTCTCTTATAATCTTGCCGTTTTGCATCGTAATCACCCTTTTACCGATCGAGTCGATCACCCCCTTGTTGTGAGTGGTTAAAATCACGGTCGTGCCCAGATCGTTGATACGTTTCAAAATTTCGACAATATCGTAGGTGTTGACCGGGTCGAGGTTGCCAGTCGGCTCGTCGGCAATAATGATATCCGGCTGATTGACAATCGCCCGCGCGATCGCCACCCTCTGCTTTTCACCGCCCGAAAGTTCGTTTGGAAAATTCCAAATTTTTGGTCCAAGATCCACAAGCTCCAAAACATGCGGCACATCAGACTCAATCTCCTCATCGCTCCGACCAGCCGCTTCCATAGCAAAAGCGATATTTTCGAAAACATTTTTTTGCGGTAGAAGACGAAAATCTTGGAAGACAGCGCCAATCTTGCGGCGCACAAAGTTGATGTCGTCATCGTGCAAAGCGTGAATATCGGTGCCCTGCAACAAAACCTTGCCCGCAGTCGGCCGGTCTTCGGCTAAGAGCATTTTGAGCAAAGTAGTCTTGCCGGCGCCGGATGGCCCAACAATAGAGACAAATTCATTAGGTTCGACTACAAAGGAGACGCCTTCTAGGGCTACATAATCGCCATTGTATTTTTTGGATACATTATCAAAAGTAATCACAGCCTTTATTATATCACAATCCAAACAATGCAAAACTCTAACGGGATTCGGCGTCTAAAAATTCTTGAATTTCACCTTGCTCTAAAACACCTTCGACATCGCTCGTCTCGACATTGGTCCGATGATCCTTGACCATCTTGTAGGGGTGGAGCACATAAGAGCGGATTTGGTTGCCCCAAGCAACTTCGGTTGTCTTGCTTATATACATTCCCTCAACTTTGCTCACTCGCTCCTCTTCGAGCGCTTTAAAAATTTTGGCCTTGAGGATAGAGAGAGCCTTTTCTTTGTTGTCAGCCTGACTACGCTCGTTGTCGGAGGAAGCACTAAGTCCGGTCGGCAGATGCACAATCCGCACAGCCGTCTCACGCTTGTTGACGTTTTGTCCGCCGGGGCCGGAAGAACGCGAAAGTTCAATTTTCAAATCTTCATCGCGTAGTTCTATGTCTGCCTCAATCTGTTTATCAAATTTTGGTATGACCTCGACCATACTGAAGCTTGTATGCCTTTTTTGATTAGCATTGAAGGGCGAAACCCGCACTAGTCGGTGCACCCCAGACTCCTTCTTCAATACTCCATAAATATTTTTGCCACCCACCTCGACCGTTACATTCCGGAACCCTCCATGATCGTTTTGGTTTTCGTGCAAAATTTTGTAACTAAAATTGTTTTTATCAAAATATTTGAAATACATCCGCAAAAGCATCGCGCTAAAGTCTTCGGCGTCATCACCTCCTGCACCCGAAAAGATAGTCATGATAGCGTCACCCCTATCGTACTTACCCACTCCCAAAAGCTCGTCTTTGAGCCTCTGCATTTCTTTGATGATCGCCTGCGCGCGCTCCTTGTCTTCCCAAAAGCGTGGGCTTATCATCTGCGCCTCGAGCTCTTTTATCTTCTGTTCAATTTCTGCTTTTTCTGCCATTAAATCACTTTAACCCTTTTTACCAATTTGAGCAAAAAAATTAAGTATGAATAAAGGGCCCCCTGGTGGAAGCCCTTTTGTGAGAGGTAAAAAACCTCTCGATGAGTGCTGGGGCGCATCGGGCGCGCCCAGGAGGTACCCTTCGCGACGCCCCCGTAAAAGAAATTGGTGTGGAGGTCGGATGAGCACCTACAGGATATCATAAACAGAAAAAAGTGCAAGCGAATCTGTGGACTGGCCGCAAAGGATACCTCTTGGTGTGTGCCGTCCCAGGCGTCCCAAAAGAGTACCTAACACCCATTGTCAAATTGCCAATGGTAGGCAACCAACCACAGATCCACAAGCGAGTATACACGATTATTAAACTCTGTCAAGTCCCTGTATCCGTCCACCCACCAATTTATATAAAAGAAAAGCCCCCGAGGCGCGCGCCAAACGCCTCGGGAAACCTTATTGCCACCTTTTCTCCAGAAGGTGGTCCAGCCGGCGCTCATCGCGCCGGCGAGTGTGCAGTCGCCGAACCGCGACGACCGCGAAAAGCAGACATACCACCGTCGGCCACCCGACGAAAAACCCGAGAATTTCGAACATAAAACCCCTCCGATTTCTGAAGCCCCCATCGTAGCAGACGGAAGCAGGTTGCAGTGGCCAGGAGAGCGACGCTCCAGACCATCAAGACCGCGATTAGCTCGCCTGGATCAGCGGGCGCTTGATAGACTTGCCCCGCATCAATCCATTCCGCCATTTCTTGTCCATACTCTATGTATTTCCACCCGGCACTAATTAAAAAAAACAACCCCGGAAAGAAACACATCCAAGACAAGACCGAGCAAATGGCTCTGGAAAAACGCAGAAACCACATTGTGAGCCTCCCTGCGAACGGGATTTCCTCAAATATTATACCTAAAATCAAATAAAAAGCAAATTTTGGTGTACATATAATTAGCGTTAGTAACACTTCTTAAGTGTTTTTGTCCTTTGAAAA
>CAYMOW010000003.1:0-62317 GCA_964392285.1 uncultured Candidatus Saccharibacteria bacterium
GTCGTCCCGATGCCGACGTTGCCGCCGACTGGGTTGAGTGCCAAAGCGCGTAGAGCAACACCACTTTCGACTGATTGTATCCACGAATGCATCGTCGACGAAGTGTCCACCCCGAATGCGAGACGCTGTCCCGGGTTCGTACTGCTTATGGCAAAGCGACCCAATTCTCCGCTTGCCGCAAGAGATGCGCCTGCAATATGGAGTGTTGTAATCGGACTCGTCGTCCCGATGCCGACGTTGCCATTCTGTTGAACAGTGATAACCGGTGTGGCCCCACTGGAGATATTAAACCTGTTTGTATCATCTTTATTAACCTGCCAAACTGTCGACCCTCTGTCCATAAAATCAATAACGGAATATGCCACTACTGCTCCTGTCCCAGAGTCAATCTGGACACGGCTATTACTAGTATTGCTAACTTTTACATACCCTTGTGCAACATTTAACAGTGCCCCCGGACTCGCCGTGCCAATACCAACATTGTTTGTTGAATAGTCATAAACAAAACCAGAAGTTTCGATGGCGAGGCCACCAGAAATTGTAGAGGTGGCGGCAGTTGAAGTGGCGTTGAAGTATCCGAATGTCGGAGCTGATGTAGCAACAACTGCACCTGAGGCGTTGGTGGAAAGAAGTGAGTTGATTGCGACTGATGAGAGTGTGAGCGAAGGAGTGGTGATTGATGAGGTGGCGATAAATTGAGAAGCTGTCACGATGCCGCCGTCAAAGTATCCCGAGCCAGTGACGCTGAGTTTGTATCCCGGAGTAGAGGAGCCAATTCCAAAGTTGCCACTATTTAATACTGTAACCAAACTGGTCCCGAAAGCATTATTGAGTATCTGCAAATTTGTAGAACCAGATGAAAGATATGTTGTTCCTGAACCATTATTTCCAATCAAAACATTTCCTCCATGTCTTAAGTATCTTGCTGCCCCGCTGTCTAAATTAATATCACCTACCACATCTAATTTTTGGATAGGATTTGTAGTGCCGATGCCAACGTTGCCTCCGTTCAGATATGAGCTTCCGTTAGCACGAACATGAACTGCTGTCGTTGCAGCATTAAAGAGCTGGAACTCTCCCTGGCCCGTGTCTCTTTCTGTAAGAAACGCCACGCGAGTGCCGGCGGCATTATAAAGTTCAATACCACCAGTAAATGCACCGGCTGACTTGAATCGACCTGTGCCCGCGACGTCAAGCAAAACAGCTGGACTCGCGGTCCCAATTCCAACATTCCCACCTGTGGTAGCAAGATATGTCGAACCGGTGGCAGTGAGACCTGCGACACGGAGGTTGCCGGTGATAGCTGCGTCACCGACCACCGAGAGTTTGGCGTATGGTGAGGTGGTGCCGATGCCGACGTTGCCGGTGCTTGTTATCCTCATCCCCTCAGAACCCGCCGCAACAAGCCTTAAAGAATCGTCACTATGCTCGTAATTAACTTGACCTCTATAACCTGCTGTACCATTACCATCTCCAAAAAGTAAAAATCCTGTGTTAGATGCACCAGAAATAATCTGGATGGCTGCATCGCCGCCAGTATTTTGCGCAGTTACAATCGAGGCCGAATAAGGAGTTACGCTTCCAGTTATGCGAACATCAAGTTTTGACTCAGGAGAAGTTGTTCCAATACCTACATTTCCCCCACCCAATATTGTAAATCTTTCTGATGAGAAGTTGTTAATTGTGAATAATTTAGAGTTTGTTCCCACTGCCGTACCTGCCGTTCCCGATTTTTTTCCACCCTGCAATGAAATTGCGGCAGAATTCGCGGCAGTTACATCATCTGAAACGAAACCACGCAAAACAAGTGCTGAACCAGCATTATCATCACGAATACCCCAAATATCCAGACCGCCCGCTGTTCCACTTAAAGGACTGAATTTTCCATAAGCATTTGTCGCCGCATAACCAGTAATACCGTGGTCCACATCACCGTCGGTAAGATAAATTTCTCCGTTATAAACATCCAATTTCGCCCCCGGACTCGTTGTCCCGATACCGACGTTGCCGTTTGTTGCTATTCTCATTCCCGTTGACCCTCCAACCTGAACAGCATAATTATTTGTTGCAATATTATAAAGATTGTTGCTATCCATCCAAATTAAATTCCGAATCGTTCCACCTGTATCTTTTTGAGTCAAAGCCCAGTTGCTATCCAAAAGTATAGCTCCGCCACTAACATGCAATTTTGCCCCCGGCCCCGTCGTCCCAATCCCCACATTCCCACCTTGTTTGACAAAGAGGGTGTTGCCAGCAGCGAAGTCACCGGTGGTGGTAGCGGAGCCGACGATGGTGGAAGATGCGGTGGAGAGGAAGCCGTTGAGCATACCGATGGTGGTGGAAGTGGAGACACCCCAAGTTTGTGGAGTGAAGGGCCATGCGTAGTTAGTGAAGCCCTGGTCATTGTTGAACCAGGAGAGGTTAATAGATGATGAGGCGATTGAATTGAGTCTGCCACCAGTACCGAGATATGCGAAGCCTTGTGATAGACCAGAGAATGTAGCTGTGCCTGTGGCAGTGAAGTTTGCAGTGTTGAGGTTAGAAGTGAAGACACCGTCACCGACGACAGAGAGTTTGGCGTATGGCGAGGTGGTGCCGATGCCGACGTTGCCGGTGTTATCAATTCTCATTCGTTCTACCGTAGTCCCTGAACCTCTCGTCAAAAATGTCAAAGCCCCGTCTGTCGTGGCAGAATAGGCAGTCAAACTGATTCCTCTTATTGCCGCCCATTGGATTGCAGATGTTGGTCCAAAATCAATTTGTCCAGCAGCATTCCCGTTATTCGTCAATGAATTAATCAGTTGCAATTTTGCTGGAGTATCCGTAGTAATGCTATTAATTCCCACAACCCCTAGCGAATTAAGACTCATAACCGTATTGTTTGCCGAAGGACCAGTCGCGAGCTCAAAGTTCATTGTGGTATCTGCAGGTGTGCCACTAATACTATTGCTTATTTTATTAAGATAAGTTGTAGGAATGTCAGATCGATTGAAAATAAGAACATTTTCTCTTGTCGCATAGGAGACGGCACTAACAGATGTACCGACTTGAATTGCCCCACTCACCACTTGTAATTTATTCACAGGTGCGGCGGTCCCAATACCCACATTGTTTGTCGAGTAGTCGTAGACGAAGCCAGAGCCTTCGATTGCAAGACCGCCAGCGATTGTTGATGTAGCAGCGGTTGAGGTGGCATTGAATCTGCCAAAGGTTGGAACGGACGTAGCAGTGATCACACCAGAAGCATCGGTTGAAAGCAGAGAGTTGATTGCAACTGATGAGAGAGTAAGTGAAGGTGTGGTGATACTTGATGTTGCAGTGAATGTCGAAGCAAGCACATCACCACCGGTGAAGACTCCTGAGCCTCCGACGGAGAGTGTGCGGTATGGTGAGGTGGTGCCGATGCCGACGTTGCCACCAGCTGTTGCAAAGTATGCAGAACCAGATGAAGTGAGTGCTGTGGTGGAAGCATAGGTGAAGTTGGAAGTAGATGAAGCGTTGATACCACCTCGAGCCCATATAGGCATAGTAGTAGTTGGCGCAATATTTAATGCCCCAAAATTGTTTAAGAATGTCCAATCATAGTTGGTTAGGTTCGAGATTCCCGCTTGAACGGTTAGCGCGCCAGATGTGTTGACCAAACCAGAACCAGTGAAATCGGTCAGGTACTCACTACCAAGACCAAGAGTGCTTGTATAAAGAGAGGTCGAAGTAGCGTGAGCGAGAGTCGTGCTGCCATTTACATTCAAAGTGCCGGTAGCGGTGATGTTGCTTGCAGTTAGGTTGCGGGTAATGAACCCGTCACCAACTACCGAAAGACTAGCGAACGGACTTGAGGTGCCGATGCCGACGTTGCCGCTAGTGCGCCAAACACTTGTGCCGTCGGTCGTCCAGTTGCCTACACTAGCACCCCCCAAAAGCGAACCATTCCAATAGAGGTCGCCACTGTTGGTATTGTAAAGTCTGTAAGTGGTGCTTGCCGGAGCTGGGTTGTTGCCAAGATAAAGCGCGCCATCGAGAGTCAGGGCTTCGTAATTGGTAGTGGTGCCGATGTTGAGCCATTCGGTCACAGTGAGGTCAGCCATTGTGCTCGAACCAGTAAAGCTCGCCGTGCTCGAGACCGAAAGAGTGGTAAGACCGGCCGAACCAGCAAAAGAAGAATTGCCACTGATTGTAACATCGCTCAAGTTCGTAATCGGCCGACTCAGAGTATCGACAATGCTATCGTTTTGGTTGGTGATATAGTAGCGAGTAACATTTGGCGCGGTTGGGCTGGTCAGAAAATAATTTTTGAGTTCTGCAATCTTCTGATCAACATAACTTCTGTCCGAACTTTCTACTACAAATGTTTTGGAAACAATATTTTGTCCATTTTTCTCATCACGACCCATCACTCTTGAATTTGGATTTTGGATGAATTTTTGCTCGCCTATTTTTGCAATCCAACTTTCTCTAATCCACGGCATAGCAATTTTCTTTGCCGTATCCGCAAACCAATCAGAAATTTTTTCCCAACCCAAAAAGACAGAACCCGTGAGTATCGAGTTATCACCAAGCAAAATACTACGACCAAAATTATTTTTATCCAGACCAAATTGTCCGGCTACCGACTCGCCATACAAATTCCAAATATTTTCAACTTCTTGCCCGACACTGGTCGGACTCAATTCTTTGGCCTTTTCAAAATCAATATTTCCGACGTTCGCAAAACTCCAAAACACGAGAGCAAACATCAATAGAGTGGAAACCCCTAAAGCAAACTTATCTACCAAAGATTTTGAAGGTTTTTTGTTAAGGCTATTTTTGAGCGCTTGCAAAGCCTCATAACGCCCTCTGTCCACATCAAACTTCTTCAGAGGCTTTACAAAAAGAGGTGCTTCATCCTTTATGTAGAGTATTTTATCTGGTTTAATCTCGGCTTTCCGAGATTGATTATTATCAAGCCCCAGCACAAAATAATGATTTTTCTCGCCTGATTCGCTTAATCTTTTACTTTTCTTTTTATTTTGATCAGGAACATTTTCTTCATTTTGAAGATCGACTGATTTATTTTTGTTTTCTTTTTTTGTCGTTTTAAGATGATTTAATTTCTTATGATTCAAAACTTCATCTCTATCAACATACCAACTTCGACCAACAAGAGTGCCGGAGATTTTTTTCGCACGAATAAGCTGGCCAACATAGTCACTGGAGTAACCTGAAATCTCGGCAGCTCGTTTTGCCGAGATAAACTTTTTTCCATTGAGATCCAGTTCTTTTTCCACAATCTAATTATATAATCTCGGCAAGAGATTTTTTATAAAAAGTGTGGATAAAAGAGCAAAAATTTTTTTAAAAAACAAAAAATTAAATTTTGCAAAATTACTAGTTTTTTCAGAATAAAAATATCGGCAATTCCCTTTCAAGAAATTTTATGAAGCAAAAGCCTATAAAAAATAAAATAATTGAACTTTGGGTGTATAATGAGCCAAGCTTTAGTGTATAATCAAATCCATAGATTTGGGTTTTTAGATCTGATTATAATTTTATCAAAAATCTAGAACATTACAAACTTTTCATATTTATTAATAAATTTAGTTATCCACTTTGTAATCTTTATTAATGTTTATGTATGTTATACTTTTACCAGTAACAGTGTTAGTTAACTATATTTAAGACTCAAATATATGAACGAAAACAACTTTATAACAATCAAAGACGCGGCCCAGATCCTCGGAGTTTCCAAACTCACCCTTCGCAATTGGGACAACCAAGGCAAGCTCAAGGCCTATCGCCACCCTTTCAACAACTACCGGATCTACAAAATCTCCGACATTGACAAAGTTATAGAAATGATGAATAGCGATGTTGAGGTTGCCAAACAGAAAAAAGACGCTGTTCGCAAGCTCTCAGTTCTACACCTTTCGGACTAGATTTCTTAAACTGGATTCTAGATTTTCTAAATATTTCCAAAAGATTTAAGATCATCTCGAATACCAAATCAAAATATAGAGTAATTTGGAAGTTCAATAAAATCCATAGACCCCAAGAGCTTCAAAAAGTTTAGGTTCTAAAAAACAAATCCTCCATCAAAGCCAGCTTAAGAGATCGAAACAATACGCTCACTTCCAGTAACAAACAAACCAGGGCGAGAAAAGACCAAACCCTTCTCACTCGGCCAAACACAATTTCTAAAATTAAAGACTTTCAGAAAAGATAGGTTCCCTCCTCATCCAAGATAGACCAAGCACAACCAAACACTCCACCCCAAAACACCAAAAGTCTGCCGAGCCACCAAACCGAAGTCGCGAACTTTTAAAAATCGGGTCCAAAACAGCTCACAAACCACCTGATTCCAAACCATATTATACCACAAAACTTGCCTTGGTTTAATATCCAACGCTCGGCGTTGAATATCTAACCCTGGGCAACTGATGTTATCCCCAAGACTTTCAAACAAGCCACACCTCGCCCTGCTATACTGAACTTATGAGATTTTTAGAATTCAAAGAGAACAAAACTTACTTCATCCGGGTCGCTGGTCCAGAGGAGCGACAAATTTTTAAAACAGATGAAGACAAAGCTCGTCTACTTTTTCTTGTCCTCTATCTTCAGTCCCCTATTCCGATCTACAACACCACTTGGTACAGCCGAAGCTTCCTAAAGAAAGGTCGCTTCCCTACCATAGCCAAAGAAAAACAGATACTCAAAAACCGCAGTGTCGAACTTTTGGCTTTTGCCATCCTCGAAAACGAGCTCCTGCTTTTGGTTAGAAATATCTCTTTTGGCGCAGTCACGGTTTATATGCACAGAGCACTAACCAGCTTTGCCAAATATTTCAATGCCAAAAACAGAGCTCGCGGACACGTCTTTGCTGGACCATTTTTCGCCGAAGAAATCAAAGACAAAGCCGAACTAGAAAAAAAGAAAAACGAAATAACCAACCTCCGAAAGGATGGTTGGTCGAGCCATAGTGACAAGCAGAAAAACCGCTGGGGCGAGCTTTTGAAATGCTAGGCCAACTTCTTCGACAAAAGCTCTTTGGCCAAGCTCGGATTGGCCGAACCTTTTGATTCCTTCATAGTTTGGCCGATCAAAAACTGCAAGGCCGAAGCCTTGCCGGACTTATATTCGGCCACAACAGCCTGATTTTGGGCCAAAACCCGATCGATAACCTGCTCTAGAAAATCCGAGTCATTACTTTGCAAAAGGCCATATTTTTCGGCCAAAATTCTGGGCTCCTCACCAGTTTCTAAAACCTTTGAGAGCAAGGTTTTGGCATTGAGAGAAGAGATTGCACCCTCGACCTGCATTGCCACTATTTGGCTTAGGTTTTGAGATTTTAGGGAAGAAAGATCAACATCAAGACCGGCCACAACACTCGTAATAAAATTAGATAATGGTTGATAGTTAACAGGATCTAGATCCTGAGCCGATTCAACAAACAGATCTCCAAGTTTGGGATTATTGATATAAACTTCGATATCGCTTTCTTTTATAGCAAAGAGTTCTTTGAGCTTGGCTCGCTTCTGGTTTGGTGTTGTGGGCAGATTTTGGGCCAAGACTTCAGCAGTCAAATCCGGCAAGAGCGAGAAATCGAGCTTAGGCAAATCTGGATCGGGAAAGTAGCGGTAGTCGTGCGAATCTTCTTTGCTTCGTTGGGAAAAAGTAGTCTGTGTATTTTCGTCCCAACCCCGGGTTTCTTGGACTACCTTTTCGCCCTTTTCCAAAAGTTCTGCCTGGCGCTTGGCCTCAAAGGCAATCGCCCTTTCGACAGCTCTAAAAGAATTGAGGTTTTTGACTTCGACTTTGGTTCCTAAGGGGAGACCTTCGAAACTGTCCCCAAGGTCTCCCCTTAGGAACTGTACAGAAATATTGGCCTCGACGCGCATTTCGCCCTTCTCCATATTGGCTTCGGCTACACCTAGATATTGCAAAAGAAGTTGGAGTTCCCGGCCAAAACGAGCAGCCTCTTCAGCCGTGTGTATTACAGGCTCGGTCACCAGCTCGAGGAGCGGCACACCTGCTCGATTGAAGTCGACCAGGCTCGAATCGCCACTATGAGTCGAGCGCGCCGTATCTTCTTCGAGGTGAACACGAGTGATCTTGATCCCGGAGAGCTCACCGCCAACAACCAGCGGGTATTTATACTGGCTGATCTGGTAGCCCTTGGGGATATCGGGGTAAAAGTAATTCTTGCGGTCAAACTCGGACTTTGTAGCCAGCTTGCCCCCGATCGCCACACCAACCTTGAGTATGCTGCGCACAGCCTCACGGTTGATCGTCGGCAAGGTGCCGGGGTGGCCAAGACAAATAGGACAAATATTAAAATTAGCCCGCTCTTCATCGGGGTCGTTCTTGCAAGCGCAAAACATTTTTGTTCGAGTCTTGAGTTCGGCGTGGACCTCAAGCCCGACTGTCAACTTGTATTCTGGCATTGATAGCCTAAATTTAGCGCATTTTGCCCTTTCTGGCAAAAAACTTTCTGATCTCTTCGCCAATAATTATAGTTGAAGCAACCAACAAAACCAAAAGCCAATCCCTAAACCCAAGCGGAGTTGTATTCAAAAGATTCTGCATAAACGGATGGTAAAGAGCAAAAATTTGAGCCAAAATCGCACCCAAAAGTCCAAGGATCAGAAAACGATTGGAAAAAGGTTTGACAAAGATAGACTCCTTATCCGTTCTACAATTCCAAGCATTGAACCATTGGAACACGGCAAGAACCGTCAAGACCAAGGACGAAGCAACGATGCCCCGCTCTTGGTTGGCGGAAAAAACCAACAAAGAACCAACCATCATAATGCTACTCATAAAAATCGAACGATAAATTTTTGGACGGTCAAAAATTATACCGCTCGATCTTTTGGTCTTTTTCAGATCGACATTGGGCTCAAAAGCCAGTGGCACAACCATAAAACCGTCAGTTACCAGATTAAGCCAGAGTATCTGGGTCGGGAAAATCGGCAAAGGCAGACCGATAAGTAACGCCCCAAAAATAGTAAAAAATTGTCCAATACTAGTAGAGATCAAATAAAGGACAACTTTTTTGATCGTTGCATAAATCGATCGGCCCTCTTCGATGGCCGCAACAATACTTTTGAAATTATTATCAAGCAAGATCAGGTCGGCAGCTTCCTTGGCAACATCGGTACCGCCCAAACCCATCGCTATTCCAAGATGTGCCGATTTTAGCGACAAAGCGTCGTTGACTCCATCACCCGTCATTCCTATAATCTCGCCTCGAGATTTATAAGCTTCGACAATTTTGAGTTTGTGTTCGGGCAAAACCCGCCCAAAAACTGAAACTCTATTTATATCAAAACGATTTGGATCAAAACCTCCGCTTAGTTCTGCCCCCGAAACAATCGAGTCACCCTCATTAAAGATGCCGGCCTTTCTGGCTATGGCTTCGGCTGTGCCAAGATGATCACCGGTTATCATCACTGTCCTGACCCCGTTCTCTCTGGCCAAGCCAATCGCCCCGACAACTTCCTCTCGCAAAACATCCGCCATACCACAAATACCAGCCAAACAAAGACCTGACAAATTTTTTACATCAATATTGGAATTACTAGTTTCTAGAAAAGCAAAAGCAATAATCCGCAAACCTTCTTTTGAAAATTTTTCAATCAGCGCAACAAACCTCTCTTTATATTCAGAATTTATTTCTCTGATTCCAGATTCGGATAAAAACTTATCACAAATCAACATAAGACTTTCTGGTTCGCCCACAATTGAAAGTCGAAAGCCACTACCAATTTTCTGCAAAATAGCATTGAATTTTTTGTCATAACTAAATGGTTCTTCAAAAACGGCTGGCTCTTCCGATAGAATTATTTCTTTTTCAAAACCCAATTTTTGACCAAAAACCGCCAGCGCCGCTTCGGTTGGATCGCCATTTACCCGAGCCTCACCATTCTCTAAAAATTTTATTGAAGCATTACTAGCCAAAGCAGACATTTTGGCCAAACTCAAAAGTTCTGGGTGGTTGGCGCCTTCGACAACTGATTCATTGACATAAATATCGCCCTTGGGGATATAACCACTACCACCTATCGAAAATTCCTTGCCCGCTGTAAAAACTTTTTGGATCGTTAACTCATTTTTGGTGATGGTGCCCGTTTTATCTACAGCAATCACACTGGCCTGGCCCAAAGCCTCGACCGCCTGCATATTTTTGACCAAAGCATTGCGTTTGGCCATACGGTGCACTCCTTTTGCCAAAATCAAGGTTATAACCACCGGCAAACCTTCCGGAATAAGACAGACAGCGATAGCCGTGGCAGTAAAAAAGACCTCTCTCAATTCTATCCCTCTCAAATACCCGATCATAATCACGGCCAAGACAGCCACCAAAACAGCAACACCAATAGATCTCGACAGGTTTTTTATCTTTTCTTTGAGCGGCACCTCGGATTCGATCCCCGATAACTTGTCAGAAATCGAGCCAATAAAAGTCTGCCCACCGATTGCGGCAACAACCGCTCTGGCTTCTCCAGCAACCACAAGAGTGCCTTTGTAGAGCATATTAGTTCGATCAGGCATTGGCGTTTCTAGTGGCAAAATGCCTACATTTTTGGTCACCGGTTCGGATTCGCCAGTCAAGGCCGATTCATCGACTTTAAGATTTTGGGCCAACAGAATCCGGCCATCAGCTGGAACCTTATCGCCCATTCGCAGAAAAATTATATCCCCCAAAGTTACAAACTCATCATCAATTTCCTCCTCTAGACCATCTCGCAAAACTACAGCCCGACCCTTAGAAAAGTCTTTGAGCGCCCGCATCGTAGCTTGAGCCCGACCCTCTTGGATTGTGCCAATAATCGCATTTACTACCAAAATAAAACAAATAATAAAACCGTCTGAAATCTCACCGAGCATAACCGCAACTCCAGTAGCCAAAAGCAAAACATAGATGAGCGGGCTTTGAAATTGTCTGGCAAAAATCAAAAACAAACTATCAGACTCTTTTTCAGAAAGAGTATTTGGACCATTTTCTTTAAATCTTTTGGAAGCCTCGGCTGCACTCAAACCAGATTCATTTGAATCCAAATTTTCCAAAACCTCACGTTCTGTCAGATTGTGCACGTTGATCATCAACTTTTCAGAGTGTTTATTTTTTCGTTAATTTCAAGAATAGTTCGAACAAACTCGCTGTGGCTCCAAACAAGTGGCGTGGCCGAAAGTGGCCGGCCGGTTTCTGGATCGAGCTGTTCGGACAACATATCAAAATAAGCAAAGCGAGAGACCCATTTTAGATTTTCGACGACTTTGGCCAGCTCAGCAAGAGAACGCGCCCTGACCACCTCGTATTGCAAAGCCCAAAGCGAAGTTACAAACCACGGATTACCGGTCGCACTGGCCACAGACTTACAATACAAGTCGCCCTCGTAACGAGCAAGACCACCAATCTTTATACCCGAAGAAAGCTTTTGCTTTACAAGCTCAAAGCTTTGGGCCAAGCGCGGATCATCCGGAGCAAAAACCCCAAATCGAAATGAGGCATAAAAGGCGCTCATATCCAACCTTTTTTGTTTGGTCATCAGCCCATCCTTTTCGACAATCTCTTCGAAAGACTTGTCTTCTTCATTCCAAAGTTCTTTCAGAAGCGCCTTTCTAAAATTTTCGGCCTCAGCAAAAAAGAGTCGGGCTTCTTCATCTTTGCCCAAAGTTTTGGCAAAACGCCCAGCCGAGGCAAGGGCCGCCGAAACAAGAGCAACGGTAAAGGGCGAAACACCATAGCGCTCCTCCCAGAGATCATAGCTCGGCAAAGGCAGACCCGTCTTCTGATCGCGATAGCGTATCAAAAATTCGGCCGAGCGTTTGATCAAGCCATTATAAAGACCCTCGATAAATTCCAAATCTTTGGCTCGAATATAATGTTCCCAAAGACCTAGGAGCAAAACTGCCGTTTCGTCTTCTTGGATCGCCAATTGTCTTTTGCCATCTTTGACCCACGGGTGCCAAGAACTACCCAGAGAACGGTCGGGCTGGTATTTGTGTAGCACATAACCCTCTTCGGTCAAGACTTTGCTTGCAAAATCATAGAATCGGCGCGAGAGGTCAAAGAAGCCGGCCTGATCGAAGGCAAGCGCGGTAAAACAAGCATCTCTTGGCCAAACATAAGTATAGGTATCGCCCCCATATTGGACATTGCCTGAATCGCTCGAGGCTAAGATTCCGCCCCGATTGTCGCTGTGCGCGCGCATCACCAAAAGCGAAGCGTAAAAAAGTTTGAGAATTTCGGGCGAGAAAAAGCTAGTCTCCAACTCAACTTGGCTGGTCCAAGCGCGCCAAAAATCTTGAGTCGACTCGAGCAAATGTTCGGGTGTCTTTTCAAAAATATAGCTCAAAAGTTCGACCACCTCGCGATAAGTTTGACCAGCTGCAATCCAATGGAAAACCGTCATCGTGCCCGAAGGTGCCACTACCCGCCCCCAACCAATGACCGAATCGACAATGCCGTGCTCGATTGGATTTTTGGACAGCACCCCATCTTCGGCGTCTTTCCAAGTCCCCTCCTTGCCTTCGATCCCGCAAAAGCCGATCGAATAATCATCGAAGGTGCGGTTCTCGCAAAGTCCACCGACCAAAAAAACCCTTCGCCCCTTGTAATGGATGATTGATTCGATCGTGCTCGAAAAGTAGGCCGTGTCGGCATGATTGGTATCGGCAATCTTGAACTCTTGATTAAAGAAAATTTTGATCTCCCTCGATTCTGAAGCCTGATTCTTGACCAAAACCTTGCGCAGAAAAATGTCTTTTTCGTTATAAACAATTGCATCGATCTCAAGGGTGATCTGCAAACTCTGATTGGTAACCAAGGTCTTTGCAACCATCGATCGATCGAGATACTCGGTTCGCGATTGCCACTCGCTCTCGCCAAGCCAACTCAAACGGCCGTCGACAAAGACGCCAATTTTGTGCAATTGGTTTTGGCCAATGTGATTTTCTTGGCCGGCATAAGGAAAATAAAAATCGCGAAGCTGTCCAAAGCTGTCGAGACCGCAAAGAGTATTACCATTGCCCAAAACCGAAGCGCGCGCCATATGTAAATTTTATCACACCTAACTCCCTAAATCTTTAATTTTTTGTGGAAGTCAGACTTCTGCTTCGCTAAACCTCAAAGGTTTGAGTTTGCGGATTGGCACACCGACGCTCTCGCGTTGTTTGGCTTCTTCAATGCGCAAACGCATATCGTGGAGCACATTCATATATGCAATGTAGGCTTCGTGCGGAGTTTCGTAGGGCGAAAAATATTTGTGTACATCGCCATCGTTCCAAAATTTGGTGCACATATAATAAAAGTGATCACTAGTCTGCAAGCGACGCCAATCGTTCAAAAGCTCGGGGTCATCGATAAAAACCAGCTCTTGGCCAAGTTTGTAGACCGTTTCGAGCGCCTCTTTTTGGAGCTCGTTCGACATCCAGGCCGAGAGGTCGCGTTCCATATCGGCCCAAGAAATATGGTGTGGCACATCGAGCTCTGCAACCGGTTCATACCTATCGATTGCCTCGCTTGGAGTTACAAAGTTATTGTCGGGATTTTGCAAAATAACCTCGGGCAGGTATCTTAAAAATTCGAAAATCCCCGTGTCTTCCCACTGATGTTCGCCAAAAGTTTCGTAATCCATAAAAAGATTGACCGTTTGGCCGTTGCCATTATGAGCATTTACCCAATTGGCAAACTTATCTGCCGTGAGTGGCCATTCGTTCCAACTTCTCTGACTAAAACGAAAGGCTATGTCGTCGGACAGCTTGTAGTGTTTGAGCAACAGCTTCATCTTGTCTGTTCCTTTTGGTGTATAGAGAAAAGTCGGACTACGCCACTCCAATATATGATCCGCCCCTTCAGCCAAGATACCCTTGTACCCCATTTTCTCTACCATTTTTGCGATATCGTTGTTGTAGATGAGCTCGGTGTTGCGAAAAACCGTCGGGCTGACACCAAAAAGTTCGCGCAATTTGCGCCGATGCAGTTTGACCTGATCAGTAAATTCTTCTTCAGAAAAAATCGAGGAAAGAGAATGGTGGTAGGTTTCGGACAAAAGCTCGACGTTGCCCGTATCGACAAGTGCCCGGAAAGAATCGATGACCTCGGGCGCATACTTTTCAAACTGTTCAAGAGCAATACCCGAGATGGAGAAACTGGCTTTGAAGCGCGGGTCGCGTTTTATATTTTCGAGCAAGACCTGATTGGCCGGTAAATAACTTTTGCGAGCCACTTTTTCGATTATAAATTTGTTGTCCAAACTGGTGCCCGAATTGTCGCCAAAATAATCGCGATTTTGGCCAACATCAAAGACGCGATACTTGCGCACGCGCATAGGTTGATGCACTTGGAAATAAAAACAGACTGATGGCACGTCTACATTTTAACACAAAGCAAATTATGCAAAACAAATTATGTGGTAAACGCAAATTCTGGAACTAGAGTTTTATAGAGTCGGAGCAATGAATCAGCCGATTTATTCCAATTTATAGAACGAGCTTCCTTTTTGCCATTTATCTGCAAATGTTCTTTCAGCTTTTTGTGACGCAAAACACTCACCACCTTATCGGTCATATCGTCCACATCCCAAAAGTGCGATTTGAGAGCCGAAGAAACAACTTCGCTCACACCCGATTCTTTGGAAATCAAAACCGGCGTATCAGAAAGCATCGCCTCCAAAGGCACGATACCAAAAGGCTCGGAAACCGAGGGCATAACAAAGACATCTCCAGCTTTGTAGATTCGACGCAATTCTTCACCTCGCAAGAATCCGCAAAAAATAAAATGAGAAGCAAGCCCCCGTCTCGAAACTTCTTGAATCATGGCTTGTTCCATATCGCCACTACCAGAGACGACAAAAAAAGTTTTGGGTTCGAAGCGCAAAACTTTTTCAGCTAGGGCCACAAAGTAGTCTGGCCCTTTTTGTAAAGTTATCCGACCAACAAAGAGCACAATATTGGCACCATACTTCTTGAGCACTTCCAAATCTTCGGGCAAACGCGAATTATGTTCGGCAAATTCGACTCCATTGTGGACAACTTCGACTTTTTTTGGACTAACACCATATTTTTCTATAACCGTCTCTCTGGTTCGGCCAGAGACCGCCACCACCATATCAGCCTCTCGAAAACCTTGGCTTTCGATGGCAAAAATATTTTTGTTGACATTGCTACCTCCGCACCGATCAAATTCGGTTGCATGGATATGAGCCACCAGTGGTTTGCCTGAAGCTTTCTTGGCCTTGATACCAGCCGGATAAGTTAGCCAATCATGGGCGTGGATAATCGAATGTTCTACTTTTTCGGCAATAACTCCACCTCTTTGACCATAAGCCAGAACCCTTTCAAAAATACCTTTGGGTAAACTTACAGACTTTTGACTACTCGAAACAGTCTTGACGCTCTGAAGCTCAACCTGGTGGCTTTGATAACCCGAAGTCATTGCAATATGTTCTTCGGCTGTTTGAAAAACCGTATCCGTATCAGCAAACACAAACCGACACCAATTGGCTGTAAGTGGAATCTTGTAAGGTAGGACGAAGGTCAGATCTACACCCTTGGCACAAAGCGCCTTGCTCAAACCTTCGCAAGCCACCCCCAATCCCCCGCTGTTGTAGGGCGGAAATTCCCAACCAAACATCAAAACTTTTTGTTTATTCGGCTTCACTTTTTAAACTCTTTTGAAACGGCACAACAAAGGGATAGATCTTGGCGAGCGCCACCAAAGCACTGACAACCACCGGTCCAACCAAAAACCCAATCACCCCAAAAAACTCAACTCCGCCTAGGATAGAGAAAAGCACCAAAAGCGGATGAACCCTGATCCGATCTTTGAAAAAGATAAAAGAAAGAATGTTGTCGATAAAGCCAACACACAAAGCGCTCCACAAAAGCAGGCCAATACCACTACCGATGTCACCGACAAAGAAAAGGTAGGCAATCGCCGGCACACTGACAATCGCCGTGCCAACAATCGGCACAAGCGAAAGTATTGCACCAACAAACCCCCACAAAACCGGACTACCCACGCCGAAAATGGCGAAACCCAGACCAACCATCACGCCCTGACCGATAGAAACCAAAATCCTGCCTCTGATAACCGCATCAACCGAACGCCTTAGAGTCGAAATAAATTCTTGGTCATAGTCGTCGGGCAAAGGACTCCAACGCAAAATGATGCGCTTGATCTTTTCGCCTTGAATCAACATATAGTAGATCGTAAGTAGCATCAGAATAAACTTGAAGAGGCCACCAAAGATAACGGCAAGCACATTGTCGGTCTGACCGATAATCCAACTCAAAAGCGATCGGCTGTATTGATCGACATCGACTGTGGTACCTACATTTTCTTGGGGTAAGACGCTCTCGATTTTTAACAAAATGGTTTGAAAAAAGGAGGCAATACCGGCCGAGCCACCCTCAAAAGCTAGCTTGTTATAAAGATCGACAGCCTCACGCAAAATCCCGGCCGACAAAAAGGTAACGGGGATAATAATAAAGAGGACAATCGCCAAAACCGTCAGCATCGCCGAAAGATTTTTGCGACCCACAAATCGCCCAAGAAAATAAAGATAAAGCGGATGAAAAGTAATAGCCAAAACTGCCGAAAGGAAGATCACAGCGAGAAATGGTTTGAATATAAAAAAGATCAACCCGACCAAAATCAAGCCGGCGATGATAAAAAAAGAAAGTTGGATCGTGCGATGAGACATAACGAAAGTAAGCCCAAGGCTTGGCCAAATTATAACATCAAATCACTTTAGAACCCAAGAGTCAGGTGGAAAACTATTTGTATTTTTGGACTATTTTTGAACCGACAAAGAGGACCACCGCAAGCGCGAGCCCATATAGCACATAATCGCCAATATGATCGATTGTTTGGGCGTATTTTTGATAGACATTGCCGACCTGCCAGCCGATCGCCCCGAGAATAATTCCCCGCACAAACATACCCAAGAAAGTTATAATCGCGTATTTGAGAACCGGCATCTCGATAAGGCCACACAGAGCCGAAATCGCGACCGAAGGCACCACCGGTATTATCCGGGCCACCCCTATGACCACCTCGTCCTTTCTGGTACCCGAGAGCCGAGTTTGCATCTTTTCGATATCACTCCAATAGAGGCCGATGTATTTGCCCCATTTTTCAATCACAAACCGACCACCAAACCTGACCACAAAATAAACAAAATACGAGCCGAGTGTAACCCCTAGAGCCGCCGGTAATGCGACTTTGAAAATAAGTCCTCCGATTGAGCCCAGGTCGACCGGACCCGAGACAAACAAAAAGCCCGAGGTGGTCATAATAAGCGCAGAAGGGATCGGCGCTATAACCTCTTCGACTACCGACGCCACAAAGACCCCCGCCACCCCCCAGGGCAGCACATAAAGCTCCAAAAACGCAAGCAATGATTCAATCATTGCTCAATTCTACCGAATTCCACCGCTAAATACAAAGCTAAATAACATATCCGATTATACACTTTTCCGCGGCCGCGGATTTTTGTATAATCAAAAAAATTAGAACTTCATATCGTACCAATCTAGACCATAGATTTCTTCTATCAAAATTCTCTCGCCCTTGGCCCAAGTGCGATTATTCTCCAAGCCGAGCAAGACAAGTGCTTCTTTAACATGCTCCTCGCTTTTACCCTCAACCTCAACAAAAGCCGGCATCCCCGGATACTCATCGATATCAAACTGCCAATCTTTATAAGTAAAAGATGTTCGATCTTTTTCTTGATGCGCATACCTTTCTAGACCGATTTCCTCAAAAAGATCGGCAAGCTTTGCTGGCTCGACGATATCAAAATTGATTTCTTTGTGTTTTCTTGCCGTGCCCATTATTTCCGACCTGGCTTTCCAAGTGACTTCATTTCTACCATCGGAATATGTCCTGATCCTCAAAAACCACTTTTCCTCACCCGATTTTTCTCCCTTAAATCTAAACCAATCAACCACAAGCCGATTTTCGGCCAACTTTTCGGCCCCAAGATCAACTAGTTTGACCTTTATATCGGCAACGTCTATGTCCAAAACTTTTGTTTCTATTTCTTGGGCCATATTATTCGATTACATCTTTAATTTCGAAAGACACTTCTTTTAGCTCATTTTCTGGAGTAGTGGCCCGGCTACCCGGTCTGTAAAGAAACTTCCTTGGCTCATATTCATAAATACCCTCGTCCCCCTCCTTTCGAGGCACAATGTGTAAATGAAAATGCGGAACAGACTGACCAGCCATTTTGTTTACATTCCAAGCAATATTAAACCCCTCGGCTCCATACAGCTTGGTCAAAGCCTTTACTATCTTCATCCGCAAATCTTCAATTGCCACTCTTTCCTCATTGGTTAAATCCTCATATTTAGCAACGCATCTTTTGGGCACCACCAAAGTATGCCCCGGAGTGATCGGGATATTGGTCAAAAAAGCCCAGGCGAGATCGTTTTCAACAATTTGTCTTTCTTTTATTTCCGGCAGTGTGCAGAATACGCATTCTTTCATATCGTAATATTATCATAGATAAAATTCTGAGTGACCGACTATCTCTCTTACATAAATATCCAAATTTTTCAAAAAAATCTTCACCCCGACCTGCAATTTCATTTCATTCATAGGTTTTCTTTAATTTTATAACCATTGGCTATACAACCAGTGTAGTAAAAATTCGGGTAAAAAGAAAGCAGGCTCGGGTCTTTCACACAGGTTGAGCCTGTGTAGTAATTAACGATTATACACTTTTCCGCGGCCGCGGATTTTTGTATAACCTATATCTAAACTTACAGATCGCCATAAGTATGGTCGTTTCGGTTGTCGATTTTGATAATCCTAACCTCACTTTTATTCATATAGAAAATTATTCTTAACTTTGATTTTCTGATCCTATACAGATCTTCAAAGCCCTTTAATTTTTTGAAGTTTAGGTCTTTAAAATTTCTTGATTTGATCGCATCCATGTACTCCAAAGCAATAATTCTTTCTTTGAACGAGAGCCTGCTCAAAAACTTATCTATCTTGTTCATTTAACTTTTTTAAAGACTTTAAAACATCTTCTATTGGAACACCTCGTTTGTTTATCTTGGTAAAGTCAACGACTGTCTCCCACAGACTGTCATCGTCTTCGTCCATAGGGACGACCCTAAAGACAGGCTTCGATCTCTTGACCACGGTAAATGACTCCCCTTTTCCTAGGCGAGTTATATACTTTTCTGTGTTGAGTCTTAATTCTTTTAAGCCAATTATTTGATTTTTGGTTTTGGTAATCATATACAAAGTTTATCTAAAGATAACCTTCTGTCAAGCTCCATGGCACCTCTTAAACTTTTTACCACTACCACACCAACAGGGGTCATTCCTGCCGATATCCTTATACCCCCCGCCAGCTATTTCTCCCCTCTCCTTTGCAAGGAGAGGGGTCGGGGGTGAGGTAGTTATCCTCTCCGCCTGTCTCTGAACATCCGAAAAACCGACATTACTGCTTGTCTCTTTGAGCTTCTTCTCCGACGTTTCAGTCGGAATCCCGACCTCTATGCGTCGGGATAGATTTTCTTCAATTGTGGCTGCGATCGAGCTTTCCATTTGTTTGAAAAGTTGCAAACCTTCCCTCTTGTATTCGACAAGCGGATCTCTTTGACCATAAGCCCGCAAATTGACCGAGCTGCGCAAATAGTCCATCTGCTCTAGATGATCGACCCAAAACATATCATGGACCTGCAGTTTGAGCTGCTTGATTTGCGGATCACTTTCATTCATCAAAATCTGCCTTCTCTTTTCATAAAATATTTTGCGCTGATAATTCATCACATCGTCGTATTCGAGCACGTGTTTGCGCGCGTCAAAGTTGAGCCCCTCGATTCGACTCTGAGCACTCTCGAGCGAACGTGTAATCAGCCGATTTTGGATTGGTTCGTCTTCGGCAATACCAAGCCGACCCATCATATTTTTGACCGTATCGGCGGCAAAAACTCGCATAATATGGTCCTCCATCGAAACAAAGAATTGCGTCTCACCCGGGTCACCCTGTCGGCCCGACCTACCTCGGAGCTGGTTATCTATTCGGCGCGCATCATGACGCTCGGTCCCCAGCACAAAGAGCCCACCAAGGGCTTTGACCTTGTCATAGGCGCCCTCCGGCGCCGGGTTGCCCCCAAGCTTGATGTCGACACCACGGCCAGCCATATTGGTCGCGACCGTCACCGCCCCCTCCCGACCGGCTTGAGAGATGATCTCACCTTCACGTTCATGATTTTTGGCATTCAACATTTCAAACCGCACACCTTCGCGCTTCAAAAATTCCGCCAAGAGCTCGTTTTTCTCAATCGAGATGGTGCCGATGAGCACTGGCTGACCTTTGGTTTGCAATTCTTTGACTTTGCGCGCGATCGCCTTGAGTTTGCCATTTTCGGTTTGGAAGATCAGATCATCGCGATCGACTCTTTGCGGAGTTTTGTTGGTTGGCACGACAATCGTCGTGAGTCCGTAGACTTTATAAAACTCTTCCGAGGAGGTAGCCGCCGTACCGGTCATACCGGCCAGCTTTTTATACATTCTAAAGTAATTCTGGTAAGTGATCGAGGCGAAGGTCTTGCTTTCTTTTTGGATCCGCACCCCTTCCTTGGCTTCGATCGCCTGATGCAAACCCTCCGACCAACGTCGGCCCGGTTGCAAACGGCCGGTATAAGGATCGACAATTATAACCTCATCGTCGCGGACCACATACTCCTTGTCCTTGAGGTAAAGCGCCTGGGCTTTGAGCGCCGTCTCCAGATGGTGCACCACCTTGACCCCACCTTCGACATAAATATTGCCCAAACCAAGCATCTCCTCGGCCCGAGCAATACCGGCCTCCGTAATCAAAACCGAATGCAGCTTTTCGTCTTTGGTATAATCTTCTCCCTCTTTCAAACGCAAAGCTATAGCCGCAAACTTTTTGTAAAATGCATCGGAATCCTCGGCCGGCGCAGAGATAATAAGTGGCGTACGCGCCTCGTCGATCAAGATCGAGTCGATCTCGTCGACAATCGCAAAGTTGTGCTCCTTCTGGCGGACCTTTAGCCATTCGTATTCCAGATTGTCGCGCAAATAATCAAAACCAAACTCGCTATTGGTTCCATAAGTGATGTCGGCCTCATAAGCTTCGATGCGCGAACAAGGCTTTAGAAATTCGTGCACGATATGAAAGGCGCCCTTCTCGTCTCTTTCTTTGTCTTCTTTGCTTGATTCTTGATTCTTAATTCCTGATTCTAGATTTGGATCATACAAAAAGCTCGACTCATGAGCGATCACAGAAACAGTTAGTCCAAGTGCATTATATATTTGTCCCATCCAAGTCGCATCGCGTCTCGAAAGATAGTCGTTCACGGTTACAATATGCACACCCTTGCCCGCAAGCGCGTTGAGGTAGGCTGGCAAGGTTGCGACCAAAGTCTTACCTTCACCGGTGCGCATCTCGGCAATATTGCCTTGATGCAGAGCAATACCTCCGATAAGTTGAACATCAAAATGCCTTTGACCCAAAGTGCGCCGAGAAGCTTCGCGCACACAGGCAAAGGCTTCGGGCAAAATCTGATCCAAAGTCTCACCCGAAGAAAGCCTGTTTTTGAATTCTGCAGTTTTCTGCCTCAAAGCTTCAGCCGAAAGCTCGGTTATTTCTGCTTCGAGAGCATTTATTTTGGCCACCAAAGGCTCGGCGGTCTTGAGGTACCGGCTACTTTCATCACCAAAAATTTTGCTCCAGAAAGACATTGTTTGGCCATTTTATCACAAAATCAGCCTCTCGGCGACCGGTCCTCGAAGGGGCAAAAGCAAAAACCGCCGAAGGGCGGTTTTTGCTTAAGTGGGAAAGGAAAGATTATCCTCTCTTCTTTTTGGTAGCCTTTTTCTTGGTGGTCTTTTTTGCTACCTTCTTTTTCTTTGCAGCCATTTTATTTTTCGCCCTTCGATTGCTCGCAGGGTAAATAGATTATTTTTTTAAAGCCGACGTTAGTGTCGGCTCTCCGATTTTGAAAATTTTTTTTAAAATTTCCGGACGTCGGAGGTGCGCACTTTCGACCTAAGTTAATTATCGCGCTAAAAAAATTTTTCGTAAATATTTTTTTGCACAAAAGTGTGGATAACTCAAAATCTTTCAAAAAAATTTTCTGGAAGATTTTGAGAATTTTCAATTTAGAATTTTCAATTTTCAAAAAATTTTTGCGTCAAACAAAAAAGACAAGTTTGAGACTTGTCTTTTTTTCTAACGTGGTCGCGAGGGTAGCGGAAGCTAACTCCAACAAATGTCTATGTGAGTGCGAACCGCTACCCGCGCCACCACACTATCCACTATCCCAATCATACCAAACTCTCATTCTTTGCCAACCCAAATCGACAAAAAGATGGCTCGAGCACTATCCCCAATTGGTATTTGCATAAAACAAAGGTTTGTGATATAGTTGTGGGGTGAGTGCGGTCAAACTCCGCATTGAATGTCTGCGAAAAGCCCCCAGCAATGGGGGCTTTTCGTTGCTTAACCAATTTGAGCTTGATTTTTAGGGGTTTCTGCCAGCCTCGATCTCCTTTATATAGTATTCGCCTTGTTCTTTAAATGACGGGTCGAGCCGGATAATCTCTCTGATAGCCACGACGGCTTCGCTTCGGCGATTGGCTTGCAAATAAGCGGCGGCCAAGGTAATCCGATGCTGGTTGTTGTTTGGGTCGAGAGCAATCCTCTGTTTGGCAATCTCGATAATTTCGTCGACCCGACCAGCCATAAGCAAGACCGTTACCAGACGATCATCAAAAATAAGTTTTTCGGTCGGCACGTCGCTAAAGATCTGGTCGGCCAACTGCCGTTCACCGCCGGCAATTGCGGTTAGGCCGTAAATAAATTTGGCCTCAAAAAAGTTTGGTTCGAGCTCATAAGCTTTTTGGGCGTAAGGGATAGCCTCTTTGGCCCGACCTTGCGAGATGAGTGCCCCAACCAATTCGAAATACATACTTTGTTTGTTGGGCGAAAGTTCAAGCGCCCGAGCAAAAACCGGTTCGGCTTCGGTCACCTGACCAAAGCCAGACAAAAACAATCCATAGAAAAGTTGGTAGCGCGCATCGTTCGGTGCGATCGCCAACTGCTTTTTGAAAGAGCTGTCGATAAGAGAGAAGAGTTCGCCTTTCATCTCGGCCGAAACATTTGGATTGGCATTTAGAGTCACAACCGCTCGCGAGAGATGTTCTAGGGCTTCAGAGAAGCCGGTCCCATTCTTGGCTAGAGGTTTCTTGTAATCTTCAACCGTGCCGACCTGGCCTTGCGAATTGAGGGCAAGGATACTCATCAGTCGGCGGTTCTGAAGATAGGGTCCAATAACAGCAAAGTACAAGATCGCAACGGCCAAGATAACGGCAATGGATTCATAAATCGGACGCGAATTTTCGCGGTTAAAGATGAAAGAGAGCTTGTTCGAAAATCTTTGCCAGAGACCAGGTGCGTTGTCGGACGAATGAGCATGACCGTAGGCCAAAAGTGTAAAGAACAAAATGTAGCTCGAGATTTGATCGAAAACGAAAAGATTATGGAAGAGGTAGGCACCAAGCAAACCAAAGATCACCGCTTTGTCGCCCTTGGTTAGAAAGTCATCATTGGCTTTGACCACCGAATAAAGCAGAGCGACAAGAATCGAGAGATAAGCGAGTAGCCCAACGAAACCACCAGCCACCAACCAATCAAGAAAGGCGTTGTGAGTTCGGTCGAACCACGGCTCTTGGGTATACATTCGCGAATCATAATTTTTGTTGAAAACATAGTTAAAGCCTTCTTGACCCCACCCAAAAATCGGCCGTTCCAGAGCGCCGCGCCAAGCCATCGGCCAGACGAAATACCGACCCTGAGTTTTGATCTCCGAAAAAGAGAGCGAGGCAAAGCGACTCAAAACCGGACTTTTCTGCACAAAACCCGAATCGCGCACCGCAAGAAAACCAGAGAAGAGAATCAACAGACCGACCGCCCCAGCCAAAGCGACTTTGCGAATTTTGTCGCCCTTTTCGGATTTGAGAGTGAGGTAAGCAAACGAGATAAAGGCGCCTCCCAAAAGTCCGAGGACAGAACCTCGAGTTGCGGTAAAGTAGAGCACCACCAGATTTGCGAGGCCGACAAGCGCCAGCAAGATTCTTTGCCAACCTTGGCGATAGCGCATAAACAAAAGTCCGGCAAAGAAAATATGGAAAACCATATAGATACCGAGATAGGAAGCGTTACCGAGAGTGCCATCGACTCGCACCCCACCTTGGTTGATGGTTATCTTGCCGGCCAACTGAAAGAACGAATAGATAGCCATAATCGCGCTCGCACCAAGCGAAGTTGCAAGAAGTGAGTTCCACATCGACTGGCTTTTGAACATTGTGCCCAAAACCAAAAAGTAAGCGGAGAGATAAAGAAGAGTGATGTAGCCCTCCATTCTTTCGAAGTTGCTCCAAAAAGCCTTGAAAGAATTTTCTGCCAAAATAGTCGAAACCGCCAAACCGAGCAAGAAGACCGAGAGAGCGCCCAAGATATGCGAATACTTGGGCCGATATTCAGAATTGCGTAAAGCCAAGATGCTAAAAGCCAGCACTACCACCGTCACTATAGCCCGGAAGAAAAAGGCCTTGCCGGTAATAAAGGGAAAGAAAAGCGATTCAGCCACAATAAGCGACGTAAATGGCACCAGAAACAGACCTATATATATAATGTATCTCAACGCTTTGTCGGACATAGAGCCCAGTATAGCAAAAAGCCAAAATTCTTGCTATCATTTCCATATTCTCACATTTTCGTATTTTTTTGTTGACCTTTTCTTTATTTCGTATATTTATGCTAGTCATTCGTCCCCAAAAAACCTTTAGTCTACGCGACCTCAAAGAACTCTGGTATTTCAGAGAGCTCCTTTATTTTTTCACTTGGCGCGACCTCAAAGTGCGCTACAAGCAAACCGCCATTGGTGTCCTTTGGGCCGTTCTTCAACCATTCATCACAATGGTTGTCTTTAGCATCTTCTTCGGCAAGTTGGCCGGGCTACCATCGGACGGTGTGCCCTATCCGATCTTTGTTTATACCGGCCTGCTTTTCTGGCAATTTTTCTCGAGCGCCCTTTCGGACACGGCGACCTCGCTCATCAGCAACCAATCAATCATCACCAAAGTTTATTTTCCCCGATTGCTTCTGCCAGTCTCATCTGTTGTCACCAAGTTCCTTGATTTTCTGCTTTCGGCTTTGATCTTGGTCGCTATGATGTTCTTTTACGGCTACACCCCGTATTTGCAAGGCTTGTTCATTTTGCCCCTACTGCTCGTCATCACCTTTATGGCTTCGAGCGGGCTAGGACTCTTTCTTTCGGCTCTCAATGTTAAATATCGCGACGTGCGCTATGCCCTACCCTTCTTTATCCAAATTCTGCTTTTTGTCACTCCTGTCATTTACCCCGCTTCGATTGCTGGCAAATATTCTTGGCTCCTGGCGCTCAATCCAATGACCGGCGTGGTGCAAACCGCGCGCGCCACCCTACTCGGCGCGACCGAAATCAATTGGCTACTTTTGGGTATTTCGTTCGCCACCTGCTTGGTCTTGCTTGTCATCGGAATAATTTACTTCAAAAAGATCGAGAAATATTTCGCCGACATTATATAAACGAAAATTATGCGAAACGATACGAAAAACAACGAAAATAACAAGCCGATAATCGAAGTGCGGAACATCGGCAAGAAGTATGACATCGCGCATATGCGCGGTGGCTATGTGGCGCTTCGCGATGTGATTGCAAATATCGTGCGCAGTCCATTTTCCTTCCTCAAAGACAAAGCCGAGCGCGCTGTCGGCCTCAAGAAAAAAGAAGAATTTTGGGCCCTCAAAGATGTTTCCTTCAATATCAACCAGGGCGAAGTCGTCGGCATCATCGGCGCAAACGGCGCCGGCAAATCAACCTTGCTCAAAATCCTTTCGCAAATCACTCCGCCAACCGAGGGCGAAATAGTTTTGCGCGGTCGGGTCGGCTCGCTCCTTGAAGTCGGCACCGGCTTCCATCCGGAACTCACGGGCCGAGAAAATATTTTTCTCAACGGCGCAATCTTGGGTATGAAGAAACGCGAGATTGAGAAAAAGTTTGACGAGATCGTCGAATTCGCCGGCATCGGCAAATTCCTCGACACGCCGGTCAAGAGATACTCGAGCGGTATGTATGTGCGCCTGGCCTTTGCCGTCGCCGCCCATATGGACCCAGACATCCTCCTGATCGACGAGGTGCTCGCCGTCGGCGACGCTGAATTCCAAAAGAAGTGTCTCGGCAAAATGGACGACATCACCAAACGCGAAGGCCGCACCATCCTCTTCGTGAGTCATAATCTTACAGCCATAAAACAATTATGTGTAAAAACAATCGTATTGCAGAATGGAAAAATTGTTTTCGAAGGTGACACAGAAAAAGCGCTGGAGATTTACAGACAAACATCCAATCAAATGGTGAGTATTGGATCAAACACAAAAAGACGAGGAGATAAAAAAATAATATTAGAATCTTTTCATTTAGAAGATGCCGATGGTCGAATCGTGAATAGTATTGAAAATGGTTCTGATGTAAAATTTGTTTTTTCCTATTCGTGCAGCGAACCACAGGAAATAAAAGAGGTCGACATGGGTTTTTCTATACACAAAAACGATGTTATGGTTTGTAAAATATATAACTCATACCTCGGACAAAAAATAACGAATATAAAAAATAGTGGAAGATTTGAATTCAACATAAAAGAACTACCCATAGCCTTTGGAAGATATGCCGTTCAAGCCAGAGTACTTGCAAACGGCATTGAGGCTGATTGGCCACAAAGCTATATTGGTTCTTTCGATGTATTGGGAAGTAGGTTTTACAAACAAAACAATTTGACCACTGATCCAGAACTAACTCTTATACCAAACGGTTATTGGACTCAAGGCTAACTAGATTATGTTAAAGAAAATAATAAAAAACATAACTCCACCACTACTGTACATAGCACTCAGAAATTTTATTAATAGAAAAAACTATAGACCGACTTGGAGCCGGTTCAATTTCGAACCATTAAACGGTATTAACATATTCTTTGATCCAAATGGCTCATGGCAACGGAAGATGCTATCCGGTCAATACGACCCATATCTATTCGAATCTCTTAAATCAATCGATACGCAAGGTAAAATAATTTTTGACATAGGATCCCATATAGGATTTCATTCACTTTTATTTGCTCGATTAACAGGAGAAAAAGGAAAGGTCTATGCTTTTGAACCAAACAAAGTCAACGTTGAAAGAATTAAATTGATCTTGAACAAAAACCAAGATGTTTCGAAAATTGTAAGAGTTCATACCATAGCCATCTCCAACAAGGTCGGCTATGAAGATTTTGTCTTGAATAACGACATTGAAAGTGGTAGGAGTTCTGGAAATTTCATAAAAGGTGCAGATACTTTTTGGGAAAAAGAAACTTATTACAAAAAAGGATTCTTTTCCGACAAAGTCGAAACTATTTCTCTAGACCAACTAGATAGTGTGTTAGGAATAAAAGACCTACCCGACATCATGAAAATTGATGTAGAGGGAGCCGAGTACATGGTCCTACTTGGAGCTGAAAGGCTAATAAGTAATAAAAAACCTATTATTTTTATAGAGGTGCACTCAATATTAAACATGTTTAACGTGCTGATTTATTTGCAATCCAAAAATTACTCAGTGAAAATAATTAATGCAGAGTCTAGTGGTCCTTGTTTTATAGAAGCAAAACCAATAAACAAAGATGAAAATTCACATAACCACAATATTTGACAAAAACTATCTTGTAAGAGCTTTGGCTTTCAGAGAATCTCTTTACAGATATGCACCAGAGGCGAATGTTTACATGTTGTGCCTTGATTTGGAAACATACACAATATTAGAAGAAATGGCTTTAGAAAAAACAAAAATATTCAAAGCCGAGGATTTGGGAGACACAGAGCTTATGGAGGTAAAATCAGTTCGGACCTTACCAGAATTTGCGTCAACCTGCAAACCAGCCTTTTTAAAACATGTCTTTAATTTAGAGGTAGTTAGCAATGACGACTTATTGGCATTTATAGACCCAGATATTCTTTTCTATCACAACACAGAACACGTATTCAATCAAATTTTCAATTCAGGATCTATAACAATCACACCCCATAGATTTCCTGCCCAAAGAGACAATGAAAAATACAAAAAAGGAACCTACAACGCTGGTATGATTTTTTTTAGAAAAGACAATAATACCAGAATATGTATCGAGGAGTGGAGAAAACAATGCATAGATTGGTGTTATATAAGATACGAGGACGGAAAGATTGGAGATCAAGGTTATTTGACAGAATGGCCAAAAAAATATGCTGGAGTATTTATTTTAGAGAATAAAGGTGTAAACCTTGGCTCTTGGAATATAGAAAACTATAAGATCAAATATAGAAACAACGAATTTTTAATAGATGATGAAATTCTAATCTGCTACCACTTTCATGGACTTAAAATATACCTCGATAATAAAAATTATGTCAGGATCTTACCCGTCACAATTCTCCATGAAAAAATATATGAAATCTACAGAGAAAAACTTGATTTAGCTTACAAAAAAATAATTGCTCTAAAATATTCTTGGGTGTATGGTTTTATAAAACATCCCGGGTTCATCAGAATAATAAAACAGAAAATCTTTAAATTATTGCGCCTATAATTTGGGTCGTCTTTTATCAAAGTATAGATTTACAAGATTGCCAAGTTCGACAGCTTTCATGGCACTACAAGCCACCTTACCAGAAAATACTTGCCAATAACCAGGCAATAATTCGTTTACAATCGACGGTCGAGTATCTGTTGAATCTCTTCTAGGCAAAACTATTCTAGTCGTATACATCGAAGATACGTGGGTACAATCATCCAGACCAGACATCCATTTACCCCATTTTACCTTGTATTTTTCAAACCTCTCTTTTCTCCTTCTTGGTTCATCGTAATATCTTCTATCAAAATTAAATTTTGGAAACTTTCCGATACTTCTCTCCAAAACAGACAACTCAACATCATAAAATAAATATTCATCCGAATAACCAAAGGGCATGACACCAAAGAAGGCACCATCTATTATCGACCAACCAGCCCCACTCCAGTTGGTTTTGACAACAGGGACCTCACAAAGTTCATATTGAAATTCATCCAACGGCAATCCTAGCATATCATTAATAAAATTTATTCCGGCATAAGTAGCATTTATAAGCACCTCAGACTCCACAACCCCACCTTTTTCGCCACATTTGTAAGAAATCTTATAAATATCGCCCTTTCTAGTTATGCCATTTACTTCTGTATTTAAATACAGAGAAATATTTTTTGCTTGATTTATTTTTTTAATCAAAAAATCTCTTTCCCTATTTGCATCAAAAATATTTTCCGGGACATTAACACTAAGTGATAACATTTCCCTGTTTAAACCAAAACCCTCAGGCCAAGATTCCTTATAAGGCAAATTCATTCTCTTACAAAATTCAATGAATTCATTCTTACTTGTTTTACTTCCCTCTCTAGCCACCAAATAATAGTTATCAATTTCCCTTATTACTGATTTACCAAAATAATCCTCAAATGGTTTTTTGGCCTCCAAACTTTCACAAACAGTTCTTTCGTCTCTTGGGTAATGGTAACCCATATGAACTCGACATTGATTAACCAAAGACGCTTCGCTTATTATGTCGTCATTCTTTTCAAAAATATTGACCTTATAGCCACATCGAGCAATATTGAGAGCCGACAGAACCCCAAATATACCGCCACCTATTACCGTCACAGTCTTATTTGCATTATGTAGTCCAAGCTCATTAATAGATACGACCATTTTTGCAACATCAGTGTATCTTTCCAATGTCAAAATCTCTGACGACGTCCCCCCATTCAATCTAAAATACTCAAGATTAAGCCTAATCATTTGTTCTAAAATATCCTCCTTAAATTCCATTTTTTTGTTTTTTGTTGAGATAAAAGGATATTCCAAAAAACCATCATCACCAATTATCCCCGCAAGATCGGCAAAAAAGTCCGGCTCTGTGCTTTCGTGCAAATGTATTCTGATACTATCTTTTTTTAAACCAGCTTTTAATTCAGATACCGCCTTTATTGCAACGGCACCACTAAAAAATAATTCCAATCTAATGTCTGAATTCTCGTTAAATCTAAAAGTTGTCTGGCAATTTATTAAGTCAAGATCAAATAAAATTTGGATAATATGTGGCAAAAAGGCTGTTATGGGGCTATAAACTTTAAGCCTCGAATCATCAAAATTCCTAGAAAAGTTTAGTTCCACACTCTTTATATTTTCTCTGTTTTTATCTATAAAATTTTTTGTTGATTTTATTAATGCAGAATAATGCCATTGGGATGCAACCGCAATCTTGAGATTATATTTCTTCTTTAAATTTTGTATTTTTAACAGTTCATCTGATTTGAGAGCAATCGGTTTTGGTAAAATAAAACTTCTACCACCTATAGCGATTAAATTTTCCAAAACACTCAATAAATTTATCTGATGGACACAAATATCAAAAATTTCTTCTCCATTTGAAGATCCAAAAAAATTTTTGTAATCGTGGGGTGATTTAAAATATGGCACCAACTTTAGATATTCACTGTCCGATTTTGTTGGACTTATCAATGCCCTTATCTCTACATCAGGAAATTTAATATATTTTCTGGCTGCAAGCGATCCATATACTCCACCTCCAACAATAACAATTTTAATCATCAGACTAAATATACCACACAAAGTATTGGAGTCAAAAATCACACAGGGGGGTCTTTTGTGTTATAGTGTTAGAATTCAAATTCATGAGAAATTTAGACAAAATAAAAACCTTTGATACTCCAATATTATTTGTCGTATTCAATCGTCCAAATATTACACAGAGAGTATTTGATGAGATAAGAAAAATTAGACCTTCCAAACTTTACGTAGCCGCAGATGGCCCAAGAAACAATAATGTGAACGACGAAAAAAATTGTGCCTTGACTCGCAAAATCTTTGATGATATAGACTGGCCCTGTGAAATTTATACCCTATACCAAGAAAAAAATCTGGGTTGTAAATATGCAGTCACAGCGGCATTTGATTGGTTCTTCAATAATGTAGAGGAAGGAATAATACTTGAGGATGATGATTTACCAGATCAGACATTTTTTCAATTTTGCCAAGAGATGTTGAAGGAGTACAGAAACGACCCCAGAATAATGCATATTTCCGGCGTCAATTTTCAAGGTAACAATAGAGAACTTAAGCTTAATGATAGTTATTACTTTTCGCGAATCCCCCACATTTGGGGCTGGGCCTCCTGGAGAAGGGCTTGGCAATTAAATAGTGTAGAAGTGGAAAAATGGCCTGAAATGAGGGGACAGAGAAGTCTTAGCAAAATATTTAAAGACCCAGCCATAGCTTTCTTCTGGGGTAAGAAATTTCAAAAATACTACGAGGGCAAAATAAACAGCTATGATGGGCAATGGGTATTCACTTGTCTGAAGTATGGTGGTTTGTGTATAAATCCAGTTACAAATTTGGTTTCCAATATTGGCTTTGGTGCCAATTCAACACACACATCAAGCCGGAGTGATTTTGCAAACCTGCCAACATCCAGTATTAAATTCCCACTGAAGCATCCAGAAAAAGTTGAGGTTAATGAAATAGCAGACAATTTTACACACAAATACGCCTTCGATATAAATAAAACTTTGAACCAAAAAATAAAATGGTTTTTAAAATTTTATTTCACAAAACCATACCTATTAGCAAAAAAATATTTCTATAAATTACTACTTAAAAAGAACATTTATGATGACACATATCTTTTATCCTTCTTTAACTAGCGCAATGGAAACTAAAACTTTTTTGAATCTTCGCAATACATGATACTTGATAGCTGCCAAAAATTTATCTAGTTTATTTATCAAAAAACCAGTCATGGGATCAAATTTTTCTTTACCAAAGAAGTAAATTATACTTTTCAATACCGACTTCTCTGTTTTGTCTATGTATTTCAAAAGAGGTAACAATAGATTACCCTTTCCTCCGGCAAAATGAATAAAACTTGATTCTTCATACATTTTTATAACCTTTGATAACCCCTGACCATGGGTAGCCCTATACGGAAACACCATTACATTGAATTCCGGAGGTAAGTAGACCCCTTCACGGTCATTAATCAAATGGTAAGAAAGAGGACCATTCTCTCGACATCCTTGCTCAGGATAATCATTGAAAACTTTTTCCAACAGGGGTTTATACGTTTTCCTGATTACAAAGGACCCCGTGTTCACTACAAAATTAGGTCTATTTTCTTTTGGGCAACAATCATACAGTGCTGGTTCAGTCTTGGTGAGGTAGTCAAAATTATATGGATTATTATTGACAATACCCCAAGGTTTGTCACCAACAATCAAAAACGGATCTTTTGCATGTTTTGTAGCAAAAATATCTGCGTCTAAAAAGAACGCCCAGTTATATTTAGCAATTCTTGGATGATCAAACATTAATAATTTTTGCCACGAGGCATGCTTACCCCGAGGACCAATCCAATCGTCTACAATAACCAATTCTGCACCAATTTTGTTGGCATAATTATCAATACTATCACCAAATCTCTTTTTAAAAATATTTAGATACTTTTGACCGATGGCCACAATCACAACGACTTTTTTTTCTTCTGTCATACGATTTATTTATAGATTAATATAAGGTTGTCCATAATTTCATGGCTTTTTTCTGCTGCTTCCAATAAACGTCGTTCAAATTCAATTTATGAGCCAGCTCATAATAACAATCCTTGAATGTTTTTGATGTTAGTCTAACTTCATCAACTTTTTGCCATAGATATTCATTCACCCTTAAACCAGTTTTTTCTTTCTTAATATTTGTCAAAGGGTTGCTTGCCCTATCGTGCCAAATAATGGGATCTCCAGAGGATATCCCAAATCCTAAATGATCCGAGATCTTTTTCAAAAAAATACCACACCAAATATCTCCAAACCTATCGTAACCCCAATGTCTACCATTTTTATCTTGCCCCATGAGCAAAAAGAACATAGCCGGAGTCACCTCTTTTTTCCACGCTATATTCATACCACACATAGGAAAAAATTTTCCCATAGAAAATCTTTGCTGTATAGCATAGCCCTTAAGGCCGCTAGTTTTCTTAGCTTTTAACTGTGTCGTACCATCAAAATCCGGAACATTGTACCAAAGACCGTGATTCAACACTGTGTTCTCAATAACATTTTTTTTAAAGTTTTTGTAAGGTATACCACGCGGTCTGAAATCACTTATTGTACTGATCCACATAGATTCAACTTTACTTTTTGTATTATACAAAGCATTCCAATGCATATTAATCAAACTACTCCTTATGTCTTTCAAGTAATGTGCCAGAGGATAACAATCATCATCGAGGGTTATTATCATATCTGGATTCATTTTGTAAGCTTTGAAGTACCCATAACTTCTAACACAATCTGTTCTTCGTGGAATGATCCACGATTTTTTACCTAAATCTTTTTCTATATCTTCCCAAGAATAATGAGTAACTTCTGATTTTTTATAGAGCAATTTAAATGTCTTGGTGGGGTTATCTTCTACCAAAATAAGATGCACATTAAAATTTTTATTACCAAAAAATTCCCTCTGCCATTCCTGCAAAAATCTTTTTATGGATTGTTCACGAATAGTCGGAACCACAATAACAACCTTTTTTTTCTTGGCCATATTTTATAAGTACTATTATTTATAATTTTTGATCAAATTAATACCTGTTTTTATATCTATCTTTGGTTGCCAACCCAATAAAGATCTGGCCTTGCCTATATCAGCTAGAGCATGTTTTGGTTCTAATCTTTTTGCTATATATTTCTTCTTCCCACCAATAATAGACGCTATCTCGTTTACAGATGTATTCACACCAGAACCTATATTGATAATTTCACCATTTCCTACTTTTTTGGATTTTAAAGCTCGCATATTGGCATCTACTACGTCACTGACATATATAAAATCTCTGGTTTGCCTCCCCGATCCAGTTATGGTCATTGGTTTTTTATTTTTGCTCTGATTAATAAATTTGGCTATCAACATGGCATAATTCCCGTTAGGGTCTTGCCCTAAACCATAAACATTAAAATATCGCAAAGAAACAGTCTTTATACCATACACTTTACTATAAGTCTTACAAGCCTGTTCGCCAAAATATTTTTGTAATGCATAAGGACTTTTTGGGGCAGGAGACATTTCCTCTCTTAGAGGAAGTTCATCCTGATCTCCATACACAGAACATGAGGCTGAATAGATGAATTTTCTGGCTTTATATTTTACTGATAAAATCAGGATGTTGTGTATACCATCTACATTTACTTCATGACTCTCAAGTGGATTATCAATTGAAAATTGAACCATAGGAATCGCAGCACAATGGAATACAGCGTATATACTAGAAATTGATCTAAAAACCTTATCAACCTTATTCATATCTCTTATATCTACAGCATGGACAATAGCACCAGTGGGAATATTCTCTTTTTTGCCAGTAAAGAAATTATCAACTATATGCACTTCAAAACCTTTTTCAATCAAGCGTCTGGATAGATGTGACCCTATAAAACCAGCTCCACCGGTCACAATTATTTTACGTTTTTTTTCTTGCGTCTTAGACATAAATTACAAACTGTTAATAACATTACTTAATAAAGTGCTCTACTATTGGGATATGGCCTTTTACAATATTGGAAGGAAGGTTCGATATTGGGAAAAATTTTTCGTTTTCATTTTCTCTAAACTCCCCTAGAATATTAGTCGTAAATACTAAGGAAAGTTCATAACCTCTTTTCGATTGACCATCACCATCACCCTGTAATCTTTCAAACCATTTATAAAAAATAGGCTTATCCACTTCCACCATTATCTCTTTTTCTAAGACTCTTCTGAGGGTGTCCTGGATACACTCCAATGGTAAATGAACACATCCAGGAATATGCCATCCATCAAAAAACTTGTCTTTGCGATATATTAGTAATATTTCCGGCCCGTTTCCAATATCTCTGAATACCGCCACTTCGGCACAAACGATACCAAAAGTTTTACACCAAGCCTCAAATACCGGTAAAGGCACCGGGAATTTTAACTTGTGCATCAACCTGACTAATTCAAATTGTTCTTCTTCTGTTAAAGACATCATATTTATAAATACAAGTCTACATATTAGAACAACCACTGATTCTAATCAAATTAATTCTTATTGAAATCTTTACTATTTCTGTTAGTATCTCAAACGGAGTGGCCCTGTTGCGTTTACTCGCAAGGGGCCACTCTCTTTTTGAATGCAGAGAAATTGGTGTTAATATTGGATTATGAATCCCCTACGCAAACTGATACAAAAGACTGGTTTTGATTTGCACCGTTATAAGTCAGAAATAGACCGGGGCAAAATTTGGCGAAGTTTGAATATTCAGACTATTTTAGACATCGGCGCCAACACCGGCCAGTTTGCCAGCTCCATACGTCAGGCCCTGCCGGAGGCTCAAATATACTCGTTCGAGCCTCTAAAGAGCTGTTTTGAGAGCCTGGTAGCCTCGCGCGCCGGGGATGCCAAATTCAAGGCTTTTAACTACGCTTTGGGCGATCGGAGTGAGGAAATAGAGATACACAAAAGTGCCTACTCCCCCAGCTCCTCGATCCTTGAAATGTCGCAAACTCATAAAGAGCTTTTTCCTCACACCCAAGAGCACACGAGCGAAAAGATACAAATCAAGCGATTGGATGAAGTGGCCCAGAATTTAAATTTGGCCAAAGAAATTTTGATCAAGGTGGATGTGCAAGGTTTTGAGCACAAAGTTTTGGCCGGCGGATTACAAACCTTTAGCTTGGCCAAAGCGGTCATTATGGAAGTGTCTTTTGTAAAACTTTACGAGGGTCAGCCGAGTTTTGATGAGCTTTATACTAATCTCAAAAATCTCGGTTTTGAATACAGGGGTTCGCTTGAACAAAAAAACGACAAGCATTCTGGCGCCGTTATTTCTGAAGATTCACTATTTATAAAATACTAAAATTATGCGAAAAGCCACGAAAAGTTACGAAAATACTTTTAGAATTTGATCCGCAAGAACTTTTGGGGTGAATTTTTCTTGAAAAATCTTACGGCCATTCTCGCCCAATTTGCTCAATAAATCAGGGTTGTTTTTTAGATAAAGAATCTTATCGGCCAAATCTTGCGGGTCGGCCGGGTTTGCAAACATCACCTCTTCAGCCTCTTTTAGTATTTCTGCCACTGGTTCGGTCCGGGCCGTAATATAAGGCAGACCCAGGGCCAAGGACTCAAAACACTTATGAGGTATGGTGCGCGAGAGGCGTTCGTGCTTTTCGAATTGGCCCAAAGAGATGTGGCAAGAGAGCATCATCTTTCGCAAATCTTCATTTGACAAATTTTCTGTAATTAATTCCAAATTCTTCAACCCTAATTCTTGATTCATAATTCTTAATTCTTTCTCCAGCCAACCATTGCCAATAATCAAAAAATTTACCCCCTTTTCTTCCAAAATTTTGGCCGATTTTATAATATGCTTCATTCCGGCTTCAGGTAAAAACTTGCCTCGAAACAGAGCTGTAAACTTTTCTCTTTTTTTTATCTCTGGTTCAACAAAGAACACTGAGTCATCAGCGCCGGTATAGACAACCTTGTATTTTGGACTTTGGCCAAATTGCTCTACAAAATATTTTCTTTGGGCCTCACTCTCGACCAGCACAATATCAGCACACTTTACTGCCAGCCAATCAATGAATTTGATATACCAAGCTTTCAAACCCCAAAATCCCCTGTTTTGCCTAGAGAGCACCACCCCTTCATACATTGTGCATAGCGCATCAAAAACAACTATCTTTGAGGACAGAAGTTTAGCGAACCAAACGACCGAATGGCTAGGATAGCCGACTACCAAAGCATCGTATTTGCCTGACAAATTTTTGTGTTTGCGGAAAAGCTCAACATACTTTTGTAGACCCGGTGCCAGACTCTGGCACTCCAGAATTTCAACCCCAAGCTGTCTTAGGCCTTGGGTATAGATTCTAGACCGGCCCCAACTTGAATTGTATGTGCCGAACCAACAGATACGAAATAACGAATTTTTTAACGAATGGCCACGAATAGAGTTATTCATTACATTTAAATATTTTAGTCGTTATATATCGATCATTTTTTTCATATATATTTTTGCAGGAGCTAAGGTATTTGGAATAGAAATTATTCTCATCGATCCTAGGAATATCTATGTAGAGAATATGGCCTGAAAAATCTTTGAAGAAATCTCGATAAGTGCTTTCAAATTGTGGGGTGGCATAGAGCCGCCTTGCATATTTACCTGTTTTTTGGATTTCGTAACCACCGATATCATTGTAGACCACCACCTTTTCGATTTCTTCATGCTCTGCTATATACGCTTCGCTACTCGCAAAAAGCCGATAGGGACTGCCGTTGATCTTGCCCCAAAGATACTCTTCGATAAAAACTCCGTTATAGAGTAGCCCAAGGACAAGAATTGACACCAAAGACCCTCTTTTGAATTCCGCTTTTCTCATCGCCCAAAAAGCAAAGACGAGCGAACAAATCCAAATGGTAGCGATAAAAGCAAAGGAAACATAAAAGCCGGTCGGCCCCGAACCGCCAGTGAAGGGAAAAAGAAAATTCCATTTCAAAGACAGAGCGCGCTCCAGCCATTCAGTTTTTGGATAATGCGGCGGCACAAAGTGGTTAAAAAATTGCAGAGAAAAAATTACGATAGCAAAAATTACCGGTATCACCACCTCACCCCAAGAAAACTCCGTTTTCTTTCCCCCCTCCTTGACAAGGAGAGGGGCCGGGGGTGAGGTCTGTGCAAACAGCGCGCCAACCAAAACAACCAGGGGTAGAATTAGAAACTGAAAATATCTATCAAGGGCGCCGGAAGAAAAGTCGAAAGCCACAAGATAAAAGAACAGACCAACGATTATAAAAAGGATAAACGGGCGATACCTCGATATCATCTCTCTTTGCAAAAAAAGTATAGGTAGCACCAAAAGCGGCGACAGATACATAATCGATTTGGCCAACTGAATCATAGTTTGCAACCAACCCCTACCACCAAACCTAACGAAGTGCTCCCAATATTTAAGCGAGGCTTCCAATTTGAAAAAGGGAAAGAGTAGTTTCGCAAGCAAGAGCAACAAACCCAAAAAAACTGCCCCACTCAACGCATAGGCGAAATACTTCAATATTTTTCTGCGATCCGAAAAAACATTCTTTTCAAAAGCAAAGTCGAGAGCTAAGGCCGCAATAGCTATAACAAAGCTCGCTTTTACAAAAAAGCCTGCTACTGCCCCAACCACCAAAATTACAAACCACGCCCAATTCTTACTAAGCTCAAAGCCCTTAGCTCTTAGCTTGAAGTGCCCAATACACATAATCAAGAAAAATGTCGGCATTATTGCCCCATCGGTATCAACCATTAGCGAAGCGAGGACAGAATAGAAAGAGACAGCAAAAAAGAATACCGACCAAAGTGCGCTTTTCTTGTCCCCCACCATTTTGGCGAGATAAAAAAGCAAAACCATATTCAAAAAAGAAAAGGCGAGCGGAATAATTCTAAAATTGTCGTAACCAACCAGTGCGCCCAGCTCTCGATAAATAAACTCGCCAACTGGTGGGTGTGGTATACCGCCCGGCTCGGTTAGCGCTGGATTTACAATAATCGGCCATTTGTATTCGTCCTGGTGATAGAGATTATCAATCCCATCTACACGCAAGACAAAAAAGAGCACCAGGACCCCCAACCCAATCAAAATATCTTTTTTAGTCCAACTCATTACCTTTCAGATTACCACAAAGCTTACCGTGACTAAAATTTGTCTTTTCTCTTTCTGTGTGTTAAAGTCTGCGCCAGAAAGGTAGGTGATTCGAAATGAAAACCATTGACGTTTTTTGTCAGTGGTGGGGTGTCGGCACACCCATCAGCAAGTTGCCGGACGAGATCTGGATGATTGGTCTAGTATCATTCGGGGCAACACCAACCCGCCTAACTTACGGCTCTGATTGGGTGGTAATACTGGGTCGAGAGCTCCTTCGAACACAACAGAGTCCGTGGGTCGTAACGGGTGAGTTCACCGGAAATCAGGTGTTCCAACTCGAAGAAAACCTGAAGCTGAATGCGTTCGGAAAGGACCTGATCACTGCTGGCCAAGTGATCAGTACAATTCAAGAGGCCGAGGCATGGAAGGCCTCAGTCTACCCAAGCTTCGTTCCAAAGACGTTGTGTATTGTGACCGACGAGATGCATTCAAGATCAGCTCGTCGGGTCAGTAACAGAGTCTGGAACGGATGGTGGGGGCTACGGCTAATCAAGAGGCTACTCGGAATGCCGTTGGTGAAGGTATTCGTCACGACCTTCCCAACACGAGAAGTCATTGACCCAGAGAGCCCAATGACAGCGCTTCGGAGCCAATGGCTCTGGGTGCGCAACAACGTCTTGCGCGAGCTCTTCTTGATGCTCGTACCGTTCGGGTACACCATCATGCGCAAGCTCAACATCCACCAACCGATCGCCGCCGACCGCGATGGCGAGTGACGGAAACAATTTGACCTTTTTGAATGGCTCGTGAGGTTCTGCGTCGCAGAACTAAACGAGCCATTTTCGTTTTCTTTATTTTGTATTTCTCCCCTCTCCTCTTACAAGGAGAGGGGTCGAGCAAAGCGAGGGGGTGAGGTAGCTTATTTTTTCTCCCCCACAAACAACATCTGCCCTGCAAAAGGTTTGATCGGCGAATTTATGTATGTCCGCACAATAAAAGGCACAAGCGCGCGAGGGATGAGTGAAGAATCAGACTTCATCGAAAACGGCAAAAATTTTGGCATAGCTAGAATTATTTTGAAATCATTGGCCACCAAAAAGTCGCCGAGCGAAGCGTCGCTCCAAACCTTCTTGTGGGTATAATCGTCGAAATAGTTTTTGTAAGCTAGACGGTAGTTGGGCTGCATAAGTATTAGCCTGGCCCCCACCTTCAACACCCTCTTCACTTCTCGCATTACCCGCTCTAGCTCTATGTCGTCGAAATGCTCGAGCAGGTTGCTTGCGTGTATTACATCGATGGAGCCGTTAGGAATCAGTGAAAGATCCGAGGCCGGCTTCTGCAAAAACTCCACATCTTGAGCTTTGTAATTTGGCGTCTCGGATGAAGTATCGACGGCATACTTCTTGCCCGCAGTTATGTTGTTTATAAAATCACAATAACCAGCCCCGAGGTCTAAAACTGTGCCGCCGGCTGGCACAAATTTTTGGTGAAAGCGAGCAATCTCCTTCCAAATCCTGTTTCGATCGGGATTAAACTTAAATCGCGATTCGTAATATTTGTCCTTCATATTTTTTGGAATCTATATTTTATAATCACCGGCAACATTTTGAACCCGAGCTTGGCCGCTCTCCAAATATTACCAGTATAACCCGACTGCCCCACTCGTTCTTGGTATATAACTGGTATTTCTATAATTTTTTTATTATGCTCCAAAAGCCAAATCATTAGCTCCGGACTAAAAGTGCCATCTCCCTTGGAGCGCGAAAAATATTTTTTTATCTCTTCCAAAATCTTTCTATTGATCAACTTGTAAGTACACCCAACATCAGTCAAGACCGGTCCATTGAAAAGCACTTCGATAAGCTTGGCCCAAAGCCAATTGCCAAAGCGCACCGGAAACGGCATAAAAGCCCCAGAAAATATCGCCGCTCGCGAAGTCCGGGTGCCCAGCACCGCTTCAAAGTCGAAACTGTAAGCCAGGAATTTTTCTATATCCACCGGACGAAAGGTGCCGTCCGCTTCGGTCATTACAATCAGATCACCTTCGGCCTCCAAGAGGCCCCTCATTAGAGCGTGGCCATAGCCTTGCTTGCCTTCGTGCACCAGGCGGGCCCGGGTTTTAGTCACCTCTTCTCTGGTCTTGCCCAAAGCGTTGTTGTCGACCACAACCACCTCGTCGACAAAGCCCGTCTCAAAAAAGCCCTCGATCACAGCGCGGATACTCTCTGCTTCGTTGTAGGTCGGTATGACCACACTGACTTTTTTATTTTTATACATAAGGCTATTATATGGGCAAATTGACAAAATTCAACACAAAGCTATCCATCAAAAAACTCAGAGCAATATAGCCCGCGAGTATCGGTAAAATAGTTTTTGGCGACATCCGCTTGATGCCAAAAGTGGCGAGCAGAATGATGAACGGCACAAAAACAAAAAGGACTCTCTGGGTAATGGCCGGCCAAGCAAATATCGGCAAGACCGAAACAAGAGTCGAGATCAAAAAAACTTTTTTCGGCTCGGCGAGCATTCGCCACTCATGAACCAAAAACCAAACTCCAACCAAAGCCAAAATAGCCAAAATATTTATAAGCGAACCAAACGACTTGATGTATTCGATGAGACGAGATGAGTATTCATAAGTTACCTGATTGGTCGAAAGCCAATCAAGATAGGTATAACCAAATTGGGTATAAACAGAGAGATAGACCAGAACAGCCGGACCGAGAGCAATCAAAACCGGCAAAACAGAATGTTTGATCAAGCTTGATAAAGAATTTTTGTTTTTATAAATCAAACAGCCGGCTATGACCAAGGCACCCAGAAAAGCATACTCTTTGAAAAGCCCGCCCAGACCAACCATCAAAGACGCGAGCAAGATATCTTTCTGATCCGAGCTCTGCAAAAAACGCCAAGCGAAATAAAGGGAGAAGATATAAAAAGCCCAACCACCCATATCCATCAAGAAATTCAGTCCAAAATTGAGCACCGCATAATTACCCGCCAAAAACAAACTGGCCCAAAGTGCCACCTTGGAGTCTGTACTAAAATTTGCAACCATCTTATAAAAGGCAAAGACAGTCAAAACAAAAAGAGTTGAATTTAGGCCAATCCAAACCGAAGTCAAAGAGCCAAAAATTTTGGCCAAAAACCTAATCAGTTCGAGAGCCCCAAAAGTTGTAATAACCCGGTGAGCCACATCTTCAAAGGCAACCGGCTGACCATTCAAAAAGTCTATGGCTTGTAAATAAGAAACCCCATCCCCCGCCACGTTTGGTTTGAGCAAGACGAAAGAAAGCACCACCAAAATAGTAATGCAAACCCCCAATATCGATGTTGTTTGATTTTTGAAAATTTGATCCATTGAAAATTTATTGAAAATTAAAAATTTTTTACAATCGTCCAAATTGCTTGCAAACCATCCTTGAAGCCAATTTTTTTGCCCTCGGCATACGAGCGCCGAAAATAAGAGATCGGCACCTCCTTTATACTCAGGCCGCTTCGCGCAACGACAGCAGTTATCTCTGGTTCTATCTCAAACCGATTAGCTGTAAGCCTCGGCAGTATCTCGCTCAAAGCTTTGCGACTAAAGCATTTGTAGCAAGTTTCCATATCGGTAAGTTTGAGACCGGTAAAAATATTTGAAAGCAGAGTCAAAAATCTATTGGCCAAATAATACGTCTTCCATACAAAAGGCCGACCCAAAAAACGCGAACCATAGACCACGTCCGCCCCAGACCTAAGTGGGGCCAAAAGCTTTTCGTATTCGTTTGGGTCGTATTCCAGATCTGCGTCTTGAATTATCACAAAATCCCCACTCGCCTCTTTTAATCCTCTTCTTACTGATGCCCCTTTTCCTAAATTTTTTTCATTATAAATTACTTTTAACTTTTCACTTTTAACTTTTAACTCCGCGACTACGTCGCGTGTGCCATCGCTCGAAAAGTCATCAACAATAATTATTTCCTTTTCCAAACCAAAAGCCCTACTCTGCCGAACAGCTAGAATTACGCTCTCCAAAGTATCGCGTTCATTAAAAACCGGAATAATGATTGAGAGTTTAGGCATTTTGGATTGTGTGAGAGAGCTTTTCGATTAAAATTTCAAGGCTCTGCCTTTTTGCATATTCGACAAGTTTTTGCCTTTTTGAAGCCTTCTCGCTCTCGTCTAGGTTCATCAGATTTTGCAGAGCTCGAGCCAAACTTTGACCCTCTACCTCTTTTAGAATAAACAAATGGTCGAGTTCTGCCTGAAGCGCCGGATTGGTAGCGAGAAGCAGACAACCGGAGCCAGAGGCTTCGACGATAGTTTTGTCCATACTGCCGGTTGGTGTCAGATTAACAAAAATTTCATGAGAGCTGTAGAGCTCAGGCGTTTGATTATTGGGCACACCGGCATAAAATTTGACCTTGTTTTGGAGACCAAGCTCGGAGACTTTGTTCTTGAGTTCTTGATAGAACGCTTCGCTACCAACAGTCGGATCGCCATAAAAGTCGCAGACAAAATCGACCTGTTTTTTATCCAAAATATTCAAAGCTTCGATCAAAAGATCCGGCCTCTTTATCTTATCCATCCGACTCAAAAACAAAATCGAATTTTTAACTTTATGAACTTTTGAACTTTCTAACTTTATGAACTTGTCTACATCGATTCCGACCGGCATCAAAATTGTTTTCTTGTATCGCGCAGTAAAAGATTGGGTCGAGGTGCAGAAAACTTTGTCAGATACCCATACAGCAACGCGAGTAAAAAAGTTGCCCTTGGGGTGGTTGCGCCAAAAATATATTTTTTTACCCCAGAGCTTCCAAAACTTCCAGCCCAAAATGACATACTCTTGATTCATATGCACAAACACCGCATCGTAATCTTTTCGGAGACTCCAAATGTATTTATAAAAATTAAAAATATACTTTGCCCTTGATACTAGATACTGGCTACTAGCTACTTTTTTACCCTTGCCCAAAGAAAATACTTTTACATTCTTTGGCAAGTCATATTCGCCTTTTTGCAAACAAACAACACTGACCTGCTCAAACTTGGCAGAGAGCTTGTCGATCCAGCTATGGAAAAACCCGAGCACCGGATCATTCTTATCAACTTTTTGGGTCAGAATTAGTAATTTCATTTTTTCTTAAAGACGACAAATTTATACATCAAAAAATTGAAGACCATTATGATTGCACCAATGATTATTTGCGCCAAAATATACCAGATGCCAATTAGGTCGACAAAAAGATACATCAAAACCGTATTAACAATGAGTCCGGTAATTGCCGTAGCTAAATACTTGATTGCTTGATGGTGAATCTGTTGGGTCGTACGGTCTTTGAAAGTCCAAAATTTCTGAAGCAAAAAACTTACGATAATAGCCACAATAAAAGCAATAATCGAAGAATAGATATACCAGATTTTGACCAGATCGGTAAAAATATAAAGTAGTCCGATTTGAGTACCAGCGCCAGTCAAACCTGCCGCAACATAACGGAATAAAATATTCTTCTCAAAAAAGCCGCCAGTTTGATAAAAATTGTAGGCTGTAAGCAGAGAAGCTTTATACCTTTCAAAATATTCTGCGCGATCAATACGATTCTCTTCAAAATTTTTCCTTGCGAGCAGACCCATCTCTAGTCTCAGATTCGGATCTTTGGCCAAAAGAACAATTGCCTCAGCAAGAGCTTCTACACCACCCTGCTTGCAGACAAAAGCACTCTCTCTGTCTTTAAACATAAAGCACGCAACACCAGCATCTGTTATCACAAGAGGCAGACCAAAAGAAGCTGCCTCGACAGTCGACATACCATAGCCTTCATAAAGCGAGGTCGAGAGGTAAATATCTGCGTCTTCATAATATTTCTGTAAATCATTTTGCCAACCGACAAAATGGATTTTAGTTTGTAGATTATAGATTTTAGCCAAGTTCTCCAACATTTCTCTTTCACCACCATCCCCTACTATCACAAACTCTGCATCAATTCCAAGTTCGCACACCATCTTGAATGCTTTTATTGCAGTCGTCAAATCCTTTTCTTTTTCCAATCGGCAGACAGTCAAAATGTTTACCCTTCCGGACCTCACAGCTCTTTCGACTTGGGGTAAATTATTGTTATCAACCAAAATCGGCAAAACCGAGACGTTGTTTGCAATCGCACGGATTGATTTGGCCACCCTTTCAGAGACACAGCGCACCGAATCAGCAAAACTCAAAACAAAAATCCCGATCGGAAAACGCAAAAAGTTTAGTATAGTATGTTTGATAAAATACTGGTTTAGAAAATCAGTATGAAGTTGTATTTGTAGAGGCAGACGATAGAGGAGCTTTAATACTAGACCGACCAAACCCGTTTCAAACGGATCTTGAGCCGTAACCACAAAATCTTTTTTGTTACTTTTTGAAAGTATTTTCTTGGCAATCTTTAGATAATCAAACAAAAATAGAATTCGATTTTTTGACTGACTTGGATAGAGATAGACGTTTGAACTTAATTTTTCTTCTTTATAATTTTTCTCAATTGGAGCAAAAACTATCAGGTGCAGCTCATCAAACATCTGACCATAGTCGATCATTCTCTGTCTGACTGCAGAGCCTTGTTCAAACACATTTTGACCCATGCCAACACTAACAACTTTCATTTTTTGATTTAATTAAGTTTTTTATCAGAGACAAATGAAAATCGGTGACATTATCCCAGGTTTGGTTCATATCCAAATTGTCGACAATCTCAATCGCCTTTTTATAGTTTTCTGGATCAAACAAATATTCCATTTTTTGTTCAAGCTCTTGCTGGTTAAGCGGATCGAAAATAAACTCGTCTGGCAAATCAACTGATAAACCGTGACCTTTACTTAGAAGTACGGGTTTACCCAAAGAGAGGGATTCCAAAATAAAATTAGGATTAAATTCTGAAAGAGCTGGGCCAATCGCTATGCTCGATTCTCGAATTTTTTCAAAAAGTTTTTCTTGAGGCAGAGACTCAAAAAATTCTATATACTGTCCGGATTTCAGATTTCTCTTTAATTCCCTGAGCTTCCCGAGTTCTGGCCCTTTGCCAATCAACAAAAGTTTGCCTTTGCCCAATTTTTCTCGCACATTATCAAAAGCCTGAAAAACTAAGGGCAGGTTTTTATAGGCCACAAACCTTCCGGCAAAGATTATCTGAGGATCATTAGAAATGTTCGATTGAGCACTCTCCCTTCTAAAAGCGGGGTTTTTGACAATCCGCATTTTTGTTTTATCAATACCGTAATATCTCGTATAAAAATCAATCCAAAAACTATTATAAAAAACCAAAGCCTTGGCGTGCAATAAAACCTTTTGGATTATTTTGAAAAGTAACGGTTTGTCTACTTTATACAAACCTTTTTCGTAATAAGTGGTGATCGGCATAACTCTCTTGCCCAGCTCTGCCTCTCTCTCCCAAATCGGATCCCCACCAATGCGAATAATCAAAGGCTTTCGAAAAAGATACGAGGCTAGGCAAGCCGGAAGACCAGCCGCGGTTGGGTCGAAAGCATAAATAATTTTAGAGTTTACGGCCTCCTTCAAAACAGTCAGGAGATAAAAAGGCCATTGCAAAACTTTGGGGTATTTTCGGGAAATTCTTTTTACCTCAAATGGAAAAGACTTATTACTCTTGTCATCTCCATAACAAACCACAACCGGTCTAAAACCTTCCTTTGAAAGTCTTTCGGCGATTTTGGCCACGTGTATAGCTGGCCCGCCAACATCGGGGTAAAACACCCCCGCTGCAAGTAAGATTTTTTGATTTTTCACCTATTGAATATAATGCAAAATGCAAGTATAATCAAGATTACAATGATGAAAACTGCGATTGTGGGAATGGGGAGATGGGGCAAAAATCTGCTCAAAGAATTCAACGAGCAGGCAGAGGTAGTTTGGGTATGTACACCAAATAAAGATCGTTCTTCGGAATTCTTGCAAGAAAATTACCCCTCCATAAAACACACGATCAACTTAGCCGATATAACGAAAGACGCTTCTATACAGGCGGTAGTTGTAGCAACACCAATCAACACTCATTTCGAGTTGGCTATGAAAGTTTTGGAAGCCGGTAAGCATCTTTTTCTGGAAAAGCCAGGCGGAACCAAAAGCGAAGAGTTAGAAAAATTATGCCAAAAAGCAGAAAAAAATAGTCTGACTTTTGTTGTAGGGTATGAATTTCCCCACCATCCGGCCTGGAGAAAAATTCTCGAACTCATGCCTCTGGAAGATATACGGAGTATACATATGGAGTGGTCCAAATGGGGTAGTTTTGAGGAACATTCCATTTCCAATTTGCTCTGCCACGACATATCGCTTCTTTATAGTGTGAGCCAAGAGATTCAACCAATTCAGCACTTCACCCACAAAGTCATTTCTCATTCGGATATAGTGGAAGCTGCCTTTGATTGCAAAAAGTTTCCATCCATTTCATATATCAACCGTGTCAGTCCCAACAAACAAAAGACAGTAACAGTAGTCGGAGACCAAACAGCCTTTGTTTGGAGCGGTGACAATCTTCACCAAATAGATTATAACTCCCAAAACCTGATCTCTGTCCCCATCAACGAATCTTCTGCCTTGACGATGGAGGTTAAAGATTTTATTAAAGCTATTACTTCGGACAAAAAACCTCTCTGTAATGGGCAGTTTGCTTTACGAGTCTTTGGGGTGGTTGAGCAGTTATTGCTTGAGTAGGTGTAATACCTCATTCGCCGCTTGAACACAATTACCCAGTTTGCCAGAAAAGACTTCGATCACCTTTTCATCTATTTTATTTACAATAGTAGGCCTTTCATCAGTATGGTCAACATTAGCGAGAACTGTCCGAATTGTGTACATCGATCCTATATGTTTCGCTTCAGCAATTTCTGGCATAAACTCCTTAGCAGAGTCGATGAATTTGTCAATGTTGGTGATTGGTGGATTTTGTATGACGCCTTTATTTAACAATGGCCTATATTGATCCGGAATTTCCGGGAAAAAACCTACATTTGAATGATGTAGAGCATAAAACACATTACCCATCAAATGAAAGTCGGTATCGGCATAAGGATCTATGCAAAAAAATGGTCCATCCATAACCACTACGCTTTTCTTGGCAAAAGTTTTTGGCAAACTCAAGAGCGGTTTTTCGCACAGTTCAAATTGATAGGTCTTAAATTTTGAATTATCTTTTTGGATAAAATTGAGATTAGCGTAAGAACTATTGATTACAATGTCGTAGCCAGCCATATCTTCTGATTTAAATGTCGTATTCAACAACAAATTTATCTTATATTCGGATAATCTATTTTTTACAATATTTCTCAAAACATTCGGATTTATTAGTGATTCCCTAACCTTAGTCGTGAGTTGGAACTTTTCTTTTTTTATAAAATTCAAATCAGCCTCTTCATACTCCAAACTGCAAGTTTTACAAAAATTTTTGAATTCATCTGCCGAGACTTTTGATTTTTCTTTAGCAATACAATAATAATGTTCGGCGTCTTTGATCAAGCATTCTTCATATTCTTCACAGAAAAATTTTTCCGCATTTTTTGAAGATATAGCTGTTTCGATACTTCTCGGATAATGAAAACCTCGATGAAGACGGTACTGATTTATACCCGAAGCAGCCTGAAGAATATCCGAGTCTTTTTCAAAAAGATCAACAAAGAAACCACTCCTCGCAAGCGTAATGGCAATCGTCGAACCAAATATTCCAGCCCCAACTACAGCTATTTTCATTGTTTTATATTTTCAAAAATTTGTTGCATTTGTCGAGCAACCAGAGACCAATCATACTTTTCGACCGCCATTTTGTAAGCATTGTCTATAACGGCTTGTCGATTGGGATCATTCTGAATACGCAAGACCGCACTCCTAATACTCTCGGGGTTTTCCTTTTGGCAAACATAACCGGTTATATTATCAACCAAAAAATCCGCTATTCCCCCTTCGAGGGTTGCAATCACAGGGACTCTGGCTGCCATTGCTTCGATAAAAGAATTGCCAAAACCTTCTGAGAGTGACGGACGAATAAAAATATCACACGCTTTGAGATATTCTGGCATTTCCTTATGGTCGACATACCCTTTGAAAATTACTCTGTCCTCAATTTTGAGATTTGAGACTTGATTTTTAAGATTTGATTCTAAATAACCTTCGCCAAAAACAACAAACTTTATATTCTGTGGCAAAAGGGTAAGAGCCTGTATAACATCGCCTACCCCATTTTTTATAACAAGCCGAGAAGTAGTGACCAAAGCCACGTCGGCTTCTCCCAAACCAAACTCTTTTCGTATTTTTTGTCTCTTCTCGCTTTCCATTTCTTTGGTAAACAAAGACACATCAACACCATTTGGCACCACCACCGGCTCACCTCTAAAACCCATCGATTTGCCAAATTTGGCCAAATAAGTCGAGATGGCTTGCAAAAAATCAGCCTTTTCAAAAATTTTCTTAAAAATTGGATACATTAGTCCTCGGACCGAAATTTCGATTTTGCCAATTCTAACCCTAAGTGATTCTTTGGTAATATACTCTATCGGATCACCCTCTTGTAAAGTAAGTAGCATCGGAATTTTTGGTTTTAACCATTTAAAAAAGAGCGCACCAAAACCAGAATAGTTAGCCATTATAGCCCAAGTAAAATCAAACTTTATCCTTCTAGAAAGTTTATAACCAAACCAAGCCGATAGAAACGGATAAAGATATTTATTGAGATGGAGAGGAAACTTCAAAGAATCAGCCGACTCTCTCAAATTGCCGACAAAACCCAATCTGTAGACATTCACATTCCCAATCTTTTCATACCTAGGCAGTTTTTTATCCAAACATAAAGTTAAAAGGTGGAACTCGAAATCATCCGACTCAAGTCTATCGGTTATATCTTTAACTGCCACCTCCGCCCCACCTACAAATCTAGGATAATAGGCAACCGAAAAAATAAGGACCTTCTTTTTTGCCATAAGTCCTTATTTTACCAGTATTTTATTCGCCTTTCAACACCTTGAGGAGAAGGTCTTCTGGCACTTCTTTTGGGCTAGATTTTAGATTATAGTCCTTAGCTTTTAGTTCGTTGCTATTATCTAACATCTTTTGACTACCAACTTTCTCTAGCGCCTCTTTTAGCTTGTTTTGATTTTCGGGTGTTGGGCCTTTGTTTTTGTTGCGATCGTCATGCTTGAGCTCTTGCAAAGACACCTTTTCTTTGGGTTTTTCTGTCGGCACTTCTTCTTTTGTTTTCTGCTCACTCGAAGAATTTGTGGGTTGGCGTGTTTTTGAATTTTGTTTTTCTGTCAAAGCCCGGGCTAGAGCTTGGGCCAGAACACTATTTCTCTCTTCTTTCTTTTCTTCTTTTTTGGTTTCTGTTTTTTCTTCTACCTTTCTCTCTGGCAAATTCTCTGTTTTTGGAGCATCTTTAAACTCCGGCTTTCGTTCTGGCTTCGGCCAATCTTTTGGTCCATTTGACCCGCCATTACTATTGCCATTATTTGCACTTTGATTTTTGGTCTTTCCATTTTGGTTATTGTCTTGCTGATGCCAAAGCTCGATCGCCTTTTCGACTTCAATCTTTGTTTCTGCATATACCTTGCGCGACATATCGAGCGCCTCTTTTCTAAAAGAAATTTCTGGTTTTGGTAATGGTGGCAAAGTAGTAGCCGAAAAGGGCTGCGACGCCACCCCATCAATCATTAGTTTCAGATAAATTTGCACGAACCCAAGGTTAACAATATCCTCAGCGGTAAAAATCGGAGCAAATTCTTTCTCCAAGACTTCGGCATCATAAGAACCCACCCTAAAAGTAATCATCGTGCCAACGTTGCCAAAAACCGCCGCCCGCACCTCCTCGGCCATCTGTTCGATATATTGATGTGTAATATTGAGCGAGAGTTTGTATTTGCGAGCTTCGGACAAAATATCGGCAAAACTTTTGTTGGCAAAAGATTGAAATTCGTCCACATAGAGGTAAAAATTCGGCAACTTTTTGAGCTCACTGGGTTCAACATCGGCCCTAGACATCGCTGCCAGATATATTTTGGTCACCAGCATCGCACCAAGCAGGTTGGCATTGTTCTCCCCCACCAAACCCTTAGATAGGTTCACGATCAAAATCTTTTTTTCATCCATTATTTTGCGCACATCAAAAGAAGATTTGGACTGACCGACAATATTTCTGATAAGCGGGTTAGAGACAAATTGACCAACTTTGTTTTGAATCGCCGGCGTAGCTTCGGCCGCATATTTGTCGGTATACTTTGCAAATTCATCCACCCAAAAAGATTTGGTCGTTGGGTCCTTTACATTCTCTACCACCTTTTGTCTATAAGCCTTATCGATCAGCATTCGGTTTATACCGAGCAAAGTTGCTCCCGGATATTCTAGGAGCGCGGCTAGCGTATTTTGCAAAATATAAGCCATTCTGGCCGACCACTGATCCTCCCAAATCTTCTCGAAGGCACTCATAAGGCCCGAGACGACCAGGTGTCGCCTTTCTGGACCAACGTCTTCCATTACATTAAAAGAAACAGGAAACTCGGTATCAAAAGGCGCAAAATAAATCACGTCTTTGATTCGAGACTCTGGAATATAATCGAGTAGCAGATCGGCTGTTTTGCCGTGCGGATCGAGAAAGGCTAAGCCATTGCCGTTTTGAATATCCTGAATCGCCATATTTTCGAGCATGGTCGACTTGCCCATTCCGGTTTTGCCGATCGAATAGACGTGGCGAAGCCGGTCTTCATCCTTGATGCCGAATTTCACTCTCTTGTTGCGAGCGTCAGTCTCGGCAAAATAAGTTATTTTATCAGGTTGCATTAGAATTATTATACCACAATAAAATTTTCAATTTACAATTATCAATTTTCAATTTTCAATAAATGTACCAATTTACTAATTTTCAAATTAAAAATTGTAAATTACTGGGACAGCAAAAGAGCACTCGGAGTATAGGTATTCGCCGGATCCCAGAGCATCCATGAGGTGAGCCCGGAGTCATAAGTGGCTTGTATTTGAGCCCGAACCATATCGGGAGTATAAGCGACCGGATAATCAAAATCTTGGATCCAAGTGCGGAGCTGTGTCGGCTTGATCCGCTCAAGCAATTTAGAATTTGGTGTCGATGAAGCGATCTCCGCTCTCAACAAATTGAGCCGACTGACCGCCGTGTCCATACTAAACTTTATTATTTCATAAGGCACTTTGTTTGGATCCTTCCAACCATTAAACATCGGTGGGTAGTGCGAGGGGTAGACCATCGGCGCCACATAGTCGAAATTTACCAAGGCAATTTCGAGCACTTGGCCAATATTGAGATCATCGGTATTGGTTGTCACCATTCCAAAGACATCCGCCGAAGTCGGTATCCCAGCTTCGGACATTTTGGCATCGAGATACTCAAAGAATTTGCGCAAAGCTTCGCGCTTAGGGAGACCCTCAGAATGAGTAAAGGCAATATCGCTCATGTTGCCATCGGATGGAAAACGAATGTAGTCGAAATTGATCTCATCAAAACCAATAGCGTGAGAGGAGGTGGCGATCGCGACAATATAATCCCAAAAAGGACGTGCTCCGACGTCAACGAAGGCGAGACCTTTTCTGTCGCGCCAGACCGAACCGTCGCTCTTTTTCTTGACCGCAAGCTCCGGATGAAGCTTTGTATATTGGGGATCTTGGAAAACCGTTACCCGACCAATCACATAAATCCCTTTACTGTGTAGCTCTTCGACAAACTCTTTCATATCGGACACCTTGCAGCCAGTACCGCCGATCGAATCGATTGTAGAATTGCCAGTCTCGAAAGAAACAGTGCCGGTGTAATCTTTGATATCTATCACAACCGCATTGAGCTCGGTTTCTTCTATAAGTCGGACAAGCTTTGTCCGCAGGCTCGGCATGCTGGCATAGCACTGACTCATATAGACCGACTTGAGCGGTTCTGGAGTTTCTAGATGTGCGACAACCGGTTTTGGAGAGACCGGCTGATCCTGGGCTTCGCTCTTTACGACCGAGGCGCCATTGTAGACAACCTGTTCACTTGGGATAAAATAAAAAGCTCCGAGAACTGCAAGAGCTCCGAGACTAAAGAAACTTGTCCTAACCAGATGTCTTTTCATCTTTTTCCAGAGAAGAATTTCGGTCAACAACCACCTCAACCTCAGAAGTATTTTCCGGATTAAACCTAAGTTCCGTATCCACAAGATCCGTTGCTTGAGACTTGATGGCTCTTTTTCTGGTCCGAGATTTAGCCTGAAGTTTTTTGACCAAGATCGGAGCCCCAGCATAAAAGACCAAAATAAGGCCAGAGATCAAGGTTAAATAGGTTTTCCAAACACCCGGCGCGCCAATAAAAGGCAAAACCGCCACCCAGATTCCAAAATAAATATAGAAATTGCTCTTCTGGTGCATAAGCTTATATTAGCACGACAAAACCAAATTACCGAAATGTGGACAACTCGAGCAAAGCCCTAGCTAGCTTTGTCTTCTGCGATTATCGATCGAGACCAAAAGCGGTGCCGCAAGGAAAATCGAAGAATAGGCGCCAGCAATAGTACCAACAATTAAGGTCCAAATGAAGAAGCTGATGGAAGCGCTACCAAAAATCAAAAGAGAAACTAGAACCAAAAAGACGGTAAGCGAAGTATTGATCGAACGACCATAAGTTTGAGATAGACTTTTGCCTACGGTCGTCTCGAAAGATTCGTGGATATTCTTTTCTTTGTTTTCTTGCAAATTGGTCCTGATGCGGTCGAAGATGATGATGGTGTCGTTGATCGAGTATCCCAAAAGTGAGAGGAGTGCAGTTACAAAGAGCGCGTCGATTTCCATTCCGGCGTATCGCCCCAGAAGCACCGCAAAGCCAGCCGGTATAGAAATATCGTGGATCAAAGCCACAATCGCCACTAAGCCGTAGTTCCAAGAAGAAATCGGTTTGGAAATTTTTCTGAAAGTATAGGCGATGTAGAGGATGGTGATCAAGATGATCACGGCAATTGCAATCAAAGCCTTATCGGTCAGTTCTTTGCCGATGAGCGGCCCGACTGAGCTCAGCCTTTTCAGATCATATTCAGAACCATCAATTACAAGTGCTCGCTTGATCGCTTCTTGTTCATCGGTCGAAAGATCTTTAGCTCTGATAATAAAGCCGTTCTGCCCTACTGCCCTAACCGAAACGTTGCCAAGGTCAAGGCTTTGGATCGCACTCTCGACTCGGTTTTGAGCCGGAACGTTGTTTTTGTAAGCCACCTCGACGATCGTGCCACCACGAAAATCAGTGCCAATATTAAAACCCCAAAAAACCATCAGACCATAACAAAGGAGCAATATTGCGCCGGAGAAGATGAAAAATTTTTTTCTGTGTTTGACTGGAAACATTGTATTGGATTGACCTTATTTCGAATAAACCGCATTCATAAATATTTTGGAGACAACCATCGAGCTCACGACCGAAACGATTGTGCCGAGCCCCAAAACCAAAGCAAAACCCTCAACACTCGAGGTGCCGAACCAGAAGAGCACAATTGCTCCAAGCAACGTCGTCAACTGACCATCGCGAATCGCCGTCCAAGCGTGAGCAAAAGCTTCTCTGACCACCCCTGTATCGATAGTCTTCTTCTCGCCCACCGGAACATCAGCCGAAACCAAAGATTCTTTGATCCTTTCGAAAATAATAATATTGGCATCGATCGCCATACCAATCGAAATAATAAACCCAGCAATGCCAGCCGTAGTCAGCGTGATCGGCACAATCTTGAAAAGCAAAAGCATCAAAAGAACATAAACACTCAAAGCCAGGACGGAGATAAACCCGGGCAAGCGATACCAAGCAATCATAAAAAGCGCTACCAAGCCAAGGCCGATCACCGCCGCCCTAACCCCGCTTGCAAGTGCTTCGGCACCAAGAGTTGCGCCAATGGTTTCGGTATTTACAAGAGAGATCGGCATCGGCAAGGCGCCATAATTCAGATCGCGCACCACCTGCTTGGCCTGATCGATTGTAAAATCGCCAGTGATGACAGCTTCTCCGCCAGTGATTTCTTCTCTGATAAACGGCGCCTCAACGAGCTGGCCATCGAGAAAGATGCCGAGCACCTCACCCACATTTTCTCTGGTAATCTTGGCAAAAAGTTGGTCACCTTCTTCATTGAAAAGCAGACCCACGACTGGTTTGTTTTGGAAATTCGGATCAAACTTGATCTCGGCTCTTTTGAGCTGTCGACCCGATAGGCCGGTTGGTAAAAATTCTTCCGTCTCTTTATTCAAAATTCTAAAATCCAAAGTCGGTGTCTCGCCAATCTTTTTGACCGCTTCATCAATATCAGTCACCCCCGGCAACTCAACAATCAGTCTTTGCTCATTGGCATCACCAAAAACTCCTCCTTGCTCAACCTGGACAATCGGTTCGGCTACACCAAAAAGATTGACCCTGCGCTCAATCGTGTCGCGTAAGGACTGCATAGCTCCGTCGACTTCGTTTGGAGCAATTTCGGCAACATCGGCTTTGTAGACCAAATGCGTGCCTCCAGAAAGATCCAAACCAAGCTTAAACTTGGCCTGCGGATCGCCCGAAGTCTCGCCTCTCCAAACAGAGATCCCGGCCCAGATTGCGCCAGCTATTATAAGTATTGACCAAAATCGGTATTTCGCCATATAGCCTCGATTCTATCACACCCCACTCCGCGACAAAAGAGCCTTGATGGTTTTGAGAGCAATCTTGAGATCGAGCATAAACGAACGATTTTTGATGTAGTAGAGATCATAAGAAAGCTTACGTCGAGTCTTTAGGGCGTCGGCTGTAACCTTGGGCGGATCGGTGTGGTAGAGCTGAGCCCAACCAGAGAGTCCGGGTTTGATCAGGTGTCTGATATTGTAGTAGTGAATCTGATCTTCATACTCTTTGACCAAACTTGGGATCTCGGGGCGCGGACCGATAAGCGACATATCGCCGACAAGCACATTCCAAAGTTGAGGCAGTTCATCGATGCGAACCGAGCGAATAAACCTACCAACTCGCGTAATTTGGTTTGAACCATCTTCTTTCATGCTGCGAAACTTCTTGACCTTGATGATCTTGTTGTTCTTGCCGATTCTTTCTTGAATAAAGAAAATACTACCCCGATCTTCGAGCTTGATAGCGAGCCAAACAAACGGATAAACCAAAAGAGAAAGGCCAAACAAAACCAAAGACAGCGCAATATCCATGAGCCTCTTCGCGCCATCATAAGTCAGCCTTGCCTCAGTCGAGACATTTTCAAGAAACCAGTTGTAGCGCACAAGCGAAAGTGGCACCGAATCAAAAATATCTTCGTAGACTTTGTACATATCGATAAACTTGACCTTGGAGAAGATCAAATTGTAGAGGTGTGGCAAAATGGGCTCGACTTTTTCGTTTTTGAGATCAATTGCAATGATCTGGATTTCTTCGGCGTAGATGCGGCTCAAAATTTCCTCCTGAAAATCTACACCCTCGATTTTGTCGAGATCAACCGAAGAAACAAACTCAATATTGTAGCGCTTGTTGCCATTGACCTCTTCGAGCAATTCTTTCATCTCTTCCCCACTGCCGATCAGAATACCTCGTTCGCGCTTTTCGGTCCGGAAAAATCGATCACCATAAATTCGCCAGAGCAAAACCAAAGCAAAGGAAATTAGAAGATAGATAAAAAGGTTGGTCTTGGGCGCAATACCAAAGTATGGAATGAAATAAAAGAAGAGCACCGCAATAAAACTGTTCGCAAGTTGAGCGTTGAAAACAGTCGAAGGCAAACGGCTCTTTATGAGCAAAGTATGCTTCTCGTAAAGACCGGAGATAAAGTAGACCAAAAGCCAGACAGCAACAATCAGTGTAAACGGCCAAAAGTGCAGAGCAAGAGTTACTTCACTTGGCAAACTGCCATAACGCACAAAGAGCGTCAGCCAGAGCGAAGCATAGAGCAATCCCAAATCAACCAAAAACAAAACCCAGGTCTCTTTTTTGCGTGAAATGCTCATTATAAAACAATATAATACATTCGGTTGAATAAATAGTCAATTTGTGAGAGAATTGTTTTCTGTAATGGAACCCAAAAAACAAAAAGTGCTTTTCGTCATAACCAAAGGCAATTTTGGCGGCGCCCAGAGGTATGTCTTTGATTTGGCAACCAACCTACCTCAAGATCAGTTCGAAACAGTTGTCGCCTGCGGTCAGGGCGAGGAGCTACCAAGCAAATTGCGCGAGTCGGGCATTGCGGTTATAAAAATCGACAACCTAGCGCGCGAAATCAAAACTATAAGCGAATTCAAAGTCTGCAAAGAACTCACACAAATTATCAAACAGCAAAGACCCGACATCGTTCATCTCAATTCTTCAAAGATCGGCGCCATAGGAGCCGTCGCCACTTGGCTAGTCAAGCTAGCCACAAAAGATTATGAGCCAAAAATTGTTTTTACCGCTCACAATTGGGGCTTCAATGAATTTTGGCGAGGAACACTTTCGAGACTTTTCTTTTATCTAAGCCATTGGCTGACAATCCTTCTTTCGGATCGAGTGATCGCAGTGGCCGAAAAGATCCGGAGAGATATGACTTGGTTACCGTTTACCAAAGAAAAGATCGCAGTCGTCTACAACGGCACGAGCGGATTTACCACCCAAGATCGGAATGAAGCACGAAGTTTTCTCTCGACCGGAGAGACGAATAAATTTATCATTCTTTCAATTTCCGAACTTCATCCAACCAAAGGACTCGACACCGCCTTGCGCGCCCTCGCCCAACTACCCGAAGAACGCCGAAGAGAGATCCTCTACTGTATTGCGGGTAGCGGCGAATGGACCGACAAACTCAAGAAAATCACCGAGGAGTTGGGGCTTGGTTTGAGTGTGCGCTTTTTAGGCTTTGTGCCAGAAGCAAGACAATATTTGAGCGGAGCAGATATTTTCCTCCTACCCTCCCGCAACGAAGCCTTCCCCTACGTTATTCTCGAAGCAGGGCTTATGGGCCTGCCTCTTATAGCGACGAGTGTCGGTGGTATACCGGAAGTAATTAGCGATATGCGCAACGGTATTTTGATTCACAAAGAGAGCCCGAAAGAAATTGCCGAAGCGATTTTGTATTATCTTGACCATCCGGAAAAACAAAAAGAATTTGGTGCTGAAATAAAAAAGACCGTCGCAAATTTCTTCTCTCTCGAAAAAATGCTTTCCGAAACATTGAAAATTTATGATTTGAAAATTGGTTGAAAATTGATAATTGTAAATTGAAAATTATCTATACCACCCCTATTATTTCATTCTCGGCATTGGCCCGGTGGGTCACTCGAGCATAACGACTCATACCAACCAAAATCCCAAGACTCAAGAATTCGGCAATCAGGTGCGAGCCACCATAGCTCATAAACGGCATCGTAATACCGGTTACCGGCAAAAGACCAATATTCATTCCGACGTGAATAAAAGTGTGGGCCAAAAGAGTAATGGCCAGACCAAGCCCAAACAAAATTTCAAAATTGCCCGCACCCTTTTGAGAGATATCCAGAATTCGCCACAAAAGCAAACCGAATAAGGCAAACAAAATAATCGCCCCCACAAAACCCCATTCTTCGCTAAAAGCGGCAAAGATAAAGTCGGTCTCGTATTCTGGCAGAAACTTGAGTTTGGACTGACTGCCAAGCCCAACCCCCTTACCCCAAACCTGCCCCGAACCGACAGCGATCATTGACTGGTAGGCATTGTAGCCAGCACCTTGCAAATCGGTCAGAGGATGGATAAAGGAAGTAATTCTGGCTTTTTGATAATCCTTGAAAACAAAAAGCCACAGACCAGAAAAGCTGACGAGACCGGTCAAGAAAACCACCAAAAGATGTTTTTTCGAAATACCCGAGACCAGCACCATACCAAACCAGATCAGAAAAAGGATAATGGCCGAACCAAAATCCGGTTGCATAAAAATCAAGAAAAACAAAATAAAACTATAGACCCCAGAAACAATGATATGCCTAACATTGGCAATTTCGATATGGCGTCGACTAAAATATTTGGCCAACAAAAGCACCAAAATAATTTTGATAAAATCAACCGGCTGAAAAGCAAAGAATCCTAAATCAAACCAACTGCGCGCACCTTTGGTTGGTGCAACCGCAAACAAAAGCAGAAGAATCAAACAAGAAACAACAAAAAGCGTAGCCACCACCCCCGTTCGCCGCAAGAAGCGCCAATCGATCCGACTGGCCACAAAAAAGACAACCAAAGCCACTCCAAGCCAAACTATTTGTCTATAAAAAAACCGATCGCTATCTACATCGTTGGCAAAAGAATTCATGGTTAGCAGCCCAGCCAAAGACAAGAAAAAAGCCGAGCCAAGCAAAAGCCAATCCACTGAGGCCAACAATTTTCTTGCGTTAAGCATTGATGATTTTGTAAGTAATCTCTATCCGAGCCGGAACCTCCTTGCATATTTGCGAAGAAATCCTTTGATAGATCGACTGCAAATCTTCGGCCGTAGGTGCAAAATAAAAATTATTACCCAAAGAAGCAAGCTCGGTCAAAAAATTTTGGTTGACGGCCTCGCCCAGGCCGATCGTGAAGATTTCGACCCCATCTTGCTTGATCAAACTCGCTTCAGAAAGAGCCGACTTTTCAGCATAAGCTATGTCCTCGGCTTCGGTCCGACCATTAGGATCTTTGGGGCTATTGGCTACCCCATCAGTCAAAAGCACCAAAACCCTAGCTCGATTTTCATCAGTTGAGGACGACAGTAGAGCACTCCAACCCTCGTGCAAGGCGCTGGTAATGTTGGTGAATTGAATACCGGAATTGCCGATTGCAATATTTTCGATAGCCAAATTTACCGCCTCGAAATCTTGACTCAAAGCAACATCGTGCGGCAGACTCGGCTCGGTAGCAAAAGAGACAACCGCCACCCGATCCTCAACCTTTAGACTATCGACGAAAGAAGAGGCTGCCTTTTTGGCACTCTCTAGTGGTTCGGGCGGATTTTTACCCAAAGAAGCCATCGAACCCGAACGGTCGAGTAACAAAGCTATATCCGATTTTCGACTGCAAGCCCTGCTACCCAACTCAAAAGGCTTGGGCCAAGTAAAGAAAATCGAGCGCGATTCATCTTTCTTTAGCCGGTCGATAAAAGTCCTAGAGCTCGCAATAGCATTATCGCGCCCATCAAAGATTACTGCCACCAGTTCGATGTTTTTAACCTCGGACAAACTTATGTTTTGGACATTGGCCTCAACTCTCGGCGCACTTTCAATCCGCAAGATTGGTGTATGACTTACACTGATCTTGCGCTCATTGTCCGAATTTTTCTGCCAAACCAAACGCTGATTGTCTATTTCAAAGAGAGCTCTGGCTGGTCTTTGGCCCTCGGGCAAACTGATTGAACCTTCAAAGACCCCAACCGTCCGACCCTTGGGCAAGACGGTGGCGCCACTGCGCTCATAAATAACTTTATTGTCCTGACCATAAAAACTAAACTTGTAAGGAGCATAGACGGCGTCAACATCTGTATTTGGATTTTCCACATAAACGACCGCGCTCCAGACTCCGGGCAACGGTTCGAAGAGCCGTGGATCCCACCTAACAATCGGACTTTGAGCCCCGCTTGCACAAATAAATTTGCAAGAGCCGCCGCAATCAACGCCGGTCTCGTTGCCATTTTGAATCCGATCATCACAAGTTGGCGCCTTGTACCAAAATTGCCAGAAAACAAAAAAGGCAATGGTGCTCAAAAGGAGCACTGCTCCGAGTAAATAAATATTTTTTCTTCGACTAGCCCAAAGACTGGTTTCGTCCATACGATTAGTATAGAGCATCGAGCTTGAAGTTGGAAGAGAGTGGGAAAATAAAAATCGAGAAATCTGTTCTGGCGCCTAGCTACTCTCCCCTTTTCAGAGTACCATCGCCTCTACGAAGCTTAACTTCCGTGTTCGGAATGAGAACGGGTGTGGCCTTCGCGATAAAGCACCAAAACAGGTGTCTCGATTTTATTAACAATTATCAATTTATATTTGATCCCTCGAATGCTGACCCGATTATAAAAATCGGGTTGGCGGAGGGTGACAGGACTCGAACCTGTAAACCATCCCTAGCCATTTGAACAACTGTGTCAAAATCATTAACCTTTCTTAAGGGTTGATTTTGACTTTTCAAACAGCTGGGAGAGCTCGCACCATACCCCCCCGCAAAGAACAACATTCGAAGAATCAAAAATCAAATAGGTTAAGCAAGTTGGGACTATTGTCCCATGTGGCAGGAAAAAACTGGTTTCCAAATTTCCTAATAAGATCGGAAAATTAGTACGCCTCGGCTCAATGCGTTACCGCACTTACACCTAGCGCCTATCAACGTGATCATCTCTCACGATCCTAAACGATTCCTAATCTTGAGGCTGGCTTCCCTCTTAGATGCTTTCAGAGGTTATCCAAACCCGACTTAGCTACTCGGCAGTGCCCTTGGCAGGACAGCCGACACACCAGAGGTCAGTTCAACTCGGTCCTCTCGTACTAGAGTCAAATCCTCTCAAGAATCAACGCCTGCAGTAGATAGGAGACCAACCTGTCTCACGCTTGTTACCACACATTACTGTGTGCAATGGACTATAGCTTTTTCTGTTTTCTTCTGTAATTGAAGGGGAAGGTACCCTCCCGGTGTACACTAGGCTGTAATCTCGTGGATCATCTAAGCCTCGGTGACTCTTCCTCCCCCATTACAAAAGAAAACAAATTACTGACGTTTAGTCTCTACGGGTGTTTATGAATTGAATAGCGCCGGGAGAGGCTGTGCACAACCTCTCCCTATGGCGACCACCATCTAAGCCCCGGAATACTCCGTGCGGACCTAGAACTTCTGGTAATCACCACTATTCAATTCACAAACTTCCCTCGGTATTAACCTTGCTACTAGATTCTATCTACTAGCTACTGGCCTTCACCGATATTAGTCAGTTTGTTCATTTTGCATTTTGATTTTTTAATTTTCAATTTGCATTATGACCGCCGTGATTTGATTGATTTCCCGCCTCTTCGGCGGGTCGCCGATGAGGCGACTACTATACTTAATTTCATAAACGAAACGTTTTATAACAGTTTTCTTTTATCTCAAGGGATTCAGACTGCTGAGGTTAGTAGTTAGGTATTAGTAGTCAGCATACAGGTTTAGGAAATTTATTTTTTCCTGACTACTGACTACTGACTACTGACTACTATCTCTCAACGGTCTGAACCCAGCTCGCGTATCTTTTTAAATGGCGAACAGCCATACCCTTGGGAGCTTCTCCACCCCCGGGATAAGATGAGCCGACATCGAGGTGCCGAACTCCGCCGTCGCTCTGGACGCTTAGGCGGAACTAGCCTGTTATCCCCGGAGTAGCTTTTGTCAGATGAGCTCTGGCCGCGTCTAACGCGAACCATCGGATCACTTAGCTCTGCTTTCGCATCTGCGCGACACTTACGTCTTGCAGTTAAGCCAGCTTGTGCCTATACACTATCGCCATGGTTTCCATTCACGGCTA
>CAYMOW010000004.1:0-37657 GCA_964392285.1 uncultured Candidatus Saccharibacteria bacterium
TTGAAGATTGCGATGTGGGCTCGGCCACTTTCGTATTTTGATGGACGAACAAAAATCTTGGTGCCACTCGGATAGGCCGAAGAGTTGGTGCTACCACTCTCACCGTATTTGGCTTTCCAACAAGTCTCCCAATCGCAATAGCCACTACCGCCATTATTGGAAAAGTTGCCGGGGCCATAGTATTGGTTGCGCGCCATCGTGACATTGGTGTTGCTGATCTTGAAGTCATAAGCGGTCGCGTTGCCAATAACTTTCCAGTATTGATTGGTAGAAATGAAAACGTTATCTTCGACCAAGCCTCCGTCTGTATTGGAAAGTTCGATTGCGGCATTTTGGCCATGAAGATAGTTTCTTCTGAAAACCAAATTACTATTCGGATCAACTCCGGCATAGATACCGAAGCGGTTGCCGCGGCCGTTGTAAGAAACATTGTCTTCGAAAATATAATTTTTCAATCCACGACCAGTTGCGGCGAAGTAGCTATCGGTCGTGTTGCCCCATAGCGCGCCGTTCATAAAGCTGACATTACCTTTAATAATATAATTATTCACGCCGGTGTCTGGGTTGCCGCTGCTATAGGTCTGGATACCTTCGTTCCAACCACCCCAAATTATGTTGTTCTCCATTACTTTGGGTTGGCCGGTTTTGTTGACATTTTGACTATAAAGACCGTGATAAATTCCGCGGTTTTCGCTTGTGCTATAATCGCCGATTGCATAGACGAGGTTGCCGTAGAATTCGTTGGCTTCCGATCCGCGCCAACCGCCGATACCGTTTGCTGAACAGTCGTGTAAAATGAGGTGGATAAACTTGTCACCAATGACTGGATTGTTTGGGTCATAATTAACACCGGGATTGGTGCTGATACACTCTGTATATTTGACAGCCGAGCGAGACCGCGATTGCCAAACTTCAAAACCCCAATACCAAGTGTAAGAAGATTTGGTGTTGATCGAGCCATCGATTGTAACTCGTTTGCCTGGTTCGGCGCGCACGATTATTGGTGCGTTTGCAGTGCCCTTGAGTTTGGAGTAGAAGACTTTGTTGTATGCGCCGTAGTTGCCTTCGAGAAGCCAGATTGTGTCACCGGGTTTGACAACCGATGGGTGCGCAAGCGCTGTATCCAAGTCCCAAGGATTACTTTTGCTGCCGGTGCCTTGGGCTGAGCCGGTCGCCGAGACGAACCAATCGTTGCCTCCGGTTTGCACGCCAGCCACCGCACCAGTATTTTGCATTGGAGCCATGGCACCTTGTAAAGCAAGAGTTAGGCTAAATAAAACAGTTGCCAACTCTTTCAAAATATTTTCCACGATATTGGGTTATTTATAATCAGAAAAGACAAAAGAGCCTTTCCCTTGTAACTAACCTCATCATAGCACCATCAAAAAAAGTCAATAGTTGTCTTGTTGATACCCAATCAATCCTTATTTTTAGCTCCGATTTGACAAGATTTTTCGTGTGCGCCGGGTAGGAGTGCGAGGCTCATCAAAAATTCACCGACAATCTCGCCGCCGGTAAATTTGAAAGTTTTTTTAAAAAGTTTGACCCATTCCTCTTTGCTCTTGCCTTTGTGCGACTTTAGCCATTTGCCGAAAGACCCAAATTCTTTTTGTAAAGACAAAACTACTTTGGCGTTGTGGATTGTCGCTGCGATTTTCAAGCGATTTCTTATAATCCCTACGTCTTTGAGTAGTCGAGCTTTGTCTCGTGCGCCATATTTGGCAATCTTATTGATTTCGAAATTATTAAAGGCTTTTTTGAAATTGTCGCGCTTTTTGAGAATGGTTTCCCAGCTTAGGCCGGCCTGATTGATCTCGAGTATCAGACGTTCAAAAAGCCGATTGTCGTCTTTGACCCATCGCCCGTATTCCTTATCATGATACTGCCGGTGGACATTGCCCTTCTCCAACCCCTCCACATACTTGCAATATGAGTTCATGATTTGAAGTCTAACTTAAAAGTAGCCGGATCAAATGTTTGGTTCATTTATATTCCTAGCGCCTTCATCACAGCATTCAAAAGTTCACTGTTTTCTTTTTTGTTTTCTCTTTTGCTAGGTGAATTAATTTCGCCTCTAATAAGATTAAAACCGGCAAAAGATAGACCCCCTTCTCCTGCAAGTTCTCCTGCAAGAGCTTTTTGCCTCCAACGCTCTACTATTTCTGAAATTCCTTCCTTGATATCCGGGTCTGCTTCAGAGACTTGGATCATTATTTTGGCCGATTCATACTTTTTCTCTATCTCTGACCGTTCTACATCGTTAATCGCTTTTATTGGCTGGTTCTCCATATGATTATATTAGGTTTAAAACTTGTTTTTAATATAACAAAAGATTCTAGCTTATCAAGTCAACCCCATTCTATACTCAAAGCTCAATCCTGATTGAAAGATCTAGATTATCGTCTTCGTAGATATCTTCTTTTTTGCGAACACTTGCCTTGATCGGCAAGATGTAGCCCTCGCTTCGACGGTCAAAAAAGATCGAGGTTCGCCACTCTGTTTTGCCAACTCGCACCAAGATTGGCAATGAGCGCCAACCGCGGTGTAACCCTTTATACTTTTCGCTCAAAGTTGCCGACAACTTTTTGGGCACCGAAACGAAATGCCAAGCGCCTTGCTCGCCCGGATAAAGCCACACCTTGCTTTGAAATTTATAGGACATTTTAGCTTTGAAGATCGAGATTCGGTGCTTCTGGTCCGGGGTCGAGTAGATGTTTGATTTCCTCTAGTCTTTTTTCACAAGCATAGATAAAATCCCAAACCTTCATATCGAGATCTATTTTCTCTATATCTGAATAAATGTAGCCAATGAGTCTATCAAATTCTTTTTGTCCATAAGTAATATCTTCATTTCCCTTTATCAGACCTAAAAAATCTCTGATGGTCATGGTGTAGTCGATTGTACCAGCTGTTTGCCCGACAAATTCGGTAATGTCGCTGATCACTTGTTTTAGTTCTTCTTCTTGCCTCTTTAGCTCCTCGACCATTCTCTGGTATTCTTGTCCGATTGTTTTTTCTAAATTATCTCCGTTCATGTTTTTTGAATTAAAGTGTTTCTAATTAAAATCGTATAACATAAAAACCTTTTTCCAAGAGCTCAGGATGGCTTCAAACCATTCTGTGTCAATTTTCTTAATGATGATTTTCATATTATGAATTACTTTTAAATATTATACCTACTTCAAGTATGATCGGAGTTCATTTTCGGTCAGATCGACCAGCTTGCTATCTCGAGCAATGGGTAATCCTGTCATCTCCTCTCCCATCCAATCCAACGGTACAAAATCTAGAGCCTCCTTTTCTGATTCAAACTCGACTTCAGCTCTAACCAAACCTTCAAATCGTCCGTGGTAAACTTGGATAGCAATGTTTGGTTTGTCTGAAATATTGTAACGTTCGCGGATTATTGATTCCGAAGCTTCTTTTTTCAGCTCCTCAAATTCTTCTTTTGAAATTTCTTTACTCTCTCTCGTTCTTTCTATATTCGATATTTCAATCTTCTTTTCATATTTATAAGTATTGTCCACCTTTGATATCCTAATTTCTATGCCTTTCCCTCTTTCTAAAAAATATCTTTCGTATTGCAAAGGCTTTATCAGGGCGAGGTCTGGCATCCTTTTTACATAAAACTTTCTTTCAATTTCGTTTTTCATTAAATTATATTATGCAGTATATAAAAATTATTTTGACCCCACATATTCATTAATAAGCTCAATGTCATCCAAATCTTTTTGGCGATTTAGTGATTTTTTCATTTCAAGTAATATTTCCAATTTCATAAAAGGCACATCTTGTATTATTTCTGCTTCCTCAATCATTTTGTAAATATCTTGTAGTTCGTCATACAAATAAAAGTCTGCATAAGCTTCTGCCGATCCCATCACCAGTCTGTGCCGCATCTTCCCCTGTATCTCTATTTCCTCTAGTTGCCATCCTTTATTTTTTAATTTATCAAAAAGTTTTGGCGTGACAACCAAATCAATATCTTTAACCTCTCGAATACCGAGTGCGCCAAGAATCCCGCTCCCAATCACCAAATATTCTCCAAAAGGTAGTTCCAACTTTTTTACTTCTTCGATTATGTTCATAAATAAAATTTATTCACAATTTTTATATTCCAAATTATATCTTTTTCTCAGAATTTGTTTTACACAGGTTGAGCCTGTGTGGTTGATATATGTTTGGATGAACGCCTCCATCTTTGTCGATATATTGAAGAAAATTCATTTCCTCTCCTTTACCAAAACCACCCGCTAAACCCGCAGCCATATGACCCAGAGCATTCATGAGCTTCCCTGTTTCCACTTTCTTATTCAAAACTGCTACAAATTTTTTTGAGTTTTCGTCTGGCAACATGGTCGTATATTAGCACAGGCCTAGGCCCAAAGTCATGTCTAATCTTCTGTCACAAAGCTATATTTTACATTTTACACAGGTTGAGCCTGTGTTTTTGATAGTTGGGATTAGTCTAAAATAAAATCCAGTTGTTCTTTAGGTATACTAATTGATTTTCCATAAGCAAGGGCTTCTGCCCAAGTCGATTGATCAGAATGTATGGTGCTTAACATTTTTTCAGAATCAGAATAGACGGGTCTCGAGTATGCAAAATTATCCTATTTGTATTGTCTCTCGATTACATATTGTATAGTCTCCGCAAGTTTTGCTAGGCCAGGACCTTCCGTATTTGCCCAATGAGTAACAAACTCTTCCTGTTCTGCAAGCGTCAAATCTTCTGAAGGTTTCTTTTCTTCAAACAAACCAATCAGTAGCATCACTCTATGTAGTTGGTTTCGTGGATTAAGCCCATTAAATAAATCTCTAACAGATTCTTCTGTAAATTCTGGTTTATTTTGTTCAAGTCCTTCACTCATAAATTTAAATTAGTTATTAAATTGCATATAAAACGTATTAAGTGTTTTTAGGCAATGTTTTGCATAAGTTGAGCCTGTGTGGTTGGTATTGGTTGTGTATGATGATAATACATAATTTTTTATTTAGGCCACAAGGTTATTTGTTGGTCATCAAATTTATCATTTGGATTTTCGAGTATCATTTTTCTTACGTCCCCGACAATTTTTCTAATATCTTTTGCACTTTCGTGATTTTGTAATCGAAGCATTATATTATTCAGTAACTTTTCATCATGTATCCATAAAGCTAATTCAAGAGACATCCTATTTAAATCTTCAAAATAATCCCTTAACTCCAACTCATTTAATTTTTCTGACTCTTTTCCTCTACATTTTATCCATCTGGCAAACAGCTTGGCCACCGCTTCCGCTTTTTGTTTTTGTAAACGTACAAATTTATAATTTTCACTTCTTTGAGTAAAATAAAAAGAAATATACCCACCTATTAAACCACTGGTAACAGTTATTAAAATCGTTTGTATGGTGTTCATCTTGTTATTTCAAAACTTTTACGGCTCTAGTTTACTAAAACAGGTTTGCCGCTTGTATAATCCCAAATTTCCCAATCTTGCCAAACTGGCGCTATTCCTTCAAATTTTACCCCACTTACACCTGTGACAACGACGCTTATAATCTCACTTCCAGTGATGGGGATAGCTTTACCAATGTATAGAAAAGTTCTTCCGTTTCTTTCTAATTTATAGCTACCACTACCAACTTGTAATATGCTAGTCGTACCAGCTTTATCCAACTCTTTCATAAAAATTTCTGAGTATTCTCGATCAAGATAAAAAACTGCTTTTTTTATCGCCAACTCTCTTGATGTGCTATGTAAAAGAGTTATTACATTATTATTGTAACTGTATTTGAAGTCAAAATCAGAATAACCTGTTTCGTTGTTCCTTGTGGTACTGCTTATGCCTGCAGCGCCCGATGCTTTGCAAGAATTTAAACTCGCAGCTAGAGAAGCAACCTTTGATTGGAGGGTCGTATTTTCTTGAATCAAAGTGTTTATCTTTTTTTGCAATTCTGGATTATCAACTGTAATTATTTTCTCAATAATTTTTTCTTGAATTTTGTTCTTTTCTTCTTGAATATTTATAAATTCATCAATCTTTGGTGAATTTTTTGTACCTTCTTCTGTAGTGGTGGTTTGAGGCTCAATCTTGCTAAAATTTTCTCTACTCCCAAGCCAAGAAAATGGGTTCCACCAAGCGGCAGAGGCTACTTGAGGAGTGACTATAGTAACGATTAAAATTAAAATAAGTATTTTATTTTTCATAACAATAAAATACTACTTAATTACCCATTTGTCCACCAAATTATTTTTTGCTGGCCGTCTCGAGCTGGAACCGTGGTCGGCTAAGCCCTGCTTGTTCCGTTTGGCGCCTTTTAGTTTTTCAAAATGATGCGTCTCGTGCGCTATATTCTACTGAATTTTCTAGAAAACCAATCCTTATTTATGTATGAATGGACTTTGTCTATTTGGTTTATTAAATCGGTCTGTTCTGGCTTTCCACTAAGACGAAATTTCATTCTCTCCAAAATGACTGAAGAAACCCTGTAGTATCTTGGATAGTTCTTCAGCTCGTACACAGAAGCAATTTGTATATCAATAAATGGCCTTCCGTCTTCCTGTTGTCTGTCTACAACAAGTTTACCAACTAGATCATGAAAATTTTCATAATCACGCTGCAAAGCGTCAGATCTTTTAATATTTACGAATTGCCAAAATTTATATACACCAGCAATCAAAGTTATTAAGATCGTTAACCCAGCAGCGTAAGTATTTAAGAAATTGATAATCGCAGTCATAACTTTTACTTGAGAGACAATGAATCCGTCGCTTCTCTAAATGAGTTCTGTACAGCGTTTATAGTTTGATAAACATTCGCTGGTGCTGCAAGAATGCCTGCAGAAACAGAAGCTTGACTTGTTTGATACAAAAAGATTATTGCTTTTAGGAAGTTGAGATAGTTTCTATTTATCATGTACAGACGTTTTTGGTCTGCCTCGAAGTGCTTATGGAGCAGTGCGTGATTTTTCACTACCATCAACCTCTCAGCGACAGCTTTGTCGTCGTTCTTCTCGATATCATCACTCAAGTACTTCATGGCGACTGGGTGGAGTTCCGATATCTTGTTGCCTATTCTTGTATTTAGAAATTTATAAAACATACTCTTCATTATATCGCTTCCAGTGATTTTGCATAAGTCTATGCAAAATGAGATAAACGTTTCATTAACGCTCTTCGTGCTACGCACAACTTGGCTGGCCGTCTCGAGTTCGAACCATACTGGGTTAAGCCCTGCTTGACGGAATTAGCTTAATTTTAGCACTTTAAACGACGCAACTCGAGCACCTCTAAATCCAACCTTTTTGAATCAGAAAATCTCTCACTCTGTTAAAAATCTTTTCGTGGCCGCTATTATTAGGATGTACCCCATCTGCAAAGTCAACCTTGTCTAATTTAGGAAGATCGAGAAATAAAATGTCGTTCTTTTTGCAGATTTCTTCAATTATATTGTCGTATTTTTCAACACTGGAATTTTTGTAATACAGTTCTGCCCAAGGTATTGGCAGAGAGCGAGTTTCATCTACATTTTTAAAACCAATGAAAATAATTTTATCCGTTATCTTTTTTGCTTCCGAAATAATCGTTTCAATATTTTGGGCAAAATTTTCAGGAGATATCTGGAAATTATCATTTGCATCTTGTGCTGCATCATTTCCTCCTGTTTGAAAAATCAGCGCTTCAGCATTTCTTATTTTTGCCTCTTTCTCAAACCTTTCAAGAATAGTTTTTGTTGTGCCACCTGAGACACTTAAGTTATAAATCTCGCAATACTCTTCTGACTCACTCCCGTGAGCTAGATGTAGCCAAAGTCGATTTACCCAGCCACCTTTTTCAGTGTCCCAAGCGCCCCATGCTGTACTGTCTCCAAATATACAAATTGACTCTGGTTTTTTCATAACTAAATTTTAGCATCTTAAACGACGGATCTCGAGCTCCTAAATTTATTTAATAATTCGTGAATTTGCTTACACAGGTTGAGCCTGTGTGGTTGGTGATTTTTTATCAATTCCCGACAGTGCTGGGGAACAGGGACTCGAACCCCGATACCCAGGACCAAAACCTGGTGTCCTACCATTAGACGATTCCCCAGCGCTGGCGACAATTATTATATTTTCAATTTTTCTTTCAAAACTTCTCTACCATATCCCGACTTAAAAAATTTCTCGGCTTTTTGAGCCAAATCGTACTCCAAGTACGCTTCATAATAGACTAATTCAAAAGGTCTATTATTTTTCGTGAATTTACCACCGATACCGCTATTATGTTCCGTAAATCTCCTCTTTAAATTATCGGTTGATCCATAATAAAATCTACCATTCTTTTTACTTTTTAGCACATATGCATAAAACATATTTTTGATTGTCCCCGCCTCTTCGGCGGGTCGCCGAGGAGGCGACTACCATTAGACGATTCCCCAGCGCTGGCGACAATTATTTCTCCTTTATTTATACCCTTATAAATGCCTTTAGTCCAGCTTCGCGTCTTCCCTCTCATTAGACAAGGAGAGGGTGCCGAGGCTTTGCGAGGCGGGTGAGGTCTGATTTTGTAGGCGAGGTAAGATTATTATTTTGGCTACCGACTGATTTATGATATGATTTCGAACTATGATTTTGAAAAAATTTTGGGAATGGTACGAGCGCAATTATAAGGTAAACCTCGGCATCACAGCCGGATTGTTTTTGCTCCAAATATTGCATTTGCTCTGGCTTTTAGTCGAGGTCATTTGGGCCAAACTTTTTGGCGCTCCCCTCTTTGCTTTTCACCAAGGGCCGAAGGCGGCGGTAATACTCGTCGACTTTACTGAGATTCCAGCCATCGTCGCGGTGTCGATGGTCTATATTAATGAACTGCGCAAGGGCTTCAATTGGCAGAGTTTGGTGTATTTGCTTTTTATCAATTCGCAATGGCTCCACCTGTTTTGGATAACCGATGAATTTGTGATCGAGGCCTTTGTCAAAGAAGCGCCGGTCTTTTTGCCAGTTTGGCTTGCTTGGGTCGCGATACTCATCGACTATCTCGAGTTGCCGGTGATTGTCGACACGCTCAAAAGATTCGCGACTTCTTTGAAGCAAAACAAACTCACAGTGGCCCTAGCTGAACTCAAAGAGGATTAGAGGCAAACACTTTGCAAATTCTTTTTACCAATCCGGGGCCCTCAAATATCATTCCAGTAATGAGTTGCAATAGGTCGGCGCCGAGCGCGAGTTTGGTCTCTGCGTCTTGTGGGCTCATAATTCCGCCACAGCCGATGATGGTCAGCTTCTGTCCGTACTTTTCGTGCGCCTTCCTAATCAGCTGGTTTGAAAGCTCAAAGCAAGGCTGGCCCGAAAGCCCACCTCTGAATTGATCTGGTTTGTTGGGGTCGTTTGCAACATATGAATAATCTTTGTTTAGGTTGCCGATAACGATACCTTGGTAACCGAGATTCTCGACAATCGCAATGAGCTGATCAAGCTCGAGCCAGGGCAAGTTGATCGGCATTTTGACATAAATTGGCTTACTGCAAGGAATGGTTTTGAGTTTGGTAAGTAGAGGCTCAAGTAGTTGGACGTTGGCAAAAGTTTCGCCCCCGAAAGTGTTGGGGCAAGAAATGTTGATGGTGTAATAATCGCCGACGGCCTCTTCGCAAAGACGTCTCAAGCTGTAAAGATAGTCGGCTATACCCTCTTCTGTTTCGGTGCAAATCGCATCGTTGGTGCGAGCGATCGAGATGCCGATGACAAAATTCTTTGTTTGGGGTTTGCTTTTGAGTCTTTGGATGATTGCGTCTACCCCGTCGTTCTTGAGACCTTTGTTGACGACAATGCTTTTGGAATGGGGCAAGCGTTTTAGTTGGGGCGACGGATTGCCAAAGCAGGGTCGAGCAGTCACCGAACCGACCTCGACTCCGCCAAAACCAAGAGCCGGCAAGATCTGGGTTAGCCGAGCATTGTAATCGAAGCCCGCCGAGAGGACAAGAGGTGTGCGATAGTAAAGCCCATCGATCGTTCTGCCGATATTTGGACCACGGTAGTCGTAGATTTGAGCGATGATCTGGCGAGTCAGGGTGTGCTGGCCCAAGAATTCTCCCAAGTTAACAAAAAAATCGTGCACCCTATCTGGGCTGAATCGGAAGAGAATGGGTTTTAAGATTCTTTGGTACAACATTCGATAATAGCAAGCTCGATCGGCAGTTCGGGCGTGTCGGCAAATTTCTGAAGAGAAAGAGCTTCAAGAAATGAAAGCAAGGTCTTTGAGTTGATGTTCTTGCCTGATTTGGCGATCTGGCTCAGCTCGGCAAATTCGCTTTCGCTGACCTCGTCCCTAATCTTTTTGGTCGAGTCTTTGGCGAAGCGCAAAAGCAAAATAAAGCGCAGGTCGCGGATGAGCATCTTGAGCAAGACTTCCATATCGCCACCTTCGGTGCCAGCTTGAGCTACCGCATCAAGACTTTGAGCGCTGTTGCCTTGGCTAAGTCCGGAGAGTATTTGGAGGACCAGAGCTTGTTTGGGTGCGCCAAGAACGCGCCCGATTTCCGACTCGCTCAACTCTTTGTCGCGAGACGAACTGATCGCCTTTTGCAAGATGGAAAGCGCGTCGCGGAACGAGCCGTCGGCTAGGGTGGCGATCAAGGCCGAAGAGGTTGGCGCGATTTTGTAACCCTCGGCTTCGGCTACCCGGCTTATGGTCGTGGCCAAAACTTGGTGAGTCGGTTTGCGAAAGACAAAACTTTCGCAACGCGAGACGACCGTGTCTGGCAATTTGTGCTGTTCGGTTGTAGCCATAATAAAGAGCACATGAGCCGGTGGCTCCTCGAGAGTTTTGAGAAAAGCGTTCCAAGCTTCGCGGGTAAGCATATGGGCCTCGTCGACGATATAGACTTTGTATTTGGAAGAATAGGGCAAGGTGTGCACGGCGTCGCGGATCTCGCGGATTTCGTCGATACCACGGTTGCTGGCCGCGTCTATTTCATAAATATCTTCCGGGTTGACGTCGAGCTCGTTGGCAAAGATGCGAGCAATGGTAGTCTTGCCGGTGCCCCGACTGCCGGAAAAGAGGTAAGCGTGAGCAATCTTGCCCGTCTTGGCTTCATTTTTGAGGACGCTGACAATATGATCTTGGCCCAAAACTTCTTCGAAGTTCTTGGGTCGATACTTGCGATAAAGCGCTTGTTGCATACCCCCGATTATAATTGAAATATTGAAAAATTGAAAATTGAAAAATTTGGCTTACTATCTTTCAATCTTTTAATTTTTAATCTATAATCTATGTATGTCTTTTTCTCCACACAAAAAGCGAGTGGCGATTTTGCGAGGCGGGCCAAGTGCCGAATACGAAGAGTCACTTCGGACCGGCCGGTTTGTGCTCGAAAATTTGCCGGAAGAATTTGAACCGGTAGATATATTCATTGATCGAGAGGGTGTCTGGCATCTTGGGGGTTTGGCTATTGGTCCGCACAAAGCCCTGTCGGGGATCGATGTGGTTTGGAACGCGCTTCATGGCGAATTTGGCGAAGATGGCCGATTGCAGAGGATTGTAGCCGACTTCGGCTTGCCTTTGGTCGGTTCGGGTCAGCTCGCCTCGGCTTTTGGTCTTTCCAAAAATTTGGCCAAAAAAGTTTTTGAGCGCGCCGGCCTAAAGACGCCAATAGCCCTTTTGTTCGACCGAGAGCAAGAAGCCGAAAAGATAGCCGATCAAGTCTTTGGCACCCTACCCTTTCCTGTGGTCGTTAAACCAGAACGTAGTGGTTCGAGCCGAGGTATCAAGACGGCCCAAACTCGGGCTGAAGTCCTGGAAGCTCTAGAAGAAGCTTTCAAATTTTCGCCCAAAATTTTGGTCGAAGAATTTATCGAAGGCAAAGAAGTGGTCAGTGGTGTGATCGAAGGTTTTCGAGGCGAGCCCAACTATACCCTCTTGCCTCACTCCGTCTCAACTCTTTCCGAATCCGAATCAAAGCTTGCTCGAGAATTGGCAATCAATGCTCACCAGGCTTTGGGGCTCGAAGACTTTTCTGAAGTCGACCTGATCATCCATCCGCGTCGAGGAGCCTATATTCTCGAGGTCAATACTTCGCCCAAGCTCCACAACGAATCGCCTTTCGTCCAGTCGCTCAAATCCGCTGGCGCCGACTTCAAAGAATTCCTTGCGCATACTCTCAATCGAATTCTTGGTCGAAAATAGTTTTTATGTTATAAATATTGAGTCCCGCAGGGGCCCTTAGCTTAGTTGGTAGAGTGAGCTTGGGTTGGGACCCAAGCGCAAGACCGGAGCGCGACGGCGCGAGGTGGGGTCGCAAAATTTTTCAGCAGAAAAATATTTGTGACACTCATTTGCCAAATGAGGCGAACAATGGGTTTTTTAGTAAAAAATAGTAGAATAAAATAATATTGGGCCCTTAGCTTAGTTGGTAGAGCGCCTCATTTGCAATGAGGAGGTCACCGGTTCGAATCCGGTAGGGTCCACCGAACAGAAAAAACTCCCACTGATGGGAGTTTTTTCGTGTGCGTGGAAGCTGGAGCCCTATTTTTGTATTAACAAAAACAAATCAAATTTTGGCATAAAAAAAGGAGAGTCAGGCGCGATCGCGCGCAACTCCCCACAATTCCAGTTTTCGGAGGTAGTAACTCTCTGCTAAATCTTATTATACTACATCACAAAAATATTGCAACTGCCAGAATGGGGATAATGTTAGACTGGCAAAAAAGTCCGGGCTCGGCGTTTTTTGTGAAAGCTCAAAGCAAAACGGTGAGCCTCGCTATTTGCAAGCAGGATTTGGCTTTCGAGATTTTGAATCTTTGAATTTTTCAATTCTTCAATGTTCAATATTTCTCGCGGTTTGTGTCGTTCGTCTTTGACCACTGCAACCACTTCTGTATCTTTCAATCCCCGCCTCATCGGCGGGCGAGTTTCAATCTTTAAATCTTTTAATTTCTCTGTGGCTGTATTGAGCTGGGCTACTCCCCCATCGGCTACGATTAGGTCGGGCAAGCGCCACTCGCTGTGTTTGAATCGGCGTTCCAAAACTTCGCGCAAGGCCCGCGTGTCGTCGGCACTGCTTTGGTTTTTTATTTTAAACATTCGATAATCACTTTTTTTGGGTTCTCCATTTTCGAGCACGACCATTACCCCAACCATATCTTGGCCCGCAGTGTGAGCGATGTCGTAAGCCTCGATACGAAAGTTTGAGTTATGAGTTACGAGTCGCGAGTCACGAATTAAAGAAATATCTTGAATATGTTGGAGGGCAAAAATTTGCCTTTTGATTTTATCGGCATTTTCAAAGTCTCGAGCTTTGGCCAGAGTTTTCATTTCTTTGGTCAGTTCTGTGATGAGCTTTTTTTTCTTGCCTTGAAAAAAAAGTTTGATGTGGTTGATTTGGCGCGCATAATCTTTGGCGCTGATTTCTCCTGTACACACCCCTGGACAAAGGCCTAGTTGGTAGTTGAAACAACCAGCCGGCGAAATATTCTTTCTCGCAAACGGGGTATTTTTCTGCTGAAAAATCCCCTCACTCTCGCGCCGGTCGCGCTCCGAGAGTTGCTTGAAATAATATTTCGCCGGCTGACACTTATCACGAAAAGGGAAAATTTTGCGCACGATTTTGAGAGCTTCTTTGAGTTGGCTGCTATTGGTGTAGGGACCAAATGCTTCGCGAATTTTCAATTTAGAATTTTCAATTTTCAATTCTCTCTCGCGCACGACCAAGACTCGGGGAAATTCTTCTTTTGTGATGATGACCCAGTTCCAACTTTTTTGATCTTTTTGGGCGGTGTTGAATGGGGGTGTGTGCTTCTTTATCAGAGCCGATTCGAGGATGAGAGCTTCGAGGACCGAATCGGTTTTTTCGAATTTTATATTTGTTGCCTCGGCCATCATCTTGGCAATCAAGGGGCTACGCTTTTCTTCGAGGTTTGCGTCGAAGTAGCTACGCACCCGATTGCGCAGATTGGTGGCTTTGCCGATGTAGAGGATTTTGTTTTTAGTTCCGAGGAAGAAATAAACTCCCGGTTCGGCCGGTATTTTTTTGATCTTTGCTTTTAGTTGCATACATTGTTTTTACACTCTTTTTGGTATAAAATCAAAGTTATGTTTAGTTTTGGCAACAGGAAAGTTGGGCTCGAGAGCTACAAAGGTGTGCGCGATTTTTATCCGCAAGACAAGGCTTTGCAGAAGCTTGTTTTCGACAAATTGCGAAATCTTGTCGAGGCTTGGGGCTACGAAGAATACGATGCTTCAGTGCTAGAGCCAGCGGAGCTTTACAAACAAAAATCAAGCGACGAAATTGTGCGCGAGCAAACCTACACTTTTCTAGATCGGGGCGGGCGCGAAGTAACCCTCCGACCCGAGATGACCCCGACCGTGGCGCGGATGATTTCGGCCAAAGCCCAAGAAATCGCCTTCCCGGCTCGCTGGTATTCTCTGCCCAATCTTTTTCGTTACGAAAAGCCTCAACGCGGCCGTTTGCGCGAACACTTCCAGCTCAATGTCGACCTTTTTGGTGTCTCTGGTCTTTGGGCTGATGCCGAAATTATAAATATTGCAAACGATATTTTAATCAGTTTTGGTGCTTCGAAAAAAGACTTTGTAATCAAAATCAATAGTCGCCAACTGCTCGATGATTTGCTAGAAAAGCTTGCAATCAAATCTTCCTACAAAGAGCCTCTTTGTCGTTTGATCGACAAAAAAGAAAAAGTTTCGGAAGCCGATTTTCAGAAAATGCTCGCAGAGCTTTTGGGCGAAGGCGAGGCCAAAAAGTTGAGCGAAATGCTCTATTATGGCGAAGCGCTTCTGACCATGATGACCGAAAGCGAAAATGCAAAATACCTTTCTCAGTTGATTGATCTTTTGCGTTCTCGGGGAGTTGAGAATTTGGTCTTTAGTCCGACTTTGACTCGAGGTTTTGATTATTATACTGGTGTGGTTTTTGAAGTCTTTGATACCAATCCGGAGAATTCGCGTTCGCTTTTTGGTGGTGGTCGGTATGACAATCTGACCGAGAACTTTATCAAGACCAGTGTGCCGGCGGTCGGCTTTGGTATGGGTGACGTAACCTTGCTTGATTTTCTGACAACTCACAACCTCAAACCAGATCCCTCGCCCAGAATCGACCTTTGGCTTTCGGTAGCGCCAGAGACTGATCTAGGGGCTGTCTACGATTTGGCTCGTAAACTACGAGAGGTTGGAGTGCGAACGGCGGTTGATATCAGTGGCAAAAAGTTGCCCGATCAGCTCAAGATGCTCGAAAAGCGCAGTGTCGGTTTTGTTGCCGTGGTCGGTCCAACCGAAATTTCTTCGCAGAGGTTTATTTTGCGCAACACAAAAACCCGTGAGGAAAAAGAAGTAAATTTGGCAGAAATACCCGGATGCGTAAAATAATTTTTGATATCGAGACCAGCAATATCTTTCAGGATGTCGGTAGCAACAATCCGGTCGATTTGGATCTTTCGGTTGTTGGGGTTTATGACTCAGCTTCAGACGACTATCGGGCTTATTTGCAAAAAGATTTGCCAGAACTTTGGCCGATAATCGAGCAGGCCGATATCCTCATAACTTTCAACGGCGAACACTTTGATATTCCCCTTTTGAACAAATACTATCCGGGCGACCTCACCAAAATAAAAAGTGTCGATCTGCTCAAAGAAATGCACAAGTCGGCGGGCCGCCGGATGAAGCTTGACCAAATTGCCGAAGGTACGCTCGGTGTCAAAAAAAGCGGTCACGGGCTCGACGCGATCCGTTGGTGGCGCGAAGGTCGGGTGGACGAAGTCATCAAATACTGTCTCGATGATGTGCGCATTACCAAAGATCTTTATGAATACGCGCTAAAAAATGGCAAACTCATTTTCAAAGAAGGTCCGCATTTGCACGAAATAAAACTTGATACAAAAGATTGGGAAAGTCTGCCCGCCTCTTCGGGTTTGAACCATACTTTGCCGTTTTGATAACTCACCCCCTCTTGCCGGAGGCAAGTAGACCCCTCTCTTATTACAAGAGAGGGGTTCCGAAAGCCCTTCTCTTGACCATAAGAGAAGGGTTTGGGATGAGTTATAAAAAGATTAGGATTATCCCAGCCAGGACAAGTCGGTAGATGATAAATGGCATAAAAGAATGGGTTGAGAGGTAACGCACCAAAAATCTGACCGCCAAGAGTCCGGAAATAAAAGCCGTGAGGAAAGCGGCGAGTGAATTGAGGTTTATAAATTGAGAAGAAAGGAGTGAAAAGTCAAAACCGAGATCGAAAAAAGTTTTGCCGACCGCCCCGAGGATTGCAGGAATGCCGAGCAAGAAAGAAAACTTGATCGCTTCGATCCGAGAGAGCCCGAGTAGCAAACCACCAGAAATAGTTGAGCCCGAACGCGAGATGCCGGGTACTAGGGCCAGAGCTTGGAAGAGGCCAATTGAGAATCCTTTTGAAGGTGAGACTCCACCTTGCATTTTGCCAAATCGGTCTGCGAGCCAAAACAAAAGGCTACCGGCTATAAGAGCTAGACTCACATAGGTCGGATTCCGAAAAGTAGCTTCTAGAAAGTCACCCAAAAAGAAGCCGACAAAAATTGCAGGTATGGTGCCAAGAACAAGTGCTTTGACCGAGCTACTTGAGCGGGTGGCAAGCCCTTGTGACTTGAGGTCAATAAAAATTCTTCGGATATCACCCCAAAAGCAGATCACAATCGCGCAGAGAGTCGCAAGGTGGAGAAGAATGTCGAAGGAAATAGTGTTTTGCAAAGAAAGGCCAAGCCACTCGCGTACTAAGATTAAATGCCCAGAAGAAGAGACGGGCAAAAATTCGGTTAAGCCCTGGATTAATCCCAACACAATTGAATCCCCTATTCCTGTCATGATACAATAATATTACTACACTTTATAATTAACTCCCAAAATTATGGATGAAAACACTACAGCTCCAACAGGCCCGACCAAAAGTTGGACTGACAAACTAACCTTGCCCGTCTCGATCATTTTGGCCGGACTTTTGATCGGGGGTGGAATTTATCTTAATGGTCGGATGACTAGCCCCGATCTTTCGCCGACCGATGTCGCCCGTCAGGGTGATGCCAAAGGTAGTCTGTCGATCAAGTCGGTTCTACGCCCAGTCGATCAAAATGATTTTGTTTTGGGCAATCCTTCGGCCCGGGTTGTGATCGTTGAATATTCTGATACCGAATGTCCGTTTTGCAAAGTCTTTCATTCGACAATGAACGCTATTATGCAAGATTATGGCAGTACTGGTAATGTGGCCTGGGTTTATCGTCATTTTCCAATCGAAGCTTTGCATCAAAAGTCGCTCAAGCAGGCCGAGGCGCTCGAGTGTGCCGGTGAGCTTGGGGGCAACTCCAAATTCTGGCAATACACCAACAAGATTTATGAAATTACACCTTCAAACGACGGCCTCGATCTGACGCTCTTGCCCAAGATTGCAAAGGAGATCGGTCTAGACGAAACAGCCTTCAATACCTGTTTGCAGAGTGGCCAGTTTTTGCCCAAGATTCAAGCTTATGTCCAAAACGCTCAAGAGCTTGGTGCGCTCGGCACTCCCTATAGCGTTTTGATCGATACCAAAACAGACGAATACTATCCACTCGAAGGCGCCTATCCTTATACCCAACTCAAACAAATCATCGACCTCATCTTGGCGAGCTAGTTTATGACACACATATTTCTCGATGAGAGTGGTGATTTGGGTTTTAGTAAAGGTTCTAGTAAATGGTTTTTGTTTACTATTGCAATTGTTGAAAATCCCAGAACTTTAGAAAAAATTGTAAAAAAGATCTGGAAATCTCTAAAGAAAAAACACAAAAATCTTGGCGAACTTCACGCTTTTAATGAAAAACCAATTACTCGAAAGAGATTGCTAAAGTGTGTAGCCCAAATCAAAGATTTGGTGGACTTTGTATCATGGGCCATATTTAGAAAATACGAGAGAGGAGATTATGAGTATTACGAAATCATCAAGGATAAAATAATTGAAGAAAAGCTTTTATTTCCTTGATAAAAAGAAAGCCCCTTGCTTTAACGAGGTTCCATCCGGTACCCCAACGCAAGAGGTCTTACTCCTTGCTACAACTATATCATACCGGAGTAAGTATTTCAACAATGGTGTGGATTACCAAATATGGTAACAAGGCTCATTTAAAATTTATGATTTACCACTTTTTCGCGGTCGCGATTTTCTTGACAATAGTAATCGAATCAACTTTCCTAAGGTCTCGCCTTAGGAAAATTTGGCTATAACTTTCTGAGATTGCAGAATTCGCATTTGGGGTCGGGGCAGTGAGCAGAGAGGATCGAGCCGGACCAGACGGATTTGAAAAAATAGACAAATGATAAATAACCATGCTCTAATGGTAATGGAGGTAAGAAATGCTCAAATTGTCTTTTTGGGCTCTTGGATCACTGCTCCTTCTCTTGTGGGCAGGCTTTCTCGGAAGGTATTGGGACCGCAATGTACCAAGTGGTGATGAAGGGGGATGGCGCCGCAAGTTTGCGGTTAGAACGTCCGTCATTTGGTTCCCCATGGGTCGGGCACTTTGGCCGATGGTAGTGATTTATGCTACGTTCACAATTGTCCCAATTGTGCTCTGCCTGATGTTTGAGTGAGCGGAGTGTTCGCGGGCGGGGGTAGTAGACTCCCCGCCCGCGTTTTGTTTTGTATTAAAAAAAGGACAAGGGTGACCCTTGTCTTTTTAGGTGTGGTGTAATTTGGAGAGATTGCAGAATTCGCATTTGGCTTTGGATAGTTTGAGCGCCGGTTAAAGGCTGGACAGAATGGCAATTCTGTGATATATTACCGCTGCCAGACATCTAAGGTTTGTCTGACTATTCGCCCACTCCCTACGGTGGAGTCGTCGAATAATTCTTTAGTAGGAGAAAGAGCAATGCCTGTGTTAGCCTGTCTGTTGCTGCTGGTTTTTTGTCTCGCGATTTTTTTCGCGACGATTTGTATTACAGATTTAAAAAACAGAGCATGGAGGTACCTCCCCCAATTTGTTACCAACTCCCTCGCTAATCGAGTCGCGGTGTGTTCCGTGTCTGACTACAAGAGAGCTGAGGAAATTGGTTGGCGGATCGATGGAAGACTCGTTGTCCGCGACACGCTCACATTTTCAAACTCGAACGATGGTGGGCATAGTTCGGGAGGTGTGTATTATTCCTCGGGTAGACCATATCCTAATGCGCACCTCGGTTGTTGGATGGAGGGTCCAAAGCTCTTCATCCCGTTCCTGTCTCAGCGAAATATTTCCTTCTCTCTACAAAAGGAAATTTTCCCAGGGTCACAGAATGTCGAGGAATGGGTGGCGAGAAAAAAGAGAGAAAACCGGAAGGCGGATATCCGATTCCGGTTTGCCGATGGGGAGTTCGATTCTCTTCTTGAGAAGATCTTCTTTGGATCGTGGGGAGCGTCAGTTGTGCTCTTTTTTGTGCTTTTGTTTCTCTTTGAACACCGGTAGACAGGGGGCTTTTCCAGACGGAGTATTCACGGGCGGGGGTCGTAGACTCCCCGCCCGCTTTTTGTTTTGCATTAAAAAAAGACAAGGGTGACCCTTGTCCTTTTTAGGTGTGGTGTAATTTGGAGAGATTGCAGAATTCGCATTTGGGGTCGGGGCAGTGAGCAGAGAGGATCGAGCCGGACCAGACGGATTCAAAAAGCGAGGCGATTTTTTCTTTAAGGTCGAGGACCTCGGCATCGCTGACCGAGAGGCTCACAATCGGGCAGGCGCCACTCTTGTTCGGTTTGATGAAGGCGAGCGCAAATTCTTGATTTTTGTGCTGGAGGTTCGGGTCATTGTCGATTAAGATTTTGTAGAAAATAAGTTGGCGCAGGTAGCCGCCGTCTTCGTTTTCGGTCTCGCCCCGAATGGCGCGCTCACTCATCCCCTCTTTGGTTTTATAATCAAATACTTTGACGCTCTTTTGATCGATAAGCAAAGCATCGAGTTTGCCGTGCAGACGCACCTCCATTGTTTTGTCTTGATATTTAAATTCAAAAGGCGCTTCAAACCAAGTCTCTGATTTTATTTCGCCCGGCCAAGAGAAGTGTTCGATCAAAGCTTTGGCAACCAACTTGGCATTTTTGGTCAGTTCTTCGACGGCTGGGAGCTTTTCGTTTTTGGCGAGGAGCGATTTTTTGAAATAATTTTGAGCAGCTTCGACTATCATTTTTTCAATAGTCTGGGTATCCAAATTTTTACCAGCCTGTCTTTGGCGCCAGATTTGGTTCATGGCTTCGTGCATGGCATTGCCTTTTTCAGAATGCGGACTTGGCGGTTCGGGTACCTTTAGAATACTTTTATAAATAAATTTGTTTGGACATTCTAGGAAGTGGTTGAGCGCCGTGACCGAAAGGCCTTTCTCGAGGAGGCTTATCTTCATAAAATCAAGCAACTCTTTTTGGTGGTTTGCAGCCCTCTTGGTTTGGGCTCTGCCGTCCAAAGCTCTTTCTAGCTCGGGAGCTCTCACTTCCAACAGATGGTCGCTTGCCAGTTCGTCGATAAAGCGCAATCTCGTAAACGGCTTGCCGAGTTCGCTCGTTTCGGAGTAGCTTATGACCACGTGTTTGCGTGCACGGGTCAGTCCGACGTAGAAAAGTCGGCGTTCATCTTTGATGAAGTCTTCGTTGGTTTTGTTTTCGGGCAAGACGAAAGCATCGTGGCGACTGCGGATAGCCCAATTCTCCTCGGTGCTTTTGGGTAGGAAGACATAATCAAATTCCAATCCCTTTGAACCGTGTGCGGTGATGACGCAAATTTTGGCGCTTGGGTCTCCTTTTTTAAACTTGATCACTCTTTTTCCGGCTGATTTTCTAAAGGCCTGCATCTCTTCGAGTAGCCGTTTGGGGCTCTCAATCGATTTTTGCTTGCAGAGACTTACAGCCAAAGAGTAAATATCGCGCCAGATTTGCATCTGTTTTGGACTGCTCAAGGTGAGGTGTAGCAGACCGGAGTGTTCGGCAAGCAAAGAAAGAAAAGCGAGCGGCGCCTCGGTCTCCAAATATTTGAGAAGATTCTTTAGCTCGGGTATTTTCTGATCGAGTCTCTCGATTTGGCTTGAGCGGATCGCTTGCAAAATCTCAACTCTTTCACTGAAGTCGAGTTTCCAAAGGGAGGTCGCGATCCCCGTCGCCAAGTGCTCGATTTTGGCCGGATCGATAAAAAACTCGGCGAGAGAAAAGAAGAGCTGACCTAGACTGCTTTCAAAAACCTCGCTTCCCTCCTCAGCCGAATATTCGAGCCCTGCCTGATCGAGCTCTTGTGCAAATTCGGCAATGTTTGCATTTTTGCGCACAATTATCGCAACTGTCGCTTGGCTGTCTTGCTCCATAATCCCTTTGATTTTTTCGACCAAAGAAAGTGTCTCTGATTGTCCGCCCTCTGCGACGAGCACTTCGATTGGTCTCTCGGTGCGAGTTTTTTCCGCAGCTAGCTTGATCCGCAGATCTTTGTGTTCGTCTTCGTCATAATTGTTGTCAATCATCGCGAAGCTCGCATCCAAAATGCTCTGATGGGAACGGTAGTTGGTCTGGAGAGCGATGAGCCGCATTGTGCCCCAGAGTTTTTGGAATTTCAAAAAGTTTTCGACCGAAGCACCCTGAAAGCGATAGATTGCCTGCTTTTCGTCACCGACAATAAAGAGATTGGGTGTATCGAAAAAATCGGCAATGATTTTTATGATCGCGTTCTGCGCGTCGTTTGTATCTTGGTGTTCGTCGATCAATATATATAGAAATTGTTCTTGGATTGAACGCAGCAAAATCTCGTCATTTTTGAGTGCTTGCAAAAGCTCAAAGATTAGGTCATCGAAGTCGAGGAGCTTGCTTGCTCTTTTTCTTTGCTCGTAGAGGTCGTAGACTCGAGCGAAAAGGGTGGTTTTCTCGCACTTTTCGATCCGGTCGAGGGTGACACCCTTGAGCTCGCCCTTGCTCTTGCCTCGCGTCGAGATCGACTCTGGGTCTTGCTTTAGCCGCTCAATTTCACTTCTTGCAAATTCCTCGATCATCTCTGGTGTCCATGCTTCGCGCTTTGCCGAGCTAATCGTGCTGATGATTTTGCCGACATAATATTCGGGATCGCCCGCTGGACGCAATTTCCAAAAATCTTTTTCGGTTAGGATATCGCGCACCAAATTTTCAGCATCGATCTCGGTCATCTGCTCGCCTTGCAGATGCGGAAAGTGGTCGCTGTATTGGGAAATAATAGACGCAGCAAAACCATGAAAGGTGTGAATCCGCACGTCGTTTGCTCGCGCACCGATAATCTCGCGGAGCTTCATGCGCATAGCTTTGACACCTGCTTCGGTAAATGTGAGCGCCAAAATGCCCGACGGTGGAGTGTCGGTTTGCTTCAAGATATTTGCGATACGCAAAGTGAGGACGGTAGTTTTGCCCGTGCCTGGACCGGCAATTACCATCACTGGACCCTCTATGGTATCCACCGCCTCCTTCTGCCCCTGATTTAGCTTTTTATACAAGTCGTTAAATGCACTTTCCATTGTCACAATAATATACCACAGCTGGAAATTATTTTATGGTAAAATGGTTCGATGAAAGATAAGAGGTTTAATGAATGGATTGAGCTCAAGAAAACACTGCATAATAAAGAAGTAAAGCCTCCGTTCGTTTCTGAGGGTGATATGTGGTGGATGAGTTTGGGTGAAAATGTTGGTTCGGAAATAAATGGGAAAAGCGATGTCTTTAGGTACCCTGGATGACGGAGATTTGAGAGAAGTTAAGATAGGTTTTGATAAGCTCTATAAATAAATATTCCCCGCTTTTCAGCGGGGTCGCGGGAAAATCCCGAATGTATCCACAGTATATTCCTCTGAGGCTAAAAAGTCAAGGTAGCTATTTTAGAGAAAATGTTGGAGGCGTTGGGCCTTTTCGTGGGAGCGCATCTTTTCGAGAGCCTTGGCTTCGATTTGGCGAATGCGTTCGCGGGTCACACCGAATTCCTTGCCTACGTCTTCAAGGGTGTGGTAGATGCCATCTTGCAGGCCGTTGCGCATTTCGATAATCTTGCGCTCTTTTTCTGGCAATTCGGAGAGTATCTCCATCAGTTGGTCGCGGATGATTCGGCGATTGCTTTCTTGTTCTGGTGAAAGGATTTTTTCGTCGGCCAGAAAGTCAGAGAGAGTTGATTTGCTGTCGTCGCCATCTTCACCGATCGGAGTTTCGAGCGAGACGGTGCCTTGGTCGATCTTCTCGATCATATAAATCTTGTCTGGTTCGAGGTTCATTTCGACGGCGATTTCTTCAGGAAGAGGGTCGCGTCCGAGATCTTGGCTCAATCGACGAACGACTTGCTTGTATTTGGTGATGGTTTCGACCATATGCACCGGCACTCTGATGGTTCGGCTCTGGTCGGCGAGGGCGCGGGTAATAGCTTGGCGAATCCACCAGGTGGCGTAGGTTGAAAATTTAAAACCTTTGGTCCAGTCGAATTTGTCGACCGCTTTGAAAAGGCCGAGGTTACCCTCTTGGATCAGGTCGAGAAGCGTCAGGTCGGCGCTTCGGCCGACATATTTTTTGGCGATCGAGACAACCAGTCGCAAGTTGGCGCGGGCTAGAATGTTCTTTGCTTCATCGTCGCCGGCGATGATCCGTCTCGCTAGTTCCTTTTCTTGGGCACCGCTAATCAGGGAATGTTGACCGATTTCTTTGAGGTACATCTGAATCGAGTCGTAAGACATTTCGTCTTCAAAAGCATTTTTGCCTTTGAGCTCGATTGTATCTTCAAGTAGTTTGCCGCCCTCGAGAATTTCGATACCGCTTGTGGCGCACTCATCATAAAACTTTTCCAAAAGTTCTACATCATCTTCGATGGTTGGAAATTCTTTTAGAATTTCGTCGTAGGTAATAAAGCCGCGCTCCTTGCCTTTGGCCAAAAGCTTTTCTCTTTTTAGGTCCGCTTCCAAAACAACCTTTTTGGCTTTGCTTTTTTCAGGCGACTTTTTGATCGTTTTGCTCGCTGGTTTCTTTTTGCTGGCGACTTTTTTGACCACCTGTTTGGCTTTGATCTTTTTCGTTTTTTGTAGGCGGGCTTTCTTTATTTTTTTGAGTTTGTTTGGTTTTTTGGCCATAGCTTTTTATTTATTTGATAAGGTTTGGATCTTTTGGGCGATTTGTTCTATCTCGACTTTGATTTGTTTGGCACTTTCTTTGTCGGCACTATCGAGTTCTTGGGTTCTCTGACGCAGTCTATCTTTGAGGCTTTGTAGCTCTATTCGATTCAGAACTTCTTCGCCATTGACCGAGCTCGCTTCGAGCCGGAAGAGCAAAGCCTCTTTTTCTGGTGTTAATGTTTCTAGCAATTCATCGACCTCGGTCTCTCCGGCGATGGTTCGCCATCTTTCTTCGAGCTTCGGATTTTGACCGAGGAAAACCAAGCCGGCAAGCATCTCCTCTGCCGTCAGTCCGGCTTTGCTTAGAATTTTGTTTTGATTTGTCGGTTCGTCTTTGATTCGAGTAAGCTCTTTCAAAACCGCTTCTTCCGTAACGTTTATACTCGAAGCTATTTTGCGCACGAAGTGCGATCGTTCGATTTCGCTTTTGATGTATTTGAAGTAAGGTAAAACCTTCTTCTCTACTTCTTTCAAGAGGGCTGTGCCCCGTTTGTTTCTACTTATTCTATTTAATGTAAAGTCTACCAGATGCACAGCTTTGCGCAAACTCTCCTTGAGGAGGCTTGGATCTTTGAGGGCAAGTGAGGCCGGATCTTCGCCTGCTGGTAGGCTTGCGATCTTGATCTCCATTTCGAGCGAAAGGGCTAAAGCTGAAGCCCTTTCGGTGGCACTTTCGCCGGCACTGTCAGAATCGTAAGCGACAATGACGCGGTTGGTCAGCATTTTGATTTTGCGCAAATGACTCTCCGTTAGGGCGGTGCCGGAAGAGGCGACGGTGTTGTGAATGCCGATTTGATGACAAAGCAGCAGATCCATCTGACCCTCGACCAGCACGGCGTAATCGAGTTTGCGCATAGCATTTTTAGCCAAATGCCAGCCATAAAGCACTTCGCTTTTGTGAAAGATCGGCGTTTCTGGTGAGTTTAGATATTTAGGTGCACCCTCCTTGTCTGGGAAGGATCGGCCAGAAAAAGCGATTACCTTGCCACTCGAGTCGCTGATCGGAAAGATTATGCGTCCACGAAAGGTGTCGTAAAATTTGCCGTCTTTCTCTTTGAGTAATCCAGCTGTTTGCAAAATCTTTTTGTCGTAGCGCTCTAGCTGACTTGCGAGTCCGCGCCACTCGTCTTCGGCCCAACCGAGGCGCCAGTCTTTGCTTGTCTTTGGGTCGAGGCCTCGGCGTTTGAGGTAGCTCTGGGCCTCTTTGTTTTTGGTTAGATTTTTTTCAAAGATCTGAGTCGCCTCTTCCATGATCTCGTAGATCAATTCTTTCTCTTTTTTTTCTGCTTTTGCCTCGGCTTTTTCTGGTCTAAACTTTTCGAGCTTGACACCGGCTCGCTCGGCCAAGATCGTCAGGGCCGATTTGAAATCGATGCCCTCAAACTTTTCAACAAAAGAAAAGATGTCGCCTTTCTCGCCACAACCGAAGCAATAAAAACTTTGGCGTGCGGGCGAAACAAAGAAGCTCGGTGTCTTTTCGTTGTGAAAGGGGCAGCGCGCTTTGTAGTTGATGCCAGCTTTTTCCAATTTCAAATACCCGCCGAGAACATCGACTATGCCGAGCTTTGCCTTTATTTCTTCTACGGGTGAAGTCATAATTATTTTTTGACACCACACCAAGACGCTGACTGACTAGTTTGCTTTGGAATCGTTTTGCAGTTCGGAGATCATTTTGTGCTTTTCGCTACCGACAAAGCCGGTGCCGGCTGGAATCAGACGGCCGAGAATGACATTTTCTTTCAAGCCTTTAAGATGGTCGGTGGTGCCACGCAAAGCATTTTGGATAAGCATTCGAGTGGTGTGTTGGAAGGAAGCACTGGAGAGGAAGCTCTGGCGCGAAAGCGAAACTTCGGTAATGCCGAGGAGCAATGGTTCGGCCTTGGCCTCTTCGCCGCCTCGATCTTTGACTTGCTCGTTGGCCTCAAGTAGTTGAGCGCGAGAAATGATGTCGCCTTGCGAGAATTCGGTGTCGCCTGGTGTTTTGACTTTGACGCGTGAGAACATTTGGCGAATGATGACTTCGATGTGTTTGCGCGAAACCGGTTCACCCTGAAGCTCGTAAATTTTGGTAATTTCGTGAATGATGTAGTTCTGGGTCTTCTCGCGACCAGCGTATTTGAAGAGCTCGTCGAGGTCGGCCGAGCCGTCGGTCAAGAGGTCGCCCTTCTCTACCTTGTCGCCAACTTTGACCAAGACAGTGCGGTTGAAGTGGATCGGATATTCGGTATTGCTTTTGCTCTTGGACTTCTCGCCTTCTTCTGGCAAGATGATCAAAACTTTTTCTTTGCCCTCGTTTTTGATTTCGCTCACAACGCCCTCAACCTTGGCAATAACAGCTGGGTTTTTTGGGTTGCGGTTCTCGAATATTTCTTCGACTCGAGGCAGACCGGAAGTAATGTCACCGCCAACTTGAGCGGCACCACCGGCATGGAAAGTACGCATTGTAAGCTGAGTGCCCGGTTCACCGATCGCTTGAGCGGCCACGGTGCCGACAGCTTCGCCGAGTTCGATGACTTTGTTTTTGCCCAAGTCTGAACCATAGCAGTGGACACAGATACCCTCGAGAGTTTTGCAAGTTAGAGGCGAACGCACGACGACACTTTCGACACCTTCGTCTTCGATTTTCTTAGCGTCGTTGCGAGTGATGTAGTGATTGCGTTTGAAGAGAACCTCACCCTTTTGGTCTTTGACGTCTTCGGCCAAGAATCGGCCCTTGGCAACCTTGGCCAAAGAAATTTCGATACCTGAAGAAGTTTTTCGAGAGAGCACAACACCTTCTTTGGTGCCACAATCGGCCTCGGTCACGAGCGAATCTTGAGCAACATCGAAAAGTTTGCGAGTCAGGTAACCGGCCTTGGCAGTGTTGAGAGCAGTGTCGGTTAGACCTTTGCGGGCACCGTGGGTGGTAATGAAGTATTCGAGCGGAGTCAGACCTTCTTTGTTCGAAGAAATAACCGGAAAGTCGATCGTCTCGCCTTTGGTATTGACGATCAAGCCTTTCATACCAGCCATCTGTGTAAGTTGGCCCATCGAACCTCGAGCACCAGATTTTACAAGATCATAAACCGACCCGGCTTTGTCGAGCGTGTTCTGCAAAAGTTTCTCGACCTCTTCTTTGGTGGCGGTCCAGATTTCGATATTTTTGATACGCTTTTCGTTGTAAGAGAGCAAGCCAGCTTCGTATTGTTCTTCGATTTCGGCAATCTTCTTTTTGGCTTGAGCGATGACTTCGTATTTGTCTTTTGGTACCAAGATGTCATCGAGACCCCAAGTGGTGCCCGAGACGGTCGCATAGCGGAAGCCGAATTCCTTGATCTTGTCCATAATCGCCGGAATAGCTTCGATGCCGTATTGCTGGATCAGGTCGTCAACCATAGCTTTGACTTTCTTGTTGTCCATCTCGTTGTTGATGTAAGGATAGTCTTTGGGCAAAACCGAATTGAAGAGCAAGCGTCCGATGGTGGTCTCAAAGATCTGTCCATCGAATTTGGCGTATTTGGGCGAATCGGTGCCGAGGACTTTGATCTTGGCTCGGAAATCAACCAAACCAAAATCGTAAGCGGTAATAGCTGTGTTCGGCGAAGGGAAAATCATACCCTCACCTTTTTCGCCCAAAACTTCTTTGGTCATCCAGAAACAGCCAAGGATAATATCGAGTGGCTTGTTCGAAATGGTCGGGTCGCCCGAGCCAGGTTTCAAAATATTTTTATCAGAAGCCATAATCATTTCGGCCTCTCTTTGAGCTTCGTCTGAAAGTGGCACATGCACGGCCATCTGGTCGCCGTCGAAGTCGGCATTGAAGGCGTTACAAACGAGTGGGTGGACTTGGATCGCGTTGCCCTCGATCAGCACCGGTTTAAAAGCTTGAATACCAAGACGGTGCAGAGTTGGGGCGCGGTTTAGAAGCACATATTTGTTTTTGATAACGTCTTCGAGAATGGCCCAGACTTCTGGAATTTCTTCGTCGATCAATCGGCCGGCACCTCGGACGTTGTAAGCCAATTCTTGTTTTAGAAGTTCGGCGATGATAAAGGGTCGGAAAAGTTCGAGAGCCATGTGTTTAGGCAGACCGCACTGATGCAGTTTGAGCTCCGGACCGACAACGATCACTGAACGGCCAGAATAATCGACGCGTTTACCGAGCAAGTTTTGGCGGAAAAGACCGCGCTTACCCTTGAGGTTGTCAGCTAGGCTCTTGAGTTCGCGAGCTTTGGCGGTTTGCGACATTGCTTGATCTTTGTTGTTATGACGAATCGAATTGTCGAGCAGAGCGTCGACGGCTTCCTGAAGAATTCTTTTTTCATTACGCAAGATTACGTCCGGTGCATTGATTTCGCGCAATTTCTTTAGACGGTTGTTGCGGTTGATGACGCGACGATAGAGGTCGTTGACATCGCTTGTAGCATAGCGGCCGCCGTCGAGAGGCACCATCGGACGCATGGCCGGTGGAATAACCGGAATGCGGGTCAAGAACATCCACTCTGGACGCACACCCGATCGGATCATCGACTGAACCAAAGAAAGTCGTTTGGCAATTTTGCCGGCGTCGACAGATTTGGTTTTCTCGAGTTCTTCTTTGAGTTTGGTTTCGAGTTTGTGTAGATCGATATTGCGACAGATGTTATAAATCGCCTCAGCGCCGATTTCGGCTTCAAAAAGAGTGCCGTATTTGAGCGAGTAATTGTGATACTCGACTTCGTCGATGATCTTGCCGACCTCGATGTTTTCGATCTCGCGCTTGGTGGCGAGCAACTTTTCTTTTAGTTCTTCTTTTTGTTTTTCTTCGGTCAATTGCTTGACTTTGGTTTTGAACTCGGCGTCTAGATCTTTGAGGATTTCTTGTTTTTCTTCGTTTGAAACTTTGGTGATGATGTAACCGGCAAAGTAGACAACCTTTTCGACATCAATCGAGGTCAAACCCATGATAAGTGCAACACGCGAAGGCATACTCTTGAGGAACCAAATATGGGCGACCGGAGCGGCCAGATCGATATGGCCCATTCTTTCTCGGCGCACGATCGAGCGAGTGATCTCGACACCACATTTTTCGCAGACAATACCTTTGTAACGGATACCCTTATACTTACCGCAATAACATTCGAAATCCTTGTCCGGGCCGAAAATCTTTTCGTCGAAGAGGCCGTGGCGCTCACTGCGCTGGGTGCGGTAGTTGATGGTCTCGGGTTTGGTGACCTCGCCGTGCGACCATTCTTTGATCTTTTCTGGTGAAGCGAGCGAAAGTCGCATCATATCGAAATCGTTGACGTTGGTGATTTTAGTTGTCATTGCGGTTTTGGTTTTCATCTTTTAATAAATCGACATCGAGCGACAGACCTCGCAAATTGCTCAAAAGCACATTGAAGGCGGCCGGCAGATTGTCGCTTTGGATTTTTTCGCCCTTGACGATTGCGTCGAAAGCCGCGCTTCGGCCGAGGATATCATCGGACTTGATGGTCAACATTTCTTTTAAGGTGTGAGCTACACCGTGACCGAGGAGTGCCCAGACTTCCATTTCGCCGAAGCGCTGACCGCCACCTTGAGCTTTACCGCCCAAAGGTTGTTGGGTAATAAGCGAGTATGGTCCGATCGAACGCATGTGGATTTTGTCTTCTACCATGTGGTCGAGTTTTAGAATATACATATAACCCACGCTGGTTTTCTGCTTGAAGGCTTCACCGGTCCGGCCGTCATAGAGCTGGGTTTTGCCATCTTCGGCCAAGCCAGCTTTCTTGAGCTCTTCTTTGATTTCGGTATCGGTGGCGCCAGCAAAAGGAGGCACGACTGCTTGGTAGCCCAGGCTTTTGGCTGCCAATCCGAGATGGACTTCAAGAATTTGTCCGAGGTTCATACGGCTTGGCACGCCGAGCGGGGTCAGAATAATGTCGACTGGTGTGCCGTCGGCCATATAAGGCATGTCTTCGATCGGTAGGATTTTGGAGATAACGCCTTTGTTGCCGTGTCGACCGGCCAATTTGTCGCCGACCGAAACATTGCGGATCTGAGCGATCTCGATGTGAATTCTCTTGATGATACCACTTTCGAGCTTGTCGCCCTTTTCGCGACTAAAGATTTGAACATTGATGACGCGACCTTTCTTGCCACCTTCGACACGCTTCGAGGTGTCTTTGACATCGCGAGCTTTTTCGCCGAAAAGTGATCGGAGCAGACGTTCTTCTGGAGTCAGCTGGGTCTCGCCCTTTGGTGTAATCTTGCCGACCAAAATGTCGCCAGGGCTGACTTCGGCGCCGATGCGCACGATACCGTCTTCGGCCAGATTTTTGAGTTTGCTTTCGCCGACGTTTGGAATATCGCAGGTTGTAACTTCTGGACCGAGCTTGGTGTCGCGCACGTTGATCACAACTTCATCGATGTGAACGGTGGTGAATTTGCTGTCCTTGATCAAACGTTCGGAAAGAATGATGGCGTCTTCGTAGTTGGAACCAGACCAAGAAAGGAAGGCGACCAAAATGTTTTGACCCAAAGCCATTTCACCACCAACCGAGGTCAGGGTGTCGGCTAGGCAGTCGCCGCGTTTGACCTTGTCGCCAACGTTGACGATTGGTCGCTGGTGTAGACAGGTAGCGGAATTGGTCTTGGCAAAGTTGACCAGTTTGTAAGAATCTTCTTTGCCGTTTGTGGTTTTGATTGCGATATGTTTGCCGTCGACTGCGGTGACAATGCCGTCATTTAGGGCAATGATCAAGCGTCCAGTGTCGCGCATGGCCGGACCTTCCATACCAGTTGCCACGAGCGGGGCTTCGGGCAAGACGCAAGGTGTAGCTTGCTTTTGCATGTTCGAACCCATCAGAGCGCGGTTCGCGTCGTTGTGATCGAGGAAAGGAATCATCGAAGTTGCGATCGAAAAAGCTTGGTTGCTGACCACGTCCATATAATCAACCTTGTCTTTGTGGGCCAGAGTTGGCTTGCCGTTTTGGCGCACCTCGACCAGTTCTTTCTCGATTTTGCCGTTTTGGTCGAACGGAGTGGCGGCGTGAGCGATGGCAAACTTTTCTTCTTCGAGAGCGTTTAGGTATTCGATTTCTTTGGTTACAACACCGTTTTTAACTTTGGCGTAAGGAGTTTCGATCATGCCGAATTCGTTGATTCGAGCATAAACCGAAAGGTGGAGAATCAGACCAATGTTTGGACCTTCTGGTGTGTGGATCGGACAAAGCCGACCATAGTGGCTGGGGTGCACGTCGCGGACCTCAAAGCCGGCGCGACTGCGGTTTAGACCACCAGGGCCAAGCGCTGAAAGTAAGCGGAGGTGCTCGATTTCGGAAAGCGCGTTTTCTTGGTTCATAAACTGAGAAAGCTGATTGGTGGTGAAGAATTCTTTGATTCGCGCCTGCAAAGGTTTCGGCATAATAAAGTTGATCGGCAAGGTCACGTCGGTTTCGACGGTCGACATGCGGTTTTGCATATTGCGCTTGATCTGGGCCATACCGATGCGGAATTTTTGTTGCATCATCTCGCCCATATAGCGCACTCGACGACTGCCGAGGTGATCGATGTCGTCTTCTTCGGCGCCAGGGGTGGTATTGAGGTCGATAATGTGTTTGACCACAAGTGCGATGTCCTCGAGATTGAGGGTCTTGCGTTCGGCGTCTTTGCCGTGAGTGGGTAGATTGAAGCGTGAGTTAAAGCGGAAACGCCCGACTTTTTGCAAGTCGTATCTTTCGGCACTGAAAAGTGCGTTGAAAAATTCTTTGGCGTTCTCGGCTGTGGCCAAATCGCCATCGCGGAGCCGGCGGTAAATCTCGACATAAGCGTCTCCGGCGGTCTTGGCACTGTCTTTGGCCAAAGTCTTTTCGATGTACTCTTTGGCATTGGCCTTGTCTTCAAAGAGGGCTTTGATTTCCGAATCGGTTTCGGCGCCGAAGGCTCGCAAAAGCGCGGTGACGGCAAACTTTCTCTTGCGGTCGATGCGGACATAGAGAGTCTTGTCGATGTCGGTCTCGATTTCGATCCAAGCTCCGCGCGAAGGGATGATCTTGGCCCCAAAAAGTTTCTGGCCCTTGGCTTCGAGCGAAGTAAAGAAGACACCGAAAGATCGCGCGAGCTGAGGCACGATGACGCGTTCGATTCCGCTGATGACGAATGTGCCGTGCGGTGTCATCATCGGAAACTCGGTCATAAAGATTTCTTGCTCTTTCTCGGTACCCAAAATTTTGTTGGTCAGTTTGACACGGGCCTTAAGAGTGGCTTCATAAGAGAGCTTCTTTTCTTTGGCAAAATATTCGTCGTATTTTGGTTTTTCGAGCTCAAAGCCGAGAAATTCGAATTTGAACTTTTTGCCAGTGAAGTCGTTGATCACCGCAAACTCGCTCCGGACCTCTTCGAGGCCTTTTTCAACCAGCCAGCGGAAAGAATCGAGCTGGTCCATCACCAAGTTCGGCACCTCGACTAGAGGCTTCTTGTATTTGCTGAAGAATTTCTTGGGCAATAATTTTTGCATATTTTTTATTCTATTAAATAACGCAAAACGCACCCGAAAAAACATCGGGGCATTTTGCTTGGCCCTTCTTTAACTATTTTCGTTTGATTTATTCAAAACGAGAAGGTTGGTTGGCTATTAAAATATGGCTGTAAATAAGCACTCTTTAGCTATTCACAGCACTAAGCTTGACATCCAGAACTCAATCGTAAGCTCTATTATAACCGCATAAAAATTCTTGTCAACTTTGCAAGCCTCCCCTGTGGATAACCCTCTCCTGTCAAGGGTGACCCTTGGCTTTTTTCGTGTGGTCCGCCCGCAACGACTGCGAGTCGGGCGGATGTAATATATACCCTCATCATTTTTCACAAATTTTACTTTGCAAAAAATGATGAGGGGGCGAGATAGCCTGGCAGAAATTCTTCCGAATAAAACCCCAATAATCTCGCCCATAGCAGACACCGCAATGCAATCTCGTTAGAGAACATGTCAGGTAGTCTGCCGAACTTATGAAAGAACGAATGATTGCGGAGCGGATAGAAGTACTGTATCCATTTCGGAGACTCTATGTCAAATCCGCCCCTCCTACCAATTTTACAAAAGAACAATGATTGCTGGTAGACACTCTGGTTCAATTCCAAACGGAAAAAATGATTTGAGTCTACCATTTGACAGACGAAGATGATCCGTTTCCGGAACTCCCATACTAGTCAAAATTTTGAGGGGAAAGCTCGCAACAAGTTTTTATAAAAAAACACCGAAACTCAATTCCCCTCATCAAAATTTACAAATCTTATAAATTTTGGTGAGGGGGCGAGATCGGACGACTAGAGTTCTTGCGAACACTTCTTAGTTAATCTCGCCCACGGCAGACAATGGCCCAAAATTCTTTTCAGAAATCCGGTAACTAGTCTGCAACTTATGATTGCGGAGCGGATAGGCAACTGCTATCCCTTTCGGAAAACCGTAGTTTAATCCGCTCCTTGTGCACAGTACTCTTCAATCCTCGAAAGGAAGGGATGGAACTAGTGCACAAAATTATGAAAGAACGAATGATTGCAGCGGACAACAGCCTACTATTTCTTTCGAAAAGGCCGACCAAAGTCCGCGTTTGCTTGCACCAAATCAAAAGTTAAAAACACCCAGTTGATAGCAAGCAAAATTTTGAGGGTAAAATTGCAACCTAGTTCCAAAAAACAAGAACAAAACGCCACCATTACCCTCATCAATTTCTACAAAATTTATAAAAAATGATGAGGGGGCGAGATATCCTACCCCAAATTCTTTCGAATATGGGTTCAAAAATCTCGCCCTTGCAGACAGAACTGCCATAGCCTTTGCAGGCAAACGACTACTAGTCTGCGAATTTATAAAGAACTGCGCGGATACATGGGTTCGATCCTTCTGGAAAGGGAGCCAAAAATCCGCGCTGATGGACATTCTAACGTTATCCCTCTTACAAGAGAACGTCCTGATTAGTCCACCAAACTTATGAAAGAACGAATGATTGCAGCGGACAGCTGTAGCTTAGTTTTTACAACATTTCACAGACAGTCCGCCATTGCCCGCACATTTGGCTCATAGTCAATCAACAATCCAATGTAAGCAGACAAATTTTGAGGATAAAACCCATTTTCTAGCTCCGAGGAGCATCAACGAATTATTTACCCTCATCATTTTTCACAAATTTTACTTTGCAAAAAATGATGAGGGGGCGAGATACCGTCGAAGAATTTCTTCTTAAAAACGAAGATCATAATCTCACCCCATGACAGACACAGCACCAATAGCCAAAGGCACCGGAACATTAATCTGTCAAACTTATGAAAGAACGAATGATTGCGGCGGACAACGGCCTACTATTTCTTTCGAAAAGGCCGATCAAAGTCCGCGTTTGCTTGCAAAAGCAACATAGTTCAAAAAACACCCCGGTTCTAGCAAGCAAAATTTTGAGGGTAAAATTATCAGTAAGCTTCTTTTCGGAATCACCGCCCACTAATTACCCTCATCAAAATTTACAAAATTATTTTCTAAACTTTGATGAGTTCCCGTGAGATAACGCTTGCGCGATACCTCACGGGAGTGGGACAAGAATTTTATATTCCTTTCGGATAACCGCGTCCTAGTCCCAAAAAAAGAACAAAATTGTTGAGGGGTGGAAAGTCTGCTCCAATCTCTGTGGAGAATAACCATAGTATTCCACCCCCCGGAGGACAAGGCGCTCAAAATCCTTTCGGATATGCGACCTATAATCCTCCTAGGCCGCGATTTCGTCGATGTCCTCCGATTTGGTGTTTGCCCTTTCGAGCTTCCACCAGTCACGGAACAAGGCCTCGACGAATTTCCCCAATACATACCATGTGGCCATTTTGTGAATATGGCCGTTGGTGTAGCGGAGCGTTCCCTTGAGGCCACCGATCTGGCGAGTCTCACCGTTGTCGTGAACAGTCACCGTGTAGGTGCCACCCGATTTGGTGAACTCGCCCTCGCGGAGCTCGTAGTGTTGCCCTTCCTTAGTCACAAGCACTGGATATGGGTGGCTTGTGCGATACTTCGCCTTGGCCCAGAGGAGTTTTTTGCCCCAGAGGGATTCGGGCCGGCGGTTGAATTGGTCACCGAGCAGGAACAAGGCCTGACGGCAGTCGCCGTTCCAGTTTGCAACTTCGTTGTTGCGCCGACGAGGGAAACGACCGTCTCCCAGAAGGTGTACCCCGCAAAACGCGCGGAGCTTCGCCTTGGTTTCGAATCGCCGAATGTCGATGACTGCCCCAATAATTCGGGAAGCAATCATCGGACCGAGGCCGACGACCGGTTTGAAGAGCTCGGTGTAAATATCCAAAGCTTCGCAGGCCTTGATCAGCTCACGCTCGCGCTTGTTTTCTTCCGAAACCAGGGCGAGGTAGATCTTGTCGTTGGCCTTGGTGAGGTCGTACTGCTTCTCCACATCACCCTCTGGAAACTTTCCGTCGGGTGTGCAGAAGATTGTGCCGATCATGTGCTGGCGCAAACGCTGGTCGCAGGCGATCCTGGCCTTCATTGCATCCACGCGTGCACGAAGGCGCTCACGAAGCAAAATTAGCGAAAGGTCGCGAGGGCCGACCTCGTAGAACAAAGACGACGACTCTGACAGAGTGTTAGCGAGAATCTGAGCGTCCTCGTCAGTTGCCTTCTCCCGCACCGCTTTAAAAGCGAATGGCGGGATTCGGTGAACCGTTGAGTTGATCTCCTGCCCCCGTCGCGCTAGGGCGAAAGCGAGGTTGTCGCCCGAGCCTCCCAGAATCATCGCGACTTTGTCGCCGGACTGAAGCCCTTCGTAAGCGAATGGAACTTGGACAGCCACTTCCACCGTCTTGCCTTCCTTGCGGATTTGCGAAACATGGAAGTCTTCCGTATTCTCGTCTTCTTTGAGTTTGCGATACTTCACATGGTGTTTTGGAACGGAAGAAATGTCCTCGTTCTTCTCCACCTTGCGGAAGCTGGTCGGATAGCGCCCGAGCACAAAATCGAGCTCGTCGGTTTCCGTCTCCAACTCCAGGTTGATTGTTTTGCCGTCGTTGAGGATGCACACTTGCGTGGGCCTTGCCTCTCCTTCGGCGGTCTTCTTTACACGATGCCTGATCCCGATGATTCGCATCGAGACCTCCCTTCAGTCCTTGCGGACATTTGTTTAAAGAACATGTGAGCAATCTGCAAAAAGTTCTTTCGAACACGCTCTGCTAAGCTCACAAGAGGTTAAGGTGGATACGTTATGCATAGTTCTTACGAACAGATTTATACTAATCCACCTAAGTTTTGAGGGTAAAGTAGTGTCATATTCATTTGATGCGATCGCCTGAAAAGCAAAACAAATCACCCTCATCATTTTAGACAAAATATTTATCAAAAATGATGAGGGAGTGAGACACGGGAGACATAGTCTTATAAACAAGACGGTTCCAATCTCACCCCCGCAGACAGACTCCATATAGCTCTTTCGAGCGAAAGGACGCTAGTCTGCCAGCCACCGATCATTACAATACATTTTAATCGGTATTTGTCAATACTTACGAATTATTTCCCTACCCGCAACAGCGCGATGATGAAAAGAGACTCAGCCCAGGCTAATGGTGTATTATCGTTTGGTTTGGGCGAGTCGGAGTAGTAGAGCTCGGGGATCTGGTCGTTGTAAATCGTGGCCATAGCTTTTTGCAAGTAGTAGTGAGCTTTGTCGCGATCTGACTTTTCTGACTCCCCTTCTCTTGTAATAAGAGAAGGGGTTGGGGGATGAGTTATTGCAAACTGATTATAAATAATCGCGAGCCAAGAAAAGCCAAAGCACCATTCGGCTTCCTCGCTATAACCATCTTCATTCTTGTTGTAGTATCTGTCGTTCTTGTATCTTATAACTCCCCGCTCGCGAGTTAGGTGGTATTCTACTTTGCGGACAATCTGCCGGGCTATTCTTTCGTCTACGACATCAAATGGGTAGATAAGCGAAAGCAAAGCCAGGTCACTAAATTTGCTAGTCGATTCGCGTGGCAAAACGCGTCGCAAACTTGCCTCACCCTTCTCGATCAGGTAGTTCGGCACATTGATACCCTCGATCGAACGGATTTTCTTGAGGCCAGCCACACAGGCACCAACCGAAGACATGTGCAATTCTTCGTATTCTTCCCAAACTCCATTGTCTGGGTCTTGCCAATATTCGATCGACTCGAGATAGTCGACCAAAATCTGCACCGCCAACTTTTCTTCCGCAGTTTCTACGATCTCGATCCCCTTTTCGGTCAAATCACCCAGTTTGAAAAGTATGGCACCGACGGCGTCGTTTTGTTTGTTGCCCCATTCTTCCCAAAACTCCTCAAAGGTTTCTGGGTTGTAGCGGGCGTGAATGTATTGGTAAGTGGCGTAGGGTTTGTTTTTCCTCGCCCAGTCTATTTTGTCTTTGTGCTTGATAAAGATTTGCAAGATCGCTTTCCAAACTTGGCGCACGGTCTGCCACTCCTCAACTTCTTCAAATGCAAGGCAGGTATAAAAGTTGTCGCGTAGCCAAGCTTTGTTGTAGCCGGTCGAGACGTCGGAACGCGAAGCCATAAAGAGCCCGGTCGGGGCTTGCAAGGCACGAATATTGTCTAAATGTTTTTCGATTAAATCGTTATC
>CAYMOW010000004.1:37757-50889 GCA_964392285.1 uncultured Candidatus Saccharibacteria bacterium
TATGGCCTCTTATTCTCCATCAGTTCGGCCATTATGGGGTAACTGGTTTTGGCTTCGGCATAAAGGGTAATGACCTTTTCTTCTTGTTTAAAAAAGTCGAGCATTTTGAGCGCCATCTTTTCTTCATAATATTTACTCGACTCGGCTTGTCCGTTGGAGTCTTGTTTTTGCCTTATACTCTCTACTATCTCTTTGGCGATATCGGTTTCGAGTTGGGCTTGGGCGACCATAAAATCGATTGGACTTTTGACGGGTTTTTTCATATACGAAAATTATGCGAAAAATTACGAAATGTTACGAATAAAATAAATAATCAAGATCTTTCTGAAGGATTAACCACACCGTGATTGATTACCCGCATTATGCCTTTAACCACCCTTTCCCCAGAACCAAACATCCCTTCTACTTCATGATACCTATTTGATATTTCTTCTTGCGCACGCCTTTGCTTTTCGTCGTGACTTTCTGTACCTGATCCTGATTCTTGTTGGTCAAAATTTTCTGCTAGATTTATTTTGGGTGCATTTTCCATTGTATTTTATTAATTTTTTATTAAATATTGTTTCAATATTTTTTATAAAGCCACGAGGATTGCTCCACCTAGAATCATCATTCCGCCCAGGGCGATCTTCCAAGTCAAGATTTCACCAAGGAAAAGTGTGGCGAGCACAATCGCAAAGACGACCGAAGTGCGATCGATTGCTACAACTCCACTGACGGGCCCGTTTTTGATGGCAAAAAAGTAGAAGAGCCAAGAAAGTGCTCCGGCGATACCAGAAAAAATAATAAAGGTGATGGCTTTGCCCGGCAGATTGGAGATGCCACCAAACTTACCAAAAGAAAGAGATACAATTATAAGAAACACCGCCATGACCATCGAGCGAAGTGTGGTCGCGAGTGTCGAGTCTATACCCTTGAGCCCAATCTTGCCAAATATAGCAACAAGCGAAGCAAAAACTGCCGACCCGACTGCATAAAATATCCATGTCATATTTATATTCTAACCTTTCCTCCTCCCCTTTTCACCTAAAATAGTGGAAAACAAAATCCGCCTCCTCCGGATTTTGTCCCGAAGGGGCGGTTGTTGATTCACCGAAGAACTAGGAATGTCATCATGATATTGAAAATAAAGCTAGATGACGGCAAAAACCTTTCTTCGATCGTCCAGCTTTTTGCACCGGCACAAGACATTGCGGCTGATACGGCTACTCCAGCCCACAGCCACCAACTTGCAGAGTTTGGTTGCATCCAAGCATCGTGCATCGCCGGTAATCCGGCGATCGTCATTGCCAGTGTGCTCGCTACGATCGCTGATTTAGGCCCTAGACTCCACCAACAAATCACTGCGATGGTTGCTCCAGTTGCCGACACCGTTTCTACCATCCCCCAGTGCCACATGCCCCTCGTTAGTAGAATGAAAGTTACGAGGGCCGCTCCAAAAGTAAATCCGGCCGGAAGCCAAGGTCGTCGATTTCCTGCAGCGAGGCAACTTAGCAGGATTAGGGCATCTAGGATTGTCCACATGACCCAGCTGGCTGTATTCTGCGGAATGTTATTCGCCACCAAGTAGATGGCGAATGAAATTATTGTTATGGCAGCAACGAAACCGCCAAGGGCATTTAATCGTTGTTTCAATTGTACACCTCCGGAATTCTTATAACACCTTTTGAATAAAAAAGCAAGCCTATAAAAACATTGTCCGCTTTTTCACGCTTTGCCCGTTCGTAGCTTTAGCGGAGTCGGGGCCGTTAAATTTTGGACAATCAATTATCCCCATTTGGAGTTGAGGAATTTTGTGATAAGATAATGGAGGCTCAGTTCTTTACTGAACCAAAAGAGAAGGTCATCCGAACAGAAATGTTCAAACGAATTTCTCCTTTGGCTCAACTAAATGCAGACGCATCAAAAACTTGCCGGCAAGGTCTGTTTTGTCTGTGTCTCCAAGTTGAGTAAGCAAAAATCCGCCCTGAGCTTGTCGAAGGTGCGGATTTTTGCTGTGTCCGGTTCCCTCTCTTCTGTTGGGGTTCAAGGCAGGGGCTTTTTTGTTTTTCCCTCACCTAATTTAGGGGAGGGTGCCGAGGCTTTGCGAGGCGGGTGGGGTCTTTTCTTCCACTCCTCTATTTTTTTATGATTGCCAGATAGAAGAACTTTAGGAACTTTATAACTTTTACCTTTCCACTCAATTACTTCTGGCCGTGTATAAACCTCGCTACTTGCTACTCTATTTTCTTCCACCGATTCGATTTTGCCGAGCACACCAGGGATTCTCCTTGCCACTGTGTCTAAAATTATCATTGCTGGCAGTTCTCCGCCGGTTAGTACATATGGACCAATAGAAATAGATATTAGACTATAGCCCATAGATTTTAGTATTTTTTTTACGCGGGCATCGACACCTTCGTAACGTCCGCAGATGATTGCGATGTCGGTATATTTTTTGGAAAATTTTTCGGCCTGTGAGTTATCAAATTGTTTGCCATCTGTGCCTAACCAAACAATGAGAGTTTTTTTTGAAGTCCCTCGACTTTGCAAGGAGAGGGATTTAGGGTGAGGTAGAGCTTTTTCGACCGCCTTTACAATAGACTCCGCCTCAAGCACCATACCTGGTCCGCCACCATAGGGCTTTTGGTCTACTCGGCGATGCTTGTCTTTGGTGAAATCGCGCGGGTTATAAAATTTGAGTTTAATTTTCTTGTCTTTGATAGCGCGTCCAATAATCGAACTTTGGGTGTACGATTCAAATGCTTCTGGAAAAAGTGTGATGATGTGGAAAGTCACGTGAGTTGAAAGTAAAAAGTTTATAAAGTATAAGATACAACAAAATTACAATAAAGTAAAATCGGACCTTTGCCCGATTTTACTTTCTAACTTTCAACTTTACAAACTTTATATCTTCAAATCTTCCATCACATCGTCCATCGAAATCGTATCGGAAGCCGGGCTGGATGGAGCGGAACGTCGGCCACCCTCGGGTTCGTTGATTTTGAGGTTGACTCGAGCATTGTTCTTCATACCGACGACGCGCAAGAGGATGCGGATAGCTTTGGCGGTATTGCCACTGCGACCGATGATCTTGCCCATATCATCTGGGTGAACATCGAGGCTCAAGAGCACGCCCATCTCGTCGACAGTTCGATTGATCTTGACTGATTCGGGATGATCTACAAGTCCTTTGATAATGAATTCCAGAAATGCCTGATCTTTTTCCATTGCTTTTAACTTACTCTATTAATCCTTTTAATAGCTTATTCGGTTTTTGGTTCTTCTGCAACTAGAGCTTCCGGTTCTGCTTCGGTTGGCGCTTGGGCTGGTTCTGCTGTTGCGGTTTCTGCTTCTGGTGCTTCTGCGACTGGCGCTTCCTCTACCTTTGTTGCTTCTTCGATTTTAGCCTTGGCTTTGTCCTTGGCTGTCTCGATAATCTTTTTTGGTAAAACGCTGATTTTTTTGCCAGTAATGAGGCCTTTGCTGACAAGTAGGTTGTGAGCGGTCGGGCTAAGCTGGGCGCCGTTTTTGACCCACTGAAGGACCTTTTCGGTCTTGATTTCGGTCTTCTCGCCTCGGCGGGCGTCATAAGAACCAAGGATTTCCAAAAAGCGGCCACTCTTGGTCGAATTGCGGGCGTCAGTCAAAACAAGCCTAAAAACAGGCTCGTGCTTCCTTCCGACTCTTTGCATTCTTATTTTTAACATCGGGCTAATAATAACAAACTATTAAAATAATGCAAACCAGCCCTCGCTCTGCTATATTTAGGGCTGTAAACAATGAATTTTTTGTCGGGATATCGTACAGTGGCAGTATACACGATTCGGGTTCGTGAGGCCCCGGTCCGATTCCGGGTATCCCGACAAAGGGTTTGTTTTTGTGGGTTATTCCAATTCTCCCCATCCGGGCAGATTTGCTTTTGTCTTGGGTGTAGAATAGAAGATGATGTCTATTATAAAGAATAAGCAAGAGCTTTGTGCCGAAAATGGCGCTTTACGTGCTGATGCTCTTTCGATCGTTGAAGCTGGTCTCGAGGCGGTCGATACTAAGAGTCTTTTGCAACGCAAACTACGTTTACAAGACGGAAGCCTCTGTTTTCCCGATAGCTCAAACCTCTCTGATTTGAAATGCGAACTTTATGAGAGAATCTTTTTTATCGGTATTGGTAAGTGTGCTCTCGATGGTGCCGAAGTGATCGAAGAAATCTTGGGCGATCAATTGACAGCTGGTATTGCAATCGATGTTCGTCCGGGTGCGCTAAAAAAGATTCGGTCTTTCGTCGGCACCCACCCCCTACCCTCCGAAGCAAACATCGCCGCAACCAAAGAAATTCTAAAAATGGTTGAGGGTCTGAATGAACGTGATTTGGTCTTGGTTTTGATTTCTGGTGGCGGTTCGGCCCTACTTTCTTTGCCGGCTTCGGCAAATTTGGATTGCAATGATCTGATACAGACAACTGACGAGCTGACTCGCAATGGCGCCGATATTTATGAACTCAATACAGTCCGCAAGCATCTCTCGGCGGTGCACGGTGGTGGCTTGGCCAAGCTTCTTTTCCCGGCCAATGTGGTTTCGCTCATCTTTTCTGATGTTTTGGGCAATGACATCTCGGTTATCGCTTCGGGGCCAACGGTCTTGGACCAGACGACTGTTGTCGATGCTCGCAATGTTTTGGAAAAATATTTTGGCGATAGTGGTAGGGTCGAACTCTTCGAGACTCCCAAAGAAGCCAAATACTTTGAGCGAGTCAACAACATCCTTTTTGTTTCGAGTCACGATGCCTTGGAGGCAATGCGCGAAAAGGCTCGACTCTTGGGTTATGAAGCCAAGATAGTGACCGACACACTCTCTGGTGAAGCCAAACAGGTTGGTAAAAATTTGCTAGCCCAAAAATTAGAACCAAAAACCTGTCTGATCTACGGCGGCGAGACGGTCGTTCGGGTCTCTCCTGGTGGCAAGGGTGGGCGCAATCAAGAACTGGCTTTGTCGGCTCTTTCCGATATTGGCGAAGGTTTGGTTTTGATTGCTTTTGCAAGCGACGGTTGGGACAATACTCCTCACGCTGGCGCCTTGGCGGATCGAGCAATGTTTTTGAAAAGCCAAAATCTTGGTTTGAATATCCAAGATTTTTTGGCTCGAAGCGACAGTTATGATTTTTGGCAGACTTGTGGTGGCGCCTTGTGCACAGGTCGGCTTGGGTCAAATGTCTCCGACTTGGTTATAATGATTAGTAATGGAAAATAAAGAAAAGAAATTTATACTTTGGTTCGATCAGGTGGGTATCGTTGATGTGGCTTTGGTTGGTGGCAAGAACGCTAGCCTGGGTGAGATGTACACCACTCTGGTACCAAAAGGTATCCGCGTGCCAAATGGTTTTGCCGTCACCGCTTATGCTTATCGTTATTTTATCGAAAAGGCCGGACTGATTTCTTTTATCCAAGATACACTCAAAGATTTGGATACTCACAATGTTGTCGAGCTCCAAAGAATTGGCAAAGCCATCCGTTCAGAAATCATCAAGGCCGATTTGCCGGCAGATTTGGCTCAAGAAATCAGGATAGCCTATGGCAATCTTTCCAATGCTTACAACGTCAAAGAGGCCGATACAGCCGTGCGTTCTTCGGCCACGGCCGAAGACTTGCCCGGAGCCTCTTTTGCCGGTGAGCACGAGACTTTTCTTAATGTTGTAGGGGCCGAAAATGTTTTGCAGGCAACCAAAGAAGCCTTTGCTTCTCTCTGGAATGATCGAGCTATTTCTTATCGAGTCGACAAAGGCTTCGACCACTTTGAAGTCGCACTTTCTGTTGGTGTCCAAAAAATGGTTCGAAGCGACAAGGGTTCTTCTGGTGTGATGTTTAGTCTCGATACCGAGAGCGGTTTTAGAGACGTGGTAGAAATTGATGCTTCTTGGGGTTTGGGTGAAATGGTAGTTCAAGGCAAGGTAACACCCGATGATTATTTGGTTTGGAAGCCGGGTCTGAATCAGGGTTTTAAGCCGATTATCAAGAAAAATCTAGGTTCGAAAGAAAGCAAGATGATCTATCACTCCGTAGATACCGAGCATGTTCATTCGGCCAACAAAGCCGTCAAAGAAATCAAAACCAGCAAGACCGAACGTGAGAGCTTTGTTTTGACTGATGCAGAAATCTTGACTCTCTCGCGCTGGGCGGTTGAAATAGAAAAACATTATTCCGAGCATTCGGGCAAGCCGACACCGATGGATATGGAGTGGGCCAAAGATGGTGTTACAGGCGAGCTCTTTATCGTCCAGGCTCGACCCGAAACAGTCCAATCCGAAAAAAATCATCTCTCTATTACCGAATACAAGCTCGAGACGAAGGAAAGCCCTATCGTTACCGGTATTTCCGTTGGGACCAAAGTGGCGAGCGGCAAGGTCCGGATCATCACCGATGTTAAAAATTTGCACGAATTTGAAAAAGGCGAAATCCTGGTGACCGAAATCACCGATCCAGACTGGGAGCCGATTATGAAAATCGCTTCAGCCATTATCACCGAAAAGGGCGGACGCACCAGTCATGCGGCAATCGTTTCGCGCGAGCTCGGTATTCCCGCTGTGATCGGCACCGGCGATGCGCTTTCAAAGCTCAAGACCGGACAGATGGTGACCATAGACACTTCGAGTGGCACGGTCGGCAAAGTTTATGAAGGCCGACTAGAATGGACAGAGAAGGTCCATGATGTCTCAAGTATTCCGGAAACTCGCACTAAGGTTTGTATGAATATCGGCTCGCCCGAGTCAGCCTTTATGTATTCTTTTATCCCGAACAAGGGGGTTGGTTTGGCGCGCGAAGAGTTTATCATCGCTTCTGGTATCAGGGTGCACCCGAACGCTCTTTTGGATTTTGCAAATATAAAATCAAAAACTCTCAAGGCCAAGATAGAAAAGGCTACGCTAGGGTTTCAAGACAAGGTCCAATTTTATATCGACAAGCTAGCCGAAGGTATTGGTCAGATTGGTTCGGCTTTTTGGCCAAATGATGTGGTAGTGCGCTTCTCGGATTTCAAGACCAACGAATACGCTACCTTGCTTGGCGGTGCCGAGTATGAGCCCAAAGAAGAAAATCCGATGCTTGGTTGGCGAGGCGCGTCGCGCTATTACGATCCCAAATTTGCCGAGAGCTTTAAGCTCGAATGTCGAGCGATTAGGAAAATCAGACAAGATTTTGGGCTCAAGAATGTTGTGCCGATGATTCCCTTCTGTCGCACACCAGAAGAAGGTCAAAAAGTTTTGGAAATAATGGCAAGCGAAGGTTTGGAGCGTGGCAAAGATGGACTCAAAGTGTATGTGATGTGCGAGATCCCAACCAATGTTTTGCGAGCTGACGAATTTCTCGATCTCTTCGATGGATTTTCGATTGGTAGCAACGATCTGGCCCAGCTTACTCTAGGGTTAGACCGCGACTCGGGCATAGTGGCTCATATCTCGAACGAAAACGATCCGGCTGTTAAAAATCTGGTTTCGATGGCGATCCAAAAGTGTCGCGAACGAGGTAAGTATATTGGTTTTTGTGGCCAAGCTCCAAGCGACTACCCCGACTTCTTGCGCTTCCTCATTCGCGAAGGTATCGAATCAGTCTCTCTCAACCCCGACTCGGTCATCCCAATGCTCTCCGCCATCGCCGAAGAAGAAGCTAAGCAAAATGTATAAATAATAAAGAGGGATTCTGAAAAATATAATATGAATATATTATTTCTGTATAAAGAGGAGTGGGAGATGGACTATATAAAGAGTAAGCTTGGTGGGGGCGGACTTCAGATTGTGTTTGCCAAATCTCTAGATGAACTTAGCGAGGAGGAACTTCGAGAAGTCCAAGTGCTTTCGGTCTTCGTGTCGCATCAATGCAAAGAAGCGGAGATGAAGAGGTTGCCTAATTTGAAGCTGATTGCGGCGCGCTCGACGGGTTTTGATTATGTCGATATTCCTCTGGCAAGGAGTCGTGGTGTAGAAGTAGTTTACGTCCCCTCTTATGGCGAGAATACGGTAGCCGAGTTTGCTTTTGCCCTCCTACTTTCTCTGTCGCGCAAAATTCCAGAAGCTCACAAGCAAGTCACCGAGACGGGCTCATTTGTCCAGGGTGGTTTAAGAGGTTTCGATCTTTCTGGCAAGACTATCGGAATAGTTGGCACTGGTCGGATTGGTCGGAATGCGATTCAGATCGCCAAGGGCTTTGATATGAATGTTGTGGCTTATGATCCTTTTCCAAAACAAGGTCTTGATCAAGAAATGGGTTTTCGCTACGTTGGTTTTGAAGAACTGCTCTCGTTTGCCGATGTTATAAGTTTGCACGCGCCGTATTCGGAAAATACCAAACATATGATCAACGATTTGAGCATTTACCATATCAAACGCGGTGCGATACTCATCAATACCGCTCGAGGTGGACTTGTCCAGACAAGCAGTCTAATCAAGGCCTTGGAGGAAGGTATTATTGCTGGCGCCGGGCTAGATGTGCTCGAAGAAGAAGGTGAGATGGGAGAAGAGGCCGACCTCTTGAGCGAGCCACATCCAAACATAGAATCGCTAAAAAATATTTTGGCCAACAACTATCTTATCAACCATCCGCGAGTAATCGTGACTCCGCATATTGCTTTCAATACAAACGAAGCGGTCCAAAGAATTTTGGATACAACAATCGAAAATGTGCTTGCTTTCACGAAAGGCGAAGTGAAGAACCGAGTGCCCTAGATGGTTTCCACCAAAAGCATGTTGGTTTCTTTGAGGTGCTGTTCTTCGGTATGGGCGCCGGCGACGATCACTACCCTGTCGCCCTCTTTGGCGATCTTGTTTTCAAGGCAGATGGTGCGCACCATTTTGTAAGCTTCGTTGACTGAATGCCATTTGTCGATATGGAGAGGAATGGCGCCAAAAGTTAGACAGATCTGAGCAATTGTTTTTTCGTCCGAAGAAAGTGAGAAGATTGGCACCATTGGTTTGTGGCGCGAAATCATTCTGGTGGTGAAGCCAGATTGGGTCAGACAGATAATCGCTTTAGATTTTGTGTCGTGAGCGGTGCGTACGGCCGATTCGGTGATGGCGTCGGTTACAGCATCTGTTTTGGTTTTGCTATGAACAGTAATTCTTTCTGGATAATTTTCTTCAACTTCTTTGGCAATCTTGCTCATCATTTTGACAGCTTCGACTGGGTAACTGCCGAGAGTTGTCTCTTCGGAGAGCATAATGGCATCGGTGCCATCGAGAATGGCGTTCGTCACATCAGAAACTTCGGCCCTGGTTGGTACAGGAGAATGGATCATCGATTCGAGCATTTGGGTCGCGGTGATGATCGGCTTGCCGGCATCATTGCATTTGCGGATCATTTCTTTTTGGGCAAAGGGCACTTTTTCAGCAGGGATTTCGATCGCCAAATCACCTCGAGCCACCATAATACCGTCAGCCTTTTCGATAATTTCATCGATTTTGTTTATAGCTTGAGGCGTTTCAATCTTGGCAATAATTTTGGCCTTGGAACCGCCTGCCTTCAAAATTTTGCGCAGTTCATCGATGTCTTCAGATTTGCGAACAAAAGAAAGGGCAAAAAAGTCGACATTATGCTCTAAACCAAAGGCAATATCTTGTCGGTCCTTCTCTGTTAGACAACTAATCGAAAGATCAGAGTCGGGCAAGTTCACCCCTCTTCTGCCCTTGATTTCGCCTCCGACCAAAACTTTGCAGAGCACGTCGTTGCCATTAACCTCGAGGACTTCGAGTTTCTTTTTGCCATCGTGTAGGAAGATAATGTGGCCCGGAGCAACTTCTGCAGGCAAGTGCGGATAATTGATGTGGACGCGAGTTTCGTCACCCTCAATCTCATCGATAGTTAAAGTAAAATGCTGCCCTTCTTTGAGAGTGATTGATTCGGTTTTAAAGTTGCCAATGCGGATCTTTGGTCCGGCCAAATCTTGCAAAATACCGGCTTGTCTGCCCGTCTGCTTCATGGCCTCTCTTAGGTCTTTGACCCTGGCTCCATGTTCGGCAAAATCGCCATGACTGAAGTTGAGTCGCATCACATTCATTCCGGCTTCCAGGAGTTTCTCGAGCATTTCTTGCGATTCGGTCGCGGGGCCGATGGTGCAAACAATTTTGGTTTTTTTGGTCATATGATTTAGGGATAATTTTTTACAAATAATTTTATAAACAAAAATACAAAGGCCAACCTTTGTATTCACTATGGTATCACACAAGTCTAATTTAACAAAAGGAAAGCCCCCGAAGCGCATCACGTGATTTGCGCCGCAGGGGCCGTTGAGTTGGAAGGGTTAGTAGTTTACCGCCACTCGCCCCTTAAATGGGCAAGCCGGCTCGATATAATCTTCGAGGCAACTATTCAGTGAGTCAAGGGTGTCCCTCAACACTTCTCCTCTTTCCTGTTCGCCGTTCACAGTGATGAGGTAACGGGTTAAGTCTCGGAGCGCGAAAATAGTATGTGGCGCGTGATGCTCGTAGTCGCGAATTCGGTTCGTGACCTTCTGAAGCGTGTCATCCTTTCTCCCTCGGGTTGTAAATCGCTCCCGAATAGCAGGATAGGTAACATTGAGCTCTACTGCTACTATTAAAGCGAACCCCAAGTCGTGCGCGCGGGCAATGATCGCGCGAGTTTGTCCCCCCGTCCGAAAGCATCCGTCGATGATTACTAATTTGTCGTTCTTGACGGTAAGTTCTCGGTTGATTGCGTCGCACACGATGTTGTCCTGTACTAGGATCCCGTTATCAATTTGGTAATTGATTTGGGGGTTATTGAGTGCCCTTAGGGCAGTGGATGTCGTGATACGATTTCCACCAATAACCGATGCAATTCCGTCTGCGACAGTTGACTTACCACAAAGCGGTAAGCCGTTAATCGCCAAAAGGATCCGCTCTCCCCTCTCGGCGATTCTCTCTATTAATTCTCTCAAGATCCCTCCTAGAAAAATTTAATTAGCACAAAGAACTACAGTGCCGAGGATTATGGTATCAAAAAAATGAGTAGAGTCAAACCTAGTTTTTGGATTTGATTTCTTTGTGGGTCATTTGGGCCTCGTTATCGAGGTGGTAGCAATGCAACTCGCCGGTGCCAATTTCGACTTCGCAAATCTGTTGTTCGTCCAAATTTTCGAGATGCTTTACCAGGGCGCGCAAGGTGTTGCCGTGGGCGACTACTAGCACGTTTTTACCCGCCCTCAAATCATTTTTGATGCTCTCCTCGAAATAAGGCACTACGCGTGCGTGCACGTCTTTGAGCGTTTCGCCTTCTGGAATTTTGGTGTCCCAACCTCTACGGATGTTTTGAAATTCTTCTTCGCCGACTTCTTCTTTGACCTGCCATTTGTTTTTGCCCGTGTGGATACCATAGTGCCTTTCGTTCAATGCTTTGTGTGGAGTGTGGGCAAGATGGTGATGGCCTGAGCCGTGCTTGATATGCTCAAAGGTTTGGTGTGTGCGCTTTAAGTCTGAAGTGTAAACGCTGTCGATATGTTCGTCTTTGAGTAGCTCACCAACTACCCTGGCTTCCTCGATGCCGTCTTCGTCTAAATCGACGTCGGTCCAACCGGTCCAGAGGCCGAGTTTGTTCCAAGCTGATTTGCCGTGCCTAACTAAAAAAAGTTTTGACATATAATACGAAAATTATGCGAAATAATACGAAATTCAACGAAAACTCTACCTCACCCCTAGCCCCTCTCCTTGCAAAGGCGAGGGGAAAAAGGAGATAAAATTATTTTTCAAGTTAATTGCTCCTCGATTCTTAATAATTGATTGTACTTGGCGGTGCGGTCGCTCCTACAGAGTGAGCCAGTCTTGATTTGGCCGGTACCAAGGCCGACCACAAAGTCGGCGATGGTTGCATCTTCTGTTTCGCCCGAACGGTGCGAGACGACAGCAGTAAAGCCAGCCTCTTTGGCCATATTGATTGCGTTTATCGTTTCGCTGACGGTGCCGATTTGGTTGAGCTTAATAAGAATAGAATTGCCGGCCTTTTCGCTTATGCCTTTTTGCAATCTTTTTATATTTGTGACAAAAAGATCGTCACCGACAATTTGCAGTTTGCTACCCAATCTTTCGGTCATTTTTTGCCAACCGCTCCAATCGTCTTCGGCTAGTCCATCTTCGATCGAAATGATTGGGTATTTCTGCATCCATTCTTCGTAAAGGTCTATCATTTGCTCGCTGGTTAGAGTTTTGCCCTCGATTGCTAGGACGTAATTGCCATCTTTGTAAAGTTCGGACGAAGCTACATCAAGGGCGAGTGCAATGTCGGTGCCGGGTTTATAGCCAGCTTTGTTAATCGCTTCCATAATCAGCTCGAGGGCGCCTTCGTTGCTACCCAGCTTGGGTGCAAAGCCTCCCTCGTCGCCGACCGTCGTCGAAAGACCCTTCTCGGTCAAAATCTTCTTGAGAGTGTGAAAGACTTCCGCACCATAACGTAGCGCTTCTTTGAAGTTTGGCGCGCCGATTGGCACGATCATAAATTCTTGAATGTCAGTCGAGCCTTTGGCGTGCGCTCCGCCATTTAGAATATTCATCATCGGGCGAGGCATAACCGTCTTTGTCGTTCCGGAAATATCTTTGAAGTATTGCCAAAGATTTTTACCCAAAGCTCCAGCACTTGCGTGAGCAAAAGCGAGCGAAACCCCAAGAATCGCGTTTGCTCCCAGCTTGCTTTTGTTTTCGGTGCCGTCCAAATCGATCAGAGTTTGATCCAAAGTTTTTTGATCAAAATCTTGACCTTCTATTGCTTTGGCAATAACGGTATTTACATTCTCGACGGCTTTCAGGACTCCCTTTCCGCCATATCTGTTCTTGTCGCCATCTCGAAGCTCAACCGCTTCGTGAGTGCCGGTTGATGCGCCACTCGGCACCGCGGCTCTGCCGAAGGCAACGCCTGAGGCATCCGCCGAAGAGGCGGAAATCCACAAATCTACCTCAACCGTTGGGTTGCCTCTCGAATCCAATATTTCTCTTGCGAATACTTTCTTTATTTTTTGCATGGTGTTTACAATAACGCTCATCGTGCGCGCGCCAGGATTTGAACCTGGGACCCCACGAGTATCAGTCGAGTGCTCTACCAACTGAGCTACGCGCGCACGATAAGAACTACTTTTTATATTTTTCTATAATATTTGAACCTGTGTCACGAGTCAAAGTCTGCTGACT
>CAYMOW010000005.1:0-47951 GCA_964392285.1 uncultured Candidatus Saccharibacteria bacterium
GCTGAAATCAGAGAGCTAAAGAAAACTGTTACTAACGCTTGAAAAATGTACAATTGGGATGAGCGGCCAATTTCTAGGTCTTATCCTAGATTTTCGATTTTTTCGATTTCTCCTACTATACGCGCAAAAAGCTCTTCGCTCCCTTGATAATTTGCCTGCTCTTCTAGATCTTTCAATAGCTCAAGCGCTTTTTCTGGCCTACCAATATTTAAATAAAGATCAGCTATTTCGATTTGAAACAAAGCCATATCCTCAAAGCTCCCGAATTCCTCGGCACGCAGTGCGATTTGATATTCATCGATGCACTCTTCGCACAACCTCACTACCTCATCTGACAAGCCTTCACTTTTATACAAACTCACCACCCCCTCTTTCAACTTACGGATAACCTCTACTCGAGCAGACGGTCCAATTGGAGCACCTAATTGTTCCATCATAATATTAATGTTAATTATAAATGAGCCGAAGGTGAGGATTGAACTCACGACCCCGCCTTTACGAAAGGCGTGCTCTACCAACTGAGCTACTTCGGCAATATGGCGCCAGAAGCGCCGTTAAAAAAGAACATCTTTTGGAATTCTGAAATACCTGCGCAAAACTTTCTCAACGCAGACACCGCATAGTTCCTTTACCTTCCCCACTCTCCCCCGATCCAGGAATCGAAGGTGTGTTTTGGACCTTACGAAGCCAAAGCATCCAGTAAGATGCTTCTTGCAAAGCGAACAATGCCTGTGATTCATTCTAAAACAAAATATACACGATGTGAGACGAAATATAAATATTGGAGCCATTGATCGGGATTGAACCGATGACCTCCCCCTTCATTACTACCTTTCCTTCAAAATATACGAAAGGATTAGACTGTATCTTTGTCCCTTTGGGACACCCTTGTCAGTCGTTCGCTCGCTTTTTCAGCGGGACGGTCTGACCCAAAAATTTTCATAATAATGGGCTTTAACCGTAATTCGGGATTCATAAGAAGATTACTCTTCATATGGGCAGTGAGACTACCATGGGGGTGCTCTACCAACTGAGCTACAATGGCGTATTTTTCAATACCAACTTAATATATTATAGATGGTTAATTTTTTCAATCAAAAAATTTCTTAGTTTTGTATTGTTAAAATAGATAGTTAAAACTCCAAATTTAGACTTTACTCTATATGTACCAATACTACCAGACTTGGTCACTATCGGTTTTTGAAATTTTACGTTTTTTAAATTGAGAGATTTCCTCCAAAATTTAATGGCTTCATCAGGTTTTATGTCGGAAAAAATTTGAAGACCAAACCTTAATTTATTAATATCAATTTTTAACACATCTACTAAAAAAACTATAAATTTGTTTATCAGTTTCGGGTCGGAGTTGCCCAATCTAACCGAACTTAAATTTTTCTTATTACCCTCGCCCCAGTACAAACCCAAACCTAAACCATATAAAAAATATTTATTATTACTTAGGGACTTATTTTTTACAAAAGAGGGTATTTTAAATGGATCTCCAAATTTATTGTGTTTCAAGTATATCGCTTCAGATATTTTTCTGGTCTTAATTGAATACTTATTTATCCAATAATTCACCTGCCTTATACTCAAGTCTAATTTTTTTGCGATCTCCATCATTGATAATCGATCTTGGAGATACATTTTTACTAAAATTTTTTTGCCGATCATATAATTTGGTATTATTGATACCTTATTAGTATATCAGTAACACAAAATTTTTCAAAGCTTACATACCTTCGGCTTTTTCATAATCTTTCCAAAGCATCGAGAGCCCGCCGATTATAACAAGAAAGCTCAGTAGCACAGCAAAGATCGAATATTTGGCGCTCAACAGAGCCACTTGCGAACCAAAGAAAACGCCGACCAGGGCTAAGGGCGCCATAAAAATTGAGTGAATAAAAAAGAATTTTATAAATCGAACTTGGCCAAGTCCGGCCGCGTAGGCAAAGATTTCCGGCAAAGTAAAGAGGGCTACTCGCGCTTTGATAAATGATTTGGTCGAACCAAGAAGAGAAAGAAATTTTTGGATTTCGGCAAAAAACTTTTCACCGGCAAAAAACTTTACTACTCGCGCACCATACCTGCGACTAATACCAAAACAGGCCACCGAACCAAAAACATCACCCAAAAAACAAATTACAAAACCCCAAAAGTTGCCAAAGAGCGCCCCAGAAAGAAGATACAAGGGCGTCCCCCCAAGAGGTGCCACCACCAAAGTTGCCATCTTGAGTACAACCACGACCAAAGGTGCCCAAATACCAAAAGACGCAACGATGGTTTGCAACTCCCCACTCCTTATCATTTTTATAGATACGATAAACAGAGCAACGATGACCAAAAACCAAACCACTTCAATTATTTTTTCTCTTTTAGCTTTGTTCATTATTCTTCATTCTTTTTTCACAACTCCTAACGAACCTTACAAACCCGATTGAGCTCAGAGAGATCGGCTTCGGAAAGCTTGAGGGTACTAGCCTGACCCTCTTCGCTCACATAATACATAAGTGAACCCGGAGCCGAAACATGGTCTAGACCTAGTGCATGGCCAAACTCGTGAGCTAGAGCCAAAACCAAATCTCCACCAGTAGTAAATTGATAAATATTTATTTCTTTGCCGGTATATTCGGCTTGGTTAAATTCGACCCCATGCCCATACTTCTGGTTATAGGACTTGGCCATTTTATTGTAAGCTTCGGCCGAGCGATTGCGTTCAGCGAGCAGTTCGTTGAGCTCTTGCGACAAACGATTGAGCTCTTGAGCCTTAGTATTGAGGCTTTGGGCAGTTTGATTGAGCGAATCACGCTCGCGTTCTAAGTCGGCATATTCTTTGCTCGGCGCTCCGCCTCGGCTGTTCCAAAAATCAACCTGTCTTTCGTAGTCAGCTTTGGCCTTCTCGTAATTTTTTACTTCATTCTCATATTGAGCCGAAAGTCTTTCGAATTCCCTTTTGAAAGCCTCGAACCTAGCATCCACCGCCTCAAAAGCTTCTTCGATAGCCGTCAGACCAAACTCGGCGCGTCGACGGCTTTCAGTTTCGGCTTGCCGGTTGTCATAAACCAAATTGAGAGCAAAACTTGCTTCGGGGTTGTAGCGAAAGAGCTCGCGACCGATCGCTTCTTCCCAGACCCTTTCCGACTCGACAATCTTTTGCAAAAAATATTCCCGACTTATACCAAAATCTTGGTCGAACTGACCCAAAGAATATTCCAAAACTCGAGCGCAGGGACCAACCGAATACAGATAGCCTTGGTACAAAGCAAGGCCGATCGCTCCCAAAGCCAAGATGGTCAAAACAAACTTCCTCATTGTCTAAAATTAACATAATTAGCTTTACTATAAAACTGGCAGATGCTAGACTGGGAACCGATGACAACAAACCTAAACCCACGCTATTTTGCGCGCAATATATCGATCGTGCTCGGACTCGTCTTGATGTGGCGAGGTACTTGGTACGTGCTCGACGGGCTCGACAAATGGCTCTTTGGCGATAGTCATACCTACACCGCCGTGCTCGGCATTGTCGCCGGCCTGGTTATCCTCTATCTCCCCGACCACGACCTCAAAGAAATCTCGAAGTTGTAGACAGCAGTTTTCTGTCTCTATTCTAAAAAATTATATTCCCACCCGGGTTGCCATTCTACCCACACAGGCTCAACCTGTGCAAAATAACATCTTGCATTACAAGATTTTTTTGAACAAATTTCATCTGCACTTCGCTTCGCTCAGCACACTCAAGTTTTGTAACCAAAAAACCTCCGACTTTATCGGAAGCTTTTTGGACAAAATTGGTGCGCGGGCTAGTGGATGAAGTGAGAACTGGGATTATGACAATGTCAGTAAATACCAATCAAATCCCAACTTACTTTCAGTAACTAATTCTTGTTTATAACCGAGATGATTTGCAATATCTTGGATGTTTCTGACATCTGAAATTGAGAACCAAGGTAAATATACCGACCCATCAACATTTAAATGAGCTTTTGCCTCCGTTAAAAATCTTTCCACTGTAGATGCCGTTTTTTCAGCCCCATCCCAGATTTCATCTAAAATTGGCAGGTTGGCAAAAATATAATCAAACTTACCACTTATATTTTCAAATAAATTAGATTTAACGACTTCAATGTTTTCTAAACCGCTTTTTTGGAAATTTTCTTTAGCATTTTCAATAGCTTTATCATCACTATCTACAGCAACAACATTAGCTCCTTTTCTAGCGCATACCAATGCAATTATTCCTGTGCCAGTGCCCATATCTAAAACCTCTTTTCCTGAAACATCCGGTAAATTATTTAGAATGACAAAAGGAGAGTTTGTGAGACTTGGGTCAGGGGCAAATACACCATCGTGAATAGATATTTTCTCACCTTCAATTTCTAACTCATAAGGTTCGTGTTTAAGAAGTTTTCCAAAATCTATACCTTCATTAGAAACTTCACCAGAATTTAATTCTTCCATATTTCAAATATATCACAGTTCTCCCTGGTCCATCAATATGCAAAAGAATGTTAGAACCAAAAAGCCTCCGACTTTATCGGAAGCTTTTTGGACAAAATTGGTGCACGAGTGAAGGGACTTGGTCAGGAATAAATTTTCTACGAAAATTTTTCACGACCCCAGCTCGCCTGTTTCGCTTCGCTCAACATGGCTCCGCTTTTCAAATCCCAGCGCAAATCAAAGCAGTTTGATTTGCTTCTAGCCCGGGCATAGACACAAAAATCACTAGCAGAAGCTAGTGATTTTTGGTCTTGCGCGGGGTAGTAGAGCACATTAGAACTATATTCGAGGAGAGAAACGAGCTTATTTATATGCCAGACCTCTCAAACTACGAACAGCTCCAGGATTAATTTATTAATTAAGACCCCTACCCCTTGGGTCGGAAAAGGGCACCCCTGGGGGTGGAACAGCACAGGGTTAGGAAGGTTCACCCAATAAAAGGCGGTTATTTCCCTTCAGTAAGAAAATCAAAAATTTTTGTTAGTGCACCTCCCAACTGTCTCATGTCATTAAATTCATAGTTAATGAAATTTTTAACGGCACTTCCATTTTTTATCTTTCGTCCAAGAATATTAGAGAAGGTTTTTTGTTGAGTTATTTGATGCTTGTCTCCATACATTAGATTTAAAATCAACACGTCCTGTCTGGCTTTCAATGCATTAAGAGCTGGTTCAATTTCATCCGCTTTATCAAAATCTTCTAAGATAAGGACATATTTAGTCTGGTCTGTTCTTCCTAATACATGCACCCTATAAGTTTCTGGAACTACTACCGACCTAAATCCTGGTAATGAGGTTGCTAAAGCATTTATATTATAATTTGCTGAATCTATACTTTCTCTTCTAAAAACATTGTTATTGTCTTTTAGAATCCTATCTAATAATTTGAGATAGATATCAAAATATCTGTCATATACATTTTCTACTTGCTCCTCTACTGTTTCAGTGCCATCTTTTACTTGTTGAGTATCTATAGATATTCTAGTAGATGGGTCTTTTAAAGAATCGAACATATCCTCATAATCAGAAAAGGTTGCATAGAGATTAATTCCTGAAAATTCTTGACCGTCCTGATTTTCCAAGACTGAATCATGGTCAGAATAACCTCCATCTTTATAATGTTCTGGTAGTTCGTCTAAATCGTTTGCCAGTTTTATCAGAGCATTAAAGGAATTGATAAACTTTTTATCTTCTTCATCTAGCGGAGCTTCCACCCCTCTTTTGTATTTATGTGTCCATTTATAAATCAATTCAGTCACATTTGGAAGAACATTAGCATTAACTACTACCTTTTCTGATGTAAGAGCACCTATATCTACAAGGAATTTAACCAATTTCCTCAATATACGAGCATCCACTTCTGGCTCTTTAAAATTATTTGGAAATTTTGCATTCAAAAAGTCGAATACCTTCTTTTGGATTTCTGAATTATCTTTCCAGTGTTTCTTAAGGTCCTTTAGATTTTTAGTTAAAAACCAAGAATCAATAAAATTAAACATGATAGAAGCACGTTTATAAGACAAATCTCCCTCCCTGATTTTTTCAGTATCTATATATGGTTTATCTTCATTATCAAAACACAAGAAATCAGAGATTAGACGTTTTAATTCAAAAAAATCGTTCCCAGACCTAAAAAGTAGATAACGGACTAATTCCTCTTTTTTATCTTTCTCAACCTCACTACTATCAAAAATTTCATTCAAATACTTTGTCAGCTCCTCAGTCTTTGGGAGAGATAGATAAAAGATATGAGTAAACATTGTTGGAAATATTCCACCCTCACCAGCACTATTCTCTCTGCTTTGGTTCACTAAGTTAAAAGCTTCTTGGCTTGATATAAAAACAAAATGTGCAAACGAGCGATTAAATAGATTCTTATACTCTTTTATCATCTCAAAGGCTTCTTTTGCATCAATCTTATCGAGTTCATCTATGACAAAAACTAATTTTTCTTTAGACTTCGTATCCTTGTTTCTATCCCTCAACCATGTCTCAAATCTAATTTCTAGATATTCTGTTGAATTCTCGATGACCAAACTTTTATTACTGAATAATTTCTTGGCAATTTTTTTAGTCCAAGAATGTTCCCAATTAAAAGAAAAGAATAAAGAACCAGAACTTATCACTCCCGAAATAATTCTTACTCCCAGATTTTCTGCAAAAACTGCAACTCCAAGTAAAAATCCAGATACTGTTAGTAATAATTTTGGTATATCTATCTTTGCTCCTATGCTCTTTTTAGACTCATTTTCCTCATCCAATTCTACAGATTCATTTTTTTCTTCCTTTGCCCTACCAAAACATTCGTTATACAAATTTGTAAGCTCCCCGTCATTACTAAATTTAGCATTAAAATGTGTCGCTCTAATCAAGGAGACTAAAATACGCCTCTTATTATTTTTTACATTAATATTTTCACTATTATGATTATCGGTATTCGCTAGTGCATGACCAATATTTACGAATATTGGATAAGCATTTTCTATTTTAGATAGGGCTTTGTGGACAAAAGATGTTTTACCAACACCCCTCACGCTAGATACTAAGACCGCACTAGAGTCGTTACCCACAATTACGTTCTTAAGGGCACTAATCTCATTTTCTCTACCCACAAAAAACCCGGGAGTCTCTTTATCTCCATAGATAAACTGCTCAGACCAATTTGGTTTAATATAAATCTTCATGCCATTACGAAACTAATGACACATTTTTACCACAAAATAGGTCTTTTTACAAATAAAATTATTCCAACTACTAAACTGTCTAAAATATTTCTAATTTTTTTCTATAAATTTGATACTCAATTTAATTCTTTGGCCCCTTTAAAGGCTCCGAATACAACGGGTATGTATAGTAAAATTAAAAAATAAGAAAAGCGTCCAATTCTTTGTTCGGTTGTTGGTTCAAAAGCATCATCATTATAGGATTCACATCCTCCATAAACAGGGTCTGAAACTCCTTCACAGGTAGGATTACCGAGCATAATGCTTGCAAATAGAGCTATACCCCCGCACCACAAAAAGCCTTTCCAGAGCACTGTTTTCAATTTACCGCCTTTTGCTTTATCGCGAGCAATACTCCACCCTATTAAGGCAACACCCGCTATAAGTAGGTAGCCTAGAGCTCTAAAAATTTCATCAGTAATTATTTCCATAAAAATATTTAAAGAATTAAACAAAAGCACCAAGAGCCACAAAGCCGAGCGTTACTAAAAAAGCAATGACTATTTTCCAAAAACTTTCTTTCAACTGTTTTCCTAAACCTTTTTCTTTGTCGTAAAGTTCAAATTTCATAAAAATAAAACTAGCCAATAATGACTAGCGCGAGAAATAGATACACTAAGCCCCACGCCAGCAGGCCCTTGCGGACCCTATACGAGTTTCCCCGTATAACCCATGGAAGAGCGCTGAACGTGGGGTTCAGTACCTTCCATGGGATTTGCGACCTTGCCTTAAGGAAATCCTTGAGGGTTAGGTCCTTTCTTATTCAATTGTTCTTTTAGAATAGCATAAATTTATGATAAATCCGACTATCCACCCCCAAAATTTGACACTGACCAAAGGGCGTATATTATATTCTATAGGTCGATAAGTAACTCCTTTGAAGCAGTAAAAACTTCAGAGCGGCCTCCTTCAAGAAGGGGAACGAAATCGGGACTGAGGACCCCGCTAGACAGGAGAAATCGAGAAGCTGTCACTTTATTTCACGGTTGTGGAATGTAGTGACAGCTTTTTGCTATCTACAAAAAACACAATCTTAATCGCGATATTTTCCCTGGGTTTGCAAAGTCCATTGTTGGCTTTGCGAGTAGTTCTGAAACCCAGCAGAAACTCTCGCCAAGGCAATAGTGGGTTTTTCATTATCTCCTGAACAAATAAATAAATTCCAAAAGATTTATAAAGACCAATTTGGCAAAGAAATAAGTCAGGAGGAAGCTCAAGAAAAAGGGTTAAAACTTTTACGCATGTTCCAGCTAATTTATAAACCAATGACGGAAGAAGATTTTGCTCGGCTCCAGGAAAGACGGAAAGAAACTGGGGATTTATTAGATTAATTAAAAGTTATGGAAGAAATAAATTTAGAAGATTTAGAGTTGATAAAAGCTCTTCAGATTGTAGCTAAGTATCGCAACACTACAGACAAAAATGGAAATCGTTTTAACATAAATATAATGGCATTAGTTGATGCTCTCATTAGTACTACAACCAAAGACCACAGGTGTCCGAACTGCGGAACAATAATTGAATTTTATGTCTTCAGCAAATAATAAAATTCAAAATATTGCTTTGGAATTCCTACGGCAAGGCATTCCTACAGTACCTATGGATATTTCCTATGAAAAAGAAGGAGATTTAAAAGCAAAAAAAGTGGCTCTCAGAAAATGGGGTGAATTTCAAACAAAGCTCCCCTCTGAGGTAGAAACTACGGAAAACTTTAGAAATCCAGATGCTCAAATATCTATAGTTTGCGGAAAAATTTCTGGAATTGTAATTATAGATATTGATATTGGAGCTTCACAAGAAAATATTGATTTTCTAAATACATTTTCAACACTTAGAGTGAAAACTCCATCAGGTGGTTTTCATTTATATTTTAAGTATCCAGAAAATATTGAAAAAATAAAAAGTGGAGACTACATGTTTGGTCCAGGTTCACACATAGACATTAAGGCTGATGGTGGTTTGGCTACAATCCCACCTTCTAAATATCCCAATGGTATTGAATATGAATGGGAAGGAGAAAAATTTGATAGAAGTAAAATAGCTAAATTGCCAGAGGAAATATTAAAGATGCTCATCGAAAAAAATAAGCCTGTCAAATCTGAAGAGAAAAGGCAGAATCTAGCACACATAATTAAGGGAGTTAGCACAGGAAGTAGAAACATGGACATGACTTCTGTAATTGGAACTTTTCTAAAACGCTTCGATGTAAGTGAGTGGGAAGATATCGTATTCCCAGCCTTTTATGCAATAAACCAACAAAATAATCCTCCACTTTCTTTAGGTGAACTTCGCACAATTTACGAAAGTATAAGTTCAAAAGAATTAAGTAGTAGAAACAATACAGAAAAAAGAATAGAAGGGATTGGAAATTCTATGAGTCTGAAAGAACTCTTGGGAACAACCTTTCCTAAAGTAAGATTTGCAGTGGAGAGTCTCTTTGAAACAGGAACAATAAATATGCTTAGTGCACCTCCAAATAGTTGGAAAAGTTGGATTATTCTACTCTGCTCTGTATGTCTCGCGTCAGGCAAACAACTATTTGATAAATTCGAAACAAGTAAACAAGGGGTTCTAATTGTGAACGAAGAAGATACTGCTCCAATGTTGCAAGAAAGACTCAGTATGATTATGGAAGAAACCCAAGATTTACCAATATATTTTTATATAAATAAAGAAATTCGATTGGAAGAAAAATTTATAGAAAAGGTAGTCGAAGAAGCTAAAAATAAACAGGTTGGCTTTATTATTTTTGATTCTTTAAGAAGTGTTCATGATGCCGACGAAAATAGCTCCAAAGAAATGCAGGAAACCATGAATCAATTAAAGAAATTGATAAAAGAAGGTTTTACCGTTCTGTTTACCCATCACCATAGAAAAAAGATGAAAGGTGGTAAAAAGGATAACTCAGGAGAAGACTCAAGGGGTTCTTCCGCCATAAACGCGGCCATACACGGACACATATCTTGCGAAGAGTGGGACGACGACAACAAGAAATATCTAATAATTTCTCAGCCAAAATTAAAATCTGATAAAAAGATTGATCCTTTTGATGTCTTAATAGAAATAGCCGAGGATAAAAGCAAAATTAAATTCACTTACTCTGGCGAACATAAAAGCGGAGTGAAAGAATTAAATCAAACTCAAGAAAAGGTATTAGATATTGTAACCAATGGTGACAAATGGCTGTCTCGCAAAGACCTAATTTCTATGGGTATTGGGTCAGAAACTACTATCGCCCTGGTCACACGAAATTTAGAGAAAAGCGGTTATATCCAATCAAAGAAGCGCTCGGAAATAAAAAAGATGGGCCAGCCTGTTAATAGTGAAGAGGGCGCACATAATGAATCTTTGTATTTCCGAGTAACAGAAGAGGAGGAAGCGGAACAAGCATTCGAGAATTTTTGATTATTTTGGCTCTCTTGCTTGGTGCTTCCTCTAAAGAGGAGCACCAAGCAGGCAAGCACAAATTGGTTGCCTGTCACTTATCAAGTTGCTAGGCAAAATAAGCAAACAGAATATGAAAGATATAAAAATAAAACAAAATAAAGAAAGCCTAATTCCTCTTAAGCGGGCCGAGGGGGAGATTAACGATAGCCTAAGCCCCAGCCTTTTAGCTAAACAAGTCCTTATAAAAGGCGAAAATAGGAAGGAATTCCTTGATTTGGTGGCTAAAATCCGTGCTGAGATACATATTTCGACCCAAACAGAAGAAGAATTTCTGAAAAAATATATTTTTTCTCTATGGAAACTTAAGAGGGCTAGGGTTATGGAGAAAAACCTCCTTAATTCACAACAAGAGTTCACCGAAGAGGAAGTTCTTTCCTCTGGTGCAAAAAGGAGAATCAGGAACCTTAAGAGGATAAGATTAAGCGAAGAAATACAAAAAATTATTAGTTATCAGGACAGATTAGAGAAGCAAACAATAAAAGCACTTAGGCATTTAAAAGGGTTTGCAAAATTATTATGAGTGATATAATTAACAGGCACCCAAACACGATGATAAGTCCAGAGATTTTTTGTTGTCATAGTGCCCTTAAATGGGCGGTCCTACCATTATGGCTACTCTCTGGAGAAAGCGTGATTGGGTGCATAGGGCCGTCCATTTAAGTTATATGGAAAATAAAAATTCAATTAAATATTTCTTATACGCTAGAAAATCTTCAGAGTCTGATGAAAAACAGGTTCAATCTATTGATGACCAAATTTCTACTATGGAAGAAATTGGTAGAAGACTAGGCATAAAAATTATCGACACCATTACTGAATCAAAATCAGCCAAAGAACCTCATGGGCGAGAGAAGTTTGAGAACATGATTGAGAGAATAAAAAGAGGTGAAGCTAACGGAATTCTTTGTTGGAAAATAGACCGTCTTTCCCGCAATCCTATCGATAGCGCAACAATTCAATGGCTTCTTCAGAAAGAAACTTTAGCTTCAATCCAAACTCCAGACCGAGAATACTGTCCAGAAGATAATGCTCTACTCTTGAGTGTAGAAAGTAGCATGGCTAACCAATATATTCGTGATTTGAGTAAAAATGTTAAACGAGGATTGCAAAGCAAGTTAGATAAGGGCTGGAGACCAGGCAGTGCTCCGCTTGGATATCTCAATACTAAAACCGAAATTAGAGGAGAAAATTATATTGTGGAGGACCCTGTCCGTTTTCCTCTCATAAGAAAGATGTGGGATATGATGCTTACTGGAAATTATACTGCACCTCACATATTGGATATCGCTAATAAAAAATGGGGATTTACCACTAGAATAATGAAAAAGAGGGGTAATAAGCAGATGGGAGAAAGTACTATCTATCGCACTTTCAGTAATCCTTTTTATGCTGGAATAATTGAATACTCTGGGAAAACTTATGAAGGGAAGCATACTAAAATGGTTACTCTAGAAGAATTTGACAAGGTCCAAATACTTCTAGGTAGAAAAGGCAAACCCCGCCCCAAAACTCATGAATTTGCTTTTACAGGAGGTTGTATTAAGTGTGGCGAATGCGATTGTTTTTGCACTGCAATAGAAAAATGGAAGATTATAAAAAAGACTGGTGAGCTAAAAAAGTTTACTTACTATTTCTGCACTAAAGGAAAAAAAGATTTTAAATGCACCCAAAACAAATTTATTCCTTTGGATAAACTAGAGGAACAGATTGAGAAAGAAATAGAAAAATATACTATCCCTCCTCAATTCAGGGATTGGGCTCTTGAGATACTTAGAGAATCAAACGACAAAGAAATTCACGATAGGTCCAAGATTTATGAGATGCAACATCATTCACTAACTCAAGCCCAAACTCAACTCGATAACCTCACCAAAATGCGCTACAGAGACTTAATTGGGGATGAAGAGTTCATAAGAGAGAAAGCGACCCTACAGAGCCAAATAACGCGCGTTAAAGAGGCTCTGAGAGACACAGAGACCAGAGCCGAGAAGTGGTTGGAACTAACAGAGAAAACTTTTACATTTGCGGCTTATGCTAGAACCGCATTTCTTAAAGGAGACTTGCAATCCAAAAAAGAGATTCTTACATCTTTAGGTTTGAACTGCGTATTGAAAGACAAAAAACTCTTTATTGAAGCCTACGAATGGTTTGTGGCACTTCAAAAAGGCGTTTTCCCTCTTCAAACTGCTTTTACAGCTTTAGAACTGGATAAACCGCTTAACCACAATATAAAACCATCATTGGACAACATTCGTCTACGATTGCGCGGCTGATGGGATTTGAACCCACGATCTATCCCGTGACAGGGGATTATGTTAACCAGGCTACACCACAGCCGCAATGCGCGAACATAAGCTAATTTAACAAATTTTGAGCAAATTTACCAGCCCTAAACGATTGTGGAAGCAAAAAAACTGAAAATTCGGTAGAATTTGAAATATGGAATTTGGAATATACGCTGTTATATTTTTGGCCTCGGCCCTGTGTCTTTATATTTCCGGCGAATGGGTGGTTGGTGGATTGATGCGCCTTTCGCGCCTTCTAGGTATAAGAGAATTCGTATTGGCCTTTTTTGTCATGGCTTTGGCCTCCTCCTTGCCCAATCTTTTTATTGGTGTCACATCAGCTCTCGACGGCATATCCGAACTTTCACTTGGCGATGTGTTCGGCAACAACATTATTGCCATGACTTTAGCTGTTGCAATAAGCATTATTTTTTCCAAGACCAGATCAATAGAATCGGATGGCAAAACAACAAGGACAGCTTTGTACTTCACTTTCGCTTCAGCTATTCTGCCCATAGTTTTGATTTCGGACGACAGACTTGGTAGGTTTGACGGCCTACTCTTGCTTTTGCTTTTTAGCTCTTACGTCAGATGGTTAATATCAAAAAGTCGCTCCTTCAGTAAGACATACAAAGCCAACGAATCAGAAAATTCAAAAATTATAGACCGATTCAAAACAAGTTTTAGAGACATGATCCTTGTCTTTATGGGTGTAATTTTGATTTTGATTTCAGCAATTGCGATCGTTAATTCGGCTTCTTTCTTTGCTGGGCATTTTGGCATACCCCTACTCGTGGTCGGATTACTGATTGTCGGTCTTGGCAACGCTCTACCAGAAATTTATTTTTCAATTGCCTCCGCTCGACGCGGTGAGACTGAATTTGTTTTAAGTAATTTGATGGGATCAGTCATTGTTCCAGCAACTCTGATTCTGGGCTTAGTTGCCCTAATTAGACCCATAGAAACTACTGATTTTGAGCTTTTGGGAATTAGTCGCCTATTTTTGATCATCGCTTCAGTTTTCTTTTTCTTCTTTGCCACCACCGGTCGCAAAATTGGTAAGTTTGAAGCCCTGATTCTTGGTTTGCTCTATTTTATTTTTGTATTTTGGGTTTTGTTTACAAATTCTGTGTCGGCGGGTGGGATCGAACCACCGACCTTGGGCTTATGAGTCCCACGCTCTAACCAGCTGAGCTACGCCGACATAGTAAGAATTTATCATATTTCTCTCATATTGGCGATATGTTCTATAGAGCCTAAAATTTTATTCTTTAATTCTAAACCCCGCCTAACTTTTATCCTCAAAACACCCTTATAATTAATAGAAATGCCTGACGAGGCTTTTTTGAGTTTTGTTTTGACAAAACTGGTTTTAGTAAATTGATCTTCCCCTATTCTTAAATATTGAATCCAAAATTCTTTAATTTCTTCTTCATATTTAGAATAAATTTTATTTAAAGAAAGTCTAAAAATAAGATCTTTCTTTTGAACCCCAAAAAGGTTCAGCCAGATCATATAAAACCGCAACATAAAAGGATTGCTATTGGTAAAACCGAGTTCACTATTACTTTCTTTGTAACCCTCACCCCAATACAAACCAATACCAACCATTAGTAAATCCCTCTGTGAAAATGGAGTAATCATTTTTACACCCTCTTTTTTGTTGTTTAAGGTATTTTCTATACGCTGAGCTCTTCTTTTTTCTGAAAACCTCAATAAACCTTTGATCGATCTATCTTTCTTTTTGAATTGCATTTTCTGTATTACTAATTTTGAAAGCTTTATATCTCTACACCAGAAACTTATAGTAGAAAAGCTTACGCCCAATCTTCTTGCAATTGCTCTTACGGTTTCCCCATTTTCTCGCAAATAGATGGCTTTGCGTTTTATATGTGTGTTATGCATAAGGTTATTTTAACATATTCATCTGTGCATAAATATACAGCTATCCACACTTGCAAATTTACTGAGTTTAATATAAATTAGATGGTATTGCGGGGTAGAGTAAAGTAATTCGTCAGGCTCAAGTGTGGGCCCCCCATTGAGAAATCTTTGGGTGAGCACTCGTCAAATTCGGGGAAGTCCTATCTGCCTCTGGCGGAAAGATAATCCCGAGCCAATTTCCGTGAGATAGTCAAAAAACTGTCTCCCGGAACAGGTGTAGAGACTAGATGGCGAGCTCCTGAATCTGTCTTAAACAGAAAGGAGGTGGGATAGTCCAGACTACAAATCTTTTTAAGAGTAGTGAAAACTATGGTAGTAAGCATAACCTGAAGATCCTGGTGCGAGTCCAGGCTCCGCAACACGAATGTGACTTGTTTGAAAAGGTGAAAAATTTTGGCGAGCGGCGCGAAGCGCCGCGTAAGGGAGAGAAGCTTTTTCTTGGACTTTTTTGTCGTGCAAGATTAGGTTCGATCCAAAGATTTTCTGGAGAGATGATTTTTTGGAGGGGAGGTCGTTCCTTTCCGCGATTTTTCCTATACTTGAAGCCGTTTCTACCCACTCTTGCATAGGTGCGAGCCAAGAAGTAGCGTCTCTTTCCAATTTCTCAATTTTCTCCTCAAAACTTTTCTTTTCGGAGAAAAGTTTTGAGCGTTCCTGCAAGTATGTTTCCCTATCAATGTCCTGTGCTAAATACACATCTAACAATCTTTGAATTTTATCCGAAAGCAAAATAACTTTTTCTCTCGAATTATGAATCAAAACCACTGACTCATTTTCTGCTTTTTTCTCATCTTCTCTCATTAAATTTTCAAACTCCTGCGCCCAAGGCGAAGGCATGGAATAATTTGATAAAATTTCTGAAAATTGTTCATTCAAAACTTCTTGTCTGACTGCAATTTCCGGACATTTTATAACTTTGGATTTTTTAGTGCATCTGTAATATGTGTAATGATGAATATGTTTTTTAGAAATTTTAGTTTTGTTTTCTGCTGTTATCATCATTCCGCAAGTGCCACATCTCAAAAGCCCACAAAATACTTTTGGCTCGCTTCTCGGCTTCATTGGATTACCTCTTTCAATTAAAACATTCTGCACTTTATCAAAAAGCTCTTTTGAGATGATTGACTTGTGTCTTCCTTCGTGAATTTCTCCTCCGTATTTAAAATGGCCGTAATAGAAAGGATTGGTGAGAATATTTTTGACACAATCTTTATGCAAAAAATTATCGTTCCAGCTCTTCATTCCTCTCTCGCCAAAAAATTTTGAAATATCCTCCAACCTTGAATTACCTTTTGAATACAGCTCAAACGCTTCACTAATTATTTTTGATTTCTTTTTATCAACGATTATCGTTTTTGTCCTGACATCATTTAAATATCCAACCGGAGCAACACTTGGGAACTCCCCTCTTTTGACTTTGGCTCGCAAACCTCTTTTTACATTCGTCGAAAGATCGCGAATAAACTGATTTGCCATTCCAAATTCAACAGACATCATCAAAACATTATCACCAGAATAATAATTGCTGTTATGAGTGCGGATATGCTGGATAATTCCTTGCTGAAGCATCCAACTTATTTGCCCGCCATCCACCGGATTGCGAGCAAGTCGGTCTAACTTCCAACAAATTATTCCTTGAGCTTCGCCTTTCTGAATTCTCTTTACCATTTCATTAAATACCGGACGGCCTGGCATTTTTGCCGTCCTTTTTTCTACAAATTCATCAGCAATTTCCAAACCCTCTTTTTTAGCAAGCGCGCGAAGCTCAGCAAGCTGAGCTTCAATACTCAAAACTTGCTTATCCTCGACATCAGTGCTTTTACGAGCGTATAAAAAATATTTGTTCATATAATTCAAATGGCCACCCCGGTGCACACAATCCAAGTCGCCTTGAACTGTTCCGAGGTAGCCATTAGAAAAGACGACTATTGATTGTGTGCGAAATAATTGTAACATAAACACACAAAAATGGGTCAAATAAGATATCCACAGAATCTTGAATAATCTCTGTATTTTGGTACAATATAAACATCTCATTTACCTAGTGTAAAAGGAGTTCTTGAATCGCCCGCAAGGGCGATTCTTGCTACACAGAATCAGGCTTTTTTGAATATTTTTCGTATTCTTTGCGATGCCTCTTTTTCTGGTACGGATAATCCACGTAAATCCCCGTTATGATATAAAAGCCTCGTTTGCTTTCGTCTAATATTACAAGATAATCGCCACACTCCAAATACAAACAAACTCGATTTGTTTTTCTCTTTTTTGAAAAATGAGTTTTGGTCCAGACAAGAACTTCCGAATCAGAAGAATTATCAATAATTTGTCTCAACCAACTGATTCTTTCGCACCTTCGCATCGATAAAATTCGATCTTTGGTTTTTAGATCTGTTTCGGTTGTAATATGAACAAATGTATTCGGTTTGTCCCCATCTAAATTTTTATCATACAAAACCGGCTTCCCATTAAAAGTTGGTCGAGAGTCTATAAAATCTTTTTTGAAAATTTCAAAAAGTTTTTCAATATATTTTTCGGAATCTCCATCACAATCCCCAAGTGTAATTAAAGACCCGATCCATTTAGGTAGTTCTCGGGTCATATTAATTATCGTTGTTATCTTTCCAAATATAAAAAATATTTGTCTTCGGCTCTCGCAAAAGTGTAGATTTGGTAAGATCATATCCCGATCTTTCTCTTATCCTTTCAACTATGGCCTTTTTAGCCTCACTTTTCACATTAGAATTATTAAGAAATTGCATGGCACCAATTAGCAAATCAACGAGTTGTAAAGTCTGTATTTCGCAGGAACGGACTTGCTGAATAGTTTTGATTATTTTCCCGTCAAAATCATACATACTATTACACAAAACTTGTTTTAGTTTTGCTACTTTTTCTCTTCCGCGAGTATCTTTTATATCCAAATATATTGAATAATTGTCTTGTGGGTCTAAAATTTTACTCAAAAGCTCAAAATATATTTTGTAATAAAATTGATCGTGAGTTTGTTTAAATTTTTTATGATTAAGTTGTGATTTTTCAATAATAACAGCTCTAAAATGTAGATCGTCTGTATCAAAAAAATAGTCAACAATATCAAGATAAAATGGTAATTTATTTTTGGAGACTTTGACCCATTTTATCTCTGTATTTGGTTTAATTTTATGCTTCTCTTTTATTTCTTTTATTCTTTCATTGATAGCTTTAGTTTTTTCTTTCGGCACATAAATAGAACCGAGCACCATAACATTTGCTTTATCAAATTCCAAATGATTACTTTCGTCACAATAAATATTATATTCAGTCATAACACCACGAATTGTAGCATATTTCCATGATTTTAGGGAGTTTTGATGTGCGCGCAAGGGTGGGTGGGGCAAGCACATAAAATTAGTACGGCCTCCCCGACAAAAATAATCTTTCCAGAAAATCTTCGGATCGAACCTATTTTTGCACGACAAAAAAGTCCAAGAAAAAGCTTCTCTCCCTTACGCGGCGCTTCGCGCCGCTCGCCAAAATTTTTCACCTTTTCAAACAAGTCACATTCGTGTTACCCTCTACGACCAAATCCGCACCTATTTTAAAAACAAGTAACGCCCGCTCCGCGCGCGTGGTAGCTTTATATTTTTACGTACGCTCGACGCAAAGTGCTAACTTTGAATACGAATTCCGCTTGGCTCGCTTCTCTCGCCATCCTGTCCCTCGCCCCTCCCTCCTTTCTCTCATGCTTCTTTTTTGGCGGGTGTGTTTTTTGAAATGGTATGAGAGGGAGGGGCGAAAATTTATTAAAAATGATAGGATATTCATGTATGAAAGAGTCTTTCGAGTCACAAATTAAACCAACACAAGAAACTCCCCGTAGAAGTCAGATTAAGACTGAATTTGGTCAGTTTAGGAAAGATTGGTTTATTGAAAAAGGAATTGATATTGAAGGCAAATCAATTTCTGAGTTAAAGGATTTAATAAATCAATTTTATGCTGAGAATGAAGATGTTCTGAAAGAAAAATTGGAGGAAAAAGGCAAGACTATTGAAGAAGATATATCGACCCTCGCAAAATCTAAACTGGATTTAAAAGATTTTAGGGAAATAAGAAAAGAATTAAATTTACCCAAATGGATTTCTCTTAATGAGGCGGTGGCATTTATTAAGACGATTATTGACATTGATGACAGGAGTGCCCAAGAAAGATATGCCGAATATGCAGCGAACGGCATTTCTCTCGATGATATGCGACGAGTGTTAGCTTTCGAAAATGATGTAAAGCCGGCAAGGCTTGATACGGATATCTATCATCAATCTCCGCAAAGAAGCAGGAGTGTAGTCGAAATAGCTTCAAACGCAGTTGATGCCGTAAACGCGCAAGGTACTAGTATAGGAAGATTCGGCGTTGGCTTCTATCAGATACTTTCTCACCTTAAAGACAGTGAGGATAGAGTAAAAGTTACTACTGGCAACAGCGATAACGGGTTTTTTGATATTGAATTTCGTCTACATAACGATAGTGTAGAGATTCATATAGAAGAAGCCGAAAATACTAAGGGTGAGAAACAGCCGAACAGCGGCACGATAGTTGAACTTATTACAAAGAATTTTCCTAAAGAGGAAGCTGAAAATTTGATAAAAAAACATCTGGCCTATAACAGCACGGCCAATATATTTTCTAATGAAAAGTTGGTTAATGACACACTAAAGTTTGGGGTAGATGATAAATTATTACCAGAAGTAAAAATTACTATTGAGGAAGGAGGTTATAGAGTTGAGGATAATGGGATAGGAATGTCCCCACAAGTTATACTCGAAAAACTTTTGGTACCAAAATTTTCTGGTAAAAAACCTGTACAAGAAATGTTGGATATGGATCAAATCAACCCAACGTTTTTGATAGAGAAAAAATCTGATTTAACAACTTCCGGCAAAACCGTAATAAATGTCGGTGGAGTAACTATAGAAGAGTTTGAGTTATCTGGAGTAAACACTCTCCAGACTCTGGTTCTAGACTTGCCAGCTTTTACAGTGCTAGGAGAAGAGAGAAATAAAGTGGCAGTAGATCAAGTAACTATTGCTGCTGTGAAGAAGCTGTGTGACCGTGTCGTTGAATCTGGCGACTTTGAAATTATAAATTCCTTTGCGCCAGCCGTAGCAGCTTTGCAAAAAAGATCTCTCAATCATGACCGAGAAAATAACCTTTTGTCTTACTTGCAGCAAAAAGCCGAGCAATTGCTTCCTAATGATTTGTCTTACTTACCTAATACTGAAGGTTTTGAAAGGTTAGAGATTCCAAATACTGCACTTGTGAACCCGAACGTTAGACAGACAAATTGGGGTAAAATTGAAGGAATTGACTTTGTGCCTAATCAAATAGGAGACGGTCTTAATCTGTATGTCTCTAAAATAAAGCCGGATGTTGGAAGTCCTGTGGTTCAATATGGAAGAAGGTTGATATTAGATGAATCGATATATGAAAAATATAAAAATGATCCAACTCTCCTGAATCTATTCTTAAAATATTATGGCGAAGGAAACGCAACAGATGTAAAAAGCATATCAAGTCATGAAAATGGTAAAACTGAGGAAACAAGAAGCCAGGAGAAAGAATCTTACTCTAGTTATGAAGATTTTGTTATGGCAAATTGGGAGGCTCTGGGTTTTGAGTCAAAGGAATATGCCAAGATAGATATGGAAGTGATAAATCCAGCTGTTAGAAATACTAGGCAAGAAGTTTACGAAAAAATAATATGTAAGCTTCCGGCACACTTGGGGATTTTATTTGTCGATATAACTCGTCATTACCCAAACACAAGTTATAAAGAACTTTTGACACCTGAAAACCTTGATCATATTTCCTCTGTTGCAAATAGTCCCGAACTTATGGAAACGTTAAATACACTTGGGGCTGTTTTTGAACCTAAAAAAGAAAAGGCGGCTGAGTCTTTTCCTGAAATGGGTAAGCGTTGGCATAAATTGAAAATAGATGACGACGAGAGCTGGGCAGAAGTTGAATATAAAGATAAATGGAGATTAATAGATAAGAAGGGTAAATTATACCCAGGGACCACTGAAATGGGTTATGAGGGATATACTCACAGATATAGAAAAGAACATACACCAGAAAAAGGGTTTTCAATGGAAAGCAAGAAAGGGTTAATACCCGTCATAGAACGAGCAGAAAAGGAGGTAACGATTAATTTTTATAATCCGGATAACGACACTACTGAAACTATTAAAATACCCTTAGAAAGTAAATATAGCGGTTTACATGCAATAGCTAATTTTGGAGATAGAAGAATTGCCGCTATAAGTGATCGGGGTGGAGTCTATTTAGCTCATTATGCTTCAGGCAGAGAAAGCCCTGGAATGCACGGTGGCTATTTAGTTGATTTAGATACAGGAGAAATATTGGATCCAAGAGTTGAAGCTGGTATCCCAGAGACAGCTTATCTTAGTAAAATTAATGACGAGTATATAGACTACTTTGAAGAGACAAAAAAGACTTTGATTAGGTATCACCTGGATGGGACGGTGGAGAATATCATAAGCGAGTGGTGGAAAGACCCAAAAGTTAAATTGGAGAAAAACTTATCAGATAATTTTAATGCTACATATCAAAACGGGTCACTAAAATTTTACAGCGGGGATAGAGTTATTTATGAAAAGAAATTTTATTTTGGAGGTTCTGATCCATGGGAGTTTGGAGATATTGATCAAGAGAGTATCAGTGCTGTATGGCATTTTTTCAAAGGAGGCTGGTCTGATGGAGCGATACGAACCAAGGTATACGATAAAGGAAATGCTAAATTTTTACAGGTAGTAATCTTGAAAGATAAGATGAGAACAGATAGCGTCCTTTTGAATGAAGATGGAGATGTTGTCTATTCACCTAAACCTGGTGAATTTATAGCTTCTAATGCTATCAATCAGGATGGGGAAAATGTTTTTCTTGTATTAGAAGGTGTAAATAATTGGGACTATTCTCCAAATTATTTTTATATTGATGAAAAAGGTAACAAAGTAGAATCAATTGATAATATTTTGTTTGATATAGGTCGTAACAGCCCTGATCCGAGTCAGTTTCCAATTTTAAAAAATACCAGTTGGAGTCTTAAAGGTCATGTGGGCGAATACGGCAGACCTTATATGCGCGTTGTTAATAAATCAGATGGGAAGTATGTAGAAGAACTCTCAACAAGAGATTGGGGTGGAATACCTTTTGATACTGTCCAATATGTTCCAGACAAAAATCTCTGGAGATGTATAGAGACGGATGAACTGGGTAGAAAAGAAAAAGAAGGTCGAAGACGTGTATTTTATATAGATTCAGAGGCAAAGATTGTAGATCAAAAAGAATACAAAACAAACCATTGGGGTGCACTTTATAACAGAGATGACTTTGTTAGGAAGGATCTAATAAAAGCCGACTCTTCCCTTCCTAAAGAGAAGCTTACCATTATGAATAGGGTCATTGAAAATTCGCAGGTTGAAGATTCTGATCAAATAGATTTGTTCGTTAAACGAAGCTTTGAATCTGCAAATATTGGAAGTAATGAATTCGAAATTATTGCTCCAGTTTTAATAAAACTTGATTATATGGATAAGAGGCTCATCAATAATGAATCCATAAATCATTTTGAAGCCAGATTAAAACAATATGATTCTGAAACGAAGGTGTGGTTTTACAAATTCTTATCAAACATTTTACCCAAAGAACTGGATGATATCGCGGATAATCCTTTATCAGAAAAACTAATGAAAGTTTATCAAGAAAAGATTGCACATCTTTCGGAAGAAGAAAAGCAAGAAATTTTTGATACATTAAGCCAAATCAGAGAATACCACAGAGATGGAGATATTTACCTTATCACTGGCTTAAATATCATTAAAAATCAAAGCCCAGTACCTTCCGAGCAAATACCAGAGAGGATTAGGGCTCTGGTTGATTACTTAAGGAGTGATGAAATGATGTCCATGGCCCCTATTCAAGAGGAGATAATGTTCGGCAATTCGGAAGATATGACCTTGTCCCAACTCATACAAACAAAAAGATTAAATGAGAAAAAAGTATCAAACTTTAATGGTACTGCCGAGGAACTGGGTCAATTAGTTAAAGAAAAGACTCAAGACAAGAAACAGGATCACATTAAAAGAGAGATAATCCACCCTATCTATTATCAAAGCATTGATAACCCCTATTTATTCATAAGAGAGTTGGTGCAAAACGCACACGATGCAGTAAAAAAAGATCCGAATATTGAAAACAATAGGATTGCCGTGGATATATTTTCAAGAACAGAGGGAGATGTAACTTTAAAAATTGACGACCCAGTAGGCATGTCTCCTCAAGAAGTAATCAATTATTTTCTGATACCAGGAGAAAGCACAAAAATTGGTGATGAGGAAACAATTGGATATTTTGGACAAGGCCTATTCACTCTGTTTAGAGGTTCAAAAGAAGTCGTATTAAAAACAAGTAAAGGAGACGGGAGAATCACGAAATTAAAGGTAGTTCCTTTAAAAGATGAGAAAGGCATGACTACTGATCTTAAACTACAATTTGAAGAAGAGGCTGGACAATTTAAAGGGACCACCATAGAGCGGACTGTGGATGCAAAATACGAAACAGTCGAAGCGGCTTATATCAAAAATGCTACTTGTACCTACACAAGTTTAGTGGATGGAAATATTGTAAATATTGTACTAAACGGCCAATCAATAAATAGACCACAGGATGTATTATCGGAAATAAATATACCTGAACTTGGCCCTGTTTCTATAATTGATGCCCCCAATAATACAGTTACTCAGAGAGGGTTGTATGTAAAAGGGCTCGATGAAGATTTTTCCACCAAAATGTATGACGTGGAGGAACTTCTGAAAAAAAGAGGTATTGTTATTCAGATACCAGACCAAATATCTTTAACTAGATCTCGCAATGAGATAGCCAGAAAGGAAGAAGTTATGGAGAAAATGAATGAATATATTCCGTTGCTAAAATTACAGGCATATTTAGAATTATTCAGAAAGGACATAGATAGAGGGAGTGTTATTCAGCTAGACAATTTACCGTATGATTATTTCAACTCACCCTACAGTAGAAAAGGGAAAATTGCTAAAGATGCACAAAGTCTAAAGGAGGGTAAACCAATAAAAGATGTTTCCACTTACTTTGAACGAGGCAGTTTAATCGAGCTTTTAGTGTTATTGCCAGTAGTTGAGATAGAAAATGAGACATATTCATTGGCAGATCTAAAAGAAGCGGCTTTACAAAATAAACCACCACTGGATAAAAGTGAAAAATATGACAAATTGCCAGAAATAATCAGAAAAAAACTTCTTGAGGGTAAACACCAATACGAAGCGAGAGGTTATGATATGCAGACTTCTAGTGAAAAAGGAGTGGTTGTGAAAGATTTTTCTTTCTCTGATTGGAAGAATATGCCAGACATAATAAAAATGACCATATCTTCAAACGAAGACGGGTATAATAAAATGAATGACATGATTCATGATCTTAATTCTTTAATATCCAAATCTTTTGGTAAAGATGATGCCCCTAAAACAAGCTTCTATATGGAACCCGGTTCAAAAGCTCATGCTAATCAAAATTGGGGCCAAATTGGTTGGAATCTAAATTTTTGGAGAGGGTGGATGATAGATGCATTCAAAAAAGAATATTTAAAGGATAGAAATCTGAGAGAATTTTATGATGTTTTAACGCATGAATGGGCTCATGTGATTGAAAAAACAGGAGCATTTACTCACAACCAGTCATTTTATAGAAAGCAAACCGAGGTATTGTCTCATCTCATGTATAAGGAAAAATAGGATTTAAGACAGAATAGTTTGAACACAAGATGATTAACAAAAAGACCGCCCGTTTCCGAGCAGTCTGTTTTTCACCTCCTTTCGGTGAGACCTGCTTAACGGCGGTCAGGCCAAGGTTAGGAGAGCTTTGCGACGCTTGACGCGCGCTTGCTCTTCTTCCCATTGTTCCATGCGCCGGATTGCGACTCGAAGTTCGCGATCATACCGAGAAGCTGGGTTCGTCTCGATTTCCGGTATTGATTCACCACCCCACTTGGAGCAGTCGATGCCGAACGTTACTTGAACGGCATCAGTCTGCCTCTCGGGAGAAGGAGCATCTTTCCGACCAGCGAACCACAACTGCACCGGCACCGCTTCGAAATACTTCTCAAAGCGCGCTTTCAGATTGACGAACTCGGATTGGCTAATGCGCATGTCTTCTCCTTAAAGAACTATTCTGAAATTTGGGTTTACACTCCCACCGCAACACTCAAATTTTGAATGCTCTGGTAGAAGCCTAAATAAGCTTTTATTTTCAACACTTTCCCTGATTACCTACTCCCTATTATACACCCAAACAGATTTTCTGTCAAGCCCACGCGAGTATACAAAATGAGCCGTTAAAAATGTTAGTATTTAGGGTATGAAATCAAAGATTGGTCTAAAAAGAGGAATTGTTAGCTTATCTTCTCATAATAAAAATTGGTCTAGTATATTTGAATCAGAGAAAAACAAAATCTTAAAGGTACTAGGAAATAAAGTGATTGATATACAACATATAGGAAGCACTTCTATCTCAAGAATTTTAGCAAAGCCAGTAATAGACATGGCGGTTGGCATGAAATCTCTAAAAAACGGAAAACAGATCATCAAAAAGATGGGAGACGCTGGATATTTTTACAGACCAAAATATGGGAGAACTGATCAGCATATCCTGTTTGCAAAAGGCAACGAAGATAAAAGAACTCATTATATTCATATAATGAAATATAATGGTGTGATATGGAAAAGAGATCTAAAATTCCGAGATTATTTAAGAAACAACCCAAAGAAAGCAAAGGAATATGAAAATCTAAAAAAGAAGTTAGCGAAAAAATATCCTAATAATCGTCCATTGTACACGGAAGCGAAAACTAATTTTATTTTGAAAATTATTAACAAAAAATAATTATGCCTGACGAAACTCAACCCACCAAAATTTCTGAAGAAAATAATCCCGAAAATTTAGTCGGGCAGGCAACCCCCGTTTCCGAATCTGTCCCTTCACCTACGGCCTCTCCAACTTCGCCAGAGGCTACGCTGGACGAAGCAAGCGAGCCCACAGAGCCAGTCCCCACTCCTCCAATAGAATCCGCTCCTACCGAAGTGTCACCTGAACCCTTAGAAACTCCACCAAACCCCGAAGAGGCCACCCCGGTCAAAGATGATATTTCCGCAAATGAGCCGTTGCCTCAACCAAATGAGCCAATTCCTGAACCCTCTCCCACAACCCCGGAAACTAAACCAGAAATCACAATTGGTCCAACAAATCCGAATATCACCGTAGAAAAGCACGGAACTGACACAACGATAACCGAAGTTATGCAACCCAACTCCGCTGAAGCTACTACGCCGGACAAGCTAACGGCTCAAATGGGAGCAAGTGAGCCGTTAGCTGATTGGCAGGCAGAAAAGCGATCAGAAAACCTAACACTAGCCAACGAAACCAGACAAGAAAAGAAACACGAAAAGATAAATAAAATACTGACTCTGTTTTCTGAAAAACCCCAGACCACCAATGACGAAGTAGAAAAACTCTTGCATGTCTCTGACGCAACAGCTACTCGCTATCTTGATGAACTAGAGAAAGAGGGAAAGATAAAACAGGTCGGAAAAACTGGAAAACATACTCATTACGAAAAAATATAATTTAAAAACATGGAAGAACAAAAAATTAGAGTGAAAGCGATGTGCCTGTTTGTAAATGATGGAAAAATCTTAGTGGCGAAAGGAACAGCTAAAACAACCAACGAATCATTTTATCGAGTAATTGGTGGCAGTCTGAATTTTCAAGAAAAAAGTGAAGATGGAATAAGACGAGAAATCAGAGAAGAACTTGGATGTGAAATAGAAAATCTTAAACTTCTAAAAATCGTGGAAAATATTTTCACTTTTGATAATAAACCTGGTCATAACATCTGTTTTTTATATGGTGGAGAATTATCAAACAAAGAATTGTACAAGCAAGATAAGATTTTGGTGAAAGAATCGTACGAAGAATTTTATGCTGTATGGGTTTCAATTTCTGATATTTTGAATGGTGATATTCCACTCTATCCAGAACTAGATTACTCTGAATTCATCAAATAATTTCTTGGGAGCTCCCCGTACACGCGAATGGGACGGGTGGGTCAAGTGTACAAGTCTGAGTCCTCGGGCATTTCCGCTAGGGCGTGGCTGAATATGAGCGCCGTCCCGAACGAAGGCAGAGAACTCCAAAGCGGAAGCGACACTACAAGCTCTGAGATGAAAAAGAGGAGAGGGGTTGTGCGAGGGCGGACTCCGAAGGCAGGAGAAACGAAGAGAAGAAACTCCAACTAAAACAAAACTTGAGGAAGAACTGTAAACCCAAAATACCACTGCGAGGAGGAGCCCGAAGCTGGGGAGAGGATAGTCCTCTCCCCAATAAGAGCGGTGCCCGAGCCAGAGAGCCCGCAGGCGATACTGGCGAGGATAAGCACCGCACCTAGCAATCTAGGCGCGAGTAGTCCTAGCGGAAATGCCCGAGGACGGATGTCCGAGGGTGGAGCTTTCAGCCTCGCTCAAAATATCAGCAATGGTCGAGGCACCTTTTTTCTTTCTTCTGCCTTTCTTTCCCTCTCCCCCAACGGCTCATTTCCTGCCATTTGAGCCGTTGGAAGAATTCCGCTTCTTTTCTCCCTTAGGAGAAAAGCTGACCCGAGCCCCTCCCTCTCATACCATTTCAAAAAACACACCCGCCAAAAAAGAAGCATGAGAGAAAGGAGGGAGGGGCGAGGGACAGGATGGCGAGAGAAGCGAGCCAAGCGGAATTCGTATTCAAAGTTAGCACTTTGCGTCGAGCGTACGTAAAAATATAAAGCTACCACGCGCGCGGAGCGGGCGTTACTTGTTTTTAAAATAGGTGCGGATTTGGTCGTAGAGGGTAACAAGTTCAATATTCTCTGTGTAAGCACAAATACAACTCGTTTCTTCTGGGCAACTAGATCAAATGAAATTCTTTGAAGACCGACTCATAAAGCGAGATGATTCGGCGGACTTCGCGCTGGTTGAGCAAAAAGTTTGAACCCTGATGCGCAATATTGTTGCGCGCCTTGTGAGCCTCCCAAGCATTATCGAGAGTTAGAAAATCCGAAGGCTCGACCGCTTTGAGCTTCTCGCCTGTCGTCGCGCCCGGTAAATTGAGCTTTTCAAGCAGAGAATCGAGTATGATGTCAGCTTCGATGATTGCAATGCGCCAATTGTTCTCATCGGGCGATTCGCTCTTGGCTACAATTTCTTGCCACTTACTCATGACTGGGTCTAGAAAGGGTCCTTCAGCCACACCCATCGGCATTTCGGCCGGATAGAGCTTGGCCTTTTCGGCCGCCCAGATAGCACTAGATCTTTTGTTGAAAACAATCGTCGCCACGGCACCAAATCCGGCAAGCGCCACACCCAGATATTTCAAAAACCCAACCAAACCCTTGAGCGCACCCCAAATAGTCGAGAGTTTTATACCAAAAAAAGAAAGACCACCAGCACCACCAGAACCGAGTGTAAAGCGGAAGAGCGAAACCAAAGCACCAGAAATAGCGACCAGAAAAATCAAAAGGAATAAGACTTCGACAGTATTGAGATTCCAACCTTCGGGTTTTTTGTCTTTTTTTTCTTCGGCCATGTTTGGAAATTTTCAATTTTCAGTTTTCAATTTTCATTGAATTTTCAATGTCTTAATTTTTGAAAATTTTCAAATTGAATCATTGATTGAAAATTGTAAATTGATAATTATAAATTAAAATAATCAAATTTCTCCAAGAAATTTCTTACCAATCTGGAACAAAACATTATCTTCTCCGTGTGATGCCATTAATTGTATGCCAAGGGGCAAATTTTTGCCATCGGCAACGGCAAAGCCCGAGGGTAGAGATATAGCTGGACAGCCGACAATGTTTGCAGTGACAGTAAAAATGTCGAGTAGATACATTGAAAGCGGGTCGGACTTCTCGCCAATCTTGGGCGCAAACGAGGGTGCGGTCGGCGTAAGTATAGCTGAGACATTTTTGAAAGCCTCTTTAAACTCTTCGCGCAAAACCTTGCGCGCAGTCATAGCGCTACCATAATATGCGTCGTAATAACCAGACGACAAAACATAAGTACCAAGAATTATTCGGCGCCTAACTTCAGCGCCAAAGCCTTGGCCTCGAGTTTTTAGGTACGTCTCTAGCAAGTTGCCACCCTCTTTTTGCAAACCATACTTGACCCCATCAAAGCGGGCCATATTGGAAGAGACCTCCGCCGGCATAATGACGTAATAAATTGCTAGCGCTTTATCAATATTTGGCAAATCGATATTTTCGATCTCGTAACCCAAACTCTTGAATTTCTCCACTGCTTGGGCAAAATTGCCTTTAACTTCTTTGGTGATGCCCGGCAAATCTAAAAGCGCAAACGGCACACCAAGTTTTGTTTTTTCCTGCCCCCCTTTAGTGTAAAGGGGGGTTGGGGGGATTATTGAAATTGAAGTCGAATCCAGTCTGTCTAACCCCTTTATTGCATCAAAAATAATTTCTGTATCAGTCACACTTTTTGCAATCGGCCCGATAACATCGAGCGACGAACCCATGGCCATAAGTCCATAGCGCGAAACCCCACCATAGGTTGGCTTGAAGCCGACCACACCACAAAAGCTTGCTGGCTCGCGCACCGAGCCACCCGTGTCTGACCCCAAGGCGCCGAGTGCCATATCACCGGCAACAGCAGCCGCCGACCCACCCGACGAGCCTCCGGGTACTCGCGAAGGGTCAAGAGGGTTTCTGGTCGGACCAAAGGCTGAATTCTCGGTCGAGCCACCCATAGCAAATTCGTCCATATTGGTCCGGCCCAAGAACACTGCTCCCTGATCCAAAAGTTTTTGAGCTGCGGTCGCGGTATAAGTCGCTCTATAATTTTCTCCCGACGTTTCAGTCGAGATCCCGACTTGTCGTCGGGACAAAATTTTTGAAGCCGCAGTAACATACTTGCCCTTGATCAAAATATTGTCTTTTATAGCGAGTGGTATACCGGTTAGAAGCTTGGCCTTACCTCGGGCAATCGCCTCATCAGCCTTTTTGGCATTCTCTAAAACATCATCATAAATTTCCAAATAGACATTGAGCTCTTTGTTTTTCTCTTCAATATTTTTGAGATAATATTGCGCAAGCTCAACCGCAGAAACTTCTTTACTATCCAAAAGTTGTCGCGCTTTTTTTATGGTCAAATTTTCGTAAATTTTCGTATCGTTTCGCATAGTTTTAGTATCAAAGTATTTTCTTCACCTTCAAATAATCGCCCTCCTTGTTTGGAAATTCGGCAATCAAATCTTCTCTATAAGCGCCACCCTCGTTTGGATTTTCATCATTGCGCATAACATTGACGACCGAACCTAGCTCTACCTCATCGGTTTTTTCTCCAGCAACTTCTTTGACCTCGGCTACATAATCCAAAATAGCACTCACCTCTTTTGAGAGCGCTTCCGCCTCCTCATCTTTTATCTCTAACCTCGAGAGCCCAGCCATCTTTTTTATTTCCTCAGTCGAAATCATAATGAGATAATACCCTTATTTAATCATTTCTTCAAACTCCTCTTCGGTCAGTATTTTGACATCAAGTTTCAAAGCGTCATCGTATTTTGAGCCGGGGTTTTCGCCCACAACCACAAAGTCCGTTTCTTTGGAGACAGAGCTCGAGACCGAGCCACCGAGAGCGCGGATCTTTTCTTTGGCTTCATCGCGACTCATTTTCTCTAAAGTACCAGTGAGAACAAAGGTTTTATTTTTTAGCTTCCCACCTAAATTCTGACTACTAGCTACTGACTGCTGAATTTTAACTTGCTTGAGGAGTTTAGTTAAAATTCTTTGATTATCTTTATCTCTAAACCACCCAACTATCGACTCAGCCACTATCGGACCCACGCCTTCTATCTTTTCTAAATCTTCAATCTTTGAATCTTTCAATCTTTCAATCTTTCCATAATTTTGGGCGAGCAAAATTGCTGTTTCTTCCCCCACTTGAGGGATAGATAGAGAAATAATAAAGCGAGCCAGGGTCACATTTCTAGCTTTTTCTATCGATGCGATTAGGTTATCGGCCGATTTTTCGGCAAATCTTTCCAAATTTAAGAGATCACCTTTTTTGAGGGTAAAGATATCGTCCGGTGTGGCAATGAGTTCGGCTTCTAGTAACGCGTCGATAATCTTTGGTCCGAGCCCGTCGATGTTGAAAGCTTGCTTCGATGCAAAGTGGTAAAGTTTGCGCTTTTTTTGGATGTAAGAATTTTTGTTTTTGCATTTCCAAGCGGCTTGCCCCGGCACGCGTAGAATCGCTCCATCACCGCCACAATCCGCCACAAACCTTGGCCAAACAAAAGCGCGCTCCTTGCCGGTCCGCATCTCGGTCAATACTCTTACAATATCCGGGATTACGTCTCCGGCCTTTTGCAGAATCACGGTATCGCCGATCCGCACATCAAGTCTTCTGATTTCATCTTCATTGTGCAAAGTCGCGCGCGAGACGGTCGAACCGGCAACAGAGACTGGGCGCAAGTGCGCCACAGGAGTAAGCACCCCAGTGCGCCCAACCTGCAAAACGATATCTTCGACCACGGTCGTCACTTGCTCGGCTGGAAATTTGAAAGCAATACCAAAGCGCGGCGCCTTGCCGGTATAACCCAAAAGTTCTTGTTGCGCTCTTTCATTAACCTTGACCACCACCCCATCGATCAAGTAATCTTGCTTTTCTTTTTTCTTTTGCCAAATTTTCCAGTAGTTTATAACCTCGTCAATATTTTTGCAGAGCGCAAAGTGTTTGTTGACCTTAAAGCCAAGTTTTTGTAAAAACTGCAGCTCTGCAAATTGTGTGTCTACTTTTTCTTGCTCCCCTTTAGTGTAAAGGGGGGTTGGGGGGATTAGGGCCACGTCATACACAAAGGTATCGAGTTTGCGCTCGGCCACAATTTTGGGGTCGAGCTGGCGCAGAGTACCAGCAGCAAAATTGCGCGGATTGGCATAAACCTCCTCGCCTAACTTTTTTTGAATCTTATTCAACCGCTCAAATTGCGATTTGGGCAAAAAGCATTCACCTTCGACGATGAGATCCAAGGCTTCGGTCAATTTGATCGGCACCGAATCAATGGTTCGCACATTGGCCGTCACATCCTCGCCTACCTTTCCATCGCCCCGAGTCGCCACCGTCTTGAGCCTCCCCTGCTCGTATTCCAAGACTATTTTCAAGCCATCGATCTTGAGTTCGCAGGTGTATTGAGGATGAATGTCCTGATCCGCCGATGAGGCGGATTTGCGCAGAAAGTTTTTGACCCTGGTATCAAAAGCCCTGATATCTTCTTCGTTGAAGGCATCGTTGAAAGACCACTGAGCGACCTTGTGCACAACTTTCTGAAAGCCCTTTAGAGGCTCTCCAGCCACTCTTTGAGTTGGCGAGTCGGGGGTGATGAGTTCCGGATACTGCTCTTCCAATTCAAAAAGCTCATTCTTGAGCGAATCGAGCGCCTCAGGCGAAATGTCACTTTTGTCCAAAACGTGATATTCATACCTGTATTTCTCGATAGCCTGGCGCAATTTTTCTACTCTTTCTTGTACTTTTTTTGTAACCATACTGCTCTAATTATTCTGAAAAACAGCCAAAAAGCAATGCTTCCCAATTTAGGTTTATAAGAATTTGGAACAGTTCTAATAGGTTACTTCTACACCTCTTTCAACTCGGCGCGGATCGTTGGTATTGCAATTGTTATAACCAAAAGAAGATATTTTGGTTATTAGATTGGTGCCGGAATAAGATTTGTTGACAAAGACAATCACACAAGCATTGGATGGATTAATGCCTTGATTGAGAGTAAAACCAAAAACACTGGTCGGATTGCCTGCTCCACCCCCACCAATACGGGTTAATGTGCTAGTACCAAGAATTGCATCACTGCCCGCCAACCCATTCCCTGACATACTCACTCCGGCGCAAGTTATAGGCGAGCCGGAAGTCGAAGTAGCAAACTTGCTCGGCTCTTGGGTGTCCCAATAAATAGCACACTCAATACCAGCGTCAGAAGCAAAGAAAGCTTCCTGCGAAGCTCTGCCGGTATTAGCAAATTCGATACCTCGGGTCACAATTTTTGAAACGGTAAAAGCGACCAGAGTCAGAGCGCTCGCGATAATCACTGCGATAAAAAGAGAAAAGCCTTTTTGGTTTTTTGGGTTTTTCATCATCTCCAATTCATTAACAAAGTTTTTACTTGCAAAGTGTAGTTGCTCAAACCTTTCGACCAACTAACTCGAATGGTGACTCGAGCTTCACTTGAAGCATTGCAGGCACCACTACATTCGACTTGCACCTCTCTTTTAAACCGAGTCGCCGTGCCACTCTGATAACCATAGCGCCAGTCTGAATCTTGCAAAAGATTTGAACAGGAACCCCAAGAAACTCCACAATAAGTCAGGCTCTGATTGATCGCATCGACCCTGCAAGTACCACCGGCTCGACAGGGATCGGAGGCACTATTAGCCGAAATACCAGTCAACCAGTTGACCGGAGTGCCTGTGTTGATCGATAAAAGTTTGTTGCTATCGCGCTTTTGGCGCAAGATTTCAATTGCTTCTTGGGCCAAGAAGAACGCCCGTGTTTCGTCTTTGCTTATAATCGAACCGACCAAACCAGTCCGAACCGCCGAAAAGACTCCAGCCACAGCCAAAGAAACAATGGTCAGGGCCACAATTGTTTCTATAATCGTAAAACCTTTTTTGTGTTGAATCTGAATCATATATTTAGATCGATTCTGCGTTGAGTCATAATGGTTTGGATATCAAAGGTGGCCGAAGATTGCGGGTCATTGGCCACCCGCCCACGGATAACCGCCAAAACATAAGGCTGAACATTATCAGTTTTATCAGTGCCAAAAGTATAAAAACGCAGACGATCGATGATTACATTTGAGCCGGTGAGCCAGCGATAATTAGCTCCGCCATCCTCAGAAACACTGATGCGCCCACCGTTCAACCTAAAAACAAAAGTTTGGTTGTTGAAGCGCACAGCCAAAAGATCAGCGCCATTTGGACAATGTTGGGCCACGGACAAGTTGCTGCTCGGACTCAAGCCACAATGATAGGTGTGGCCAAAGCGAACAACGCGCGTCATATACTCAAGCGAAGCATTGAGGCTATCCATCACATCTTTGTTGGCTCGAACTCTTCGACTGGTATCGAGCACATTAAAAATAGAACCCATAGAAATACCGACCAACAAAACAAAAAGAGCAATAGCCACTATAAGCTCAACCAGAAAGAAACCTTTTTGTTTTTGTCTTTTATGGTACATAGACAACAGAAACTTGGCCTGTATGTTCGACCAAAATCTTTACCTCCCCTGATTGACCATCGGGATATTTGAAATAAATCTCGACTGGAGGGTTTATGGGCAAACTCGTGCCACTTTGGTTCATAAAGGTAATGACTGGCCTCGGATCCGGTCGACGAAAAACTATGCTCGCCTGCCTCATTGCCCCCGAGCCAGGCCAACAGACCGGATTGTTAGGATTATTGTGATAGCCACAAATCCGATCGATCCTGGGATTACCAAGAACAATAGTTTCAGTATAGCAAGAGCCATTGGTATTTTCTGGGCTATTATAAAGGCCATCGTTATTTTTATCAGCAAAGAAAAGAAAGCGGTCACGATTGGCAAGATCAGTAGTGTTAAACAAAACACCATAAGAAGGAAAAGACTTAGTTCCCGAACAATTATGTTCTCTGACACCAAAGGTATAGGCCTGGGCCCGACGCAGAGCAATCACTACATCATAAACCTTATCATCAACACTAAATCTTGACTGAAAGGTGCTCTGCCGTCTGATTATAACCGTAAAGATAATACCAAGAATAGCCATTACGACCACAAGCTCGATCAAAGAAAAGCCTCGTTTTTTAGAGACCGAAGACTTTGATTCTTTTTTATAAATTGAGCCAAAAATCATTGAGATGAAGAGGGTCAAAATCCAAAAACCAAGCCAGCCCAAAACCCAAAGAAAGAAACGGTCCAAACGGCACCTCAGACTTCATTGTAAGATTTTTTTTGCTAACAAACAACAAAATCAGAGCAAAACCGGCGGCAACCCAAAAAGCCAAAAGCACAGCCGAAATGCCTTTGACCAAACCCAGACCAAATCCGATAACCGCAATATATTTAACATCGCCCAGCCCAAGCCAACGACCCTTTGAGAAAAAAAATAAAATCAGAAAAGGCAGAGCAAGGGCAACACCAGAAAGAATATTAAGAATTATGAATAATGAATTATGAATTACAGAAAGAGAGAAAAGAGAGAAGAAAAAAAAAGTGACGAGAAAAGAGTCCGGGATAATAAAGTGCCTCAAATCATAGACCGCTATTAGTAACAAAACAGCAAATATAGAATTGAAAATTAAAAATTGAAAACCCGCCTCGCCGTCAGTCAGATTATTCAAAAAGCCAACCTGATGAGCAATGAGGATTGAGGTTGCCCCCATCAAAAGCTCAACCCAAAAAGCAGAACTTGGGATTTTGGAACGGCAGTAACGACATCGGCCTTTAAGAAACAAAAAAGAAAAAACGGGGAACAAATCTTTGGTGCCCAACTTTTGGCTGCAAGCAAAACAAAAAGATTTACCCTGCCACCAAGCAAGACCAGTGTTGTATCGATCAGCTACTACATTGACGAAGCTTCCCAAGGCCGCCCCAAAAATAAAGATTATAATCCAAAACACAAATTGCATTCACCTATTATAACGCAAACCGCCCCAAAAGGGGCGGTTTTGCAAATCAGACAAGTGATGGATGTTAGCAGTCAAAGTCAGAGGCACCAATGGTGCTAGTGTTGGCAACTGATTTTGAGCTACCAGCGTAGTCAACGCACCAGACCCCGCCACCCGGAAGAGTAGCTGACATTGCCCAACCGCCAGCGGCACTGAAGCAGGATTCCGAAGAAGAAGCACCAGCAATCGAGACTAGATATTGACTCACAGCACTATTTCCAGAAGCACAAGCATTTACTCCACCATTGCTTGTGAACAAATTGTTATATGACGCACTATTGCCATCATAATACAATTCGGCAGCAGCTCGCAAGCCAGACATTTCTGACTTCATTTTGGCATCATTGCCTCTCTGTCGAGCGGTGTTGAGCGAAGCCAAGACCACTGAAGAAAGGATGCCGATGATGGCGATAACCACCAAGAGCTCGATAAGTGTAAAACCTTTATTTCTCAATTTAAACATATTTGTTTTTAACTTTAATAATTTTATTAATCTCTCTCGAGAGAGTAGCTTATACTATCGACCCCAGTTGTCAGCTTCTTGGCCAACAAACTTTGGCGTAAGCCCTTTTTTATAAGCCTGTTGTAAATTATAGCAAAATCAGAATTGCAAACCGGACCAGTGTGGATAAAGTCGGTCGCCCCCGGCTACTGAACAGTTGAAGCAATATTGTAAATCGGCATCAAAACCGAAGCCAAAAGAATACCAACTCCAAGACCCAAAGCCACAATCATCACCGGCTCAATCAGGCCGACCAGAGTATCGACAGCATTCATTACTTCGCGCTGATAAAATTTGGCCATCGTCTTTAGGATGTTGCCGGTTTCGCCCGACTCCTCACCAACCTTGATCATCTGCACCAAAATACGAGGCATATCTTGGCTATCACCAAGCGCTTCCGAAAGTGGTCGCCCGGCCTTAACCTTGACCAGAGCCGACTCGAGCAAATCGCGATAGGTTTGGTTGTCGATAATTGCAGCGGTGACCTCGATCGCCTTGAGAATCGGGATACCCGAAGAAACCATTGTGCTCATATTGTCAGCGAAGCGCGAAACGTAAAGCTTGCGATAAAGGTCACCGATATATGGTATTAGGAGGCGAGTATTAGAAACCTGCTCTCGACCTTCTGGTGTACGTATATACCAAACCAAAAGTCCGATCAAGAAAACCAAAGCCAAAATGATAAATAAGTAACTATTCACAAAGAAATCACTCACAGCAAACACTACTTTGGTATAAAGTGGCACCTCCTGGCCAGAGTCTTTAATGATGAGAGCAATCTTGGGCACAATAACAGTAAACATCAAAACCATCACTGCCACGAAAGTAAAGATCACGAAGGCCGGATAGATGAGTGCATTCTTGGCTTTGGTCGTAACTTCATAAGTTCGATCGAGGTAGTCAGCCAAATAGGAAAAAGTTTTATCGATCCGACCAGACTCTTCACCCGATTTGACCATATTGACATAAAAATCCGAAAAGACATCCGGGTGTTTGGCCAAAGCACCAGAAATCGAACTCCCACCCTGCAAATCATCAACAACTTGCAAAAGCTTTTTGCGCAATTTTGGATTTTCGGCTTCGGTGGCGATCAACTTAAAAACTCTCAAAGCCGAGACTTGGGCTTCAAAAAGAGTCGAGATTTGACGCGAAAGAATAACAACGTCTTTATTGGTAATTTTGTTGAAAAAAGAAATATTGGCTAGTATGTCTTTGCTCTTTTCTTCTTTTTCTTTGATCGAAGAAAGAATCAAGCCACGTTGTTGTAGAACTTTGATCGCAGTTTCAACACCAAAGGCCTCGATCTCGCCTTCTTCTTTGACACCGGACTGATTGATAGCTTTGTAAGTAAAAATCATAGGCTAAAGACTAGAGCATTTTTTCGAGCGTGCGTGGATTGTTGGAGTAAAGATAGGCGTTCTCGACCGTAACTTCGCCAGCCTGCACCCGATTAACCAAACAGCGATTAAAATCGATCATCCCCTCTTGTGAACCGGTCTCAATAACTGTGGCCAGCTCGTGTGTCCGTTTGTCTCTGATCAGGTTGCTGACTGCTGGCGTATTGATCATCAGTTCAAAGCAAGGAATGAGCCCGCCCGAAACTCGAGGCAAAAGCCTTTGAGAAAAGATGCCGGAGAGCGACGCGGCCAACTGCAACCGAATCTGATTTTGTTGATTAGGTGGAAAAGAATCGAGAATTCGATCAACCGTCTGGGCGGCGTTGTTGGTATGTAGGGTCGAGAAAACTAAGTGTCCAGTTTCGGCGGCGCTAACAGCTGTGGCCATCGTCTCCGGGTCGCGCATTTCGCCCACCATTATGACATTGACATCGGCTCGGAAAGAGTCGTGCAAACCACTCTGAAAACTTGGTGTATCGATACCAACCTCGCGCTGATGAATAATTGATTTGTTTTGGGTAAAAAGATATTCGATCGGGTCTTCAATGGTTATGATATTTTCCAGTCTGTCGTTGTTGATCGAATTGACAAGCGAAGCGAGCGTGGTCGACTTGCCATGCCCAGTCGGACCGACCACCAAAAAGAAACCAGCCTTTAGACGGGCGAAATTCTCGAGGGAATCCGGCAAATTGAGCTCGGCGAGCGTTGGAATATCTTTGGCAATATGTCTAAAGGCCAAGCAGATTTTCTGACTATCAAGAAAACAGTGGGCTCTAAACCTTTCACCTTTGTGCATATAGGCAAAATCGGCGCTTTGTTGCTTCTCAAACAAGGCTTGGCGTTCGGCGCTCAAAACACCAGCGAGGATCTTTTCGGTTGCTGGCCGGCTCAAAACTCCGTATTTGGAAAGAGGCACCAAGGAGCCAGAAATGCGCAAATACGGCACCCGACCCTCAGAAAGATGCAGGTCTGAAGCCCCTTCTTTGACCACCAATTCAATCAAAGTATCGAGATCATTCATTACGACTTTTTCTTAAAATTCTTGATAATCTCTAACGACTTTTCGACCACCTCCGAAGGTGTCGCCGAAGCTTTGATGATATATCCAGCCACCCCCAAATCATCGGCTCGTTTGGTATCGCTCTCCTCGCTCTGATTGGTCAGCATCACAAAAGGTATGTCTTGGGCTAGATTGGCGTTCCTGATTTGTTCGAGTGTCTCGAGGCCGTTCATTTCGGGCAAGACGATATCGAGCAAGACCAGATCGGCCTTTTCGCCCTCATTGAGTTTTTCGATCAACTCACCCCCAGATTTACAAATCAAGACTTCGACACCGGAATTACCAAACTTGCCGGCATACATATCAACCAAAAAATCATCATCATCAACAATTATTATTTTGTATTTTTTGTCATCACTCATAGACTAAATATAACATTTCAACCTTTCCAAAACCAGTTAAAGAGTGTTGACTTCTTCAAATGGAATCTTTCTTTCAAAAGCTTTGAGTATGGCGTCTTCTTTCATTGTCAGCATCCCCTTGTTTCTGGCGTATTTCCAGATTTCTTGTTCGGTTGGACTCTTAAGAATAATCTGCTCGAGCTCCTTATCGACATCGAGCACTTCCATCACTGCCGCTCGACCACGCACACCATTCGGACAGTCGGGGCCGGGCGCGATTTCGTAGAATTCTTTGCCGATCTTGATATTTTTCTTGAAGCTTTCGGGCAAATCCTCGAATTGTTTCTTGATCATCACTTCTATCGCCCCTTCCACCTTGATAGGTTTGCCAGCGCCCGGACAGAGCGAGCGAACCAATCTTTGGGCAATACTCATAATCAAGGTCGGCGCAATCAGATACGGGTCGACACCCATATCGACCAATCGTGGCACAACACCGATAGCTGTGTTGGTGTGAATAGTCGAAAGCACCAAGTGGCCGGTGAGCGCTGCTTGAATGGCAAGTTGAGCGGTTTCTTTATCGCGGATCTCGCCGACCATAATGATATCTGGGTCTTGACGCAAGGTTGTGCGCAAACCATCAGCAAAGCTATAACCGATCTCGGGTCGAACTTGCGACTGGCTCAGACCATCGATATTGTATTCGATCGGGTCTTCAAGCGAGAGCACGTTTTTGTGATCTTTATCAACTTCATTGACCATCGAATAAAGCGTCGTAGATTTACCGCTTCCGGTCGGGCCAGAAATCAAGATCAGGCCATAGGGTCGTTCTAGAGCACCGCGAATTTTTTTGAGATTTTCTGGGCTTAAACCCAAATCATCGAGCTTCAAAACTCCTTTGGCTTGGTCGAGAATACGGATCACCACCTTTTCGCCAAAATAAGTCGGAAAGGTCGAAACACGAAAGTCGACTTTGCGATCATTGAGCTTGGCACTAAAACGACCATCTTGAGGCTTGCGCTTTTCGTCGAGACGCATATTGGACATAATTTTTATCCTCGCCGTTACCGCCGAATGGATACGCGCCGGCAAAACCAAACTGGTATTCATTATGCCATCGATCCTAAACCTGACTCGCACATTCGAAGAGGTCGGCTCGATATGAATATCTGAAGCCCGACCATCGATTGCATAACGCAACATCGTAGCCACGATCTTCGTTACCGGCGCACTCTCGACCATCTTGGCCCCACCAGCTTTATCCGCATCAGAAAGATCGGTTTGCACACCTGATTCGGTTTCTGGTTCGTTTTGTTTTTTGCCATCTTTGCCATCGGCCTCTTCGCTCTTCTCTTCGCGCTCACTGGTTTCGGTAATAAACTCGGTTTCGAGTTCGGTCAGAGCTTTAGTCACCTCGCCCGAAAGACCCTTGTAGAGAGAAATGACTTTTTCAAAATTTTCTTCCGAAATTAGAAAAATCTTGAACGGTAGATTGGCCTTGGAAGAAATAAAATTCAAAGCATCACGAGCCGGAATATTGTCTGGATCGACCATGCCGACTTCAAGCACATTGTCAGATAGACCAATAGGTACAAACTTGTAATACAGAGCGGACTCTTCGGGTATATAGTCGAGCACCTTGCCTGTAACTTTGGAAACATCAATCTCTTTGATCGGCACGTTGTAATATTCGGCCTTGGCTCGCAAGATATCGGCTTCATCTACTCCCATCGCAACCAAGACCTGATCAAGGCTACCGCCTCGAGCGCTGGCTTTTTGGTTTATGGCGGGTAAATCCTTGGCATCGATTATACCCTGTTTAACTAAAACATCTAAAACACTCATTATGGTTTTTTAATTTACCTCGCCAGAGCGGACGCAAAGGGATTGATCCGGCCAATCGGTATGTTGGGCAATTCGGTTTCCAGGCTATTGAAAGTTGCAAACTTTGGATCATTGAAGATCGAGGTATCAAAATTGATCTGCTCTATTTTGGCCAAAGCCGACTCGATTTTTGGACTAACAATTGGCACTTCTTCGGTCGGCGGTTGGCTTGCAAAATTCATTTTATAAACCAACAACAAGCCGACGACTAGAAGAGCGATCAGCAAACTCATGTTTTTATTTTTTGACTGTTGCATTTTGGTAAAAAATTAGCCGGCCCAATAAGTATCGAGCGAGATTTCATACTTATCGACCCCACCTTCGCCAACCGTAACTTTGACAGCCTTGATATCGAAAATGCGCAAACTCCTTTCGAGTTCATTTAGAAAATCATTGAACTGATCGAAAGAAGCTGAGAATTCGAAATCTATGGTGGCCGATTTGTAGCCTTTGGAACTTTCGGCTTCGACCACCGAGGTCACCGAGGCTGAATTGTCGACCGAAGAAATTCGATTGATCGAGATACCCTGCCTCGAAGCCGCCGCATCGATATCGGCTACCAGTTTTACAAAGTTCAAAGAACTCGGAATCAGAGTTTCGACCTTTTTTACATCGGAGGCGCTGATTTGATTGAATTCGGAAAGCAAAGTATTCTTTCTGTCTTCGATTTCTTGGGCCTTGGTCAGCATTTCCTCGTAAGCCCCCTTTTCAGACAAAAGAGCCGAAACTTCGCCAAAAGCCGGCCAAGCCAAGGCGTAGGCCAGTGCCAAAGAAATAATTATTAAAGATAGTGCAGTTTTGCTACTCATATTTTTATAAATCTTCTAAATCTGGTAGGGCCAAGGTGTCTTCGCCGATAGGATCTGTTGCGTCCGAACCTAGATCGCTTTTACTACTTTCTTCTGCTACCTCCGGACTGTAAATCGAGATGGCCGGATCAGCAACGATTGCAACCTTGAAGGCCACTCGCCCACTTTCGACCTTGCCCAATTCAGAAAATTCGGCCTGTTTGACTTCTTTGAGTTTGCCGAAAGCGCTCTCTTGCAAAGCCAAACTAGCGTAATTGAGAGCTGTGCCCGAAAGCGTAATACTCAAAGCCCCGTCTGGCATAAACTGATAACTAAGCTCGTTAAAGGTGACCGTTTGAACTGTATTTTGAGCAAGCAAAGAAAGAAAATTCGAGACAACTTTGTGCTTCAAGACCACCTCTCGACCAGCCGAAAGCTTCTGGCTAAACGCGAACATTGTCTCGATCGTAGCATTGTCGACACTGCTTTCAGCCAAAGCCAACTCGGTCTGCATATTACCAATAGTGCTCTTGAGAACTTGTTTGTAGACAAAAGCACCGAGAATGAGGGCCAAAACCAAAATAAAGAGGACTACCGCGACACTACCAAAAAAACCGGAGGAACCTTTTTTAGCACTTTCGGCTGGCGTATAACCGCCGACACCTTTGGGTATGAAAGAAGATTGAAAGCCGCTTGCCATTTGTAACCATTATAAACCAAGACGGACAAATCAACCAAAGATTGTGTTGATTACTTTCTAAAAGTTTTAGAGCTCTTGTAGACAACGCAAGGCACACCCGGTTGCCACAGCAAATTGCGGTCCGGTTTGCTTCAAAATATTTTCAAGAAAAGCCGGCACTTCAACCTTTTCAAACGGGTTACCGGAAAAAACATCAACTTTAAAATTTTGAGCCGCCAACTCTCTAAATCCACGCAAAGCCGAACCGCCACCAACCAAAAAAACCGATTTGATATTGCGATTATGCTTTTTTTGGTAAGCAAAAAGAAAACGGTTGGCTTCAGAGAAGATGTGGTCAGCAACCAAACTAGCCGACTCGGAGAGGTCGGCTCCACTACTGGCCTGCCCCATACCGATAGTGCGCTTCATGATCTCGGCTTCTTCGACAGAGACCGAGAGCAGTCTGGCCACGTTGGCCGTGATTTCTTGCGAACCACGATTGATGGTGTGCGAATATTCCACAATGCCTCGGTCGATAAGGTAGAGTTTGGTCGTCGAGGCACCCATATCCAAAACCAAAAGCGGACCTTGCACCCCTTCGAGCACCGCTCGAATCGAGCTAAAGACTTCGATCTCAAAGAACTTGGCTTCGAGTGATGTCTTCTGAACCACCTCTCGGTATTGGTTGATGATGTTGTTGTGGATAGCCACCAAAAGAATCTCGAGCTTTTTTGGAGCGTCGGTTGCAATACCATCTTCGCTTTCGACTCGCGGAATGATCGACCAATCGATCGCCACTTCGCTGACCGGCACTGGAATATATTTGCGCGCCTCGATCGGCACAATCGATTCGAGCTCTTTGCGCCCAACATCCGGCAACTCCATCACCGAAAGCAGGCTGGCCTTGAAAGGAATAGCCAGGCCACAAACTCTGGTTGTAATCGCCACCTCCTTTTCGGCCAAAAGATCATTGAGCGCCTCAATGATTTTTTCGGTGGGTAGATTTACCGATTGACCTATCGTGGCACTGCCATATGGCCCCAAGGAAAGCTCGCCATAAGTTTCGAGCACAGCTGTCTCGCCACGTTTCTTGAGTTGGACAACCTTGATCGAGGAAGAACCGATATCGATACCCAAAGCACTCTTTTCTTGCTTTTTGAAAATTCCGGAAAGAAAACTCATATATTACAATTATACCATATGCACAAAATACTAGAAAAACTTCTGTCCATTTTCATACCCGAAGAAACCAAGCTCAACCGACTCCTCTCGCTCGAACCTTCGCTCGCCTTTGGCCTCCTGCCCAAATCAAACTTGCACCAGACCGAAGTCACAGCAATCTTTGATTATCAAAACAGACTCGTCCGGCTTTTGATCAAGGCACTCAAATTCAAAAACAATCCACGCGCCAGAAAATTCTTGGCCCAAATCGTCTGCGATGAACTTCTGCCGACATTTGCCGATCGACAACTTTTTTCCGGTCGAGCACCGATCCTTGTACCCATACCGATGAGCTCCAAAGAAGAGCGCGAGCGCGGTTTTAACCCCTGCTTCGAGTTGGCTCAAGAAATAAGGCGGGCCAGTGGTGCAGAAATAGAAATCAAATTTGATTGTCTGCGCAAAATCAAAAATACCGAAAGACAGATCAAGCTCTCGCGCAAAGAGAGACTAAAAAATCTCAAAAATACCATGCAAGTTTTTGATCCTCAAAACCAAATCCGAGGACGCGACATAGTTGTGCTCGACGACCTTTACACTACCGGCTCGACTTTTACCGAAGCAAGACGAGCCCTGACTCAAGCCGGAGCGCGCTCCGTCGCTGGCCTCTTCCTTGCTCATTAGACCTACTTCAGATTGCCAAGAAAAACTTTCTCCAACACCCCTTGCTCAATAATTTTTTGCGGCTGATCTTCGGCTACCACTCGACCCTTATCTAAAACATAGGCGCGATTGGCAATCTCGAGGAGCGACTTGATATTGTGTTCTACGACCATAATCGCCGTTCTTCGCTTCTCATTTATTTCTTTAATTTTTTGGAAGACTTCCTTGACTATTTTCGGTGCGAGCCCAAGAGAGGGCTCATCGAGCAACAAAACCTTTGGATCAGTCATCAGTCCGCGCGCCAAAGCCAGCATTTGTTGCTGGCCACCAGACAAGGAGCCGGACTTATCCTTTATCTTTGAGCGGAGCACCGGGAAAAGGTCAAGCACGTTTTCGATTCGAGCTTTGACTTCTTTTTGATTATTGATCGCATAACCACCTACTTCCAAATTTTCTTTGACTGTTAGATGCTGAAAGACTCTGCGCCCTTGAGGCACAAAAGAGATTCCGCGTTTGACCATCTCGTGCGATATGGGACCGACCTCGCCTGCCTCCCAAAGAATTTTGCCTTTCTCGATCGGCGCCAGACCAAAAATCGCCTTGAGCACCGTCGACTTGCCAGCGCCATTCGGGCCCATAAGTGCCACCACCTCGCCCTCATCGAGAGCCACACTCGCCCCATCGAGAGCTTTGACTCCCCCATAATGCACATGCACATCTTTGACCTGAAGCAGTGTTTCTTTGTTCATTTAGAATAATCTTTTAAATTTTCTATAAACTTCATCATCATTTCTCTTGCCTATTATCTCAATCTTGATCTCGGGTTCTAAGACTGTGTAGATTATTCTGTATTCTCCTATATTAGTCGCAAAATAACCAGGGTATCCTTTTAAGGATTTGCTATCTGCAGGCAGTGGATCATCTTTGAGGCTCAAGACTTTAAGAGATACCTGCCTTTTTTGTTTTGGTGGCAACCTTTTAAAAAATTTAGACGCTAATTTTGAAAATTTAATGCTTAACATTAAGAGCTGATCTTAGCAATTTTTCGCTTTGAGCCACTGTTAAGTAGCCACCCTTTGCGGCATATTGCGCCTTTTTACCCCAGTAAGCACCTAGAACTCTTTCAAAGTCTTCATAATGTGAATAATCTGCCTCTGAAATAACATAGGCTACTTTGCGACCATTTTTTTTGATAGCAACTGGAATTCGCTGGGCCTCACCCAAAAGACGCCCAAAATTATTTTTTGCCTCTTTGGCTGTAAAAACAGTTTGACTCATATAATAGCCATTATAGCCAAAGTAGCCACTTTGTCAATATTATGACAACGGACATTTCTCCCCTTTTGGCTTGAACTTTTACCTTTTGATTTTTGCCTTTTGAATTACTCCGCCTTAGTGTAGGCGCCGTTTTTTAGAGTCCAGAGTTCGAGAGCAAAAGTTACCGAACGATCAGCTTGATAGCCAAAGCCTTTGATGGCTGGATTTGCGTATTTGTAATCTATAGCCTGAGAAACAAATTTGCCTGAGTCAAAGCCTGATTTTTGCATTATGCCGAGCACAGCTTTGGTAATATCGTAGCCAAGTGCGACCACATAATCTTCCGGAGCTTTGCCATATTTGGCCGAATATTTGGCAGTAAAGTCTGCACTGAATTGATTAGGAGCGATACCGGGAGCAAAAGTCCCCTCGACAGAAGCCCCAAAATCTTTGACTGCTTGCATATTTAGGTCAACGAAGGTTATTCTCATCCCCTTATAACCCCTTTCCTTCAAAATTTTCATCAGTGTAAAGGCTTGAGCCGTATCGCCACTCGCCATAAAGACAGCGTCAGCCTTGGAGGCGATAACCTTGTCGGCCTGAGTCTTTAGATCTCGACTTTCAAATGGCACCAATTCATTCACAACAATCGAATATCCTCCATCCTTAGCCAGAGCCACCATTCCGTCGCGTGAATTGATACCGAAATCATCGTTTGTATTCACAAGTGCTACAGTCTTAACATTTTGCTTTTTGATTTGCGGAATAACCGTTCTCAGCTGATCAAGCGCGCCAGGATAGCCACAGAAAACATTGTCCAAATTCTTAAACTGGTCTGAGCAGTAAGAAGCGGAGAAAATAGTAACCCCCTTCTCTTTGGCCATCGGAGCGACAGCCACTACCTCGTCTGGCACGTAGAGGCCCACAAGCACGTCCACCTTATCGACTTCCAAGAGTTTCTTGGCGGCACTTACACCATCCACCGTATCAGTATGGTCATCTTCGACAATAAACGTTACCTCACTTGGGTCAAACTCTGCTTTAGCAAGCTCAACGCCCTGCAAAAGCTTCTCACCGGAAACGGCAATAGAGCCAGTGAGAGGCAAAATGACACCCACCTTTATTGGACCAGTCTTTTGTGCTTGCTCGGGTTGCTTTTTAGAAATAAAGATCGCACCCACCACCACAATTATCGCTATCAAACCCCAGACTAATTTCTTGCTCATATTATTTTTAGATTTTTATTAATGCCTAAATACTAACAAAACCATAAAATATGTAAATGGAAAGGCCCGGGAATGCGTCTGCACCCCGAGCCTTCTGCCTCACCCCTTCTTCGGGGGCGAGGGTTTTTGGACAGGCTTCCGAATCTTCGGATAAAGCCCGCCCTTGGAACCGAACTGGCCCATAAGCGTCACCTCCTTTCTTCATTATATCACTTCGCGAGTTACGTTGATGGCCGGCGAAAAGTGGGCAGCGTTCTCTTGAACGGCGTTCACCATCGCGTCCACAACTTCCTCCGAGGAGCTTGAGAGCCGGATGCGTCCCACGGGATGTTGCATGCCAAGATTCTCTACTGTTACGCTCCACACAACCCCCCGACTCCCCTGTCGTTCGCAAATCGAGAAACTTACTTTTTTTAATTCGAACTCAAACGACGTCTTATAGTGAAATTTTCCCAGCATCCTTTGATTTTTTTCGAAAATCCTCGAGGCCGTGACGCTGAGCGTCAAATAGAGCTCATAGAACTTCTCTTGCTGGCATGCAAAGAGAAGCATTTCGAACGTTGCAGAAAACATCTAAATCCTCCCTAAATTTTGACTAAAAAGAACCTTTGGATTTCTCCCGCTACAGAATTCAAAACTTTAAACTCTCTAGTGGAAGCCTAGTTATTCACTAGGCCGCTCGCATTGCGAGCTGAGATTTTTTTTGGGGTCTCAACCCATCCTGCCTCTACGGCTTCTGGGCCGGCTTTGGGGCCGGGGGTCCAACACATCGACAGAAGTCGTCCGCCACCTGCTCCGCCAAGACTTCCGAGCCGTGGGCAATTCCCGCATACGCATCTCCACCCCTAGCGACCGACGCGAACGCCATCGTTGGAGCCTCGAGCGAAAGATTGAGCGGAGTGAGCGTACCCCACCGCACTGCGCCGACCAGTTCGATTCCGTCCTTCTCCCCAACCCTCGCTCCGCGTTTGTACAGCGCGGACTTAACCGCACGGGAGACAAAGTCCTGTTTATCGCCTTCAATCTTCACCTCCTTGATCTTCAAGGTGACGAGATTACAGGGCACCGGCGCGCTTGCAGACACTTCCGACGAGGAGCCACAACCCATAAGGGCCACGAACCCCAGAGACAGAGCAACAACCGTAAAGGTTTTCATTCTCAAAGTATTATAGCATATGTAAAAATTCTGTCAACTCTCGTGTACATATAATTAGCGTTAGTAACACTTCTTAAGTGTTTTTGTCCTTTGAAAA
>CAYMOW010000006.1:0-44817 GCA_964392285.1 uncultured Candidatus Saccharibacteria bacterium
ATGTCTGCCTCAAAGATCTACACTCATATTATATCATATATGATATATCGCACAATCAATATCCTACCTCCACAAACAACTACAATTTTTTACGATCGTAAAAAGTTGTAAACTTATAATTCAAAAACTATTGATCATAATTTTGTTGGATCTTTCTTTTTTTATATAAAGGAGTAAAACTAATGTGAAGGTGTTATGGACTTACGCAAGAAAAAAGTAATAGCCACTCTCGTCTTTCCAATAAGAGCGGGCAAAGTTTTGTTGGCCAAAAAGACCAAGAAAATTGGAACCGGCCTCTGGAACGGTTGGGGTGGAGCACAGGAAGAAGGCGAAACAATAAGACAGGCCACACTCAGAGAATTTGAGGAAGAGTCGGGTTGCATGGCCAAGCTGTCAGATTTGCAATATGTTGGTAAAGTCACCTTTCACAACGAGAAAGCCGACGGCAGGAAATTCGACGTAGAAGTTCACAACTTTCTCTTATTCGATTGGCAAGGCGAACCGAGGGCTAGTCAGGAAATGTCTGATCCGACCTTTTTTCCTCTCGATGCTCTACCTTTATCGGAGATGATGGCTTCCGACAAGGAGTGGTTGCCTCGTATTCTTTCCGGAGAAAAAATCGAAGCCGAGGTTTGGTATATCTTGGACCAAAACCACATGTCCCGATCAACCGAAATTCGCCCAATCGAAAAACTTGGCAGTGTCGATTAACCTCAACACTGCTTTCTTTTTATAAAAAATTTACTTACACTTTCGGTATGGAAGCACCTAATAAATCAGAATCAATTCAATACCCAGAAATTGCTGTAGAAATAACTACAATGTATGACGCGGATCAGGCGATGCGAAAGAGGTGGGAGGAGTATAACGAACTTCCAGAATGGCCTGAGGAACCAGAAGAGGACAAAAATCTTGACGAAAGAAATACTACACGAATGAAAGAAATTGTAGAGCAGATTGGCTGGCCAACGATTTCTAAAGTTGGCAAAAAAGCTTCGGGTGACGCTTGGCTTTTGGTCCAACACGCTGACAAAGATATAGAATTTCAAAGATACTGTTTGGAACTAATGAAGATAGAACAGGCAGGTGAAGTTGCCTTACGCGATATTGCATATTTGGAGGACAGAGTCAGAATAAATTCTGGCCAACCTCAACTTTACGGCACCCAATTCAGATGGACAGAAGACAACAAGCCCATACAAGATATAGAGGATCGCGAAAATGTCGATCAAAGAAGAGCAAAGATGGGTTTGCGAACCCTAGCAGAAGGTATGGCGGAAATGTATGAAAAATATCCAAACCTCAAAACCAATCCGTAAATTCTTCCTTTTTATGCTATAAATAGCTCATGGCAAATATATCTATCGGCATAGTGTGAACACAATCGGACATGTCCTGGTATCAAAAGAAGCCAAGATGGTACCATTTTCATTTACAATTAAACTTCCTGCACCCCAAAAAATATTTGGCAACAAATTTTAAAAATCATCTTACTTATTTCTACTAACTAAAATTTGGTGCTAGAATGGGCTTGTGGTCAATTCATCTATAGACAAGGAGAATATTTCGTACTCTGAGCCACTTACAAAGGCCTTTGAGGGCGTGTTCAATGCTTTTTCTGATGTTCAAGAATATAAAAAAGGTCCACCCAAGGGACCCCCTGAGGATTTACCCACACTTACAAATGAAGAGTTGAAAGCTTTAAAACTTCCAGTGTTTCAGGAGGATAGAAATGATGGGGGAGCGTATAGCTCCATAGAACTAATTGAGGACCCGAATTTAGTAGAAGTTGAAATACCAAATAGCCAAGATCTTGGAGATATTAATATTTGTGGAATTGATGGGAGTAACCAGAGAGTAGATCGATCATCGTTCTACTTAATATTAGCCCGCGCAGCAATTGTTGAATTTAGATATTCTGTTCATAATTTAAAGCCATACTTTTACACAAAAAATAGAGATGCGGGTGCAGTCACGTGGGTAGATGGAAATGTTTTTAAGGAATCAATAAAACTCCACACAAAAAATTTAGGAAATACTGATGATACAAAAAGCATCCTTAAAGACGTTGAAAAATTAAACGCCACACCTTTGTTGGTTAGATATGACCCAGACAAAATAGATAAGAGTCCAAGTTCTCATGCGCTCGGTTGGGCCGTAAAACTCCAACAAACATTGGAACTTTTATGCCTTAAAGATGTGCCCACCAACACAAAAACTGTTTGTATTAAAGATGGACCCCTTTTCTCCACAAGCGTATCGCTGAATGACACTTTAGCTGGATTAAATCCTATCTTTCAATGGAAAGATCAAGTCTTAATTGCTTGTTCTAAAAGAGTCAAAGATTCTTCTTTACTAGTAGATGCTTTAATTAAAAACCAAGCACTTCGAGAACACTGGTTTGCAGGCCAAAATCTCAACGATCAATCGCTGAAAGCTATAGGTACCGACTCCCTTCTTCTACCAAGAATTCTTAAGCCTGGTTTTCGCACACCACTCATGGCCGCGGTACCAATTGCCAGAAAACACATAGTAGACATGGAGAGTAGGCTCATGCCTCTTACTTGCTATTATCTTAGCAGGCACAAGCCACATACTTACATAAGGATAGAAATACCAAAGTTTATGTACGATAGAGACGCTCAATCAATAAAGAAAGCTATATCATTAGTAGCTTGGCAACACGAATTAGGGCACAGGGCTCCACTAGTCCAGTTAGCATCTGATAATATGTGCCAACTTGACGCAGAAAGACGCATTCTGGAAAAACAAACTTCTGCAGCTTTATATAAAAAAGGTCTAGAATTTCCTGAAGATTATTAGTATTATAAATAGTAATGGATAAAACAGAGGCAAAAAAAATTGTTGGCAGACCGTATCACGATTTAAGTACCCCATTTACCGTAGATGAGGCAGGAGCTTTTGCAGAATACATTATTCAAGATCCTGATAGTATGGCTGAACTGGCCCTTAGCTCTAATGTAATAATTAAAGATAAGCGCATGGGTCACGACTGTTGGGTTTCAGGTAGAATTGTAGGACTTAGAGCTATCTCTCCATTTAATCCCGAAAGAGAAAATATGCTCTATATAGAAGATGAGACAATTGATCCTACTAGAGTACTAGATGAGGTTACAGGACCACACACTCATCAGCCAATGATAATTAGGGTTAAATTAGATCATGAGTTGGAAATGGACCAATCCGGATCTGATGCCAGAAAATTCCAAACCTTACCAGTCCAGCGACCGCCATCTGCAATAAGCCGCATGATGTTCCCAGAGATTGTCCCTTTAAATGAAAAAGATGAGGCACCTTCTTTAAGAGATATCCTCCAAATAAAATCAGATGGCATTCCGCTTGGTAGTGTTGGTTTTGGTAATACTCCCTATGAAAGTAAAGGGGTTTTCTTGGACTATAAATGGGATGTTGATTCCCTTGATAACAAACATATTTTCATAGTAGGCGAGAGCGGATCTGGAAAGACTGTTTTTCTAAAGAATCTTGCTTATGAATTAAGGAAGCATAATTCGCAAAACAGAGTTATTTTAACAGATGTACAAGGAGACATAACCCAACTGGTTGTATCTGATGTGGCAAATATCTTAAAGCCAAGAGGCTGGCAAGAAAGGGTAAAAAGAGAAACGCCGCAAGAGGCAATAAAGCATTTGGAAAAATTCCAACTTATAATACCTGCAAAAAAAGAAGGATCGTCATCAAATGTGATAGCTTTGAAAAAGCTGGCACAGAACAGAGGAGTTATGGTTAAAGAAGTTGGACTAAGACTCCAAGATTTAAGTAGGCCGTCTGATGTCGAGTATTTGTTTAGAGTAACATCTGATCAGGCTGCTGTTCTCCTTGATGAAGAAGCAGAATATCTTAAATCAACAGGAAAAGTTGCTTCCATAGCTAATTTAAGGGGAGTTATTAATCAACGAATAAGCAGTGCTGGTAGTAGTAACACTGCTCAAGTTGCAAGTGGAGGAGGTACTTCTTATTACGTTACAACCTTTAGAGCCACATTAAGAGCCATGAAAAGTTTGGAAGAATATTTTGATTTTCACCAAGCATCTTTAAGTCAGGTAGATAATCCATTAGACTGTTTTGATTTTGATGGAACTTCTATACTTTTCTTAGATGAATTAGATCGAGATGAGAGAATAATGTGGGAAATGCAACTAATGAAATGGCTTTATGATCACAAAAAAGACCCTTGGAATGCTTATGTTTTTGTAGATGAGGCTCACCAGGTTATTCCAGCAAAACCAATGGGTTTGGGTTCGTTGGAAACATTTGATAGACTCAGAATTAATTTTGAAAACCTTGCCCGTGAAGGAAGAAAATTTGGCATAAATCTAATTTTAAGTACACAAAATCCTAAGGATCTTCATCCAGTTGTACCAGAGCAATGCCACACAAAAATTGTAATGAAAATAAATCCTAAGAACGCGGCTCACGCTTTCCTTGACCCTGAGTTAGCTCCAATTGCCACTAGGTTTAGTAGTGGTCAATTCTGGATACAAAGTGTAGACAATGGAAGTATAAACTGGGTAAGAGTTCACAGTTGGGCCCCACCACTCCCTCATGAATCTATGACAAGCTTTTGGAAAAAGATTGAAGAAAAAGCTAAATCAGAATCATAATTTTCTAGTGCTTTGCTAAATAATTCAAGCAGTCTGCTGTTGCTGCTGGTTTTGAAATTGAATAATAACGTCTAAGCATACCGTGAAATTTATCACCTAACCATTTTTCTTTTTCTAGATTAGCCCAATATGAATTATTAGTCTCATTATGGGAGCGTAGAGCATAAACTTTTACTGCCTTGTCTAATTCTTGTGCCATATGATCCACAGTTAATGGAAATGGTGATTTATCGATGTCTCTGTGTGGCAATGTTCTACGCAAAACATCTTCTCTCATAAATCTCATGGAGTGAAATTCTCCGTGAGTGATTACCAAATGCTTTGGTTTAAGCAGGGTTAGAAATATAGGAATAGTTGGGAGACTTGATCCACAAGTGTCTAGATCAATTAAATCAATAATAATTTTGTTAGCCGATAAATATGTTGCGGCCGCAACTGCATCTCCGCAATATAAGAAAATTCTTTTTTCCCCTTTGGCAAATTCAATCCAATTATCTACTATCCCGATTTGTACATAACCTTCTTTTAAAGCATTTTTTTTAAACTGTTTGTACTTCTGAATTAATTTTTCAGATGAATAAACCACATTGGCAACCTGCGCCCATATAAATGTCTGGTGACCCGCTCCAGCATAAGCATCAAAAACGCGCTTTGGTCTGGCTAATCGAGCAATGTCTGAAGTAAAATTTTCTTTAGTTGACCGATATGAATTGCCAAACAAATCATACCCTATGCGAAACTTTCTAACTTTGCTCCTAATAGATGGGAGTGTTCTGCCTGGAAATAATTTCAATAGTCTTTTTGCGTCAAAATTTTCATTTCTCAAATACTGCAGGAGTCTTTTTTCTTCACCTGCTCCCCATTCTTTTTTTGGATTTAATGCCCTTCTACGCTTTAGCACCATGTAAGGAATTATAGAACAAATTAGCACACAATGCCTAATATCCACAGTGATAAATTGACTATATTTAAACCTAATTAAGTTTTATCAACCCTATTTTAAATCACTTTTCTTTTGATGTGACATGAACAAAATAAGTAAACTAAGCAGTATAGTCACAATAATTCTTTCGTGAGGTGCGTTAAAAAACAGAAATACAAATGCCCAAGCGAAGTATAGACCAGCGACTATTTTAATAACATCAATTACCGTACTCATCATAATAAGTTCTGTAAACGCGCGGCTCTTTCTGCTTGTAGTTTTTGCAAGAGGACGGTTAATTGATTAATTAAATCAACCAACTGCTTTCTCAAAGCTGTTTCGCTATCTTTTTTGTTATCTTCTTCTGATACAGCCGGAGTAGAAGTTGGGGTTGTTTGTGGTGTAGAAGTTGAAACAACACCAGGAATACATCTAGATTCACTGTTGATATTGCCAGGAGTAGGAGAACATAATATTAAGGCGGCACTGGTTTTTTCTGCCAATGAAAATGTAAAAATGATAGCGAGAACCAATATCAATATTTTTTTCATACTTTTAAATTTATGAATACAAAAAGCCCACCACCAGATGGTCCGAAGACCACATACCGAGTTTCCCCGATATAGCGCGAACAGCAACCCTGATGATGGGTTTTTTACGCTGTTCGCGGCTTTTTCACTTTTCACCATGCCAGCGACTACTGGTTTAGGCTACTAAGATTAATATTCAATTGTATTTAAATGCTACCATAAAATAGCGTAAATGTCGCCAATATCGTAATCAAAGGCGGGTTTTTTGGTTAAAAAACCAAAAATATTACTTTTAAATTGATTTAAAAATCAAAAAATCAAAATGTACTCAAAAAGCTTGCGGTCATAAATTTGAGGTGCTAGACTAGAAACAAATACAGGATATGTGCCAGCGAACACGAGTTATTTTTTTAACCTTGTTTAAACGCAATTTCCTCGTTAGGTAATTTTCTCAGATAAATTTTAGATAATTCTCCGAAGAATTTAAATTTGTTTCAAATTTTAAAAAGATAAAGCTCAGATAATAGTCTGAGTTCCTATTACAAATTAAAGCTGAAATCTATCGGGGTAAATGGATCAAAGTCCGTTTGTGGCTTTGCAGGTGCTGTTACCCGATAGAACCTGCACAGCTATAAGCGGATTTTTGTGTATAAACAAAAAGTGATAGGTTCCAAATTTCACAAGGAACCAGTGGTGATTTATCACATCTCTATTGAATCAGAAAATGCTGAACAGAGGTTAAATTCTGCGTTTGACCTGCTCTTTGAATATGTTCACAAAAACCGATCGGTTAATATAAATTGTCATGAAAAATACAAAGGAAATAGCTTTGAGCTACAACAAAATGGGGTTCTCAGTAATTGCGTTAAAACCGAGGAGCAAGATTGCCTCAGTGAAGAATTGGCAACAATACTGCACAACCTGTTCTACAGCGAAAGAGATCGAGATTTGGTGGAGGCACAATAAAGATGCAAACATTGGCATCGCTTGTGGCCCAGCAAATAGGAAGTTTCTTTTCGTGGTAGATCAGGATGTTCTAAAAGATGACAAAGGGAATCCAATTTTGGATAAAAAAGGGAATATTAAAGAAAAAGGTGATATTTCTGGATTTCCTCCTACTTTATCTCAAACTACTGGATCTGGTGGAAAACAACTCTTTTACTGGGCCCCTATAGGCAAAGTTATTAAAAATAGGATTGGGTTCAGAAAACTAGTAGATATAAAAAGTGCTGGCGGATACGTAGTCGTCAGTCCCTCTATCCATCCAAACGGCAAAGAGTACAAGTGGAATAGCGAACCGAATATTTCCGAGATTACAACATTAACAGAGGAAGAAATTGATCGTCTGCTGGGCAAGGAGGAAAAAGATAAAACTGACTGGAATAGTTTGTCTAATACCAAAATTACGAAGGGGATGAGGAACACGACAGCAACTAAATATGTTGGCAAGCTTCTGCATGATCTATCGCCTGAAATGTGGGATACAGCAGGCTGGTCGGCGTTGGTGGATTGGAATCAAAACCAGGCTGTACCCCCGCTACCCACCAAAGAACTCAAACAGATTTTTAATAGCATCAAGGTCCGTCAAATTGCAAGCAGAAAAAAGTCCAAAAAAGAAGATGTTAAAAAAGATAAAAGAGCTCTTATTCTTGAAGAACTAGATGGTAGAGAAGATGTTGTGTTATTTCACGATGAGCAGGATAGGGGATATATAGCAATAAATATCGATGGGGCTAGAAAAGTCTTGCCTTGTAATGGGAGATCGCTACGAATGTTACTATCAAAAATGTCTTGGGATATGTTTGGGGAATCTCTCAATACAGAACAAGTCAAATCTATCCAATCTGCCTTGGAAGGCAATGCTTGTTTTAAAGGGACTCAAATACCTCTTAGCAACAGAGTATGTATGAATAGAGAGGGTTTGTGGTACGACCTTGCTAATGAAAATGGGCAAGCTATAAAAGTTACCAATGAAGGTTGGGAAGTTGTTAATACACCACCAATTCTATTTAAAAGATATTCTCATCACAAAGAACAGGTTATTCCGATTGCGGGCGGAGATGTGGAGCTGTTTTTAAAGTATATAAATATTCTTAATCCAGAACACAAGTTACTCCTACTAGTTTTTTTGGTTAGTTGTTTTATACCAGGCTTTCCTCATGCAATGTTGGCAATATTTGGGGCTCAAGGGTCATCAAAATCAACTCTTTCCAAACTTGCCAGACAACTTGTGGACCCATCTTTGGTTGATGTATCTGGGCTACCAAACAACCAAAAAGAACTTGTGCAAACCCTGGCCCACCATCACTTTATATTCTTTGATAATCTCTCTTATCTTTCAGAAGAAGCATCTGACACAATCTGTAAAGCAATAACTGGTAGTGGTTTTTCAAAAAGAGAGCTTTATGAAAATGATGAGGATGTTATCTACAATTTCATGAGATGTATCGGAATAAACGGTATAAATCTTGTAGCAACTAGGCCAGACCTGCTAGAGAGAAGTATTCTGCTTGAACTTAATCGCATAGAACCATCTTCTCGTAAATCTGAAAAAGAAATCTACACTAATTTTAAAGAGGATTTGCCTAAAATCTTAGGAGGAGTTTTTGATGTCCTTGTTAAAGCATTGAAAATTAGACCTAACATAGAAGTTTCTTTGCTCCCTAGAATGGCGGATTTCTCTTTGTGGGGATGTGCTATTGCCGAAGCTCTTGGATATACCAAAGACGAGTTTCTAAATGCTTACAGGAATAATATTAATCATCAAACAGAAATGTTGATACAAGAAAATATAGTAGCAACAGCAATAATTGCATTTATGGAAGATAAAAAAGAATGGGAGGATACTCCCACCCAACTATACGATCAACTTAGTTCCGGCTCTAGTTTTATCAGTATTGATGTAAAGGATAAAAGTTGGCCGAAGGGAGCTGCGGCACTCTCTAGAAAATTGAATGAATTCAGCACTCCTCTTAAACAGATGGGTATTTCTGTGACGATAAAAACCCATGGAACTCGCAGAAGTATTAGATTAGAAAAGACGGCCTAACGATATTTACGATATTTCTAGTATTGTTTGTATTCACAGTATTAATTTGACAACTTATGGCAATTAGGAACATAATAAACATATGGATTTTTTAACCAGAAAAGAAGTGGCCAAATATCTTCGAGTTCATGAAAGAACGGTAAATAGATGGGTAGAAAATGGTCTTTTAAAAGCTTACAAACTTGGTAAAGGTCGTACGGCTTTGCTGCGCTTTCCTAAATCTGAAATTGAAAGATTCCTAAAGTCCTCAAAAACCAAATGATCATGTCAGATCTCGCTAACAAAATACCTAAACTTGTTGCAACCTATTACAGAGTTTCTACAGCAATGCAGGAAGAGAATCAGACTATTCAAACCCAAATTTCTGCGGTTAAAGAATTCGCCGATAAAAATAATCTAAAGATTGTCCAAGAATATAAAGATGATGGGTGGAGTGGGGATTCTCTGATCCGCCCCGCTTTAGATCAATTGAGAGTAGATGTGAAGAAAAAGATGTGGGATGCAGTTTTGATTTATGACCCAGACAGGCTGGCCCGCAGATATTCATATCAGGAATTGGTAATGGATGAACTGAGAGATGCTATGGTAGAAATAATCTTTGTAACTACACCTGCACCTAAAAATAGTGAGGATAAGATATTACATGGAGTGAAAGGGTTATTTGCAGAATATGAAAGAGCAAAAATTACTGAGAGATTTAGGCTTGGAAAACTCAGGAAGGTAAAAGAGGGTCATTTGCTAGTCAGCGAAGCCTTGTATGGATATAGATATATTCCTAAAGTTGAGGAAGGTGGGAAGATAATAAAACATGGTTATTATGAAATAAATGATTCAGAAGCTCGGGTGGTAAAAATGATGTTTAATTCAGTTGCTAATGATGGATTAACGATAAGAGCGTTAGTAAAAAAATTACACGGACTTGGAATTAAACCAAGGAGAAGCAAGAGGGGTGTTTGGAATACAAGTACGGTTAGTAAAATGTTGAGAAATGAAGCTTATATTGGGAAGGCTCACTGGGGGAGTTCTTATGCTGTTGTTCCAGAGAAACCTTTTAAAGAGCAAAAATATAAAAAGGTAAAAAAGACTAGTAGACGAGATAGACCTAAAGAAGAATGGTATTTTATTCCAATACCACCACTTGTTGATGAAAAAACTTTTACAAGAACGCGAGAAAGACTTGAGATTAACTATGCCTTGTGCAAAAGAAACAAAAAGAATGATTATCTCTTAGCGAATAAGATTTTCTGTACTTGTGGCAGAAAAAGAGCAGGGGAAGGCCCACAACGCGGAAAACATTTGTATTACCGTTGTACGAATAGGGTCTATTCCTTTCCGCTGTCCTCTTCTTGTAAGGAAAAAGGCATTAATGCAAGAATAGCTGATAAATTAGTTTGGAATAAAATATCGAATCTAATGAGTGATCCTGAATTAATGAAAAAACAGATTGCTCGATGGCAAACCAGTAAAGAGATAAAGGCTCAATATTCTGATTCTGATTTGGAATTTATGACCAAGGAAATTACCAAATTGAAATCAGAGGAAGACCGTTATAACAAAGCTTACGGAGCAGGAGTTTTTACCATTGAACAACTTAGAGAGTATACCCTACCAATAAAAGAAAAAATTATATCATTAGATGCTCAGATATCTGCGGCAAAACAGGAAAAGAATAATATCCAAGATTCAAGCATTCCAGACAGTAAAGAAATGGAGGTTTTTGCTCAACAGGCTAAAAATAGCCTAAAGAGCTTGAGTTTTGGCTTAAAAAGAGAGATAGTAATGAATGTGGTTGATAAGATCATAGCCACACCTAAAGAATTAAAAGTGTATGGTTATATACCAGTAAATAATTATGTCGGGTGCAAAATTAACGATAGGCATCGTTGGGCTTCCGAACGTGGGGAAATCCACGCTTTTTAACGCACTGACAAAAAAGAGCGTGCCGGCAGAGAACTATCCTTTTTGTACCATCGACCCCAGTGTGGGGATTATCCCCGTACCCGATGAACGGTTGGAAAAATTAAATGAATTTTCAAAATCGAAGAAAAAAGTGCCGGCAGTAGTGGAGTTTGTCGACATTGCTGGGCTAGTGCGCGGAGCAAGCAAAGGTGAAGGTAAGGGCAACGACTTTTTGCAACATATCAGAGAATGCGACGCAATTGCCGAAGTGGTGCGAATCTTTGACGATCCGGATATTTTGCACGTCGAAGGCAGGGTTGACCCGCTTTCTGATATTACAACCATCAATCTCGAACTCATCCTTGCCGATTTGCAGACAGTGACGAAAAGATTGGGCAGTCTGCAAAAGGAACTGAAATCTGGTAAAAAAGAAGCCCTGCTCGAAGAGAGTGGGCTCAAAAAAGTTGCAACAGCTCTTGAAGCCGAAAAATTTGCGCGAAGTGTCTGGAGGGAGCTCGATCCGAAAGAGGAGCCCTTTGTGCGCAATATGCAATTACTCACCATGAAGCCAGTTTTGTATGTTTTGAATACTTCTGCCGTTAGTGAAAATTTCAACATTGAAAATTTATTGAAAATTGAAAATTCTAAATTGAAAATTGATAACTATGTAGAGATTGATCCTATATTCGGCAAAGGTTTGGAAAACTTAATCCAAAAAGCTTACGAGACCCTCGACCTCATCACTTACTTTACAACCGGCGAAGATGAGACACGAGGCTGGACAGTAAAAAGAAATTCAACAGCGCCCGAAGCGGGCACAGCGATCCACACCGATTTTAGAGAGAAGTTTATCCGCGCCGAGGTTATAGAGTGGGACAAACTGCTCGAAGCGGGCTCCTATGCTCGCGCTCGCGAACTAGGCCTCCTCCGCACAGAAGGCAAAACCTACATCGTCCAAGACGGGGATGTGATTGAATTTAAGGTCTAGACTACTTGACAGTCTATCAATAGTGTGCTAAGATGGTGCAGGACTAGGATATTTTTGATCCTATTTGCTTGTCCGGCATCACCTGCACACGAAAGGAGACTGTCACATGCTGGAACAACTCAAAGAGATGCTTAAGGAAGTCGTTGCCGACGACGAACTGTTCGACCTGATGGCCCAAGGGCTCAAGAAGGCGCACGGTGCGCTCGTCAAGGCGGGATTCACCGAAGAGCAAGCGACGCAGATCGTCGCGCACCAGGGCATGAGCGTTAAGAGCAACGGCTAAACCGGAACTCCATGCGCGCAGCTCAAACCCCATCTTCTTGAAAAATAGAAGGTGGGGTTTCGACTTTATGAAGATGGTAGTCTCATAGAGTTTAAAATTTAGACACACAAAAAGGACCGCAAACTGCGCGGTCCCCATCAAAACTCTTCCGAGCCAACTGGATCGACGATCCGAAGAAGTTCGAGAGCTACGTCTGGGGAGTAGAGATCTCCAGTTTCTATCATTTCTAACGAAACAAGAGACAGAAACTCCACGCACCAAGAAATAAGTTCCTCGACCTCTTGGATCTTTTCTTCCGACCAGAAGGCATCGATGTTCAGCTCGCCAATTCTCTCTATCTTGTCTTTAATAACTATTGATTTATTTTTTAGAGAAGAATTGGACTCTACTAACCAACTAGCGAGTCGATACGTCCGAGATATCACCCGAGACGCATCGAAACGAAACTGCCCCGCATTGTCTCCAACATGCGGGACTGAACTGCGCCTCCCCACCGTGATGGGGACCACTTTTATTTTCGGCTTCTCCATCACCAACCTCCGCAGAAATACTACTATTTTTATGGTATAATTGCAAAAAAGTTTGATACTTAATAACTAATCTAAAATTATGGAACCAAATACAACCAAAACAGGGGCTCTAGATTTCTTTTTGCACCTCGGCTCGATCGTCGCTCTTTATTTCGTCATCGGCAATTTCATCAACCTGCTCTTCCGCGTGATCGACAAAGCTTTCCCCGAAATGATCACCAACGCTTACTACTGGTCCCAGGGTTCTGAAATCAGCTTCCCAGTCGCCAGCTTGATCGTGGTCTTCCCAATCTTTATTGTCCTTTCGAAGTTAGTCCATAAAACTTACAACACCGACCCGAACAAAAAGCATTTGGCTATCCGCAAGTGGCTGACTTATATCACGCTCTTCTTTGCCGGTATCTTTCTTGCTGGCGATTTGGTCACCGTGCTCTACAAATTTCTCGACGGTCAAAATCTGACAGCTGCCTTTTTGCTCAAGGCTTTGAGCGTATTTGTAGTTTCCGGAGCTGTTTTTGGCTTTTATCTGCAAGATATCCGCGAACGCATCGGTGCTCGAACTTACAGAATCTGGGCTATCGCCGTCGGCGTCTTGATACTGGTCGCTATCATTTTGGGCTTCTCGGTTTTGGGCTCGCCCAGGACTCAAAGATTATTGCGCGAGGATAACCTAACTATCAACGACCTCTACAGCATCGAGCAAGAGGTTATCAACTATTGGATGACAAAAGGCCTCGTCCCAGAAGCAATCCCGCAAAATATTTACCTTGCTAAAAATTTAGAAGACTACACTTACAAAAAGACTGGCAATCTCTCTTTTGAGCTCTGCGCCAATTTCAACCTTACGAACTCCGGACAAGGCCGACGTCAGGGTATGGTTGACACACCGATGTGGGGTAGAAAAATGATGGCTGGCAACGGACCCTGGAATCACGAGGCTGGTTACAACTGTTTCGAACGTCTGATCGATCCAACCCTTTATCCAACACAGGTGAGAGGGTAATAAACTCCTTCAGTCCTACGGACAGCTTCCTCTTGGTAAGAGGAAGCCTCACATCTAGACCATGACGATAATCTATAATATAAGTAGTTTGCGAGATCGTAGACGAGAATTAAGAAGAGACCAAACACCACAAGAAAAGATTCTCTGGCATTATATAAGAAAGGATCAGTTGGGAGCACGATTTCGTCGACAATTTGGCATCGGAGGATATATTCTTGATTTTTATTGCCCGAAAAATAGATTAGCAATAGAAGTAGATGGCGAAGTTCACAATGCTCTTGAAGCAAAAGAATACGATCGTATCCGAGACAAATTTACCGGAGGTGCAAACATTCGAGTTTTACGGTTCACAAATAGCCAAATACAAAACTCCCTAGAACTCGTACTTCAAACAATAAAGCAGGCGTTAAAATCGAAGGCCCTCCCTCTTAGTAAGAGGGAGGTGGCCGAAGGCCGGAGGGAGTGAGTTATTTTGGGTTTTGTTGTATATTTTAGTAATGAAAGAAAACTACGACCACAAGGAGATTGAGCCTAAATGGCAGAAAAACTGGCAAGAGAAGGGGATTTACCAAACACCGGACCAAACCGACAAGGCAAAATATTATGTGCTCGATATGTTCCCTTATCCATCGGGCGACGGTTTGCACGTCGGACATCCCAAGGGTTATATCGCAACCGATGTGGTCTCACGCACCAAACGTATGCAGGGCAGAGCGGTGCTCCACCCGATGGGTTGGGACGCCTTTGGTTTACCAGCAGAAAATTACGCCATCAAAAACAAGGTTCATCCTCGAAAAGCGGTCGAAAAAAATGTCGCCCGCTTCAAAGAACAGCTCTCAATCATCGGGCTTGATTATGATTGGTCAAGAGAAATAAACACCACTGATCCCGAATTTTACAAATGGACTCAATGGATATTTTTGAAACTCTTGGAAAAAGGTCTGGCCTACGAATCGTATGAGCCGATCAATTGGTGTCCTTCCTGCCAAACCGGTCTTGCCAATGAAGATCTTGAGGACGGCAAGTGCGAAAGGTGCGGAAGTGTAGTCGAAAAAAAGCCGATGCGCCAATGGGTGCTCAAGATTACCGATTATGCCGATCGTTTGCTTGAAGATTTGAAATATCTCGACAAGTGGCCCGAGGCGATCAAAGAAAGTCAGCGCAACTGGATCGGCCGAAGCGAAGGAGCCGAAATTAGCTTTAAGCTAATTTCTGGTAGCCAGCATTTAGTAGACAGTATAAAGGTATTCACCACACGTGCCGATACGTTGTTTGGAGTAACATATATTGTCGTCGCGCCAGAACATCCCGAAATTGAAAATTGTAAATTGAAAATTGAAAATTGGGACGAAGTTCAAAACTATATAAATGAGACCAAACAAAAAACAGAAATAGAAAGAACAGATGCCAAGAAAGCAAAGACGGGAGTTGAGCTCAAAGGTCTAAAGGCCATTCACCCGGCGACCAGCGAAGAATTGCCAATTTGGGTCGCTGACTATGTCTTGGGCAACTACGGCACCGGCGCCGTCATGGCCGTGCCAGCCCACGACGAACGCGACTTCGCCTTTGCTCAAAAATACAATTTGCCGATGAAAGAGGTGGTGATCGAACGAATTGTCGACAAAAACAACCCGCACAGAAAAGGTAAAGAGACAATTTTTCGCGATGCAGTTATCGCCCTCGTCAGAAACCCAAAGACCGATAAGTTCCTTTGTTTAAAATGGAAAAAACATCCTTGGGTAACCTTTGTTATGGGTGGAATCGAAGCAGGCGAAGACCCAATCGAGGCAGCCAAGAGAGAAATCAAAGAAGAGACTGGCTACAAAAACGTTCGATTGATAAAGAAGTTTAGAGATGCCCAATCAGAATTCTTTGCCAATCACAAAGACATAAACCGGATCGCCCACACCAGAAATCTTTATTTTGAACTAATTGATGAAGAACGAGAAGAGATAGACGAAGCTGAAAAAGACATCCACGAAATCGAGTGGCGAGACCTTGCCGGTATCAAAAAGTCAGATATGACTCATAGCGAAATGCCGATATTCCTGGACGGTATCGAAGAAAAAGAGCAGAGCTACACCGGCGAGGGTCTAATCATAAATTCCGGAGAATTTGACCAAATAGAGTCCGGAGAGGCTCGTCAAAAGATTACGGAAAAATATGGCCAGAAGGTGACGAGGTACAAATTGCGCGACTGGGTCTTTTCGCGCCAAAGATATTGGGGCGAGCCGATACCAGTTATTCATTGCGAAAAGTGCGGCGTAGTCGGTGTACCCGAAAAAGATTTGCCAGTCAAACTTCCGGAAGTTGAACATTACGAACCAGCTGGAACGGGTGAATCGCCACTCGCCAATGTAAGCGAGTGGGTTAATATCGATTGTCCCAAGTGTGGGGGCAAGGCCAAAAGGGAAACCAACACCATGCCTCAATGGGCTGGCTCGTCTTGGTATTATTTGCGCTTTATCGATCCAAAAAATGATGCAACTTTTGTCGATAAGGCCAAAGAAAAATATTGGTCACCGGTCGATATGTATGTCGGCGGAGCCGAGCATGCCACTCGCCACCTTATCTATGCCCGCTTTTGGCACAAATTTTTATACGATCTTGGTTTGGTGGCCAATCTTGAACCGTTTACCGAATTACATTCGGTCGGTCTAGTCCTCGCCGAAGACGGACGCAAGATGAGCAAGAGATACGGCAACGTCATCAACCCCGACGATATCGTAGCTACTTTTGGTGCTGACAGTTTGCGCTTGTATGAGATGTTTATGGGGCCATTCGACAATGCAATCGCTTGGAGCACCGACAATTTGGTTGGTGTGCGTAGATTTTTGGAGAGAGTCTGGAAGCTCAGTACGAAAGTTTATAAAGGCGCAGGTTTAGAAAGTGAAAAAGAAAACAAAGAAAAACTTTCAAACTTTCAGGCTTTCAAACTTGAAACTCTCTTACACAAAACTATAAAAAAGGTTACTGAGGACATCGAGAATTTCAAATTCAACACTGCAATTTCAGCAATGATGATTTTTGTGAACGAAATAGAAAAAAACATTATACCACACGAAAAAAGCCAAGGGTCACCCTTGTCCCTTTTGGCGTTTGAGGACTTTTTGAAACTGCTTGCGCCATTTGCTCCGCACATGACCGAAGAAATCTGGTACTCTCTTGGGCACCAGACTTCGATCCATCTCGAAAAGTGGCCAGAGTTCGACCAAGCAAAAATAGTCGAATCGGAAGTCATTGTTGTGGTCCAAATCAATGGCAAAGTCAGAGCCCAGTTTGAAGCTCAGGCCGGCCTAAGCGAACAGGAGGCAATCACAAAAGCCCTAAGTCTAGCCGATATTAGCAAATGGCTCGGCCAAACAGAGCCCAAAAAAGTCATTTATATTCAAGACAAATTATTGAATTTTGTGGTATAATTGGCTCGCTTGACATAAATTTTACATATGATATTGTAGCAACAACATTATGAAAACAGACAAAAAAGTTAAGTCGGTCGGTCTTTCTTTTGGCCCCAAACAGGTGGTCAAGAGACTTTTGGCTTCCTTGCCAGCTCGAGCTCAAGATGTGATCTCCGGACGTTTTGGCCTCAACGCAACAGGCGAAGAAATGACACTCGAAGCTATCGGCAAAAAATATGGCATCACTCGCGAACGTGTGCGCCAAATCGAAAACTACGCCATCAATCATATTCGCAAAAGCGACCAGTATGAGAAAGAGCGCGCAACCTTTACCGAGCTCAAAGAAGTTATCCGGGGCTTGGGTGGTATCGTCTCCGAAGATGATCTACTCGAAACATTGGCCAAAGATATCGCCACCAGAAAATCTCTGCACTTCCTGCTCGTAGTTGGCGACGACTTCAACAAAATCAAAGAGAGTGCCGACTTCAAGCACCGTTGGCACATCGACAAAGAGCTCTCCGACAAAATCCACGAGGCCCTACAAACCCTCTACCAAAAGCTAGGAGACGATGAAATCATTCCCGAATCGGAAATGGTCGCCTCTTTCCTCGAACACCTCAAAGATGTTTCTGAAGATTACAAACAAGACGAAATCATCACCAGATGGCTTTCGATTTCCAAAAATATCGGCAAAAATCCGCTTGGCGAATGGGGCAAATCGCACTCTTCCAATATCAAAACCAAGGGTGTCCGTGATTATGCCTATCTTATTTTGCGCAAACACGGCAGCCCAATCCACTTCCGCGAAGTCGCTCGTCTGATCAGCGAAGTCTTCAAGAAAAAGGCTCACGTTGCCACCACCCACAACGAACTTATCAAAGATTCGCGCTTTGTCCTTGTCGGTCGTGGACTTTACGCTCTCAAAGAGTGGGGTTACCAGACCGGCGTAGTACGTGATGTCATCAAAGATATCCTAAAGAAGAACGGGCCATTACCCAAAGAAAAGATAATGGAGCAAGTCCTCAAAGAGCGTTATGTCAAAGAGAACACCATTTTGGTCAACCTGCAAAATCCAAAGTATTTCAAAAAGAACAAGCAAGGCCTCTACACACCAGTCTAACCCCAACAATTCTTGGCACCCCAAGCCTCAAGCTGATATAATTGGTCTATGTTTGGTATTCCGACAGAAATTTGGGACAATCTTTTTCTTGCCCTCAAAATAGTTTGGCGCTTGGCACCCTTCTGGTTGCCAATCATATTTTTGAATTTTGCTTTCAAAGCCTGGGTCAATTACAAAAGAGCAGATTATTGGAACAACAAACTCGGCTCAGTTCTTCTTGAGCTCAAACTCCCGCGCGAGATCTACAAATCGCCTTTAGCAATGGAGCTTGTGCTCAACCAACTTCACCAAACAGCCGACGAAGGCAATCGCTACTTGAAATACTGGAAGGGCCAAACCCGAAGTTGGTTTTCGCTCGAAATCACTTCTTTCGGTGGGGAAATTCATTTTTATATTTGGACCAGAAAAAAATACCGCAATGGCATCGAAGCCCATCTTTACTCTCAATACCCGGGTATAGAAATTTATGAAGCCGAAGATTATACAAAAAATTTCTACTACGACCCAAGTCAGCACAAAATGTTTGCTTGTCAGTGGGAACTAAGTGAGGCCGATCCTTATCCGATCAGCACCTACGTTGATTACGGCCTAGACAAAGATCCAAAAGAAGAATACAAGATCGACCCAATGACAAGCCAGCTTGAGTTCCTGGGCACCCTAACCAAAGGCCACAATATTTGGATCCAAATAATTGTTCGTGCACACAAAAAAGCTAAAAGACTTTTACCTATATCGGAATGGTTTAGCAAATTTACACTTTTTGAAGAATACGATTCTTGGAAAGACGAGGCCAAAGCCGAGATCGACAAGATCAGAAAATCTCTTCAACCCGACGACAAAGCTTTCCCGCGTCTCGCAACCAAAGGCGAGCAAGACCGTATCGCCGCACTCGAACGCAGTATTGGCAAACCCGGTTTTGATGTTTCTATTCGCTCGATTTATTTTGCCAACAAAGACACTTACGATGCGGTATTTCTTGGTGGCTTACTTGGTAGCTTCAAACAATATTCGGCCTTGGGTTATAACGGCTTCAAATCAGCTGGCTGGAGTGGCAAATATGGTAATCCATGGGAAGACTGGTGGAAACCCGACGTAACAACTCTTATGCCTAAAGTCCTCGAGGAGTATAAGTTTCGAAGTTTTTTCTTTTCCGATTATGAAGGCAAATGGTATTATAGCAAACCCTTTATCCTTAATTCCGAAGAACTTGCTACCATCTTTCACTTACCAGGTAGCGTGGCTTCGACTCCAACCTTGGATCGAGTGCCTTCGCGCAAGATCGAAGCCCCAGCCAATCTACCCATATGATTTTGCTCAAACTCAAATCCAAAATTGATTTCCTGAAAAGCGAAATTTTGTCTATGCGCGAGACTTTGGGCGCCCACCCAAAAATTGTAATGATCCGTTTGCGCCTCTTGCACATCTTTCCTCCTTTGGGTAACCACTTTTTCAAAATTGTCGGAGCCATTTTCCTGATTTTTCCTTTTTATTTAAGTTTTTATATTTTTTCTTGGCGAGCACCAAGAGATTTTCCCGAACACGCTTTGGTTACAGTCAGTCGAGGCACAAGTTTTGGTCAGATAGCCGAAGATTTTGAGAGAGCTCGGGTGGTTCGTTCTGCAAACTGGCTTAAGTTTTTCGTTCGTCTAACCGGAGGGGATAGGCGAGTAGTCGCCGGCGATTATTATTTTCCAGACCCAACCAGTGTTTTCAAAGTTGTCCGAGCTTTGCACAAAGGCGAGTTCGGGCTAATTGCCGAACGCATCACCTTGCACGAAGGTCTTGATTCCTACGAAATGGCTGAGGTTCTTGCCCAAAGCTTACCTGCTTTTAACAAAGAGGTCTTTATACGCCAGGTTGAAAACAACAATTACGAAGGTACTCTTTTCCCCGATACCTATTTCTTTATGCCCAACACCAAACCCGAAGATATCATCCTCGCCATGCGCGAAAATTTTGCTCGCCAAATCAAGCCTTTTGAAGAAGATATCACCAAATCCGGTCGAAGCCTGGAAGAAATTGTGATTATGGCTTCAATCGTCGAGGGCGAGGCCAACGCCCAGATCGATTCCAAAAGAATTGTTTCTGGTATTCTTTGGAGACGTTTGCGCCTCGATATGCCTCTACAGGTCGACGCACCTTTTAAATATTACAATGATAAAAATTCCTACACTTTGACCAAAGACGATCTCAAAGAAGATCACCCCTACAACACTTACGTCAATAAAGGTTTGCCTCCAACGCCGATCAACAATCCAAGTATCGATTCGATTCGCGCCGCAATCGCACCAACCAACACCAACTATCTTTACTTTATGTCCGACCGACAGGGCAATATGTATTACGCCGTCGACTTCGACGGACATCAAGCCAATCGCGAGAGATATTTGCGCTAATATTTTTTCTGATATAGTGTCTCTATGAAGAAGGTATATGTCGGACTATCTGGTGGGGTAGATAGCGCTGTTTCGGCGGCTTTGCTCAAACAGCAAGGTTTTGATGTGACTGGTGTTTTCATCAAAGCTTGGACACCGCCCGGACACGTTTGTAACTGGAAAGAAGATCGTCGGAGCGCGATGAGAGTTTGCGCTATTTTAGATATTCCGTTTTTGACTCTTGATTTGGAAAAAGAATACAAAAGTGAGGTCGTTGATTATATGATCCATGAATACAAAGCCGGACGCACTCCCAATCCGGATGTAATGTGCAACAAGGAAATAAAATTTGGCCACTTCTTGAGATTTGCACTAAAAAATGGTGCTGATTTTGTCGCTACAGGACACTACGCTCGCATAGCTCGCGAATTATCAATTTCCAATTTTCAATTTTCAAAAAATGAAAATTTGGACATTGAAAATTCAATGAAAAATGAAAATTGTAAATTGAAAATTTCAACAGATTTAGAAAAAGACCAATCATACTTCCTGTGGACACTCACACAAAATGAGCTCCAGCACATTCTTTTTCCCATCGGCCATCTGCAAAAATCAGAAGTGCGCAAACTCGCCCTAAAGTTTGGCTTACCACAAGCCACACGCAAAGACAGCCAAGGTCTTTGCTTCTTGGGTCAGATTGATATGAAAGAATTTTTGAAAGAATTTGTCGGTACTACAAAAGGCGACGTCCTCGACCTAGAGGGCCACAGGGTCGGTGAACACGAGGGTGCCATACTTTATACCTTAGGCGAACGGCATGGTTTTAGTGTTTTGAACAAAGCAACAGAGAGTGAGCCTTTTTATGTTGTAGACAAAAATATCGAAAAGAACACAATTACCGTTGCAACCAAAAATCAAACTTCTCTAAACCAGGCAAAGTCGTCTTACGAACTCGAGCAAATCAATTGGATTCTTGGCCAGAGCCCAAAAGACAAAATAGAATGTCGCTACCGCTATCGCCAGACCCAAATACCTTGCTGGGTCGAAGAGAATCGCGTAATTTTTGATTCTCCAGAGCTCATTGCCTCCGGTCAATCAATTGTGTTCTATTTACCCGCCTCACTGGAGGGCGAAGGTGAAATTTGTCTTGGTGGTGCTATAATCAAGTGATGCAAGACAATATTTTAATAACCAAAGCCACCGGTGAACGCGAACCATTCGATCCAGAAAAGCTGCGTGCTTCTCTTACAAAAGCTCGCGCCTCGGAAGAAGTCAGCAACAAAATAATCGAACGCATCATGCTCGGTCTCAAAGAGGGGATGAGCACCAAGGAAATCTACGCCCACGCCTTCGAGCTTTTGGCCCAAGAACACAAGCCCGCCGCCGTCAGATACTCCTTGCGCAAAGCCCTGCTTGAAATGGGGCCAACCGGTTTTCCTTTTGAAAAGTTGGTCGCCGAAATTTTGCGCGCCAAAGGTTTTGAAACCACGACCGAGTTTACCGCGCAAGGCAGATGTGTAGAGCACGAAATCGACGTTACAGCTTGGAACCAAGAAAAGCTTATTATGATTGAAGCCAAATTTCACAATGAGTTTGGCCTAAAGTCCGACCTCAAAACAGTGCTCTACGTCGACTCCCGTTGGGACGATCTACGCGAAGAAGAATTTGATTTTGGTAAAAAAAGAAAGCTCGATGAAGGTTGGCTTGTAACCAACACCAAGTTCACCGACCAAGCTATCAAATACGCAAAGTGCAAAAAAATGAAGCTCGTCGGTTGGGGCTACCCCCAACAAGGCAACCTAGAAGACCTGATTGAGGAAACAGGTTTACACCCGATCACTGTGCTCAATACTTTGAGCAACCAAGAACAGAGAGAACTTATGGAGCTTGGAGTCATCCACATCAAACAACTCAAAGAAAACCCGGACATCGCCAAACAAGCGATCAAAAAAAACTCTGACCTCGAAGAAACTCTCAAAGAAATTGATCTCATTCTTGGAACATAATGGCCTACTATCGCAAAAAACTTTACGACCCAAAAGCTAAAGAGGCTTTTAGAATCAGTCGCTCCAAAATCGATTTGTTTTTGGAGTGTCCGCGCTGTTTTTACCTTGATCGCCGAATCGGCGTCTCGCGACCACAAGGTTTTCCCTTCAATCTCAACAGCGCCGTCGACCTCTTGCTCAAAAAAGAATTCGACTTGCATCGCAAACAAAAAACTCCGCATCCGCTGATGGATAGCTATGGTCTAGAGGCAATCCCGTTTGATCACGAAAAGATGAACACCTGGCGTGATCCGTTTGTTGGCGTTGAATATTTTTATGAACCGACCAATTTTGTCGTCTTTGGTGGAGTCGATGATATTTGGCAAGCCACAGGTACTGACAAAGAAAGTAGCAAAGAGGGCAAACTTATCATCGTCGACTACAAAGCTACAAGCAAAGATGGCGAGGTTGGACTCGAAGCCGATTGGCAAGATGGATACAAGCGGCAGATGGAGGTCTATCAGTGGCTCCTGCGCCAAAATGGTTTTGAAGTTTCCGAGACTGGCTACTTCGTCTACTGCAACGGCAAGCGCGATAGGGAAGCCTTTGACGGCAAACTAGAATTTGATATCAAACTCATTCCTTACACTGGCAAAACTGATTGGGTTGAAGGCACACTCCAAGAGATGAAAAAATGTTTGGACGGAGAATTGCCTTCTTCAAACCCCAACTGCGAATATTGCAATTTTATCAAGTCTCGAATTTCAGCAGAAAATTGAGTAAGAAAAGAAATAAAATTTAATGCAAACTTTCAAAGAAAAAGTTTTAGAAATAGTGAGGCGAATTCCAAAAGGCAAAACATTGACCTACAAAGAAGTGGCGAGGAGGGCCGGCAGTCCAAGTGCGAGTAGGGCAGTCGGGAGCATTTTGAAGCAAAATTTTGATCCCAAAATCCCGTGTCACCGAGTCATCCGCTCCGACGGCCTGGCCGGCGAATACAACCGCGGCCGCGCCAACAAAATCAAATTGCTCAAAAAAGAAGGTGCGTTAAAATAACCTTATGGAAGAACGCAAAGAACAAATGAAGCAAATTCGCGACGAAGTGGTGGCGCTCAAAGATTCGCCTCTTTACAAATTTCGCATAGAGAACAAAAACTTACCAGTGATAGGCGAGGGGAGTCACTTTGCCAAAATTATGTTTGTTGGCGAAGCTCCGGGGCGCAATGAAGCGAAGACCGGCCGACCTTTTTGCGGCCGAGCTGGCGATATTTTGAACACACTTTTGGAATCAGTCGGGATCAAGCGCGAGGATGTATATGTGACCAACATCGTCAAAGACCGCCCGCCCCAAAACCGCGATCCACTTCCAGAAGAAATAAAAATCTATGGACCATTCCTCGACCGACAAATCGAAATCATAAAACCCGAAGTTATCGCCACTCTCGGTCGCTATGCGATGAATTATATTATGCAAAAGTTTGAACAAGGCGATCTGCTCGAACCAATCAGCAAGATGCACGGCCGAGTATTTACTGTGCCGAGAGAAATTACAAAAAAATTTGGTTACCAAAATCAAGAAATAAAGATTGCGCCTCTCTACCACCCGGCTGTCGCTGTCTACAACTCACATACCCTCGACCAACTTAAATCTGATTTCACCATTCTAAAAAAACTCTAACCCAAACCAAACCTCTCGACGACAAACGTGACGGCCGTCACATTTGTCGTCTTGGTTTAAAAAATTTGTTGAGTTTTTCCCAAAAAAAGGTAGTATTTCTTTATGCCACACAAAACTAAATGGGATTTGGGTCATTTTTATAAGGGTGATATTAAAAAGTTGGTAGCCAAAGATTTGGCCACCACCAAGCGAGAATATTTGGCTTTTGCTAAAAAATACAAAAAAGACAAGGGGCACCTCAAGAGCCCTCGAGCTTTGGCTCTGGCACTCAACCAATACGAAAAAATTTCAAGCAATCCGGCGAGCGAAAGACCGGGTCGATATTATACTTACAGAAAGTCTCTCGACAGCGAAGATCACGAGGCTCGAGCTGAGCTCGCCAAACTTTCTGACTTTTATACCAATTTGGTTAATGAGGTTCAATTTTTCTTGCTCGAGATAGGAGTGATAAAAAAAGATTTGCAAAAAAAGTTTTTGCAAAGCAAAGAACTAGCGCCTTTCAGATATCTGCTAAAAAAAATCTTCGAAAACGCCAAACACCAACTAACCGAACCGGAAGAAAAGATTATGAATCTCAAAGGCTTACCGGCTCATGGTATGTGGGTATCGGGTTTTAGCAAGCTCATTGCCAAACAAACCGTCAAGTTCGGAGGCAAAGAGATCCCCGTTTCCGAAGCTCAAGGCAAAATGTCTAGCCTACCAACTCCAAAGAGGCGAGCCTTGCACAAGGACATAATGAACATTTTCAAAAATATCGCCGATTTTGCCGAGAGCGAAATCAACGCCATAGTCACAAACAAAAAAATCAACGACCGCCTCCGCAAATTCAAAACCCCCTACGAATCAACTGTCAAAGATTATGAAAATGAAGAAAAAACAGTAAAAGATTTGGCTGAAGCTGTTTCTCTAAACTTTCCGATTGCTCACAAATTTTTCAAAATCAAAGCCGAAATGCTCGGCGAAAAGAGACTGACCTACGCTGATCGCTCGGCCAAAGTCGGCGAAACCAAAGTAAAGATTCCAATCGAGGAGGCTATAAAGAAAACTTGCGAAGCTTTCAACGTGGCGGATCCAAGTTTTGGCCAATTCGTCGAAGAAATGTTTGCTCGAGGCTTAGTCGACGTCTTTCCCAAAAAAGGCAAGGGTAGTGGTGCCTTCTGCTCGAGTGGAGTCAGAGAATTGCCGACTTACATCTTCCTCAATCACACCGACGACTTTCGCTCGCTCACCACACTAGCTCACGAAATGGGCCACGCCTTGCACAGCAAATACGCTCACACCCAAAGACCGTTTTACGAAGACTACACTACCGCCACAGCCGAAGTTGCCAGCACCTTTTTTGAAAACTTGGTTTTTGAAAAAGCTTTGGAAGGAATTTCTGAACAAGAAAAGATAATTCTGCTTCACGACAAAATCAACGACGATATCTCAACCATCTTTCGCCAGATCGCTTGCTTCAACTTTGAAGTCGAATTGCACGAGAGTATCCGCAAAGAAGGTTTTCTGACAAAAGAAAAAATTGCCCAGCTTATGAACAAGCATATGCAAAGTTACCTCGGACCAGTCTTTGACCTCGAAGAGCTCGATGGCTACTTCTTTGCCACCTGGTCCCATATTCGCAACTTCTTTTACGTTTATTCTTACGCTTTCGGTCAGCTCATCTCCGACGCTCTCTATGCCAGATACAAACAGGATAAGTCTAAAATCAAAGATGTCGTCACCTTTCTTTCGGCTGGTGGCTCCGACAGTCCGGAGAACATTTTCCGCAAAATCGGCATCAATCCCAACAAAAAACTTTTCGAAACCGGTCTTTTGCGCATCAAAGCCAATATCGACGAACTCGAAAAACTTTGGCAAAATAATAGAAAATGAAAATAGCAATCGGTACAACAAGTGAACTCAAGATCAGAGCATTGAAAAATGCTTTAGCAAAATTCGAGATTGAAGCCGAGGTGGTCCCCCTAAAAACCGAATCCGGTGTCTCAGACCAGCCTTTTGGGTATGAAGAAACAACAAAAGGAGCCAGGAATAGGGCAACGGCAGCCTTTGAAAAAGAAATTCCTGAAATGGCTCTCGGTGTCGAGAGCGGCCTAATTGAAATAGAAGGAAATTATTTTGATATCGCTTGCGTCTGTATAAAAACCGGAAACGACGAGTCCATTTCCTATAGCGCTGGATATTTTACACCGCAGTGGATTATTGAAGAAATAAAAGAAACCAACACAGAATACGGCCACATTACCCAGAGACTTTCCGGCGATTCCGAAAAAGACCCTATGAAATATTTTTCGAATAATAAAATAAAAAGAGAAGAAGTTTTGTCCCAAGCAATAGAAATAGCTCTAATAAAAATATTCAACAAAACAAAATATCAAAAACCATGAGAATTACAATCTGTGGAAGTATCGCATTTTATAAAGAAATGGAAGAAACGCGAGACGAGCTAATTAAACTTGGGCACGAAGTCAAAATTCCTGAGTTGGCCAAAGAAGTACCTCAAGAATATGGTGGAGGCAAAAAAGTATATTTCGGTCAATACATAGAAGACAACGGTGGAATAGATGCGTTTGCTCCCAACCACAAAATCTGGAACCTGAAAGAAGACGCCATCAAAGATCATTTTGAGAAAATTGATTGGGCAGATGCAATCTTGGTTGTAAATCCAGAAAAGAGAGGTGTGCCAGGATATGTAGGCGGCAATACTTTGATTGAAATTGGCGTAGCTTTCTATACAAAAAAGAAAATATTTATTTTGAATGATGTATCGGCTACACTTTCTTACAAACAAGAAATACTCGGAATGAAGCCAGTTGTCCTCCACGGCGATTTGGGTAAAATATGATAATCTGAATACTATGACCTCGGCAGAAGTAAGAAAGAAATATTTGGAGTTTTTTGAGAAGAGAGGGCACAAGATTATCCCTTCTGCTTCGCTCGTACCCGAGAACGACCCGACCACTCTTTTTACCGGTAGCGGTATGCAGCCTCTCGTACCATTTCTTTTGGGCCAACCACACCCAGCAGGCAAACGCCTGACCGATTCGCAAAAATCTTTTCGCTCCGGCGACATCGACGACATCGGCGATAATCGTCACACTACCTTTTTTGAAATGCTTGGCAATTGGTCGCTTGGTGATTATTTCAAACAAGAACAACTCTCTTGGTTTTTTGAGTTTCTGACAAAAGAAATCGGCATCGACCCAAACAAACTTTTTGTTACCGTTTTTGCCGGCGACCAAAAAGCCAGAGTCGAGCGCGACAACGAATCGGTCGAGATCTGGAAAAAACTTTTCCAAGAAAAGGGAATCGAGGCCAAGGATGTAGAACTTCTAACCGAAGAAAACGGTAGCAAAGTCGGAATGCAGGGAGGCAAAATCTTTTATTATGATGCCAAAAAAAATTGGTGGTCGCGCTCGGGTGTGCCCGAAAATATGCCTGAGGGCGAGCCAGGCGGCCCGGACTCAGAGGTCTTTTATGAATTCGAACATATAGAACACGACAAAAAGTTTGGCGAGCATTGTCACCCCAACTGCGATTGTGGACGTTTCCTCGAAATCGGCAATTCGGTCTTTATGGAATTTGTTCGTACCAAAAATGGCTTTGAAAAGTTGCCTCAGCGCAACGTTGACTTTGGAGGCGGACTCGAGCGCATTACTGCCGTCTCCGAAAACAAAAGCGATGTTTTCCAAATCGATGTCTTCCAAAACATTATTTCCGAACTTGAAAGATTGTCGGGCAAAAAGTATTCGGACCCTGCATACACAGCCGCTTTCAGAATTGTGGCTGACCATTTGCGCTCATCGGTCTTTCTGATTGGCGACGGAGTCAGCCCCGGCAACACCGAGCGCAATTATTTTGTGCGCCGACTTTTGCGTCGGGCTGTGCGTTATGCGGACAAAATTGGTATTGGCGAGAGCGGATTGTCCAAGTTGGTCTTGCCCCTTTTGGAACACTACAAAGAGGCTTATCCCGAAACTTACAAACAGGCAAGCAGGATAGAAAATGAAATAAAAAATGAAGAAGAAAAGTTTAGGAAGACATTAGAGAAAGGTATGGGAGAATTAAATACCATACTAAATGTATTAAATGGACGAGAAAAAGTATTGGGGATGAATGACGAGAGACTATCTGGTTTCGATGCCTTTAATCTGTACCAAACCTACGGATTCCCAATTGAAATAACTGTGGAGATTTGCAAAGAAAATGGATTCGGTGTGGATATTGAAGATTATAAAAAAAGATTAGAGGCGCACCAAGAGCTCTCTCGCTCGGGGAGCGAACAAAAATTTAAAGGCGGGCTAGGGGACACAAGCGAAATGAGCGTAAAGTACCACACCGCCACCCACCTGCTCCACAAAGCGCTCCGCGAAGTTTTGGGTGACCATGTCGAGCAGAAAGGCTCAAACATCACACCAGAAAGACTGCGCTTCGACTTTTCGCATCCCCAAAAAATGACGGATGCAGAAAAGCAAAGAGTCGAAGAGATAGTGAATGAAAAAATAAAAGAGAATTTGCCTGTCAAAAATATTATTCTGCCCAAAGCCGAGGCCGAAAAGATCGGCGCGATGCACCTCTTTGGCGAAAAGTATGGCGACCAAGTGAGTGTCTACTATATCGGCGACTCGCTCGAGACCGCCTACTCCAAAGAATTTTGCGGCGGCCCGCATGTCGAGCAAACTGGCGACCTCGCCAGTTTGCGAGATCCCGAGGAGTCCTCGACGAGGGATGAAAATAAAAAAAGGCAATTCAAAATTTTGAAAGAAGAAGCTGTGGCTCAAGGCATCCGACGCATCAAAGCCATTTTGGAATAAGTAATCTCCTCCCTGCCTCCTCTTTACATTAAAGAGGAGGTGCCTCATTTTTATTACTCAACGATTTAACAATGATTTGCGCAGTTCCCCTCTTTAAGATAAAGAGGGGATAGGGGAGATTAGACTATTTTTCCACACCAAATTTTATTTACAATCAAAAAAGTTGTATAATCGAGCTATGCCAAGAGTTCAATTTAGTGATGTTGTGCCTCCCGAAAAGAGGAGTATCCGCAACATCCCCATCCCCAATTCAAATCGGCGCAACAAGGCGGCCTCCCCAAGTGCACCCGCGGAGAACAGCGTTCCTCTAAATCGCAATTTTCCGAAAAGTGAAAAGCCGGTCGGTTTTAAACCAATCATTGTTGAAGATACCCCAACAACTCCAGAACCCCCAACCCCAAACTCACCAAGAAGAAGTCCGACCTACTATCACGAAGATAGCTTCCCTGGCAAAAAAGGTAGTCGCAAATGGCTTTATACTTCTCTTTCAGTTGTCGCGGTACTTGGGTTTGTCGTCGTAATGATGACTATCTTCTCTTCAGCTAGAGTCATCGTCACTCCCAAATCGCAAAATCTTTCGGTCAACCTCGCTATAACTGCCGGCCCAGAAGCCGAAAACGCTATTCGTGTGCCTTACGAAATGATAAAGATCACCAAAACCAAGAGCGCTTCAGTCGAAGCTACAGCCGAAGAGATGGTAGAAGAGAAAGCTTCGGGTCGAATAGTTGTTTACAATAATTTTTCAAGCGAACCTCAACGCCTGATCATCCGCACCCGCTTCGAAAGTCCAGAGGGTTTGATTTATCGCATTCCAGAATCAATCGTGGTGCCGGGCAAGACCGCAAACGGCCCTGGCCAGATTGAAGTTCAAGTTTTCGCCGATGAACCCGGAGAAAAATATAATATTGAAAAACAAGACTTCACCGTACCCGGTTTCAAGAATGACTCCGCCAGATACAAAGGCTTCTACGCCAAAGGCGTAACCGAGATGTCCGGTGGCTTCGTGGGTAAGATAAAAAGAGTTGAGCCCAACCTCAAAAAATCCACTCTCGACCGACTTGAATCAGAACTCCGAACCGAAGTTGAGCAAGAACTTAGTCTAAAGATACCAGCCGAGTTAACCTTGGTCCAAAATGCAATCTTTTTTGAAGCCAAAGATTTGCCCCAACAAGATACAGATAAGACTACCAACCTAACCAAAGAAGTTACCGGCTACGCCCTCACTTTCAAAAAAGAAAGTCTTTCAAAAGTTTTAACAGACAAATACCTAAAGGACACCGGGCCTTGGCAAAACATACCTAGCCTAATCACGGATTTCTCTCTCCTCAAAATCAAAGCCCAGCCCACCTCAATACCTAAGGGCGAAATCGTTGAGCTCGAGCTCGAGGGGGAGACTTTGGCCAAAGCCAAAATAGACCCAGAAACTCTAATTAATGCCCTTGCTGGAGCCAAAAGAAGCTCAATCCCAACAATCATAGACAGCTTGGTAGGTATAGAGAGCCTCAAGGCAAGCATCCGACCATCTTGGAAAAGGTCATTCCCAGAAAGACCGGATAAGATTTATATTGACATCGAATAGTAGTCTGTGCTAGGCTTTTGGAGCAAGCGTGTTTCATTAAAAAATGACGGATAAAAAAGGTCAGGAAGTAAGTTTGGGCACGGTCACAGAAGCGCTTCCAAACGCGCTTTTTAGGGTCAGACCAGACAGCGCCGAAACTGAAATTATCGCCTACCTTTCAGGCAAAATGCGACTCAACAGGATCAAGGTCCTGATTGGGGACAGGGTAGAGATGATCCTCGACCCATATGGAGGCCGAGCCAGAATTGTTCGTCGGTTGGACCACAGAAAGACGCAAGGTGAGAACGAATTAGACCAATGAAAGTCAAAGCTTCGGTAAAAAAAATATGCGCCAAATGCAAGCTGGTGCGCCGGCGTGGTATTTTGTTTGTCATTTGTCCTAGCAATCCTAAACACAAGCAACGACAAGGCTAATTTATAATTTTCAATTTTTAATTTTCAATTTTAATGCGTATACTAGGAATTACAATACCAGAGGATAAACGACTAGAAATAGGGCTCACTACTCTTTTTGGTATTGGCCGTTCTCGAGCTCAAAAAATACTAGACCAAGCCAAGATCGATTGGGGCGCAAGGCCCAAGGATCTGAATCCGGAAAAGGAGAACGAGGTTCGCAAGATAATCGAAAGTCTAAAAATCGAAGGCGATCTCAAGCGCGAAATTGCTGGCAACGTTAAACGTCTCAAGGATATCAAAGCTTATCGTGGCGTGAGACATATGCGCAGTTTGCCGGTGCGAGGTCAGCGCACCAAGACCAATTCGCGCACTCGCCGCGGCAATATCCGCAAGACTGCCGGTACCGGTCGTCGCGCCGTTGAGAAGAAATAAAGTGATACGAAAATAATACAAAAGATTACGAAAAACAACGAAAATTTATAGTACAAACATGGGAAAGAAAAGAATTGCAACAACTGAACAAGAGGGAAGCACCGGTGCAACCGGCACAAAAGCTTCTTCCAAAAAAAGGCTAGAGGCTGGTATTTTGCATGTCGAATCTACCTACAACAACACCAAACTTCTTTTGACCGACAAAAAAGGCAATGCCGTTTTGGCCTCTTCGAGCGGCAAACTCGGCTTCAAGGGTGCCAAAAAGGGCACGCCATTTGCTTCGGCTAAAGTCGGCGAAACTCTTGGCACCCTAGCTCACGAGATGGGGCTCAAAGAAGTTTCGGTGGTGGTCAAGGGGGTTGGTTCTGGTCGCGAATCGGCTATCCGAGGTTTTATTAGCAAAGGAGCTAGTCTGACTTCGATCAAAGACGTAACTCCAGTTCCGCACAACGGCCCCAAACCCAAGAAGCCACGACGCGTTTAATATTGAAAAATTGAAAATCTTAAATTGAAAATTTTATGCGAATCGGACCCAAATACAAAATAGCCAGAAGACTCGGAGCGCCTGTGTTCGAAAAGACACAGACGCAAAAGTTTGCTTTGCGCGAAGGCAACAAAAAGATCAGATCAGGTCGACCCAAGTCCGACTATGGTTTGCAAATGAACGAAAAGCAAAAGGCCCGAATGTTCTATGGCGTAACCGAAAAGCAATTTGCCAAATACGTCAAACAAGCTCTAGACAAAGAAGGTGCTCCAGCTTCGAATCTTTTGAATAATCTTGAAAAGCGCTTGGACAATGTGGTTTGGCGCGCAGGTTTTGCTCCCACACACCGCAGTGCCCGACAATTTGTAGCCCACGGACACTTTTTGGTTAACGGCAAAAAGACCTACATTCCTTCTTATGCCGTCAAGGCGGAGGATGTTATAAGTATCCGAGAGGGTAGCCGGCAAAGCAAACTCTTTGCCGAACTTGAAGCCAAACTTCTCGAAACTCAAGCTCCAGCTTGGCTCAAAGTCGATCCCAAGAAACGCGAAGTTACCGTAAAGTCCGACAATATCGAGGCGCAAGAATTGCTGTTTGACCTCGGTCAAGTTATCGAATTTTATCAAAGATAAAGTTTAAAAATCTAACTACCAAAATTATGGATAATTTCGACAAAAAAATCATCTTACCTTCAAAACCCAAGATCATCTCGGAGGAGGAGAACCGAGGCATCTATGAAATAGACGGTTTTTACCCGGGTTATGGCTACACTATCGGCAACAGCTTGCGCCGTATCATTCTTTCTTCTTTACCTGGCACCGCCATCACCGAAATAAAGATAAACGGTGTTAACCACGAATTCACAAGCATCGACGGAGTCAAAGAAGATGCGGTTGTGATTATGCTCAATATCAAAAAGCTTCGTCTCAAGATGACCGGCTCCGAACCTCAAAAATTGACTCTCAAGGCCAAGGGCGTTACGACGGTTACAGCCAAAGACCTCGATGTCCCGAGCCAAATCGAAATCATGAACCCAGATTTGGTGATCGCCACCCTAACCGACAAAAACGCAAGCTTGGAAATGGAACTTACAGCCGAGAAGGGGTTGGGCTTCGTTGCTCGCGAGAGCTTGGCCAAAAACAAGACCGACATTGGCACCATCACTCTCGACGCCAACTTTACTCCGATCCGTCGCGCCAGCTACGAAGTCGAAAATATGCGCGTCGGCGACCGAACCGATTTCAACCGCCTCAGAATCACTCTCGAGACTGATGGCAGCATCAGCCCAAAAGAAGCGCTTGAAAAGTCTATCAATATTATGATAGAACAACTCAGGGCCATCACCGGCTTTGAGGAAATGGCCGAAGTCGAAGAACAAGAAGAAATGGAGACTCCGACCATAAAGGCCGACAGCAAACTTGATCCGGAATTTCTGAAGACCCGCATTGAGTCGCTTGAACTTTCAGCTCGAACCCTAAACGCTTTGACCGGTGCCAATATCCGCACCGTCGGCGGTTTGGCTCGCAAGAAAGAAAAGGATATCCTCGAGATCGAAGGTCTCGGCGCCAAAGGCGTGGCCGAAATTAAGCGCGTTCTTGGGGATCATGGTATAACGTTAAAGTAATTTCCAATTATCAATTACCAATTTACAATAAATGACAAAAATTTTAAATTTTCAAACATTAAAACATTGAAAATTTAATGGAAATTGAAAATTAGAAATTGAAAATTTTAAAACATGCGTCATCACAACCAAAACCGAAAACTGGGTCGAGTCAGAAAGCAGAGAAAGGCTTTGCTCAATTCTCTTGCCCGCTCTTTGGTTTTGCACGAAAAGATTGTCACCACCGAAACCAAAGCCAAAGAGGTCCGACCTTTCGTAGAAAAGCTTTTGAGCAAAGCACGATTGACCACTCTTTCGGCCACCAGAAGCATTGTTGAGCGTGTCGGCAAGACCGCCGGCAAAAAGGTCACCACTGAGCTCGCCAAAAGATACGAAAAACGCCAGGGTGGTTATACCCGCATTACCAAGATGCCAGCTCGCAAGTCTGATGGTAGCAAGATGGCGATAATTGAGTTCGTAAAGTAGAAAGTTTATAAAGTAAAAAGTTATGGAATACACAATTGACGCACAAAACAAAAAACTCGGACGAATCGCAAGCGAAATCGCCAAATTGCTGATGGGCAAAAATCGCACAGATTTTGCGCGCAATGTTGTGCCGGCAGTCAAAGTTAGGGTTTCGAACGCTGGCCGGATGGACATTACCAACAAAAAGCTCGATACCAAGACCTACAAGAACTACTCTGGCTACCCAGGCGGACTCAAGGAAACCAAGATGAAGAAGTTGACGAGCGACAAGGGTTACAAAGAAGCACTCCGAATTGCCGTCCACGGAATGTTGCCCAAAAATAAATTAAGAGAGAGAATGATGAAGAATCTTGTTATCACAGATTAATTTCCAATTATCAATTACCAATTTACAATAAATGACAAAAATTTTAAATTTTCAAACATTAAAACATTGAAAATTTAATGGAAATTGAAAATTCTAAATTGAAAATTTAAAATAAAAATATGGCAGAAAAAGCAAAAGAAAAATACATAGAAGCTGTCGGTCGTAGAAAGACCGCCATTGCTCGCGTGCGCATCACTCCAAGCACCAAGACTTCTTACAAAGTGAACGAGCGCGATCTGGCAACTTATTTTCCAACTGAAGAATTGCGCAAAGTCGCCGAGGAAGCTATCGCCAAAGTCAAAGGTGCTCATTTTGTTGTTTCGGCCCAAATCAAAGGCGGTGGTATCCACTCGCAAGCTGAAGCTTTGCGTCATGGCCTAGCTCGAGCCATCGTCTTGCACGAGGCTGGTGCCAAAAACTTGCTCAAACCAGCCGGTCTTTTGAAACGCGACCCACGCGCCAAAGAACGCCGCAAATTCGGTCTCAAGAAAGCCCGCAAAGCTCCACAGTGGAGCAAACGATAAAGATTCTAATCTCCCTAACCCTCTTTACCTTAAAGAGGGGACCGCGCAACGCATAGTTAAATCACAGAATAATAAATGGTAGTCACTCCCTCTTTAGTGTAAAGAGGGAGAAGGAGGGAGATTAGAAGAGCGCATATAATAACCATATGAACGAAGACGACATCAAAATTGAAGAAGAAGTAAGCGAAGATGGCGAGGTAGACCAAAGTGCCACCATAAAAAAACTTCGGACCAAACTCAAAGAAGCCGAGAGTAAGGCGCAAGAATATTTGACTGGTTGGCAGAAAGAAAGAGCCGAGGGAGTAAATCTGCGCAAAAGACTAGAAGAGGAGAAAAAAGACTTTGCCAAGTTTGCCAAAGAAGATATCGCAACCGAAATTATTCCTGTCCTCGACTCGTTTGAATCGGCTTTCAAGAACAAGGAAGCTTGGGAGAAGGTAGACAAAAATTGGCGCGTTGGAGTCGAATACATCCACAGTCAACTCATAAACGTCCTCGCCAACCACGGCGTCTCGGTCGTCAATCCGCTTGGAGAAAAGTTTGACCCAACTAGAGACGAGGCGATTGGTTCGGTAGAGGTAGAAAACGAAGACGATGATCATAAAATTTTGGAAGTCGTGAGTGTCGGTTACAAACTCCAAGACAAATTGATCCGCGCCCCCAAAGTCAAAGTCGGTCAAATTAAACAATAAAATAAATTTGAAAGCCACGGATTATAGCAGTATAATTTGTGAGCAAATAAAAAATTATTAATCTTTAATCTTTAAATGCTATGTCAAAAATAATCGGAATTGATCTAGGTACTACCAACAGCGCCGTAGCCGTAATGGAGGCTGGCAATCCAAAGATTATCGAAAACGCTGAAGGCGCCCGCACCACACCATCGATTGTCGCCATTTCCAAAACAGGGGAAAGGCTAGTCGGCCTTCTAGCCAGACGCCAAGCCGTCACCAACCCAAAGAATACGGTTTTTGGTATCAAGCGCTTTATTGGCCACAATTTTGAAGAAGAAGCCGTCCAAAAAGACCTGAAGACGGTGCCTTACGAAATGTCCAAATCCGAATCAGGCGGAGTCAACATCAAGATGTCCGACCCTTCAAATTCTTCAGGGCAAGCCAAGAATTACCGCCCAGAAGAAATCTCGGCTATGATCCTCGCCAAACTCAAGGCCGATGCCGAGGCCAAATTGGGTGAAAAGATTACCGAAGCCATCATCACCGTGCCGGCCTATTTCAATGACGCTCAAAGAAAGGCAACCAAAGACGCCGGTGCCATTGCTGGCCTTGATGTAAAGCGCATCATCAACGAGCCGACCGCAGCAGCGCTTGCCTACGGCTTCAACAAAAAGAAGAACGAACAAATCGCCGTCTTCGATTTTGGTGGCGGCACCTTTGATATTTCAATTTTGGAAGTGGGGGATGACGTTGTCGAAGTCAAATCGACCGACGGTGACTCCCACCTCGGCGGTAAAGATATCGACCAAAAGATCATCCACTGGCTCGCAGATGAATTCAAAAAAGAAAGTGGCATCGACATCACCAAAGATCCGCTTGCTCTCCAGCGCCTCGATGAAGCCGCCGAAAAGGCCAAGATCGAGCTTTCAACCGCACTCGAAACCGAAGTCAATATTCCGTTTATCACTTCCGACTCTTCCGGTCCACGCCACCTACTCATCAAGATGACTCGCGCCAAGCTCGAAGAATTGGCCGACGAGTTTATCCAAAGAGCGATCGAGATCACCAAGCGCGCGATCGAAGCTTCACCTTTCAAAGTAAATGAAATCGAAGAGGTGGTGCTCGTCGGCGGTCAAACCCGCATGCCCAAAATAGTCGAAGAGGTCAAAAAGTTCTTTGGCAAGGAACCAAACAAATCGATCAACCCGGACGAAGTGGTGGCGCTCGGCGCCGCGATCCAGGGCGGTATTATCGGTGGCGATGTCAAAGATATTTTGCTCCTCGACGTCATTCCGCTTTCTTTTGGTATCGAGACCATGGGTGGTGTTAACACCAAATTGATCGAGAAGAATACCACCGTGCCGGCTTCGAGAAGTCAGGTTTTCTCGACGGCCGCTGACAACCAAACCAGTGTTGAGATCCATATCGTCCAAGGCGAGCGACCGCTTGCGAGCGACAATCGCAGTTTGGGCAGATTTATTCTCGACGGTATTGCTCCGGCACCAAGGGGAGTGCCTCAAGTCGAAGTTACTTTCGATATCGATGCCAATGGCATATTGAATGTCAAAGCCAAAGACAAGGCGACTGGCAAGGAGCAATCAATCCGCATCGAAGCTTCTTCCGGCCTTTCAAGCGAAGAGATCGAAAAGATGAAGCGCGACGCCGAGACCCACGCCTCCGAAGACCAGAAGAAAAAAGAGTTGATCGAGGTCCGCAACCTGGCCGAACAAACTATCTATATCGCCGAAAAGGCACTCAAAGATGCCGAGGGTAAGGTGACTGACGAAATCAAAAACGGCGTCGAGAGCAAGGTGAAAGATCTCAAAGATGCCAAAGACAAAGATGACCTAAGCGCGATCAAAACCGCAACCGAAGCGCTCTCCAAAGAAATGCAAAAAATCGGTGAACACTTGAATAAAAGTAGTCAGGATTCAGCATCCAGTAGTCAGGGGCCGAAAGCCGAAGAACCAAAAGAAGAGCCTAAAAACGAAAACGAGGGAGACAAATCCTAAAATTTCTGCTATAATCAGGTCATAAGAAATTATGGCAAAGAACTACTACGACATACTCGGTGTGGACAAAAAGGCAAGCAAAGACGAGATCAAAAAGGCCTTTCGCAAACTTGCGCACCAATATCATCCTGATAAAAAAGGTGGCGACAGCGACAAGTTCAAAGAAGTGAACGAAGCCTACAGCGTCCTCTCCGACGACCAAAAGCGTGCTCAGTATGACACCTACGGCCAAACTTTTGCCGGCGGACAGGCGGGCGGCTTTCAGGGCAACTGGCAAGATTTTGCCGAACAGTTCAGAAACTCCGGTTTCGACTTTTCTGGTGGCCAAGGCTTTGGCGGCGTCGAGTTTGACCTTGGCGACATCTTCGGTGAATTCTTTGGTGGTCGTCGCAGAGAAGCAAAGCGCGGTCGAGACATTTCGATTGATATTGAACTTTCTTTCGAAGAATCAATTTTCGGCACCGAACGCAACATCCTCCTCAACAAAGTTTCGGTTTGTAGCACCTGCGATGGTACCGGCGGCAAGAAGGGCACCGAGATGCAAGAATGCAAGCAATGCAATGGCAAGGGCAAGATCCGCGAACTCAAACGCTCGCTCTTCGGCTCGATCGAGATGACGCGCACCTGCGAAGCTTGTAGCGGCTCGGGCAAGGTACCAAAAGAAAAGTGTCAGATCTGCGACGGTCTTGGTATCCTCAAGAAGCCAGATGAGATCAAGATCAAGGTCCCGGCTGGCATCGAAAACGGCGAGATGATCCGCCTCTCGGGCGCTGGCGAAGCAATCAAGGGCGGGCAAAGCGGCGACCTTTATATCAAAACTCACGTCAAACGCCACAAGACCTTCCAAAAGCAAGGCTACGATCTTGTTATGAACCTCGAAGTCAAACTTACCGATGCGCTTCTTGGTGCCGAATACCCAATCGAAACTCTCGATGGGCAAGTTCTGCTCAAGATCCCCGAGGGCACCTCAACGGGCGATATTTTGCAAATCAAAGGCCGGGGCGTACCGCATAGCAACAAACGAGGCGACATCCTAGCGACCGTCCGTGTCGCTATGCCCAAAAAGCTTTCCAAGGGCGCCAAAGGCTTGATCGAAAAACTCAAATCAGAAGGGGTATAGTCAGAATTAAATATTAAGGGTTAGGAAATAAGAATATTTGGGTATAAAAAGTACCCTCTCCGCACACGAAGTGAGAGGGGGCCAAGAAGGAGTACCGAACGGCCAGCAAATTGGTGATGTAGGGGGAAGAGAACTTGTGGGGGGACCGCACAATCGGTCTTTGGGCAATTGAAGTGCCCGAATCTTTGAGGCAGTGGCCATAAACCACTTTCTCCCTCTCTTTGACCTTTAAGGGGTCCCCGCCTACAACCCACATTACACCCACCCCAAAAACCTGTCAACTGCTTGTCCTAGCCTCACCTGTGCATAAGATTTTACCCAAAGCCCAATACACAGGCTCAACCTGTGTAAATTTGAGTAAAGATTTTGGGTTTGGTATCCAATACACAGGCTCAACCTGTGTAAATTTGAGTAAAGATTTTGGGTTTGGTATAATATGGGTATGAAAAAGTACTATTTCGAGAATATAGAAGAAGCAACTTTGGAAAATAACAATTTCCGCAAAGTTGTCTTTACCGGTCCGCACAGCCAGGTGGTGCTGATGTCGCTTTTGCCGGGCGAAGAAATCGGCGCTGAAGTTCACAAGGTCGATCAATTTTTCCGCATCGAAGGGGGAGTAGGCAAGGCTGTAGTCGATGGCGAAGAGTTTGCGGTGGAAGACGGTAGTGCCGTCTTGGTACCCGAAGGCTTGGAGCACAACTTTATAAACACCGGCGACACTCCTCTCAAACTCTACACTATTTATTCTCCCGCTAATCACATCGACGGCCGAGTACACGAGACCAAGGCCGACGCCCTCGCCGACACCGAAGACGAAGAATTTGGACATCAGTAAAATGCATTTCGGAGAACATTTAACAATCGATGGCTATGGTGGGTCCACAGAGAAGCTCGACAGTGAGAAGCTGGTTTTGCAATGTTTGAATGAATTACCCGAAAAACTCGGGATGCACAAACTTTCGGAGCCGGTCGTTTATCGCGCGCCCGGTAATGACAAAAAGGACCCAGGCGGTTGGAGCGGATTTGTCGTCATCGAAGAAAGCCACATCAGTATTCATACCTTCCCCGGTACCAAATTCCTGAGCGCTGATGTCTATACCTGCAAAAACGGTATGGACAACGAATTTATCCTTTCTTTCTTCAAATCAACCTTCGATCTCCAAGAAATCGAACACAATTTTATTATGAGAGGCAAGAGATATAATATGTAAATTATGTCTTGGTTTTTCATTGCATTACTTGGCACGCTCTGTTTTTCCTTAACTGGCTATATTGACAAGTATCTAATTTCAAAATACCTCAAAAGTGACCGAATTGGTGCATTGATGTTATTTTCTGCATTTTTTGCAATATTAATTCTACCTTGTGTTTTTATAATTGAACGAAATATACTTTCAGTACCAAGTTCAACAATATTATTTCTTATTTTGGTCGGCATATTGAGTTTTATTGCAATACTATTTTACTTTAAAGCTCTTACATACACAGACACCTCTTCCATAATCCCTTATTTCCAACTAATTCCTGTATTCGGTTTTATTTTTGGGTATTTCGTTCTCGGGGAAATTATTCCAACCAAAACTTTAATTGGGGGATTCATAATCATACTAGGATCAATATTGCTTGGTTTTAGAAAAAATGAATCCAGATTTAGATTTGAATATAAAGTAGTCTTTTTGATGATTGGCTCCTCATTAACCTACGCTTTATACGAAGTTCTTTTCAAACTAGTCACCGTCAAAGAAAGTTTTTTGGTATCATTTTTTTGGCAAAATGTTGGCTTGTTGTTAGCTGGGATCTTGCTCTATATCGGAATATCTGATTACAGAAAAGATTTCCATGATCTTATAAAGAACAATGGTAAGCGCGTTCTCGGTCTAAATCTTATAAACGAAATTTTAAATACTGGCGGTGTTGCACTCATCCAATACGCCTCATTACTTGTTCCAATTGTATTAGTGCTACTCGTAAACTCATTGCAACCAATGATTGTGTTTATACTGGGAGTCCTGCTCACACTCTTCTTGCCAAAAATAATCAAAGAGGAAATAGATAAAAATGTACTCATCCAAAAAATCATTGCAATCTTAGTCATTTCAGCCGGGACATACTTACTTTATTACTAATCAGCAAAATACCCCCAAGCCTTGAGTTTCTTTAAATCTTCTTTGGCAAACTTCAAACCAATATCATTCCTGTACAGCATTTTGGGAATAGAAATCTTATTTATTCTGCCATAAACAATATTCATACAAGACGCAACTGTTTTTGCCACTCCGGTTACATACATGATATAACCTCTATTATCTGAAATATAATGCGTTCCTTGTTTGTTTATAGACACTTCTTCAAAATGAATATGCGACATGAATTCCGGGCTAGTGTCCTCAAAATAGATACTTACATTTTGGAGTAAATTTTCTTGCAAACGCGCAACGTAGGGGAAAGGTGGTACAGCTAGCAGGACAACTATCCCAAAACCTTTTTTCCACTTTAGATTATAGGATTCTCCATTCGCAATTGCATACATAAATTCACCCCACGGAGATATATGAAGTTCCGAATGAAGATGGATAATCGGAGAACCAGTTCTTGCAGTACATTCAATAGCCGTGGCACCATTTTCATTCACAATACAATCAATCTCAAAATCGCCACGAAAATCAATTTCGCGCAAAAAAGGTTCTATCTTGGCAAGTGTTTCTTGATACAACTTCTCATTTTCATTTTCCGCATACCAAGCCACGGTGCCCATTTCACTAGTTAACGGTCCAATATCACCAGGGAAAAAATAGGGATGTTCTGCATTATATTCTATCGGACCAACAAAGTTACTGCCATTAAAATACCTCCCAACACCCAATTCCACACCAATAACCTTTTCTTGCAAAGTTAGTTTTTCATTTTTAACTTTCGGATTAGAAAGATAATTCAAGAGAAGACTCCTCATATCCCGTCCGTCTTCATACTTTCCTACATAATTCAAAACCTTGGAATAATGATGATTGTTTTGTTTAACCACCCAAGGTTTTTTGTTACTATCAAGAAAATCAACTGCATCCTCAATTCGATTAAAATCAAAAAGTGGAGGAGTTTTTATGCCATACTTCTTAAAAATCTTATTCCCAAATTCTCTATCTTGCTCTATTTTATCTCCCAATTCACTACCACCAAAAACTTTATACCCCTTCTTTCTTAAAGAATCTTGTTCTTTGCCGTAACCAACATCATCAAAAACAATCAAACCATCTTTACCAACCCAGGTTAAATCTTTTTTCCAATTGGTCGTCTTTGTTACAAGTTTAGTAAAATTTTTTCTTCTATCCTTATCTTCTATATAAAGTTTGACCTGATGGCCCTCTTTGGTTAGAAGATAGGCAAGGTTTCCCCCAATTAGGTCATTTGAAATAAAAAGTATGCGCATTATAATGTATATAAACAATATCAGACAATGAAATCCATCCGCACCAAACTAATAATCTCGCTTGCGATTATAACACTGATTTACATCTTTTTCCAAACTGTAATAAGGAGTAATTTTGATACCGTCGAATTACCAGATAGGGCAGAAGACACACAAATATGACCAATTTCTTAAATCGTATACCAACCTGCCTAGATGCTACACCTACTTTTTTGGGCTTGTTTGATATGAGTGTGGCGCCTCCATTACTTTTTTATTCCTATATACCAATCTTTTTAATGTCTACAGTTTTTGGATTAATTATCTATCGCAATAATCCAAAATCAACACTTAACAAAATATTCTTTGCAATTACTCTTTCTTTTGCCTCTTGGATCATTCTCATACTTACTCAGTGGACAGCAGTCCATACAAATATAGTCCATTTTGCATGGCAAGCTCTTATCGCTTTTGAGTTTTCTATCTATGCCTTATCTGCCTACTTTGTATATGTTTTTGTATATAAAAAAGAATTTCCAAAAATTGTTAAAAATATATTATTCGCAATCACGACAGCAGTTATTCTGCTTATTCCGACTTCTTTCAATATTGAGTTTTTCGATATAACACACTGCGAAGGGGTAGTTGGAACGCTGTGGGATATACAATATTTGTTCGAAGTAATTACTATCATTTGTTTAATCGCAATAGCCTACAGCGCTAAATACAATCTCGGTTTTAAAATAAATTCAGCAGAATTTTTAACTCCATTAGGGGTCATAATATTTCTAACGACTTTCTTTCTTTCAAATCTTTTCGGTGAACTAACAAAGATCTACAACATAAACCTTATAGGCCCGATTGGTATGTTTTTGTTCTTAGCATTATTATCTTACGTGATAGTGAAATACAACTCCCTCAATACCAAACTTTTTGGGGCACAAGTATTGGTAGGATTTCAGTGGATATTTATCGTAGCAATCTTTTTTATACAAAATATTTCCTACATCCAATTGGTTGTAGCCATAACAATGGTCATCAGCTTACCTTTGGGATTCTTCATTGTACGGAGTGTCAAACGAGAAATTGAACAGAGGGAAAGGATTGAAAAGCTGGCCAAGGATTTGGAGGTGGCGAATGAGAAGCTACGCGGACTCGACCAGCTCAAGACCGAATTCCTTTCTCTTGCCACTCACCAGATCCGAAGTCCACTGACTGCCATCAAAGGCTACTCTTCGATGCTTCTTGAGGGCGACTTTGGCGCTCTACCAGTCCGAGCGCGCGAGTCGGTCAAAACCATCTTTGCTTCCTGTCAACATCTGATCAATATTGTCGAAGACTTCCTCAATATTTCGCGCATCGAGCAAGGCCGGATGACTTACAACAAAGAAAACTTAGACCTCAAACCCCTAGTTGCCGAGGCGATCAAAGAGCTCCTGCCCAACGCCGAAAAGAAAAATCTAAAGATTGACCTCCGCCTAACCGAGCAAGCACCGATCACAATAAATGCCGACCGAGGCAAAATCAAGCAAGTCTTGCACGACATTCTCGACAACGCGATCAAGTACACCAAGGCTGGACAGATCGAAGTGCAAGTTCTGCATGATCGCGAAAACGCCGAAGTGGTCATCAAAGATACTGGTGTCGGAATGGATCAGAAAGATCTGGAAAAACTCTTTGTCAAATTCTCGCGCGCAAGCGACGCCTACAAACACAATGTCTCTGGTACCGGCCTCGGCCTCTACATTGCCCAAAAAATGATCGAGGCACACAACGGCAAAATCCTGGCTCAAAGCCTCGGCCGAGGCAAGGGCTCGACCTTTACCATTGTCTTGCCTTTGGCTAGGAGTTAAATACAGGGCAAGCTAATTTTGCTTGACAGATACTTTTTTAGGTATATACTTTAGGTATCACTATGAAGAAGACCCTTGTGTAGATTCGTCTGCGCTGGGGGCTTTTTCTTTTATATCTTATTTGAAAACTTGTGATAATGGTCGTTTAAGAATGTTATTTCGATATTTTTATTTCTCAACAAAAAAGAGCATTTATTTTCATCCGGGGCTAGAATGCGATTCATTGATCTATTTTCTTGCAAGAATTCTACCAAACAGCCAAAATCTCCATCTCCCGTTATTAAAATACAAGAATCAAAAGCTTTGGTATAAAAATCGGAAGTGGTTTTCAAAACCAACTCAGCATCACAATTTCCTTTAATTTTTTCTCCAACAGATACTGTTTGTTTAAAAACCAAAATGTAACCACATTTTGCAAGTGTTCGTAGAATTTGGCTCTTTCTGGAACTAATCCTATAAACAAATAAACAAATTGGGGTTTATATTTTTGATCGAGCCAACCACGCAGCTTTTTATAATCAATTTCAAATCCCAATTCTTTAGCGGCTCGGTAAAGATTGTTTCCGTCAATGTAAATATTAACTTTGCTCATCAAGTAATTTTATCATAAATAAGCTTAGGAAAATAAAATTACACAGGCTGATCCTGTGTAATAAAGTAATGGGTA
>CAYMOW010000007.1:0-39507 GCA_964392285.1 uncultured Candidatus Saccharibacteria bacterium
ATGAGAAGAAAAGTCAAAAACAGAAATAAAGTCGGTCCGGATATCAAATTCAACTCCGAAAAAGTCGAGAAGTTTATAAATTATTGTATGGAGCGAGGCAAGAAGAACACCGCCCGCACAATAGTCTACAAAGCTTTTGATCTTTTGAAAGAGAAGGAGAAGATAGAAAACCCGCTTGATCTCTTTGAAAGCGCGCTCAAAAACACCGGCCCGGCAGTTGAAGTTCGATCGCGCCGAGTTGGTGGAGCCAACTACCAGGTGCCACGAGAGGTCAGACCAGAAAGAAAGAGCTACCTTTCAATGAAGTGGATCATCGATGCTGCCAGAGCCAAAAAAGGCAAACCAATGCACCAAAAACTTGCCGAAGAAATCGTTTTGGCTAGCAAAAACGAGGGTGAAGCTGTCAAAAAACGTGAAAATGTTCACAAGATGGCCGAGGCCAACAAAGCCTTTGCCCACTTCGCTTGGTAATTATTAGCCGATACGAAAACTATGCGAAAGCTACAAAAAGGTAACGAAAATAAAAAAGCTTTCGATTTTTGTAGATTTTCGTTGTATTTCGTATAATTTTTGTATTATGAACCGTGATTATCCTTTAGAAAGAGTTCGCAACTTCGGTATCATTGCGCATATTGATGCCGGCAAAACCACCACCTCAGAAAGAATTTTGTATTACACCGGTAGCCAACACAAAATCGGCGAAGTGCATGAGGGCGAAACCACCACCGACTGGATGGAACAAGAAAGAGAACGTGGTATCACCATCACGGCGGCTGCCGTTACCTGTTTTTGGGCTCCAACCTACCTTGACGCCGAAGCTCGAAAAGACAAGAACAACAAATATCGTTTCAATATTATCGACACTCCAGGTCACATCGATTTCACTGTGGAGGTCAAACGCTCGATGCGCGTTCTCGACGGCGCCGTTTGTGTTTTCGACGGCGTAGCCGGAGTCGAACCCCAATCAGAAACCAACTGGCGTTATGCCGAGGAGGCGAATGTGCCCAGACTCTGTTTTGTGAACAAGCTCGATCGTACCGGCGCTAATTTTGAAAAATCTTATGCTTCTATTTTGGCTCGTCTTTCCAAAAAAGCTGTCCGGATGCAGATCCCAATCGGTGAAGAAGACAAGCACGACGGCGTAATCGACCTGCTTCAAATGAAAGCTTTTGGTTTTGAAGGCAAACTCGGCGACAACGTCATTGAGATTGCATTTCCAGAACACCTCAAAGCCGAGGCCGAAAAGTATCGCGCCGAACTTGTAGAGAAAATCGTTGAAAACGACGAGGAGGCAATGAATAAATATCTTGGCGGCGAAGAAATCGGACTCGCTGATCTTAAACGCATTTTGCGCCAAGCGGTTATCAAAAACCAAATTTTCCCAGTCTTCTGTGGATCGGCTCTCAAGAATAAGGGTGTCCAGCTAGTGCTTGACGCAGTTGTCGATTATCTACCTTCACCCACCGATATCCCTTCAATCAAAGGCGTAGACCCTCGCACCAGCGAAGAGATCGAACGCCATCCATCAGATGATGAACCTTTTTCGGCTTTGGCCTTCAAACTCCAAGCCGATCCATTTGTCGGCCAACTGACCTTCTTCCGAGTCTACTCTGGCACCATCGAATCTGGTTCTTATATTTACAACTCTTCGACCGGCGAGAAAGAGCGCCTTGGTCGCATCGTCCGACTCCAAGCCGACAAGCGCGAGGAGGTAAAAAAGGTTTTTGCTGGCGAAATCGCCGCCGCTGTCGGCCTCAAAGACGCCAAGACTTCTCACACTTTTTGTGACGAAAACAACCCGATTATCCTCGAAAGCATCGTCTTCCCCGAACCGGTTATCTCTTTGCGCATCGAACCCAAGACCAAAGCCGATCAAGAAAAAATGGGTAACGCTCTTAGACGCCTAGCCGACGAAGATCCAACCTTCCGAATCAAGTCTGATACCGAAACCGGCGAAACTGTGATTATGGGTATGGGTGAGCTTCACCTCGATATTATCGTCGATCGCATGAAGCGCGAGTTCAACGTGGAAGCGAACGTCGGCGCCCCACAGGTCGCCTACAAAGAAACCATCACCGGCGAGGCCGAAGTGGAAAACAAATATATCAAACAAACTGGCGGTAAAGGTCAGTATGGTCACGTCAAGATCAAGATCAAACCGCTCGAACCAGAAGTCGAGGACGGCAAGAAGAAAGCCAAGAACGTTCACCGCGAAGAAGGTTTCGAATTTATCGACTCGATCAAAGGTGGTGTTATTCCAGCTGAATTCATTCCAGCTGTAGAAAAAGGTGTCAAAGAAGCTATGGAGCGTGGTGTGGTAGCTGGCTACAAGATGACCGACATTTCTTGCGAACTAACTTTTGGTTCCTACCACGATGTGGACTCTTCGGAAATTGCTTACAAAATTGCCGCTTCTCAAGCTTTCCAAGAAGCAGCCAAAAAAGCCAAGCCGGTTATTCTCGAACCGATTATGAAAGTCGAGGTTGTTGTGCCTGAGCAGTTTATGGGCGACATTACTGGCTATCTTTCTTCCAAGCGTGGCGCCATCGAAGGTATGGATGACAGGGCCGGACTCAAAGTTATTCGGGCCAAAGTGCCTCTAGCCGAACTCTTTGGCTACGTTACCACCTTGCGTTCTATGACCGAGGGTAGAGGTAGCGCCAACATCGAATTCGACCACTACGCCATCGTGCCGCCAAACGTCGCAATGACAATCGTCGAAGCTAGAAAATAATTTTCTAAAATGCAAAATAAGAAATACGAACTCGAACTAAATGGCAACAAGCTGATTGCCGAGTTTACCGACCTGGCGGAGAATGCTCATGGCTCGGTGCTTTTGCGTTATGGCAATACGGCAGTCTTTGCCACAGCCGTAATGTCTAAGGGCGAGAAGGAGTCCGACTACTTCCCGCTTTCAGTCGAGTACGAAGAAAGATTTTATGCTTCCGGACAAATTTTGGGCAGTCGATTTATAAGAAGAGAGGGCCGACCGAGTGATGAAGCCATACTTTCTGGCCGAATCACTGACCGCACTATTCGTCCGCTTTTTGACCAAAATTTGCGCAATGAGGTGCAAGTTGTGGTCACTATCCTTTCCCTAGACGAACACGACCCAGATGTTTTAGGAGTTATCGCCTCCTCTTTGGCAATCGCGACTTCGCATATCCCTTGGAACGGTCCAGTCGGAGCAGTACGTATCGGCAAAATGAAAGGCTCAGCCGATTTTATGGTGAACCCCACCTACAAAGAACGCGAGAGCGAAGATTATGAGCTCGACTTGGTCGCTTGCGGTCGAGAGAACACTATCAATATGATCGAGGTTGGAGCCAATGAAGCCGGTGAAGAAGTTTTGATGCAAGCTCTAGAAAAGGCCAATACAGAACTCGCCAAAATCCAAAAATTTCAAGAAACGATCATAAAAGAAATCGGCAAAACAAAAGCCGAGGTCAAAGCGATCGAAATTCCGGAAGATTTGCAAAAACTTTTTGATGCAGAAATCGGACCAAAGATGAGCGGCATCTTGGGTGAACCTGGAAAGAAAAAAATTTACGAACTCGAAGAAGAGTGGTTCAAAATCCTAGCCGAAAAGTTGCCCGAGGCCAACTCTCGAACGGCCAGATTTATGTTCCACGAAGCGGTGAATGATTTTGTGCACAAGGTGAGCCTTGAAGAGAATAAGCGTGTCGACGGCCGAGGTTTTGATGAGCTTCGTCCGCTCTACGCTCAGGCTGGCGGTATTTCTCCGGTCTTGCACGGTTCGGGCATCTTCTATCGTGGCGGAACACATATCTTTAGCGCTCTAACTCTTGGCGCACCAGGCGATTCGCAGGTTATTGACGGTATGGAAATGCAGCTCAATAAACGCTTTATGCACCACTACAACTTCCCGCCTTTTTCGGTGGGAGAAACCGGCCGAATCGGTGGCACTAATCGCCGAATGGTTGGCCACGGTGCCTTGGCCGAAAAAGCTCTGTTGCCAGTAATCCCAAAAAAAGAAATCTTTCCTTACACTATTCGCATTGTCTCCGAGGCTCTCTCGAGCAATGGTTCGACTTCGATGGGTTCGGTCTGTGCTTCAACCTTGGCCTTGATGGACGCTGGGGTGCCAATCAGTAAGCCAGTAGCTGGTATCGCTTCCGGACTTATGTCCAAAGGCGAAAAGTATAAGGTTCTCTCTGATATCCAAGGACCAGAAGACGAACACGGCGATATGGATTTCAAGGTGGCTGGCACGCGCGACGGGGTCACTGCGGTTCAGATGGATGTCAAAGTCGATGGTATTAGCCTCGCTATACTCAAAGAAGCTTTCGAAAAGGCCAAAACTGCTAGACTCAAAATTTTAGAAACAATCGAAAAGGAGATCAAAGAACCCAGAAGCGATCTTAGTCCACGCGCACCGCGAATATTTACAATGCAAATCAGACCAGACCAGATCGGAATGGTCATCGGCACCGGTGGTAAGGTTATAAATGAAATCAAAGAAGCAACAGGGGTAGAGATTGATATCGAAGACGACGGCACCGTCTTTATCACCGGCCAGAGCGAAGGAGCCGAAAAGGCTAGGTTGGCAATCGAAAACATTGTGCGCGAATTTAAGCCGGGGGACAAAATGGTGGGCGAAGTAGTACGCCTTGCCGACTTTGGCGCCATTGTCAAACTCGGCCCCAAGGTTGATGGCTTGGTGCACATTTCAGAAATCGCACCGTTTCGAATCGATAAAGTCGAAAACTTTTTGCGCATCGGTATGTCTGTGCCGGTGGTGGTAAAAGACGTCGACGAGAAAGGCCGACTGAAACTCTCGATCAAAGACGCCGATCCAAACTTTATACAGAAAAAGTAATTTACAAACTCTGCTTGTGTTAAAATAAGTCCGATGGAAGAAAATCCAAAAACGGACCAAAAAAGTGCAGTCGAATTGCTCCATAATCAAAAGCAATTACAATCTTTGCGCACCTATCAGGGCGACATCGCCGAAGCCATAAAACGCCAAAACGAATCAGTAGCGACAATTGCCATCAAAGAACACGCCCGAAAACAACAGACCGCAAACCCAACACAAACAAACCAACTTTCCAATTTGCCAACCAGCATGGTCAAGCTTTTTTTGGGATTAATTTTGATCGCTGGAAGTATTTTTGCGCTCTTGTTTGTCTTGGGCACATTCCAGACCAACGACGCAACCCAGATCACCATCGAAAAAAGTTTGATCGATTACAACAACCGTCTAAGCCTCAACGGATTAGACGACAAAAACCTGCTCGGAGAAATCAATAAAATTTCAAACCCCGGAACAACCATCATAGACATCGAGACAACAGATGGCCAAAAGATTGGTTCGGCAAGAGAACTCTTTTCAATTTTTGGCCTCAATCTGCCGCCGAGTTTGGCAAGAAACCTTAAAGAAGAGTTTGCCTTTGGCCTTTACACCAAAGAGACGGTCCGAACCCCTTTTGTCATTATAAAAATTGCCGACTTTGGTAGTGCCTTTGCTGGAATGCTCGAGTGGGAGAGCACCTTACCAACAAATCTCTCGTCTATATTTAAAGCCAACGAAAGCACAACCTATTCTTGGCAAGACCTGATCATCAAAAACAAAGATGTCCGAGCCTATGCCGAAAGCACAAATAGCGACAATATTTTGATCGGCTATACCTTCTTGGACAAGAATACCATTCTCATTACTGGTAGAGCTGAAGCCATAGCAGACCTTTCGGCTATTTACGCTTCGCATTCTGTTGTCAAATAAAATTTTGTGCTATAATTGGCTTATGAAGAGCGATTTAGACACAAAATATTTCAAACAAAAGCTAGAAACCGAGCTAGCTTTGGTTGTAAAAGGACTCGAAGATGTCGGCTATCGCAATCCAGACAATAAGGAAGACTGGCAAGCCCGAACTTCAGATTTCGCCGACAGCGCCGACACCAACGAAACCGCCGACAAAATCGAAGAATTCGAAAGTCATGCCGCTTTGGTCAATGACCTTGAATCCCGCTACAACGAAATAAAAAACGCCCTCGCTAGAATAGAAAAAGGGACCTATGGTTTGTGTGAAGTTTCTGGTGAACCAATCGAGCTCGATCGCCTAGAGGCCAACCCTTCTGCCCGCACCTGCAAAAAGCATATGGAGAATTGATTAAAAGATTGAAGATTTAAAGATTGAAAAATTAACAGGAAAGATAAATGCAGTATAGAAAATTTGAAGATGTGCCAATCTGGATTGAATCTAAAAATTTTGTAAATGATATCTATAGACTTATTGCAAAAAACCCTAAGCTAGCTCGGGATTATTCGCTCGCCGACCAATTAAAACGAGCTTCCTATTCGTTAATGTTGAATATCGCAGAAGGGTTTGAAAGAGGTTCCAATAAAGAATTTGCAAATTTTCTGAATATCGCCAAAGGATCTGCTGGCGAGGTAAGATCGATACTGTATATTCTGAAAGAAAATAATTTTATTAACGACGTGGAATTCTCCAAATTTTATGCTAACATTGAAATGATATCTTCCCATCTCTCCAACTTTAGAAGGTTTCTGATATCACACGTTACAAGAAAGAAATGAATCTGTTGATGTAATTTTTTAATTTTCAATCTTTTAATTTTTCAATCCCCGCTATGTCATATGCCAAAGTCTACAGCGCTCAGACTTTTCTCCTAAAACCCTACATTGTTGACGTTGAAGCAGACCTCTCACGAGGTCTGTATGCTTTTTCGATTGTCGGCTTGCCCGACAAGGCGGTCGAAGAGGCGCGCGACCGAATCAGTGCAGCGATCAAAAACTCCGGCTTCGAATCGCCCAAATCGCAAAATCACAAAGTGGTCATCTCACTTGCGCCAGCCGATATAAAAAAGGAAGGTGCCGGGCTCGACGTGGCTATGGCTTTGAGCTACTTACTCGCAAACGGCGATGCAACCTTCGATCCAAATGGCCGGATTTTCCTAGGCGAACTTTCGCTTGATGGTAGCCTGCGCAAGATTCGTGGCGCCTTGGCCTTTGCCCGCAAAGCCAAACAAGCTGGTTTTAGAGAAATTTTTTTGCCTCTAGAAAACGCTGAGGAAGCCTCGCTCATCGATGGCATCGAAGTCTACGGCGCAACTCATTTGCGTCAAATTGTCGACCATCTGACCATCGACTCGGCCAACCAAAAGATCAAAAAGCAAAGCAAGCGCGAGCTTCAAACCAGACACAAAATCGACCTCGATCTCGCTGATATCAAAGGTCAGGAGGGTGCCAAACGGGCGCTCGAGATCGCCGCGGCCGGTGGGCACAACATCTGCCTCTACGGTCCGCCGGGTACGGGCAAGACCATGCTCGCTAAGGCGCTCGCCCATATCTTGCCTCCACTTTCTTTTGAAGAACTCTTGGAAGTGACCGAGATCCATTCGATTGCTGGCGCCTTGCAAGATGAATTGGTCTTTGAAAGGCCTTTCCGTTCGCCACATCATACTTCTTCAAATGTGGCGCTTATCGGTGGTGGTAGCAACCCGCGTCCAGGCGAGATTACTCTCGCGCACAAAGGCGTGCTCTTCCTCGATGAATTTCCAGAGTTCGACAACAAAACCATCGAAGGTTTGCGCGAACCGCTTGAAGAAAGAGTGGTTTCGGTCTCAAGGGCCAAAGGCACAGTCAAATTTCCAGCTCATTTTATTTTGGTCGCGGCGATGAATCCTTGTCCTTGTGGCAACTTTGGTATCAAAGGCAAACCTTGTATCTGTAGTGCCTTACAAATCGAAAGATATAGAAGAAAAATTTCCGGACCGATAATCGACCGTATAGATATCTGGACCGAGGTGGCCAAAGTCGACCACGAACGCCTGATGGAACACCGGGAAAAGAGTGAGAGTCTGCCGGCTCGAGACCGCGTCGGGCGCGCCAGGGAAAGACAGCTCGAGAGATTTAGAAAAGCTGGACGTCAGATTAGTACCAATTCAGAAATGAATGCGCGCGATATTGCTTCGATACTCGAAGTCTCCGACGAGGTCAAAGATATTTTGAACCGCTCGGCCCGCTCGCTCGATCTCTCCGCTCGGTCTTACCACAAACTGATCAAGCTTGCTCGCACCATTGCCGACCTCGAGGGCGCGTCGCAAATTTCTTGCGATAACATCCTCGAAGCGATCTCTTACCGCCCCAAACAACAGATTTAGTTTTGTGCCAAAGCCATTTGGGCCATTTTGAGAGCCGAGTCTTTGGAGCGGGCGACTGCATACCAACCGCCGTTGGTGCAAAAGACCGCATCTCTAACACCGATAACATTGGCAAGCTCACCATCGCGCAAGCCTTGCCAGTTTTCTGGGAAAGTCGCTCGATTGGAATCGTAATTCTCCAAATCATCTCGTCCGACCTGCACACACCAATCTTGACCATTACGATGAGGGTAAACTACGAATTTGATATCTTTGTGTCTAGAAACTTCAGCTTCCCAGTCGGTATATTTTTCTAGAACTAAAATTTCTGGGTTGTTTTGTTTTTCTATGGCCTCTTTGGTCATTTTTGCTCCTTCAAATTCTGCTCTAGCCTTAGCGATTTCTCTTTTTAAAATATCTTCAGCCCAAACGAGCACCTTTTTGAAAATCTTATCGGTCCAACGCTCGTCTTCGAGCCAAGTCGGATTGAAACTAGAAATAGCGGCGCCAACTCTATATTCGATCACGTTTAAATTATTTGTGGTAGAAATATTTACCCCATTGTCTCCTGCATCAATCGGCACAACCAGCTTTTCGTCTACCATTTTTGCAATCTCTTTGCTCTGGCAAATTTCGGCACCAAACTTTTGCCAAACCAGACCAAAAGAGGCATAGGGGACACCATTTTCTCGCATTCCGGCGCCACCTTTTTGGTGATGGTCAAAGCGATTCCTTGCTTCGTCATACTCCATACCGACATCCACCACAAAATCAGCCGTAGCAAAAAACTTTTCGTCGCGCGTCCTTTTTATTTCCAGCTTTTTACCTTGTCTCTCAGCCCAGAGTGATAGCGCGGCACAAGCAAAGACATCGTCAGGGTGAAAGCCTCCGCTATGTGTCACGACTTTTATTTTTGGTTTGAAAATATCAAAAATATTCATTTTTATAAATCCTACAATATTTAGAATTCTGACGCTACAATTAAACATCTTCGCGTATCGAGTTTTAATAAACAGAAAACATCCGTGCCTCCACAGATGATATTGACAAAGTTATTACAAAGTATATACTTATATTATGACTACTCAAATAATGTTCAAAATTGAAGATAAGCTCAAGAGGGCAGCACAAAAGAGAGCGCGAGAAGAAGGTATCACTCTTTCGGATTTTTATAAATCTGCAACCAAATCTTTCATTGAAGGAAAGATGACAATTGGTATGATTTTTGAAGAAGAAAGTTTGACCGGCTATACCAATCAGAGTATCAAGGACTTAAAAATTGGTCTCGATGATATAAAAAAGAGCAGATTTTTTAGGGCAAAATGACAATATTTTACACAGAAATATTTAGTAAAACTTTAGGCCGTCTTCCTGCTGGGATAAAAAGAATCTTTATAAAACAACAAGCCTTGTTTGTTAAAAATTGGAGAGACGCAAGACTTCACACAAAAAAACTTTCAGGGATGGATCTGTTTTCATTTCGGGTTACAAGAAATTATCGAGTTTTGTTCAAATTTTCTGAAAGAGACTCGGTATTTTTTGTTTCCATTGGACATAGAAAAAATATTTATGATTAGAGCGAACAAAAGACTGGGGCAGAATTTTTTGAGGGATGAAAAGATTTTGCAAAAAATTGTGGACTTTGCACAGATAGAAAAAGGGGATGTAGTGCTCGAAGTCGGGCCCGGCGAAGGCACGCTGACCAAACTTCTTTTAGAAAAAGCAGGCAAAGTAATTGCAGTAGAGAAGGACGAAAAGCTCGCAGAGATATTACAAACCAAATTTGCCGAAGAGATAAAGGATCAGAGATTAAAGATAATCACAGGGGATATTTTGAATTATGAATTAAGAGTTAAGAATTATGCATTAGTTGGAAATATTCCATATTATATTACTGGTGAAATATTTAGAAAGTTTTTGGAAAGCGACAACCAGCCCAAGTCCTTGACTTTCGTCGTCCAAAAAGAAGTTGCTCAAAGAATAATGGCCCACGATAACAAAGAGAGCATCCTAAGCCTTTCGGTCAAAGCTTACGGTAAGCCAGAATACGGAGGCCTAATCAAGGCGGGGAGCTTTAACCCCAGGCCAAAAGTCGATTCGGCGATTATTGCTGTGAGGAATATAAGCAAGAAAAGGTTTAAGGACGTATCACCCCCAACCCCTCTTAAATTAAGAGGGGAGCGAAAAATAGAAAGAAGCGAAAAGAACTTTTTCTTGCTAATTAAGAAAGGTTTTAGTCACAAAAGAAAGCTGTTGGCCAAAAATTTAGAGATTAGTCCAGAAGTTTTGAGCCAAATCGGCATAGACCCAAAAGCTCGGGCTGAAGACCTAAAATTGGATGACTGGTTCAGATTGGTGAGACATCCCCAAAAAAACTAGTTTATAAAGACAATCGGCTGTAAAATTGGAATATGAATTACCTGCCCAGCCGAAAAATTTTGAGCTTGCTTGTCCTTGCCGTTGGCGTAGTCCTCGGAATTATGTTTGCCTTCAACCGCAAGGCAACCGAAAGCGCCACCCTAGGCCTCGCCAACATCACCGCTGGAGAAAAAATCCAGATCCCCGATAACCCCAACTGGCAAACCGACTTCGGCCAAATCGCAAACGAAACCGAAGTCAACCCAACCGAACTGGCCGAAACGGAAGACTCAGTCACCGACAACTTTTCTGTTTCGCTTATGTCGACCTACCTCGACCTCAAACAGAGTGGTAACCTCAACGATCAAACAGCCCAAAGCCTGATTGACAACAGTTTGCAATATTTTGATAGCGCTTTCCAAAGCAATTTAGAAAATCCAAAATTCAACATTATCCGAGACAATAGCAAACAGGCTATTGCGAGCTACGGCGAAAACCTTGGCAATATCTTTCTTGCAAACCTGCCAGCAGAGCCAAAAAATGAACTCGAAATCTTGACCGAAATAGCTACAACTCAAAACAAGTCTAGAATAAAAGAGATTGAGGAAATCAATCTGGTCTATCAAAAGATAGAAACCGATCTACTGAAAATGAATGTGCCGAGTATTTTTGCTCGCTCGCACAACGACATTATCCTGGGCCTAAGAGGGATCCAGGCCGGTATAAAAGAAATGCAAAATGTTTTGCACGATCCGGTCAAAAGTTTGGCTAGCGTCAAAATCTATGAAGAAGGTTTTGGACTTTTCCAGCAATCTTTTGTCGCCACCAAAAACTTCATTACCAAACAAAACATATTTTATAAACAGGGTAGTGGTGGCTACTACCTTTTGCACGGGCTATAATAAATCAAATGAAAAGACGACTTACCTATAAAATTTTGAGCACTTTGATCCTTGCGAATATCGTCTTCGGACCGATTTTTGTCATCAAAGCTCAGGCCCAATGGGCAGTTGTTGAAGTCGGGCCACTAGCATATTCAAATGTAGAAATGAGTTTCAAAGAAAAACTTTTCGATGCTTTCGCCTTCGGTTTTATGAACTACGCAATTCAAAGGATAAGCGCAAGCACTGTCAACTGGATCAACTCGGGTTTTAGGGGTTCCCCATCTTTTGTGACTAACCCTGGGAGATTTCTTGAGGATACAGCCAACTTAACCGTGGGTTCATTTATCCAATCTGATCCGCGCCTTAACTTTCTTTGTGGACCAATTCAAAACCAGGTTCGGATCGCTTTAATCAATAGTTACAGACAAAATAATCTGATGTGGCAATGTACTCTAACCGATGCTATTGGCAATATGCAAGACTTTATGGATGATTTCGATCGAGGTGGATGGGACAAATTTTTTGAGATCAGCCAGCGTCCCCAGAACAATCCAATTGGCGCCTACATAATGGCCGAATCAGCCCTAAACAACCAGCTGACCCAAAAGCTCAACCTCCAACAACAAGAACTAAATTGGGGTCGTGGCTTTCTTTCTTTTAAAAAATGCACCCGATGGGAAAAATTACCTGGAATAGACCCAAATTCAGTCCTTGGATCGAGTATGAATGTAGATACGCCGGATGGGTCAATGAATCTCTCCTCACCGGAAGGCAGTATGATTTGCGCAAAAGAAGAAACCCAAACACCTGGCGCGGCCATCGAGGGCCAACTCAATAATGCGCTTGGAGCTGGGTTGGGTCGGCTACAGGTAGCCGACGAAATCAATGAAATCGTTGGTGCACTTCTAACCCAATTGGCCAATAAAGCTTTGGGTGGACTGCTTGGTTTGAGTCGTCGTGGTTCTGATGGTTCCAATCCTTACACTAGCCAATTTCAATCTGACTCCCAAGACAATGCCATCAATCAATACTTCAATGATTCTCAAGATAATCTGGAAGACACCATCAACTCTCCGGTTTTCGACCCAAGTGTTTGTATCGACAATCCCTACGCCGAAGGTTGTTCTTTGAATTGGAATCAGGGTCAACCCCAAAACCCACCAGGGGAAACCAATCCTTAAATTTAGTATAATTAGTTATTATGAACCAAGAATCAAAAATCATGAAAAGTTTAATCAAGTTTGCAATCCCATTAATCTTGTTTGGTGTTGGTACTTTGGCAAGCGCCCAAACCAATTCCTGCCCAAGTATCGCACCATACAAATGCAACAACGGCTCTTGCACCAACGATCCAGCTCTTTGCGATCAATCTTGGGGTGGGGGACTTTCGAACCAATCGAACACCGATACGAGCGGCGCTACACCGGCGGGCCAAACACTGGCTCCAGCCACACCAAGCTCACAGCAATGCACCGGCAACTTGCGTTACGACAGGGCAGCGACCGAAAGGTGTGCAAGACTTGCCGAGAGCGAAGGCCGAGCCAGAGGTTACAACATTACCTGTAATGTCGAAGAAAGAGAGTCGGTAAAGGCGGTCAATGCGGCACCGGTCGGCTCAGAAACTATGTATTTCTCTACCTGCACCATCAATGGCCAAACCGGCTTTTCACCCGAAACACTTGTCGGCTACAAAGGTAGCGGTTCTGGTATACAGGTCCACGACAACTTTTTTGGCACCACCACCGTCTACGGCTCAGGCTTCAATATCAACTCGATGTGGTATTCGGTACCTTGTGCCCTTGTAGATGGTATCGAGGGTAAGTCGGGCACACTCGTCGGCTCTCACACCTGCACCGCCGGCGCCACCCAATACTTCGGCTCTGGTAGCGCTTCGAGCTGGACCCCAAACAATGCAACCAAAAACAGAAATCAAACCACAACTGGCGGCCAAACTGGTGGCACCAACCCAGGCAAAACCATCACTTCTTTCCAACCCGCAGGTGGCAGCACATCAAATACCGGGAACAACACTTTGTTGGCCCAAATTAGAAGTATGACAAGCTTGCTCAACCGCATGATCGAACAAGCAAGACAAGCTTATGGCGCACACATCTTAAACACGAGCCAAGAACCCCTCAGTCAAATTCCAAATCAAATCTCAACCCCAATCGCCACTCCGCCAAATTATCTTTTCGAGCTTTCAGCTGACAAGGCTTCGTATTGCGTCGGCGAAACACCCAAATACACCATCACTGGCTCATCAAGCAATATCGGCTCCAAGATTCTTTGGTCTTCTTGGCTCGACAACGCTTCAACCAATGAGTTCGACATCGACTACGGCCATAAACTCGGTAGCCAAAACGGTCAAGCCTTCTGGAGCGACTATGGCTCGACCTGGAACTCCACCCACATCGGTCAGTGGGTCAAACAAGCGAACGTCAACGGTCTCTTAAAGAACGTTCGATTTGAAGTCAAAAACTGTTCGGGCAAAACCGTTTCAAACGCCGGCCCCACTCCAACAACCAAACCTCTGACCTGCTCACCCAAGACCCAGATGGTCGGCAAATATTCGGTTGCCTATGTTACCGTGGCTGATTCAAGTAATCCCAATTTCGACTGGAGCGCTATCTACACCTGGTCAGCTCCGAGTTCGACCAAAGATTCGGGCGTCGGTTGGAACTTCGGCACCTCTTACACCACCGCCGGCACTTACAACATTTCGGTTACCAATTCGGGCCAAACCGACACCTGTAGCGTAACGGTGTATTAAACAAAAAATTGATCAAGGCAGCAACAAAAAAGACACTGGTTCTACTGGTCTGCATAATTGTAGTAATTATGCCTTTTGTTGCTACGGCGCAAGTAGGAGCTGATTGTGTTACTACAGATGGAAAAGCCGGAAAAATTGTTTCGGGAGTTGGTGCAATGGGCGCAAGCACATCCTATTGTCAAGCAAATAATCAGACTGGCAGCAACAACCCCGTTGTAGCGGCGGTTGGGATTGGTTTAGATAAAGTGGGTGGATACCTTTTGGAATACACTGGGATTAGTAATTTTCTGATGGGCGCAACTTCTTTTATTTTAATTTTCTCTGGCTGGCTTTTGGATTCAGTTCTTAGCTTTACAGTAACAGGGATGTCCGACCAAATCGGCACAGGCACCACCATAGGCAACAGTATCACCGAGGCTTGGGGGATCATCCGCGATGTGGCCAATATGGTCTTTATCTTCGTCTTGCTCTACACCGCCTTCCGCACAATGTTTATGTCTGAATACAGCAATGTTGGTAGATCGATCTTGAATATTGTCCTTATTGCTATACTCATCAACTTCAGTCTCTTCTTCGCCAAAGTGGTGATCGACGCTTCCAATATTGTGGCCGATGGTTTCTATCGAGCCATAAGTCAAGGTAATAGTATGACCCTGAAAAACTCAAATATTGGGGTGGCCGAATACAAAGGTATTTCTGGTGGTGTTATGAAGATGCTTGGTATGCAAACAATTTACGGTACTGGAGTAACAAAAGACGGAAGTTTGTTCTCTACAGCTGGTGCTTCGAGAATACTGCTCTTTGGAACAGTTTCGGGCATCTTTATGATCGTGGCTTCCATCATCTTTTTTATGGCCAGCATTATGTTCATCGCCCGCTTTATCATTCTGATCTTTCTAATGATCTTGGCGCCGTTTGCCTTCATTGCTTTCATTATCCCTGGCTTTAGTGGAAGGTTTTGGGATTGGTGGGCTTCGCTTTTCAACCAAGCCTTCTTTGCGCCCGTTTTCTTTGCTTTAATGTGGGTCGCCTTCAAGGTCGGGTCGGCCATTGTTACCAAACCTCTAAATAGCGAGTATGGCACTGACTGGTCTTACATCATCACCGACCCCAAAAAAGCTTTTGGTGCCGTTATAAATTATGTTTTGGTCTTAGGATTATTTATCACCGCCCTAACCATCTCTAAACAAATGGCCTCCAAGGGCTCAACCGCCGCCGCCTTCGGTGCTATCACCGCCGCCGGCGGAGCTGTAGCGTTTGGTGGTACGAGCTGGGCGATGAGATCATCTGTTGGTAAATTGGGTAATAAATTCTCTAATAGCACTTGGTTACAAACTCAGGCAAACAAAGAGCGTAAAGGTTTTGGCGGGGCATTAATTGGTGGGGTAGCTAGAGCAACACTCGACACAAGCAAAAAGGCAGCTAGTGGAACGTTTGACTTACGAAACGCAAAAGTCCCAACAAGTATTGTTGGAGACGTGGTAAGAGGCACGGTTGGTAGAACTGGTTTTGGTAAAGCCCTAGGCCTGGATGACGTAAACATCAAAGATATAGATGTTGGACAAAACCTGACTGGTAAAGATTTTGGCACATCAGCAACCAAGGGTTACAAGGAATCAAGAGCGGAAAGCGATAAAAGAGTTCAGGAACGCGATTCTGCAAGAATGGCTGAATGGAAATTAGCCGAAGCTAAGCAAGTTGTAATTAAAGGATCTACAGCCCCAGTTGGTAGCACACTCATTGGTGAAATGGAAAAAGCTTTGGCCAAACTCTCCGATAAAGAAACCGAGGCCTTGGTTGCAAGCAATAGAGAGCTTCTAAGGAGCCAAAACTTTGCAAACGCAATCAGTGTTAAACAACTCGAGGCTATAAATAAGAGTGATCAATTCTCAGAGTCAGAAAAAACCAGACTCAAGGATACAAGATTTGCTGATATTAATGCAGCTGTCGCAGCTGGTACAGCAACCGCAATCTCTAGTGTAAAGGGTAAAATCAAGGGATTAAGCGATTCTGAGCTAGAAATGCTCGAGGCTTCTCACTTTGGAGACGAGAATTTTGTGGCAGAATTGCGACCCGCTCAATTTGAATTCGTCACCACAAAGAGTAGTAAATTTACAACCAGTCAAAAACAAACCACTAAAAATATCAGGATCGAACCTCTAATGAGGGCTCTAAGGGCTGGTAATATAACAAATATCCAAACGCTTATAAGAAAGGTCGACCACAAGACACTGGCTAGATTTATGAATACGCCAGGTAGAGGAGGTATACCAATAGCCCTAGATCCGGCTGTTCTACCAACATACAATCCAAAAATGCTGACAAGAATGGCTGATGAAATGAATGACGCCGATAAATTAACCCTCAAGACAGCCATCATCGCTGGAGGAAACACCACAACCATAAATTGGCTAAATGACCCCGACAAGGGAGGTACCATGTTTATCTAAGTAGTATGGCATTTGCACGAGAACAAAAAAAACAAGCTTACCAAAAACTTTCTCCAGAAGTGCAGGATTTTATTATGTCTAGCGAGACAACAGAACTGATTGGAAGATTATTACAAGAGGCTGGTTTGTCTGAGAATGAAGAAATCTCTGCTGATAGCGAGATTCTGTATTCACTATACGGACTCCAACCACTTTCAACAGCAATCGAAAACATCGCAAAATTGACCAATCGTAATCCAGAAAACTTTTCAAATCTTAGAATGAAGTTGGAGGACAATATTTTTAACAAAATACAAAAACAAAATAGTGTAAATTATTCAGATGACAGATCTAGAACAACACCACAACCCCCCAAACCAGAACAGCCTAGATCAAGAATGGCGCCGGTGGGGTTTGAAGAGGCGATACTGAATCAGGCGAAAGCCATGCGACCGGCTATTCCGCCGGAAAATCTACCTACCCAAAACGCTGAGCCTCACAAAATCCATAATTACACTTCGGGAGCAGATCCGTATAGAGAACCGACGGAATAAATTGCCCTAATTATTCTAATTAACCTAATTGACCTAAAAAAATCCCAAGACCTAGTTGGGAAGTGGAGCTTATTTAGAATAATTAGTATAATTAGAGCACTTAGAATAATTCAAACCTATGCGTTTCCAAGTCCCTCAATTCATAGATGTGGAAGACAAAATCTTCGGACCATTCACCTTCAAGCAGTTCATCTACCTCGCCGGTGGGGCAATGGTCGGCGTTGCCGCCACAAGCTTTCTTGGCCTCTTTTTGGGCCTTTTGGTTTCTTCGCCAATTATTGTCTTGGCTCTGGCTTTGGCCTTTTACAAGGTCAACAACCGACCATTTATTCACACCTTGGAATCGGCTTTCAAATATCTGACCGCCAACAAGCTTTATGTTTGGAAAAAGTTTGAGGACGATGTGGTCAAGGAATCGGAGGAGAAGCAAGCAAGCTCACTTGTTTTGCCCAGTCTCTCCGGTAGCAAACTCAAAGACCTGAATTGGGAATTGGATGTGAAGAAGAAGGGTTTGTCAGACAAACAATTACCCTAATTATTCTAATTAACCTAATATGTTAGTATTAAACTTGAATAAGGAATAAAGAATAGGGCAGAGTTACAAGACCACTATTCATTATTCACTATTCATTATTCATCTCTCATGAGCAAAAACGCTACACAAGATTTCGTGCCAATAGAAGACATCCGCGATGGCTTTGTTTTGCTCAAAGACGGGGGAATGCGCGCCATCTTGATGGCCTCTTCGATCAACTTTTCACTCAAAAGCGATGATGAGCGCCAGGCCATCCTTTTGCAATTTCAAGATTTTTTAAATTCTCTCGATTTTTCTATCCAAATCGTTACCCAATCGCGCCGACTCGATATCCGACCTTATATCGCCCTGCTTGAAGAGCGTTACAAAGAGCAAACCAACGATCTTTTGAAAATCCAGATCGAACAATATATTGGTTTCGTCAAAAACTTCACCGAGGCTACAAGTATTATGACCAAAAATTTCTTCGTTGTTGTGCCTTACGACTCGGTTGGCACCTCAGTCAAGAGTAGTTTCCCGATTTTTGGTTCAAAACAAAGCCAATCTCAAAAACAAGAGGATTTCGAGGAGCGCCGAGCCCAGCTCGAGCAACGTATCGGCGTGGTCGAGCAAGGCTTGACTCGTTGCGGTATCAGAATCGGCCGGCTAGGCACCGACGAAGTGGTCGAGCTTTTTTATAAGATTTTCAATCCGGGCGACACCGAAAAACCCATAAAAATCAACTGAGATTAATTTTTATGGGTTTAAGTAGCCAGCATTCAGTAGTCAGAGAGTCAGGAGAAGTTTAAAAAAACCGAAATGCTAACTACTTACTACTAACTACCAACAAAACATGTTTGACTTCCTAAAGAAAAAACCAAAACCAGCCGATGTTGATATAAACATCCTACCACACAACATCTCGAGGAGTAGCGAACTACAACTGCGCGATATTTTGGCTCCAAGTGCGCTCAAGGTCAGCGCCAAGGAGCTCAACTTGGGCGAAAAGGTAGTGCGAAGCTTCTTTGTTATTTCTTATCCGCGTTATCTAGCCGAAGAGTGGTTTGCTCCGATTATCAATATGGACAAAATGTTCGACATCTCAATTTTTGTTCACCCGCTCGAAACAGCGCGCGTTCTCCGAACTTTCCAAAAAAAGGTAGCCGAGGTCCAGAGCCAGATCCGCATCCGAGAAGAGAAGGGGCTCGTGCGCGATCCAGTGCTCGACACCGCTTACCAAGATCTAGAAAATCTACGCGACCAGCTTCAGCAAGCCCAAGAAAAGATGTTTGAGGTCGGCCTTTATATTTCAGTCTACGCCGATTCGAGCGAAGAACTCGACAAAATAGAATCCGAAATCAAATCCATCCTCGAGTCCAAGCTTGTTTACGTCAAACCAGCCCTCTTCCAACAGGAGCAGGGTTTTGAAAGCATTTTACCAATCGCCGAAGACGAGCTGGGTGTTCACTCCAAGATAAATTCTTCACCCCTCTCGAGCATCTTTCCTTTCGTCTCTTTCGACCTGACATCAGACAAGGGTATTCTCTATGGTATAAACCGGCACAATTCTTCGCTTGTTCTTTTCGACCGCTTCTCGCTCGAAAATTACAATTCAGTCTCGCTGGCCAAATCCGGCTCCGGCAAATCCTATGCCACCAAACTCGAGATTCTGCGCACCCTAATGTTCGACACCGACGTTATTGTAATCGACCCAGAAAACGAATACCAATATATGGCCGAAGCGGTTGGGGGTAGGTATTTCAACATTTCGCTCAACTCCGATCACCACATCAACCCTTTTGAACTACCAATACCGGGTGAGGACGAATCGGCCTCAAGCGTTTTGCGCAGTCAGATTATCAATCTGGTCGGCCTGTTCCGTATTATGATGGGCGGCCTGACTGCCGAAGAAGACGCCATCATCGACCGCGCCATCACCGAAACTTACGCCCTCAAAGACATTACGGCTGATTCCCACTTCGAGAACGTCGAACCGCCCCTGCTTTCTGACTTTGAGTTGGTGCTCGGCGGTATGGAGGGTGGGGAATCGCTGGCCCAAAGACTTTCCAAATACACCCGTGGCACCTGGGCCAACTTTATCAATCGACCTTCAAACATCGATATCAATCGCAAATTCGTAGTCTTTTCGATCCGCGATATGGAAGACGAGCTCAAACCGGTCGCTATGTATATCGTAACTCACTACATCTGGAACGCCATCCGACGCGAGATCAAAAAGCGTCTCTTGGTTATCGACGAAGCTTGGTGGATGATGAAAAGTGAGGACACCGCCTCCTTCCTACTCTCCCTGGCCAAGCGTGGACGCAAATATTACCTCGGTCTTGCAACCATCACCCAAGACGTCGATGACTTTCTCAAGTCGCCTTACGGTACACCAATCATCACCAACTCCTCAATCCAGATTCTGCTCAAACAATCACCAACAACCATCGATCGACTACAAGAAGTCTTCAACCTAACCGATGAAGAAAAGTACTTGTTGCTCGAATCCGGAGTTGGAGAGGGTATCTTTTTTGCCGGACTAAAACACGTGGCGATCAAGATCATTGCTTCCTACACCGAAGATCAGATTATCACCTCCGACCCATCGCAAATTTTGGCTATCAAGCAAAGAAAACAGCAAGAAAAGTTGTCTTAGCCTTAAATTATGGACAATGATTTGACATATCAAGAAGAAAGCCCAACCAGAGTGCCTTATTATGCCAAAAGGCCAGCCCCCCAATTACCTGAAGTTGATACCGAAACCCATTATCGAGTCAAACTTTGGATGGCTTGGTTTTTGGTTATGGCTGCTTTTTTGTTGGATATTTTTGAACTCATCTTTACTTATTTCAGTCTTGGCGCCGGCAGTTTTGTTTTGGGCATAGCCGGTAGTGCACTCTTTGGTATTTGGTTTTTGACCCTTGGGGTGAGCTACACCTCTAACACCAAAATGTTTGTTACGTCTTTGTTGATGAATGTCGGAGAAATAATACCTCTTGCGGATGCTCAGCCTTGGTGGTTTCTTTGGACCTTTGGCATGATTATTATCATCAACCTAACCCGGATGGAGGATCGGGGTGAAGAACCAACAATCTTTGGCGCGCTCAAGCGAATTGTGGCTTGGGGTTCGGTCGCCTCGGGGGTTGGTATACTCGGTGTGGCAATGCTAAGAAGGAGGGACAAGAAAAGACGCGAACGGCTTGGTAGAGAAAAGCAACAGGAAATGCTCGAGATTATGCAAAACCCAGAAATGGAGGAGGAGATCAGGGCCAAATATCAAAGACGAGCAGAGAGAATGAAGCGCAAGGAAATGAATCCGGCCGAAAGACTGGAGAAAAAATTCTTCCAGGTTGGCAAAGAGGGTGTTTCTTTGCGCGCCGGCAAAAATATTGGTGAGGCCAAAGAGGCTTTCGCCAAATTTGGTCAAAAACAGGCCCAGAACGCCCAAAAACTTGGTCAGAATTCGAGCAATTTACTCAACCTTCGAAAGCCCTAGTCCATTCCACACCGCTCTCTGCCAATTTGCACCCTAAGCGTGATACAATAAATAACAATGCAAAGGTTTTATTTCATTATTTTTGCTTTTCTGCTTCTGCCTTTTTTGGCTTCGGCTCAATTTGGTGGGGGAGCAGTTTTTTCTCTACCAGACGAACTTGAGGTCGAGGTTATCCCAACCTATCCGGAACCAAAAGAATTGGTTTGGCTCAACTTGGCAATGTATACCGCTGATCTGGATTCGGCCGATATCGCTTGGTACAAAGACGGCAAACAAATTCTTGTTGGTAAAGGACTAAAGCAGTATTCCTTCCGAATGGGCGAGAATGGTGTGCCTATAGATATCGAAATCCGAGTGCGCCTGCAAAACGGCACTAGCTTCAGCAAAAAGCTCTCTCTCACCCCTTCGGACGTCGAACTTATATGGGAGGCTGATTCTTATGTTCCACCCTTTTACCAAGGCAAGGCACTGTATCCTCGTCAGGGTCGACTCAAGGTAGTGGCTCTGCCAGAATTTATAAAAAACGGTCAACCGGTAGCACCAAACAAGCTAGTTTATAAATGGTCAGATGGTTTGCAAGTTTTCGACAGCCAATCCGGCTATGGTAGAAATTCAATCGTCTTGAATGGTGATATTTTGGGCTCGACCCAAGAAGTCGAAGTCTTGGTCAGCGATCCGACTAGCAACCTAGTTGCTCTCGGCTCGATCCAAATAAGCCCAAATGATCAAGAGATTGTGGTCTACGAAAACAATCCTTTTTATGGCTTTATTTTCGACCAAGCTTTGAGCGACCGCGCCACCCTCGATTCTCAAGAAACTGAACTTTTTGTAGCACCATTTTTCTTCAGCAAAGAAGCACGGCCACTCGTTTATTCTTGGCGAATGAACGGTCAAGCTCTGCCAGAACTCGATGGTTCGCGCACGGCAATCTTCCGCAAACCAGACGGCCAATCGGGCGAATCAAGCCTTTCGCTTGAAATCCAAAACCCAAACAAAATACTGCAATTCAGCAATAAAAGCTTTAGAATAATGTTTGAAAATTAATCAAACCAAATGATTTCTTTCTACCAAAAAACAAAAAAACAAAAGTGGCTTCTGGGAATAGTTGTTCTTTCAGTCTTCGCCCTATTTTTGTTACCAAACCTAGTAGCCCAAGCTCAAACCACTGAGGAGGGTGGTTATAAAGTTTTGGCCCCATTACCAGGCACCACGTCGGGTGAGTGTAAGCAACCCGGCGACCCAGGTTGTAAGACGGATCTCCAAACATACCTACCAGGCCTGTTTCGTTTTGCTATTGGCGTCTCTATTGCTTTTGTGCTTCTAAACTTGGTTTTTGGTGGCTTCCAATGGATGTCGAGCGACGCCTTCACTAAAAAAGAAGAGGGTAAAAAGCGCATCGAAAATTCACTCAAGGGCATCCTGCTCGTCGCCGGCGCTTGGCTTATCCTAAACACCATCAACCCAAGCCTTTTGGACACCAAGCTCGACATCCAACCAATTGATATACCGGCAGCAACCTCAACATCAACAAGCCCTTCTGTTTCTGGCTTACAACAATCAACCCAAATTGCAATTGATGAACTAAAGCGATTATGCCCTAATTGTGTAAATATAACCAGCACAACAGGCGGACAACATACCGTTGGATCATTGCACTACCAAGGTCTAGCTATTGATATCGCACCAAACGAAAATTTAAACAAGTTTCTTGTTGGAAGCACAAACCCACCACCACCTTGTGGTAAAATCAATAAAACACTCAACGGCAAAAGTGCAACCTTCCTTTGGGAACCAAAAGGGGCCAAGTGCGGAGGAACAGTACCATCCTCGGGTGATCACTGGCATATGTCGGTAAGTAGATAAAATTATGACCAAAAAAGTTTTACTCCTAATTGGTGTTCTGGTTCTGGTGGCGATTGCCGTCTTTTTGGTTTTGAACGAAAGAAATCAAGCTGAGAGTGGGGGACAGACTGGCTTTAACTTTATGAATTATTTTCCTTTTGGCCAAAACAGTGAGAGCCCTGATATCTCTTTGGACGACTACTTTCAAGAAACCGACGGTAATGAGGGCACCAACCAACCAGATACGGGTGCGCCCGTCCCCCAAATGCGCAAGGTTTCAAACGAGCCCGTTGCCAGAGCTGTGGCCTTTAATGCCGGCACCAGCACCATTGTGCGCTTTGTCGAGCGTGGCACCGGCAATGTTTATGAAGTCCGAGGCGAAAGTTTGGGCACAAGAAGATTGACCAACACCACCATACCAAAAATCATTCGCGCCTTCTGGCTACCAAGCGGCAATGGTTTCTTGGCTCAAACTTTGGTACCAGAAAGTGAGATTATAGAGACCAGCTTGGTAGAACTTGTAGAAAACCGAGCCACAACAAGCGAAGTCTTGACCCCTTTTAGCACCAGAATTTCCAAACTACCAACCGGAATCAAAGAGCTTAGTATTTCCAAAGACAGCAAACGCATTCTGTATTACACGGTTTCCAATGGCGCTGATTTTTATACAGCTGACATCAATGGCACAAACGCCAAAAAAATCTTGAGCCACCCCCTAAGTGAATGGTTGATCAAATATTGGCTCAGCAATTCAGAGGTTGTTATCCAAACCAAAGAAAGCAGTCTCGCACCAGCGGCATTTTATAGATTAAATCTCAATAATGGTAGCCTGAGTAGGTTGGCGAACCCTATGGTCGGTGTTCTTGCTGTTTCTTACACACTGATTGACAAATGCGCCCTACCAACAGATCAAGAATCATACATTTATTGCGCTGTACCCAAACAACTCGAGTCCGGCAACTATCCAGATGATTGGTACAAAGGCACCAAATCGACCAATGACTTGATAAGAAAAATCAACACCTCGAATCAAATTTATTTTGATCTGGGTAATCTTTCTGAACTTGGTGGAGAGCCTGTGGATGTGACTGATCTAAAATCCAGCCCAAATCAAGAGTATTTGGTCTTCAAAAACAAGATTGATGGCTTCCTTTGGTTGTTGCGAGTCGAGAACTAGCTGCTAACCGCTAATTTCCTTTTTATTATTTTGTCTTGAACTATTCCGGCAATGTTGCTCACAAACCAATAGAGCGCAACCACACCAGAAATCTTCCAAGAAATTAAAAGCACAATTACAGGGAAGGTATACTTCATCTGCTTCATTACCATCTTCGACAAGTCTTGGCTTTGGTTTTGTTCGGCCGGTCCTTCATCTTTGTTGGCCAAGTGCATTTGGAAAAAGCTACTAATCGAAGCTAATAGAGCCAAAATAATACTCTTCTTTGAGATATCAATTAGTCCTAAGAAATTCATTGAAATCGTCGGAGCTGGTATAAACGAGTAGAGCATCTCCAAATCAACGGTTGGTAGACCAGAGTAAAGGAAGATGTGGTAGAGCGAGTAAACAATCGGAATCTGTATAATAATCCCCAAAATACTGCCAAATGGATTGAGTTTGTGTTTGCGATAAAACTCCATTACTTTTAGAGCTTGGGTTTCCTTGTCTGGATACTTCTCTTTTATTTCTTTGAGCTCGTTACCCACCGCTCTCATTTTTACTTGAGTTATGGTGGCTTTTTTGGAAACAGGGAAAAGAATAATTTTTACCAAGATCGTCAAAATAATGGCGGCCAAACCAGCGTCGAGGTAGGGGATGTTTAAAATTAATATAAGAGCATTATAGAGCGGTTCGTAAATTATGGTTTTTAGAAAACTGATCATTTTTGTATTTTTTTCAAAAGCTCCTTTATTTTAACATAGGCCTCTTCTTGTGTTTTGATCGGTCTTTTCCAAACCAACTGAACCAACAAGTTGGGCCTAACCAAATCAATCGATTCACCTATAACCCTGTAGCCAAACCTCCTCATTTTATTACGAACATTAGCTTTTTTGGCTGTCTTTTTCGATACTGAAACGGCAAAACGGCTTTGATTGTCGGCATTTTCTGCCACTCTTAAAACAAAGAGGTCATTACCAAAACTTTTTGACTTTAGAAGTTGGCCAAAAAGACTTCTGGGTATTCTTCTCTTTTGAGGAAGCATCCTGTATTTAGACGGTTAGGCGCTTTCGACCTTTATGGGCTCGACGTTTCAAAACTTTTTTGCCGGCCGCGGTTGACTTCCTTTTAAGAAAGCCGTGGGCCTTAGCCCTTTTCTTTTTCTTGGGTTGGTAAGTTGTTGACATCTGGTTAAAAATTAGTTTTTAAAATTATAAACCGGTAATTCACAAATTATAAACACATCTTGGCCTAAAAACAAGTTCCAATTTTTTTGACTGCGTATATAATAGCCCCTATGGATACAACAGAGCTATGGAACAAAGTGCTCAATGAGATAGAAAAGTCTATTTCCAAAGCCAATTTTGCAACATGGTTCAAAGACACTCGCATTGCCGGTTTTGAAAATGGTGTAGTTTTCTTGTCAGTGCCGAACACTTTTGTCCAAGAGTGGCTTTTGAAAAAATTCCACCCATTAATCTTGAAGCACCTGCGCGAAACTTCGGGTTCAATCCATGCTCTTGAATACACAATCAAAGAAGACTTGAAGCCCAAAAACCAATATGTGCCAACCAAACCCTCTTCTCCAACCAGAGAACTACCACTTTCCGAACATTATGTAAACAAAGAAGACAACCTCAACCCACGCTACACTTTTGAGTCTTTTGTGGTTGGACCTTTCAACGAGCTGGCTCACGCAGCTGCACAATCGGTTATAAAGACTCCAGGTCTTTCTTATAACCCACTCTACATCTATGGCAATACCGGCCATGGCAAAACCCACCTCATTCAAGCCATTGGCAACGCCATCAAGGCTTCAAATCCGGCCAAGAAAATATTCTACTGCACCTCTGAGAAATTTGGTAACGACTATGTAGCCTCGGTTCAAGCTAATAAAGTTCAACAATTCAAAGATAAGTATCGTAGATATGATTGTTTAATTATGGATGATGTACAGTTTTTCTCCGGTAAAGACAAAACCCAAGAAGAGTTGTTCCACCTATTCAATATTATGAAAGACAGCAATAAACAAATTGTCTTTTCATCCGATAAACACCCGAATTTCATTAGCGGACTAGAAGAACGACTAAAGTCCAGATTTGCCGCTGGTATGGTTATTGATATTCCAGCCCCAGATCACGAGTCGAGAATGGCTATAATTAAAGCCAAATGTTCGAGTATTGGCTTGTTTTTGGAGCCAGATATTATAAATTACCTAGCCGATTCGATAAAAGGCAATATTCGCGACATTGAAGGCGCTATAAACCTAATCGTTTGCCAAACCGAAACCAAAGCTAGAACCTTAAATTTGAATGAGGTAAAGGAGTTGGTAAAAAACAATGTCAAACAAAAATCTATTCTTTCTTATAAAGAAATTGTAAAAATTATTGCCGATTTTTATAAAATCGAAGAAGAGTCGATTTATGAAAAGACTCGCAAAAAAGAGGTAATCAAACCTAGACAAATAATTATGTATATTTTGCGAGAAGATTTTAGTATTTCTTACCCTTCAATTGGTGAAAAGCTTGGTGGTCGTGACCACACAACAGTTATTCACTCTTGTGAAAAAATAAAGAATGATCTAAACAGAGATCCGGATTTGTATAAAGAGGTTCAGGATATTCGGTCAATAATCGGTTAAAAAGTTGTGGATTATAAGTTGAGATTGAGTTCAAAAAATGTTTGTTTAGAAAATAATTTTGTGGAAGAAAAATAAATTATTAAAACAAACACCTTCTTATAAACAAAAACTATAATAAATAAAATCAAATTACAGCCAAAAATATAGTTTAAAAAAGTTATCCACTAATCCACAGATCTAATAAAATTATCTTCTTAATAAAATGAAAATAGAAATTAAAAAAGAAGTTTTGGAAAATGCCCTAACTAAAGCAGTTCGGTTGGTTGGCAAACACCTGACCCTACCAGTCCTTAACTGTGTTCTACTTGAAACAGATACAAATGGTAATTTGACTTTAAGGTCAACCAATCTTGATATTGGTCTTGAGGTAAAAGTAAAAACCAAAACAACAGCCAAAGAAATTTTAGCCGTCCCTGGTAATGTTTTTTACAGCACTATTTCAGCTATAAAAGGTAACGATTTAACTCTAGAAACCGAGAAAGGCAACCTAAAAGTTACCGCTGAAAAAAATTCAGCGATCATAAAGTGTATGCCCCACGAAGACTTTCCTTCAATTCCTAAAATCGAAAATGCTTCTTCAGTAAAAATTGATTCGGAAAATTTGATTTTGGGTTTACGATCGGTTTGGTATAGTGCTTCAAGTTCAAACATTAAACCAGAATTAGGTAGTGTTTATGTCCACCAAGAAAACGATGTTTTGGTTTTTGTTTCAACCGACTCCTTTCGTTTAGCCGAAAAGAAAATTCATGTAAAAAATTCATTAGATTTTCCAGCCGTTCTTATTCCCCAAAAAAATGTGGCAGAATTGATTAAAATCCTTGATGGTTATAAAGGCGAAGTTAATCTTTATTTCGATAAAAATCAAGCCGGATTTGAAATAGGTGATACTTATTTGGTTTCAAGATTAATAGACGGTTCCTTTCCTGATTATAAACAAATTATCCCCAAAGACTTTAAAGCCAAAGTAACTCTTCTAAAAAGCGACCTAACTTCATCAATCAAAGCTTCAAATGTTTTTAGTGACCCATTAAGTCAAGTTAAATTTGTTATCGATAAAAAATCAAAAAATCTTCAAATCGAGTCGAAAAACAACGAAATTGGTGAATACCAAGAAATAGTCAAAGCCAATATTGAAGGCGATGATTTGGCTCTAAATTTCAATAGCCGTTATGTGCTCGAATGTTTCCAATCAATACCAAACGAAAGCGTGCTTTTGGAGTTTGCTGGTCTAAGTAAGCCGTTGGTTATTCGAGGTGCTTCTGATAAAAGCTTTATGTATATTGTAATGCCGATGAATCGATAAATATGTTTAATATCTCTCAATTTTTTGAAAAGTTTCTAAAACTTCAAAAAAATAACCAGCTCCTAAAGGATTTTTTGCGATCAACAATAAAAGAAATATCAGGCGTGGCTATAACTGAAGAAAATTTAGACCTAAGAGAGGATAAGGTTTTTCTGAAGTGTCGGCCGATTGTACGCAATCAGATTTTTATGCACAAAGAAAATATAGAAAAGAAGTTAGCCGAGAATAAAATTTTTCTAAAGCTTTTCTGAGTTTATCTTAGAATAAAGGGTTGGTCGGTGTGTAGACCTCTTTCTTGTGCCCAGAGGCGGACTGGGTATTCCCAACGATCAAATTGAGGGTCGCTTGCGGGATTTTCTGGGGTTGGGCCTCTTGGATCGTTTTTGTCCACCCAATTTAGGATAGAGTGGACCCCACCAGTAACAATTTGTTGGTTTGAAGATGTGGCCAATACACCACCCTGCCAAATACCCCGCAATACCGGTTTTATAAAACTCGGATCCTCCCACAAAGGCTCTTCAAAGACTTCGGTTGGGTATTTGCTCAAAACCTGATCCATAAATGCTCGCCACATAGGAGCGACTATAAAGCCCGCCACACGCTTTTCCATCGGACTATTGTCGTTGTTGCCAGCCCAAGCACCAACCGCGATTGAGGGCGTATAACCTATAATCCAAGCGTCGCGATAATCGTTGGTGGTACCGGTCTTTACTGCCACATCTCTGCTGCCAAAATAAAGAGCCGAAGTTTGTCCAAAAGAGGGTGCTCGGGCATCATTGTCACTCAAAATACTTGAAATTCTTAGTGCCACATCTTTATCCAAGATTTGATTTTGTTTAGGAGTATTTTTTTCGAGAGTGTTACCGGTTTTGTCTTTGATCTCGAGAACCGGGTTCACCTCAGACCTAACGCCGTTGTTTGCAAAGACACCATAAGCGCTGGTTATCTCGAGAGGCGTAACTTCTCCACCACCAAGCACCAAAGTCAAACCATAATCACCTTTATTCGAAAGGGAAAGCATACCCATATCTCGGGCCAACCGAATCGATTCGCTCAAACCAGCCAAGTAGAGAACCTTAACCGAAGGGATGTTGAGAGATTGGGCAAGTGCATTGCGTAAAGTCACCGGTCCGCGGAAGACGTTATCGTAATTTTCTGGCGAATAACAAGGTGCTTCACTTCTAAAATCATTGGCTGGACAGTTGGTTGAAAACTGGGTTTTGAGGTCAAAAACAATCGTTTCCGGGGTGTAGCCTTTGAGGAAAGCTTGGGCATAAACAAATGGTTTGAAGGTAGAACCTGGTTGGCGTTTGGCTGTGGTAACGTTGAAAGCACCATCGATTTCTTTATCGAAATAATTACGACTACCAACCATAACAACAATCCCACCAGTGCGCGGGTCCACGGCTACAATCGAAGCATTCTCAGCATTAAACTTCTGTTTGTTTTCCAAAGCATAATCGCTAGCTATCTTTTCTGCCACAGCTTGGAGTTCGTAATTGAGTGAAGTTGTAACTCGCAAACCACCAGATTGCAGAACAGATTCACCATACTTATTCTTTATATAATCGAGGACATAGAAAACAAAATGGGGCGCTCTAATGCTTTGGTCGCCCTTCGGTACAAAATTTACTTTTTGGGATTTGGCTCCAAGCATTTCTTCCTCGGTAATAAAACCATTTTTTAACATCAAAGCCAAAACTAAATTTTTTCTTTCTTCCAATCTATCGATATTTTTGCCATAAGGTGAATAAAAAGTTGGTGCTTTGGGTAGAGCAGCAAGATAAGCGGCTTCGGCTAGGTCGATATCTCTCGATGATTTGCCAAAGAAAGCCATACTGGCTTCTTCGACACCATAAAGGTTGCCACCATACGGAATTTCGTTGAGATACATCGAAAGAATCTCTTCTTTGCTAAGCATCTGTTCGAGTTTGACTGCTAGCACCCACTCCTTCATCTTGCGCGATATAAGCTTTTCGCTGGTTAGCAGCGAGTTTTTGACCACCTGTTGGGTGATGGTTGAACCGCCCTGGCTGAAATCAAGCGAAAGCAAGTTGACCAAAATCGCTCTAAGAAAAGCAGTTGGTCGGACGCCTTTGTGCAAATAGAATTTGTCGTCTTCGACTGCAATGGTTGCGTTTTTTATATGGCGCGAAATTTCCTCTATGGGCACAATACTGCGACGGACATTGCCACCAGTATCATAGAGCAAAACTTCGCCAGTTGAGTCGTAAATTTTGGTTGATTCGATTACTCGTCTTTCACGGATTGACTCGAGGCTCGGCACTTTGAAGGTTGAAGCCCAAAGTAGCAAAATCGCGGCAAATATAAAACCCAAAGCCAATCCAAAAAGGATAAGCATTTTTAGGCCGTGCGAATGTTTGCGCCAAAAGCTTGTCATAAAGAATAATAATACCAAAAACCCTCAATTTATGGTAGAGTTTTGTTTATGGAAAACGATAAACAAAAAATAGAGGAAGTTCTAACTCGGGGTGTCGAAGAGATTTTTGTCAAAGACCATCTAGAAAAAACCCTATTAGAAGGAAAAAAGTTGAGGATAAAATTCGGTATAGATCCGACCAGTCCGGCGATTCATTTGGGCAGAACCATTCCTCTGATCAAACTAAAAGCCCTTCAAGATTTAGGGCACCAAATTATATTGATAATCGGCGATTTCACTGCTAAAATTGCGGACCCGTCAGATAAACTAGAAAAGCGACCAATGTTAACCGATGAAGAAATAAAAAATAATCTCAAGGATTATCTTAGACAAATCGGTATGATTATAGACCTTAAAAAAACAGAAGTTCATTATAATTCTGAATGGTTTGCTGGTATGGGTTATATAGAACTAGGACAACTTTTGGAATGTTTTAGTTTACAACAAATGCTGAGAAGGCGTAATTTTAAAGAAAGAATGAAAAATGATCAAGATATTTTTGTTGTTGAGTTGATATACCCAGCCTTGCAAGGCTACGATAGTTTTAAAGTTAATGCCGACCTTGAGATTGGCGGTTTTGATCAATTATTTAATTTAAAGGCTGGTCGTGTTGTGCAAAGAAAATATGGTCAAAAAGAACAAGATATAATGACTGTATCAATGCTACTTGGTACGGATGGTAGAAAAATGTCGTCTTCTTGGGGTAATGTTATTTCTCTTCTTGATCCAGCAGAAGATATGTTTGGAAAAATAATGGCAATAAGAGACGATCTGATTTTGAAATATTTTACTTTATGTACAAAGATACCACTTTCAAAGATTATAAATATTGAAGAAAGGCTAAACTCCGGGGTAAACCCAAGAGATATAAAAATAGAACTTGCCTTTGAAATTGTCAGGATGTATCACGGAGAAGTTGAGGCCGAGAAGGCGCAGCAAAATTTTGAGCAGACTTTTAGTAAGGGGGAATTTCCGGAAAATGCCGAGGTTTTGGAAGTAGAAAAGACCAGCAAGCTCGGAGACGCACTGGTGGCGAGCGGAGTGGTTGATTCAAAATCAGAATGGCGTCGTTTGGTAGAGCAAGGCGCAGTCTCAGATTATCCAGATCAAAAAATAACTGACCCAAACGAGGTTTTGGGGGAGAGTACTAGAAAATTGAGAGTCGGCAAAAAAACTTTTCTAATCATCAAACCAAATTGATATAAAATATTTTTAATCAAAAAGCTCTCCCTAGGGGAGAGCTTTTTGATTACATATCATCATCCTCGTCGTCTTCCTCTTTGTCGTCCTCTTCAGTATCAACTTCTTGATCATCGTCACCTTCAACGTCGTCTATTGGTTTTTTAAACTCTTCGTTTTCTCCTAAGAAGTCTGTGTCGTCACTCATGTTACAAAATTATTATTTTTAATCTACTTGCTACTCGCAAGTTCTTACTTTTTATCATACCCAAATAAGTTTGCAATACCTTATTGTGTTTGTTGTGGATAAGACGAGCTGGCGCAGGTTAGGGCGACGGCAATGGCATCATATTCGTCATCGTATTTTATATTCTTTTTTATTCCTAAAAGACGACAAAGCATAGTCTCAACTTGTTTTTTGTCGGCCTTGCCGTAGCCAGTAACGGCGAGCTTGATTGAGTTTGGATTGTATTCAAAAATTGCAATCTTGTGTTTAGCCACTTCGGCCAAGATAGCACCTCGAGCTTCGGCCACACCCATTGCGGTTTTGACATTCTTGCTCCAAAGTAAACTTTCGATCGCCACTTTGCCTGGCGAAAACTTTTCTATGAGGTCGTTTATTTTTTTTACAACCAAAGCTAGTCTGTCCGAGTGGGGGAGTTTGGGGTCAGTCTCGAAACATTCTGAATGCAACAGGCTTTCTTTTTGATTGGTTTTTTCTACTACCGCAATACCAACTCGGCCATAACCCGGGTCGATACCCAAAATGTTTGAATTATGAATCATGAATCAAGAATTATGCAAATAAATTAACTTTTCCCATAATTCTTAATTCTTACTTCTTAATCCAAATCATTCGGCATTGGTAAAAACCTCTTGGACTTCCTCGTTTTCTTCGAGTTCTTCTATAAGCGAGTTTAGTTTTTCTCCATCTGATTCGGAGATCGGAGCAGAAACTTTTGGGAGCCAACCTTTTTCCGAACTTTTTTCAAAAGCCCAACTTGCCGAACCCGGTACCGCAAGCTCAAAACCGTTTTTAGAAAGTATATGCTTTATTTCTTGGGCGGCTTTGTTGCGATTGTCGGTCATGGCTTCAATAATCAAAGCACAACCACCAGGACCGTAAGCCTCGTAGATAATTTTTTCCATTGCTCCGGAGTCGCCACCCAGACCTTTTTTGATGGCACGCTCAATGTTGTCGCTTGGCACATTTTCGGCCCTGGCTTTGTCGATGGCCGTTCTGAGGCCGGGCGAGTTTGTGTCGCCTTTGGCGAGCTTTGACTCGACGGTAATAGCTCGGACCAATTTACTAAAAACCTTCGCCTTGTAGGCATCGGTCACCGCTTTTTTATTCTTAATCTTTGACCATTTATTATGCCCAGCCATGCAAACAGAATATAGAATTATGAGTCAAGAATCAAGCAAAAATTAATCCAGTTTTAATCTATCTTGCTTGTCTTTGGGGTAATCAACCTTGAGGTGTTTGTAGGCATGTTCTGTTAGTGTGCGTCCACGCGGAGTGCGTTCGAGGAAACCGATCTGGATAAGGTAGGGCTCGTTGTATTCTTCGATCGTTGCTTCTTCTTCGGAAAGCGAGGCGGCCAAGGTGCCAAGACCGACTGGGCCACCGGCAAATTTTTGGGCTATGGTCAGTAGTAATTTGCGATCTGAATCGTTGAGACCAACCTGGTCGATACCGAGGAGTTCAAAGGCTTCATTGATCAGACTCTCGTTGATTTCGCGTTTGTGCACTTGAGCAAAGTCTCGAGCGCGTTTGAGTAAATAGTTGGCGGTGCGGGGGGTGAAGCGGCTACGTTTGGCGATCGCTTCAGCTACTTTTGAATCGATTTTGACTCCCAAAATCTCAGCTGACCTCTTGATAATCTTCTCTATCTCTTTTTCTGAATAAAACTCGAGTCTAAAGACTCCGCCGGAGAATCGGCTGCGCAATGGTGAAGAGAGTAGGGCAATGCGGGTGGTTGCGCCAAGTAGGGTAAATCTGGGCAATTCCAGTTGGATGGTTCTAGCCGAAGGTCCTTTGCCAATAATAATGTCGAGCGAACGTGACTCCATTGCCGGATAAAGGACTTCCTCGATGTTTTTGTTTAAACGGTGGATTTCGTCTATAAAAAGAATGTCGCCCTCGGAGAGGTTGGTGAGGATCGAGGCCAGATCGCCAACCCGCTCGATTGCTGGACCGCTAGTATTTTTCATTTGCGCCCCAACCTCCTTTGCTATAAGATGGCACAGAGTTGTTTTGCCCAAACCGGGCGGTCCGTAGAATAAGACGTGTTCTGGTGGGTGCTCGCGCTCCTTGGCTGCGCCGAGGAGAATCTGGAGATTTTTTTTGATATTTTCTTGACCGATATATTCTTCCCATTTGTTAGGGCGCAGAGTCTGGTCTAGGAAGTGAAAGTCGTTGTTACTTGACATATGTTTGTTTTGTGATATACTTAGGGGGAGTTTGAATTTTACAGATTTTTGGTATCATAAGAACCTGTTGGCTTGGGGCTATAAATCTCTAAGCGGCGTCCCCGCTTTGGTGGGGGTTAGACTTTATCTCAAGGACGCGCCGGTTTCGTGCTAGCGCTATCCTCAGAATATTGTTTTGCTTTTTGCTGTTGGCTTAAAGTGCCGTTTAGAGATTTATATCTCCAAATTTTCTGGATTACTCTCTCTTCTTTGCATTATTCACAAAACCCCGATGGGGGCAATTTTTTTTGTGTATAACTCAAAATTTGAAGCTCTTATTGGCCCAAATCTATAACACGAGCCAGTTCGGAAAGAGTAGTGACGCCTCTAAGGACTTTTATAATCCCATCTTGCTTCATGTTGAGGATACCCTGATTTTCGGCGGCTTTGTTTATCTCTCTTTCGCTTGGGTTCTGGAGGATTATAGCCTCAATCTTTTCGTTGGTAAGAATGGCTTCGTAAATCGCCGTTCGGCCTTTGAAACCGGTGAAATTACAAACTTCGCAACCAACCGACTCATAAATATTTTCTTTGTCTAAGCCGGCCAAGTATTTTGGATCTTTGATGGTGGCCAAGGTATTCTCGATCAAATCTTGCTCTGCTTCCGAAAGCTCGGCTTTTCTCTTGCAGTGTTCGCAGAGTTTGCGCACCAATCTCTGGGCCATCGCAATATTAACCGCTGAGCTAATAATTTTGGGATTAACACCAAGGTCGATGAGGCGAGGGAAGGTGCCGGCGGCGTTGTTGGTGTGGAGAGTTGAGAAGACCAGGTGGCCAGTCAGAGCGGCGTTCACTGCAATTTCGGCTGTTTCGTCATCGCGGATCTCGCCGACCATAATAATGTCTGGATCTTGACGTAAGGCACTTCGCAAACCCTCAAGGAAAGTGTAACCTTTTTCTTCGTCAGTTTGGGTCTGGACGACACCTTGCAAATGGTATTCGATTGGGTTTTCAATCGTGATTATTTTGATATCTGGTGTGTGGACTTTTTTTAGAAAGGCGTAGAGAGTGGTGGTTTTACCACTGCCGGTCGGGCCGGTGTTTAGGATCATACCGTTTGGTTTGTGGAGTTCGTGTTTGATAATCTCGAGCAGGTGCTCGTTGATGCCCAAATTTTCGAGTGAGACTGAAATTGCGTCTGGGTTTAGAACACGCAAAACCACTGATTCGCCATAACCGCCGGGTAAAAGCGAGGTACGGATTTCAATTTCGCTGTCGTTCATTTTTATACTAAATCGGCCGTCTTGAGCTTTGTCTTTGATATTGAGTTTGAGGTTGGAAATAAGTTTGATGCGCGAAAGAAGTAGACTAAAAGTCTCGTGGTCGACTTCTAAAATGTCGTTTAGGACGCCATCTAACCGATAACGTAGCCGGACATTTTTTTCTTCCGGTTCGATATGGATGTCGGAGGCGTTTATGGAAATGGCACCAGCCAAGATGATCTCGAGTATTCGTGAGATTCGATAACTCTTTTTTTGAGCAATGACCATCTCGATTGATTTTTTGATATCTTCGGCGGTTTTGACCTCCTTGGTCAGTTCCTGGATTTCTTCGTTTTCTATATCCAAAGCGCCGCCCTTGGTCTCCATGGCGTATGAAAGGTCTTTGTATCGACTCCAAACTTTTTCCAAACTCTGATGTGAGACCATATACAAAACACATTTGAAACCACGACCCTCTAGTTCGGCGATGGTCTTTTGGGTCTTTTGGTTTTCGGGGGAGATGATGCCGAGATAAAGGGTTTTGTTGACTATGTTGAAGGGCGCCACCTCGGCTTCTCTGGCTTCCGGTTCGTGGATGATTCTTAGAGCATCAATGTTGGTTGGCGACACACTCAAGTCGAGGTAGGGCAAACCGTATTTTTTGGCCATAGCTTCGGCCAAACCTTCTTCTTCTTGGGTTCTCAATTCTTCGAGCCTTTGTTTTTGCTTATCTTCATCAAATTGGACTGTCATAGATTCGATTATACCATATATGATACAATCGCCCATATGGAGATTTTGTCTAAAAATGAAAAAGAGACTCTTGATTTTGCTCGACAATTTGCTTCGAGCCTCAAGTCCAAAGACAGTCAAGCCTTGGTTATTGGACTCTATGGCAACCTAGGAGCTGGCAAAACTACCTTTATGAAATACTTTGCCGAAGTTTTGGGTGTGAGAGAGACAATCCAAAGCCCAACCTTTGTAATTATGAGAAGGTATGAGTTACGAGATTCGAGTAATGAGTTACGAAAAAATTTGGGGAAAACGCATCTCGTATCTCGTGCTTCGAACTTCTCTCGCCTGATCCACATCGACGCCTACCGTTTAGACTCGGCAGATGATCTTCTGAAATTGGGCTGGAACGAGATAATCTCTGACCCAAATAATATTGTTTGTATAGAATGGCCGGAACGGGTCGCCAAAATTATGCCGGCTCATATTGTGCTAAAATTCGAACATGGTCAAGCCGAAAACGAAAGAAAAATTAGTCTTGCTTGATGCTCACGCTCTTTTGCATCGGGCCTACCACGCTTTGCCTGATTTTGCGACGAGCGGGGGCTTGCCGACGGGTGCGCTTTTTGGATTTGTCTCGATGATTCTGAAGATTGCGGGCGAGCTCAAGCCCGACCAGATTGTTGCTTGCTATGATCTGCCAAAGCCGACCTATCGACACGAAGTTTATGATGGTTACAAATCCGGTCGAGCCAAGACCGACGAGGCTTTGGTTTTGCAAATCGAAAAATCCAAAGAAATCTGCAAAAGTCTGGCCATACCGGTTTTTGAAGCGGAAGGTTTTGAGGCTGACGATCTTCTTGGTACCATTGTCGAAAAATTGAAAGACCGGGAAATTGACATAGTCATTGCCTCGGGCGATATGGACACTCTGCAACTGGTTTCGGACAAAAAAGTTCAAGTCTATACTTTGAAGAAGGGGATAAACGACACTATTCTTTATGATGAAGCTCGGGTTTATGAGCGTTATGGTTTTGGCCCGGAGATGATCCCAAGCTACAAAGGTTTGCGAGGTGATCCGTCTGACAATATTATGGGTGTCGTGGGTATCGGCGAGAAGACAGCGACCGAGTTGATCAAAAATTTTGGCAATATCGAAAACCTCTACAAAACTCTAAAAAGAAATCCTGAAAAACTAGCAGAGAAAGGTATCAAAAAAAGAATAATTGAATTGTTGAAGGAGAAGGAAGAAGAAGCCAGATTTAGTGAAATGCTCGCAACCATCAGAAGAGATGCGCCTATAGTCCCAGACCTACCAGAAAGAAATTGGCGTTCTAGTGTTGAGCTTGGCAAAGCGAAGCAAATTTTTAATGAACTACAATTCAGAAACTTCGGTAATCGGCTAGAAGAAGTTTTAAGCGGTGAAAAGAGTTTGGTCTCAGAAAACAAAAAAGTTGGAAAAGAAAATACAGCCTCCGTTGCCGAGAGCGATCTCGAAGAGATCAAAGTTGCTCTTTGGGTCGTTGATTCGAATATCACCAACCCGACTCTAGAGGATGTTTTGAATTTTGCCAAGACTGACAGCTTTGCTCAAGCTAAAGAAAAGATTTTGGCCGAATTGGTTCGGCGTGAGAGCCTCGAAGTTTTCGAAAAAATAGAAAAACCGTTGATCCCGATTGTAAAAAGGATGGGCGAGTACGGAGTATTGGTTGATCGAGATTTTCTTCTGAAGCTTGGGGCTCGTTATAGCAAGGATTTGGAAATCATAAAAAAGCAAATTTGGCAGATTACAGGCATTGAATTCAATATTTCCTCACCCAAACAGCTTGGCGAAGTTTTGTTCGAAAAGCTTGGTCTAAATATAAAGAATCACAAGAAGACGGCGGGTGGAGTCAGGTCGACCAAAGAATCCGAACTTTTAAAATTGCGGGAGCTTCATCCGGCGATCAATCTGATTCTTGAATATCGCGAACTCTCCAAACTCATCTCGACCTATATCGAGCCGATCCCAAAAATGCTTGATCAGTCGGACCGACTACACACTCGCTTTATTCAGGCTGGCGCGGCAACTGGCCGAATGGCTTCAGAAAATCCCAATTTGCAAAATATCCCCATTGGTTCTGAGAGAGGTCGGGTTATCCGGCAAGCTTTTGTAGCACCGAAAGGCAAGAGTCTTTTAGCTCTGGACTATTCGCAGATAGAATTGCGTATCGCCGGCATTCTTTCGGGGGATCCGAAACTTACAGAAATATTTAGGAGCGGCAAAGACGTCCACACTGCTGTTGCCGCTCAAGTCTTTGGTGTAGAGGCAGAAGCGGTCGACAAAGAAATGCGTCGTCGGGCCAAGGTTATAAACTTCGGCATCCTTTATGGTATGGGCGTTAGTGCTTTGCAACAAAATCTGGGCACCGACCGCAAGACGGCTCAAGAATTTCTCAATACGTATTTTGCCAATTTTGCCGGTCTGGCCGAATATATCGAAAGAGTAAAGACCGAAGCTTACAAAAACGGTTTTACGACTACGATTTTCGGTCGCAGACGATACTTTGAGGGTATAAAATCCAAGATACCCTTTATTCGAGCTTCGGCCGAACGGATGGCAATCAACGCACCGATTCAGGGGAGTCAGGCCGATATTATAAAAATTGCAATGCAAAGAATCGATGAATTTATAAAAAAGAGTGGTCTTGTGGGTAAGGCCGAGCTGATTTTGCAAATTCATGACGAACTCATTTATGAAGTTGAAGATTCAGAGGTCTCGGTTTTGGGTTTGGAAATCAAAAAAATTATGGAATCAGTCTTGACCAACGACCAATCTCGAGGTTTGCCGATTGCGACCAACGCTTCGGTTGGCCAAAATTGGAATGAGATGCGCGAATTAAAATTCTAAAATGCAAAGTCTTTTCAAACAATACGAAGGGGTTTTTGCTGAAGTCTCGGAAAGCCAAGCAAAAACCAAAGAGGGCAAGAGCCAAGAAAAGCCTGGGTTTGTTTTGGCTGATGCGGTGGGTAAAAGGTCGGCCAAAGAAGCCTGGGTTGAGCTTGTGCGCCAAATTGAGAGTGGTATTAGTGCAGAACAGATCCATGCTTCAATTGCCGGCAAGGTGCGCGATATGCTACTTTCGCAAAAAGCTGAGGCCGAAGAGCTTGGAATCCACCCTTTTGTCTACAAAAAAGCTAAGGCCGATTTCAAAAATTGGACCAAAAAAGAATTGGAAAAGTTTTATGATGATTTGGTCTTGGCTTATCACCGAGCCCGAATGGGCGAGGTCGATCTCAGTCTCGCACTCGAAAAACTTTTGCTCGCTTTGTAAATTCCAAACATTTGTAGTATATTTTGACTTTCCGCCCGTAGCTCAGTCGGTAGAGCAGCTCCCTTTTAAGGAGATGGTCGTAGGTTCGATT
>CAYMOW010000008.1:0-7098 GCA_964392285.1 uncultured Candidatus Saccharibacteria bacterium
AATGAAAATGTTGGTTCGATTTTTCGCACCTGTGACGCGGCTGGAGTATCGAAAATATTTTTGTGCGGTTATACACCAGCGCCTCTTGATCGGTTTGGTCGGCAAAACAAAGCCCTAACCAAGGCCTCGCTTGGCGCCGAAAAGTCTGTTGAGTGGCAAAAGGTCGAAAATCTCAAAGAAGCAATTGAAAAATTAAAAATTGAAAAATTTAAAATTATAGGCATAGAACAATCAAAAAATTCCATCAATTATAATGAATTGAAAAATTCGAAACTCGTAACTCAATACTCGAACCTCGCTTTCATTTTCGGCAACGAAGTCGATGGGCTTTCCCAAGAAGATTTGGCGCTTTGCGATGTGGTGGCTGAAATTCCTATGCGAGGTAACAAGGAGTCACTCAACGTGGCCGTGGCAGTGGGGATTGTTCTCTTTGGTCTCCTTTAATATTCAATCGTGTCTACTACCAGACCATTTTTGTCGTGGAGGTTTATTTTGTCTGAGCGGTTGCGCCAAAGCGGGCCGAACTTGCCAAGGTAAAGTCGATATTCGTTGCCTGGAAAGTCGGTGTCGCCAAAGTGTTTGGCCACACAGGCATTGTAGTTGATTTGTTCGCGGATGTAATTTTTGCAACTACTCGAAACCGTGTCTGGTAAATCACGCAAATATTCGTTGCCTCGGGTGGTGCATCTTGGGATTGAGGTAATAAGGTCAACACATTCCTCTTGTCGATCATAAACACTTGAAAAGGTTGGTAGATCATCCTCGGAAATTCTAGGACATCTTTTGCTCAAGCCTGGATAAAAGGTTCGGTTTTCTTCAAAGTAGCCGGTACATTTGTTGGTTCGAAAAGAAATACCGATGGGCGAGAAGCCTTTGGTGATGATAACACTGTCGCCGTCCTTGATAACCACATCATTATCATTGCGGGTGAATGGAAAGGGTAGCAACGAAGCTCGGCCGATCACGGCATAATAGTTGGTCACCTCGCTTTGGAGATACCAACCCGTAATGTTTATTTGCTCATTTTTTTCAAGGTAGACAGAAAGTCGAACGTATTCTTGGCTGGGGTCTGGGCTACCCAAACCATAAATGCTTGAGAGTCGGATTTTGTTGTAATAAGGCGAACGACGACTTTTTTCTTGTTGTTCTTTTAAGCTTTCTGAAACTTCTTTAATTTCCTTTTCGATTTCTTTTACGGTTTTTGTTGGTTCGGAGTTGCTTTTTACCTCGTCTGATTCTCCGATACTAGAAAAGAAGCCACCTTCATCGCGCTCGCTCCGAGAAGATTTATTTCTTTGGCTGGCTTCTTTTAGAGGTTCAAAAGCCAAACCAAAAATTATAACCAAACCAAGTAATATAAGGACACCTTCTTTATTGTCTTTCATTTAAATTGTTTTTGGTGTTTGGGGCAAAAGTGAGCACTCCGACCTTTAATCACTAACCTTTCTATTATACCAGGGCAACCCACTTTGGGGCAGGGTTGACCCTTCTTGCCATAGGCTTGGTGAAAATTTTGGAAACCACCCTTTTCACCAAAGGCGTTGCGATAGTCTGACTTTGAATCACCGCCATGTTTGATCGAGAAGAGCAAGATCTTTCTCATTGTTTTGTAAAGCTCGGCGTATTTCGAAGCTGGAATTTTGCCGGCCAAAGAGAGGGGGTGGACGCTTGAAGCAAAAAGCATTTCATCGGAATAAATGTTGCCGATACCGGCAACAACCGTTTGGTCGAGAAGGGCAGACTTGATCGGCCAATTCTTTTTGAGCCTCAATCTCTGCTCAAATTCTTCTGAGCTTATTATTAGAGCGTCAGGGCCGAGGGTGTCGAGTCGTTCGTGCTCTTGTAGTTTTGGGGTTTCGATGATACTTACGCTAGCAAATTTGCGGACATCGGAAAGGACCAGATCTTTGCCGTTATCAAGCTTGATCTTGAGATGCACAAACCGGTCGGAGACATCGTACATCAAACAGCCGGTGAGCTTCATATGGACAACTATCGTATGCTGGTTTGCAAGATGGATCAAAATATTTTTACCCATTCTTGCCAGATTTTTTATTTTGGCGCCGACAGCGATTTTTTTGAAAAGCGCATAATGATTCTTATTTTTCAGATTTTGTCTCTGACTGTGTGCGGTTTTTATATGAAAATCCGACCAGACAGCCTTGATTGTCCGGCCCAAGATCTTCTTTTTCAAACCCTCAATAGTTGTATGGACTTCTGGTAATTCAGGCATATCAAAAAGTTATAAACCCAATCTCTTTCTTGCGATTTCATAAACCTCGCTTCTGTGACCCATCACCTGTATTTTTATTTCGGTATTATCAACCTCGTATATTATTCTGTAGTCCCCAACTCGTAGTTTCCAGTATCCTTTTAGTGGGGAACGAAGTGGTAAGCCGTACATTTCCGGATACATTGTTAACTTCTTATGAACTACAGACAAGAGTTTTTTAGATATTGTACCTAGTCTGGGAATATCTATTTTTCCAACCTTTGGGTGAAAAGTTATTTGATATCTTTCCATACCTTTTCAAAGGGAATATATTTTACATTCTTTTCCTTGGCTCTTTTGTTTGCAATTTCGGCCCAAATCAAATCCTCTTCCAGCTCTAGGGCGTCATCCACAAACTCCATTACTTTGGCAGCCACAGAAAGGTTGTCTCTTTTTGCAAGAATCTTTAATAGACGGCTTCTGTCCCTATCGATTGTGATATTTACTCGGTCTTTTGTTGTAGGCATTATTTTAGAGGTTATTTCTAATAAAATAAGTGTATCAAAAGTGTTACACCAGATCAACTTGACAAATTGATATATATATATATATTTACACACGGTAGTTCCTATTCTAATCTAAAAGGTTTGCTATCACTCGGCTTTGCCGTACGTGAGCGATAACCAAAGGAGAAAAAATGCCAAATGGCAATGTGAAGTTGATCAACGCTGCCCTTGATCAGTTCGAGGGTGGAAACATGATTCTGCGGGGGCTTATTGACCCCGCTTCCATCCCTGACATCATTGTCCCGCCTTACCAGCGGGAAGTGATGTCGGCATCCTCGTTGTCTGAAATCGTCAATGCTCTCAAAAACCCAAATTCCGGCGTGCCGGATGTTTACTTGGGTATGCGTGGTGAGGACTTTTTCCAGCGCAACGAAGCCGTATTTCTGAAGAGTGAAGTCTACGTCGTGGATGGGCTTCAAAGGCTCTCGGCTGCGCGTAAGGTGCACGAACTCGGAGGACATCCGCGGTTGGGGGCGATGGTTTTTCTGAACACAATTGAATCCTGGGAACGGGAGATGTTTCGCAAGCTGAACACCATGCGTTCGCGTGTCTCGATCAACGTCATCCTTAGAAACATGAAGGAGGACAACCAGGCAATCAACGCCCTATACAGTTTGTGCGGTGATCAGGCATTCGTCATGGTTGGGCGAGTGTCGTGGTCGCAACTCATGAAGCGCAATGAACTAATCACGGCGGGGACTCTGGTTAAGATTGTTGGTCTTCTGCATACCCATATTCGACCCGGCAAGACCAATCAGATTGGGTATCTCGCGCCAAGTTTGGAGAAGTTGGTTGGGATTGTTGGGCGCAATACTTTGCGTGCCAACGTCAAGCACTTCTTCGAAGTCATTGACGAATGCTACGGCATTCGTCGAGTGGCCTATCGCGAGGCCGCTGTTTATATGCGGAGCAATTTCCTTTTCTGTCTCGCGGACATCTTCTCGTTGTATCCGGAATTCTTCTGGAACGGCAACATGCTGAACGTTGAGCGTGATTGGCGGAGGAAGTTGGCGCTGTTTCCGCTTGACGACCCCAATGTTGCCAAGATGGCGGCGGCTTCGGGCAGCGCTCGAGAAGTTCTTCGGTTGATGATCATCAACCACCTCAATTCTGGCAAGCGCACAAAGCGTTTACCGATGAAGAGCGCGGTGATTGTCGATGCCGAGGAGCATCACAACGGTGATGCCGAAGACCTAACCTAACAAAGTTTCCGTGAGGCACCGGTTCGTAAGAACCGCTCCGCCTCACGGAGCTTTTATTTTTTTAATTATTTTTTCTAGTTCTTCGCGGGCGACACTTGCATCGTCCCAAGGAGTTTTCTTGCCGTTTGCTTCCATTATATATGGGTCGGTGCCTTTACCCGTAATGAGTACAGCAACAGCTGACTCATTACGTGTACCCCGAGCTTGTCGAAGGGCTTGAGCTTTCTCTATGGCGGTTCTTATAGCGGTCCGCCTATCCATAATTATTTGAACCGGTTTATTTTTTATACCTACCTTCATCTCCTCTAGAATTTTGCGCGGATCTTCGTCGTAAGGATCTTCGTTGGTGAGGATTATCTCACTACAGTACTGATCGGCGATTTTGCCCATCTCGGGTCGCTTCCAAGTGTCTCGGCCGCCGCCAGTGTTACCCAAGAGACATATTTTCTCATGGTTTTTGTAAGCTTCATAAACAGCTCGCAACGAGTCTGGTGTGTGGGCGTAGTCGATGACAATATCGAATTGCTCATTTTGAGGCACGGATTTTGGCCATTCGATTTTTTCCATTCGACCCCGAATAAAATCTAGACTCTCAATGCCTTTTTTGGCAACCTCTTCTGTAATGCCAAAGTGTTTGGCACAGGCAATTGCTCCGATCATATTAGAAACGTTAAAGATACCTGGCAATTTGCTATGAATTACTACCTTGCCGATTTGGAAAGAAGAGCCTTTTTCATCGGAATTTATATTGATGGCATTACCCAAAGAGTAGGGGATCTTGTTTTTTATTTTTAAGCCCAAAAACTTTGGAGCTTCTTTGTCGTCTGTATTGGCTATAATCGCTGGTTCGGAAAGGAAAGTCTCTTCAAAAAGTCCTCGGTTCTCCTCGCCCGCTTTAGGCGGGCTCGGCCAGACTTTTTTCACAGACTTTCCTTTCCTCCCTTCCAACTCCTTGGCAATCGAGAGTTTGGCTTTGACATAATTTTCATAAGAGCCGTGCGATTCGATATGTTCTGGAGCCAAGTTAGTAAAGATCAGGGCATCGAGATCGATAAATTTGTGACGGAATTGTTTAGCCCCTTCGCTTGTGAGTTCAAGGATTGCTACTTGGCACCGTGCTTCAACTGCATCGCGCAGAAACTTTTGCATAAAGAAGCGCCCGGGCATGCTCATCTTGAAAAGGTTGCGCTTTTCTTTGTCGGCAATCTTGAAACGCAAAGTGTTTTGGATCGCGGTGCGATAACCAGCTGATTCAAAAATGCTCCGCAGGATTTCCGTTGTGGTGCTTTTGCCCTTGGTGCCGGTGACACCAATTACCAATAGTTTGCGAGAAGGCATGCGGTAAATGAGTGCGCCAAGCAAAGCCAGTAGATAATGATAGACTGGTTGGAAAAAGTGAAAAACTGATTTTGGAATTATTTTTTTTAGTATTTCTAACATTTTTGTTTCTTCTTTTTTAATTTTCGTACTTTTTCGTATTATTTCGTATAGTTTTCGTATCACTATTTACCCAAACTCTTCAGCGCCCATTTTATTTTTTCGTTGGCGCCGGAGAGCTCTTTGGGCATTTCTTTCATCACCTCGCTCAGATCACGTTCGCGGTAGCCAAGCGATTTGAGAGCATCATAAACGTCGCTGTCCTCGCGAGCAAGTTTTGAATTGGTGCCGACCAACTTGCCACCAAGTTCGAGCACGATTTTGTCAGCCGTCTTTTTGCCCACGCCGGCTATTTTGGTTAGAGCCGTGGTCTCGCCACTTGTTATGGCTTCTTCCAAAGCCTTTATACCGGCAACGCCGATAATGGTCAGGGCCGATTTGGGTCCGATGCCGGAAACGGAGATAAGCATCTCAAACATTTGAAGTTCTTCTTGCGAGACGAAACCATAAAGCGAAATGTCATTCTCGCGCACTGCTGTATGGACCCAAAACTCGACTTCACTGCCGATTTTGGCTTGGGCAAGACCTTCCGGCGTGCAAAATAGGCGATAGCCGACCCCGCCGACGTTTATGAGAGTCCTGCCGGCGCCGAGGTCTACTATAGTACCCTTTAGATAGCCAATCATAGCTATATATTTGCATATTTCGGGTCTTTGTGCTAATTTGCACCTATGCCAATTACCAAATCAGCCAAAAAAGCGCTCAAAGTTTCCAAGAGGAAGCAGCTTTTTAATGCTCGTCGCAAAAATGCGATGAAAGATGTGATCAAAAAATACAAAAAACTTGTTGAAGGCAAGCAAGCCGAAGAAGCAAAAAAACTCTTACCCGCAGTTCAAAAGGCGATCGACAAGGCAATGAAGCGAGGTGTGATCAAGAAAAACAATGCCGCTCGCAAGAAGAGCCGTTTGATGAAAAAGCTCACGAAATAAAATATCAAAACAAGACCGGCCAAATGCCGGTTTTGTTTTTATGTGGTCACAGATAAATTTACTGACGTAAATTTTCCGCGACCCCGGCTCGCGGTTTTTGCCTTTCGCTTCGCTCAAACAAAAACATCGCTCCACCTAGCACAAAAGCACAAAATCCTGCGCAGGCAGGATGTTTGTGTCTTTTGTGCTCCCGTTAGGAATTGAACCTAAATTTCTCCCTTCGCAGGGGAGTGTCCTATCCGTTGAACGACGGGAGCGGTTGAAGACAGGTTAGCAAAAAAGTGGCTTTGCCGCCACTTTTATCTCGCCAGTAATTTATCAAACCATCTGTGGAGGATGGATTCTTGGAGATATTCCTCATCGAGGAATTCGAGCAAAACCTCTTGCAGATCAAAGAGATCAACCTCATCTTGATTGATATGAACGGAAACAAGGGGGAGATAGGAACTTTCGGGGCGCAATAAAATACGTGGTCCGTGAATGTGATCGTCTTCGATCCAAAAAGAGCGAAAGTTTTTGTAAGGATAGAGCCTCTGGCCAAAGAGGATGCCTTTGAAAGTGATGGCGACGTTTTTGGAGAGAGTTTCTTTGTAAGAAAGCACTCCGATGGTGATAGCTGCGATCAGAATAAAAATACCAAAAAGAAAATTATCAAAATAGAAAGCCAAAACCGCACTCGCAAGAGCGATTATACCAAGGCCCCAATACCAATCGAGCGTTTTGCGATCAAAATGATGTTCAGGCGATTGCCA
>CAYMOW010000008.1:7198-35397 GCA_964392285.1 uncultured Candidatus Saccharibacteria bacterium
GGTGCGCCATCTGTTTCTCCGGACGAAGCCATAATCATTGCCTGGCTCTCTAGGCCCATGAGACTCCGCGGTTCGAGGTTGGTGACAAAAGCGCAGGTGATGCCAACTAGAGTTTCGGGGTTTTCAAAATATTTTCTGATACCAGAGACAACTTGCCTTGCGACCTCTTCGCCAAAATCGACTGAAAGCTTGAGTAGTTTGTCTGACCCTTCGATAACTTCGGCCGACAAAATTTTGCCAGCTCTTATTTCTACCTTACCAAAATCTTCGATTGTGATCATATTTGTGTGGTTAATTCTTCTCCTTCGTAAATATCTTTTGTGGCTATCCAGCAAATTTCGGTATCGCCTGGCAACACCTGGGTGTTATCTATATTCGGCTTTTTTGATTTATTTATAAATCGCGAATTATCGACAGAGCAAACATAGGAGTTGGTAAGAGGGGAGAGGTAACCTCCGCTTTTTATCATTTCCTTTTGAATTTCCGGCAGACTTTCGACTTGGCGAGGGTCAAAAAAGAGGTCAAACCTTGGGTCGAATCTCCAAACAAGAGTCTTTGCTGGTATATATTGCGCCGCAAGCAAACCAACGCCGGTGAGTTTGTTTCTTCTGCTGTATCTGACTTTTGTTCTAACGAGCAACATTTTGTGTATTAAATGCTTAGTGTTTTTATACTATCACAATCAAAATTTCACGTCTTGTATTATGTGGTATACTGGATTAGTGCCCGAGTTGTATAAAAGAAAACCAAACACCTTTTGTAGCATTTGTAAAAAACCTATATATAAAAGGCCTGCTTTGCTAGTTGCTAGCGGGGGCAAATCTTTTTGCAGTCAGGCCTGTTTCGGAATTTCTTGCAGAAAAGAGAAAAGTTGTACAATGTGTGGTAAGCTAATTTTGGCTGGTCTTAACAAAAAGACTTGCAGTCGGGCTTGTGCTAATAAAAGTAGAGAAGGGGTAAAATATGGTACCGGTAGTTTAAAAGATAAGGTTAAATCGCAACAAGCGATAAAAATGAGGCTCCTTTTCTCTAGAGGCAAAGTGTGTGAGCGGTGTGGGTATGACAAATATGAAATTTTGCAGGTTCATCATAAAGACAGAGACAGGGCGAACAACGATCTAAACAACTTGGAATTGATTTGTCCTAACTGTCATTACGAAGAACATTTTCTAGAAAAGAGTTGGTTAAAAAATAAATTTGGAGGAGTGGCTCGAGAGGTTTAAGGCGTCGCTCTTGAAAAGCGAAATATCCGAAAGGGTATCGTGAGTTCGAATCTCACCTCCTCCGCCTATTTTATAACTATGGTATGCTTTTTGTATGGGTTTTGAGGGAATAAATCAGCACATAGAGAAAAAAGAGCTACCTCCGAAAATGGTGGCTATATTTGATTTTGATGGCACAATCGCAGATTCGCGAGATACTGTGGGGCGCATTATCAACGAACTCGCAGGTGAATATGGTTATGAAAAACTAAAAGAAGATCAAATTTTGAAGTATACCAGTAAACGAGCTCAGGATTTTATTAGGGAAGATTTGAAATTATCTTGGCTCAAGATACCTCTCTTTGCCAACAGGCTTAGATCGGAATTGAACAAAAGAATAATGGATCTAAAGCCAATCGAAGGCATGGTGGATATAGTAAAGGAACTAAAAAAACGGAATTACAAACTAGGTATTGTATCTTCGAATTCAGAGGATAACATTCGTCAATTTCTCATAAATAACGAAATAGATTTTTTCGATTTTGTTAGTCACGGAAGTAGTCTTTTGGGCAAAGCGAGAAATTTAAATAAAGTTTTGAGTAACGAGGGGTTTGAGGGTAGAGATGTGGTATATATAGGCGACGAAATACGAGACAGAGACGCTGCTACCAAAGTTGGTATCGACGCAGTCATTGTTAGTTGGGGCTATAATTCTAAGGGTTCTCTTGAGAAAGGTGGCGGTATTATTATAGATTCCCCGAGTCAGCTGCTTGATCTATTGCCCCCTCGGTAGGATAAAAAAGATTAATTCACTCCGATTTCTTTGGTCTCGACGGTGTATTTTTTGGCTACAAACAAAATGTAGATAAGGTCAAGAATGCCAAGGGTGCTGGAGACGAGGAGGATTATAAACCACCATTTGTGTGAAAGGCGGGCTGATTTCCAGAGGGCAAGACCTTTGATTGGAATGGTGGCAATCGAGATTGCGATAAGCCAAGGATTTTGGGCCAATATTTGATCCAACATAGTTTTGGGTTATTTGATAATTAGATAATTGCCAATTGCTTGAAATAATATAGCATAGAGGCAATGAGGTATCTAGGTATAGACTATGGCGACAAGAGGCTTGGGGTGGCGCTTTCCGACGAAAACGGTGAGTTTGCTTTTCCTTATTCTGTCATCAAAAATTCAAAAAACATTTTAGAAGAGATTTTGGCTATAGTCGAAAAGGAGGGAGTGGCCGAAGTGGTGGTGGGCGAATCGCTCGATTCGGATGGCAACCCCAATTTGGTCCAGAAAGATATAGATGAGTTTTGCGCAAATTTGCGAGCCAAAACCGAAACTCCGATTTTTCTTGAGCAAGAGTTTTGGACTTCGATGCAAGCCAAAAAATTTCAAGGCGAGAATGAGCTTCACGACGCTTCAGCGGCCGCAATCATCCTCCAAACTTTTCTTGATCGCAAAAGGAGTGTGATATAATTGGGCTATGGAATTTAGTTCTGTGCTCAAACATTTTCCCGCTCCAAAATTTTTGAAGCCGTCTTGTGTTGGTTTGGCTATCTCGGATTTTTCTTTGAAGATGGCCAAATTTGGTGGTCTGTCTCCAAATCTTGCGATCGATACTTTGCTCTTGCCACTAGAAGAGGGGGTGGTTTCGGCTGGTTCGGTCCGTAAACCAGAAATTCTCAAACAAAAGATTGCCGAGGCGCGAGAAAAGTTTGCTACCGACTTTACGATTTTTACCGTGCCAGATGAGTTTGTTTATGTCTACAACACTCAGATTCCTTTTGCCAAACCTCAAGATCTGACTGAGGCAGTGGCTTCGACTCTCGAAGAAAACGTGCCGATGTCTCTTCAGGATACACTTTTTGATTTTGTGCCAACTTCTATAACCGGTACAGCTGAGCAGTATTTAGCCGAAGTGGTGGTGATGGTAGGGGTTAGAAATGAAATCGAAACCCTTTTTTCTGTTTTGAACGAAGCCGGTCTTGAGCCATTGGCTTGTCTGCCTGAATCTCAGGCGGTGGTTGAAGCGGTGGTACCCAGAAGCTTCCCTGGTTATGCCTGTATTATTCATGCCAGGGATAATCGCATTGCAATTTATTTGGCCAAAAATCGGGTGGTGCACTTTGTTACAATCAGAAATCTTTCCGGAGGTTCTTATGAAGAAGAATTTTCTGATGAGTTTAACAAATTTATCGAGTATGTTTCAAAATACGATGGCGCCGAAGAAGCTTTGGGGGCGGGAACCTTTGTTTGTGGTGAATTTGATTATGTCAAAAGAGTAGTCAATGCCTTGAGTCAGACTTCAAAAAATTACAAACCAATACTTGCAAATATCTGGACCAATGTTTTTGATGTTAGCCGAAATGTGCCCGATCTGCCCTACGAAGTTTCTTTGAGTTTTGGTGGAGCTGTGGGGTGCGCGATAGCAAAAATTTAAAATAAAATGAATCTTTTACCAGAAACAGCCAAAGCCTCTATCAAAAATGGTTTGCGAATGCGATTTTTGGTTATGCTTTCTTTGCTCCTCGCTCTGGCTTTTTTGGTCTCGACCATTTCTCTTGTTCCTGCTTTTGTTTTGGCTAAAACCAAATTACTCGAGCAGAATCTTTCTTCGGCCTCGGTCGACCCAGACAGAGATGTCGAAACCCAGAGGCTTCTGGCTATCCCCCAAGAGATTGGTTTCAAGGCGGATGTTTTTGTCCAAAATGTTACAAGGTATAAAACGGCTGAAATGTTGAGCATCGCTCTTGGTGATTTGCCGACGGGAGTCATAATAAATTCTATCAGCATAACTGAAGGCCGTGCCGGTGGAGACGGTAGCAAACAGGTCAGACTTTCGGGTACGGCTCGAGATCGCCAATCACTTTTGGATTTTTCGGAACAGCTCAAGAGCAAGTCTTTTATTGCTGGAGTTGAGGTGCCGGTCTCAAGTCTAACCAGAGAAAGAAACCTTCCTTTTGTTATGAGTGTTAGTTTTGTAGCTCCAAAATGAAAACTTGGTTACCAAAAAAGAATATTTTTTATTCAAGCCTAGCTTTTTTGGCTATTTCTTTTTTGATTTACTTAATGATGGTTATTGCCGTTAAGGGCAAAATAAGTCAAATGGAGTCATTGTATACAGCAAGTGAGTCAAAATTCTTTCAGGAAGAAAGGCGGTCGGCCATTGATCGCATAATGTCCGAGAATTCTGGTTTGATAGAGGCGGTTAGAAAGTTTTTTGTGGCCAAAGGCGATGAGGTGGCCTTTATAGAAACAATCGAAAATTTGGCTAGGAACAACTCTCTTGATTTTGAGATTGTCTCAATCAGTCAATCGCCTCAAAGCGAAGGTTCCAAAGAAGATATTGTGGTCAAAATGAATCTTGAAGGCAGTTGGAGCAAGATGGCAAGCTTTATCGACAAGCTTGAATCCTTGCCGCTTAATGTTTCGGTCAGGAGTTTAGAGCTCGATGCAAGGAGTGGGGCGATTTGGTCTGGCACTGTCGAGCTGGTTGTTTTTAGAGAAAAATAAAATGAAGATACCAAAATTTAATTTTTTGAAAGAGTCCAAACCAAAACCAAGCGCTTTGCGTAAAGATTTTTTTGCCCCAGAAAAACTTTGGCTCTTGGCCTTGTTGGCTTGTTTGGTTTTGATTTTGTTTGGCGGTCTTGTTGGCTTCAAATTTTTTATGACGGTCTATTCCGAAGATTACAAAAAAAATGAAGATCCGAGTTTGTCGGTTAGGGAAGAGATGAAGCTAGAAACACTCGAGCGAGCTTTGCAAAGACGCAACACTGTAATTGAACGTGAAGTGCCGATACCTCAAGACCCAGCGTTTTAGTTTTACTTTTTTCGGCGCCCCCGGCAGGAATCGAACCCACATCAACGCCTTAGAAGAGCGCTGCTCTATCCATTGAGCTACGGGGGCGTGTCTTAAAGGGTGCGCGGTGAGGGACTTGAACCCCCGACCTTTCCGGTGTAAACGGATTGCTCTACCAACTGAGCTAACCGCGCATTATTCTAATCACAAAAAACCAAAACAATACTGCGCTCTTGCCTCCTCGGCAAGTCGCCGAGGAGGCGACTACCAAAGCCGACGTTTCAGTCGGCTCCCCGACTTTTCGTCGGGGCTGAGCTAACCGCGCAAAGTTAGCCTAAAGGATTGCGTCAATATACCATAATTTTATTTTGTGGCATAGTAATAGTATGGAACCGAAAATTTTATACGAAGACCAGTTTTTGCTCGCGCTCGACAAGCCGATTGGGGTAATGGTCCACACCGACGGACGGAGCCAAGAGAAGACTCTCGTCGATTGGATTAGGGCAAATTATCCCGAACTTGAAGAGGTGGGGGAGAGCCAGGTTTTGCAAAATGGCACAAGAGTAAAGAGGCCGGGCATTGTGCATCGGCTCGACCGCGATACGAGCGGAGTTATTTTGGTTGCCAAAACCAAAGAAACGCATCAATTTCTGAAAGAGCAGTTTCAGAATCGCCGAGTAGAGAAAATATATCATGCCGTAGTTTGGGGCAACTTTTCCCCAGACAAAATGGTTGGGGTTATCGACAAGCCGATCGGTCGGAGTGCCTCGGACTTTCGCAAGTGGTCGGCTGAGTTTGGCGCTAAGGGTGAATTGCGTGAGGCCGTAACGGAGTATCGAGTTTTAGAGCAGAACAAAGAAATTTCTTATCTCGAAGTTAGGCCCAAAACCGGGCGAACTCACCAGATCCGTGTGCATCTAAAAGCTATCAGTCACCCGGTTGTGGGTGATAAGTTGTATGGCAACAAGAATAATGAATTAAGAATCATGAATTATGGCATAGAAGAAGACAGCAAGAAAACACAAAGACTGATGTTGCATGCAGTCTTGATCAAGTTAGAATTGCCAAACCACACTTTCATCACGGTTGAATCACCTTTGCCCAAGGAGTTTGAGGAAGCTATTATTTTTTTGAAAAAGAATGGAAAATCGGCTAAGATGGGGGAATGAGTGAAGAGGACAAAAAAGCTAAATCGAAAACAGCCGAAAGAGAGGAAGAAATCCTAAATTTTTGGCAAGAAAACAAAATTTTTGAAAAATCTCTAGAAAAAGAAAGCCCAAAGGGCGAATTTGTGTTTTATGAAGGCCCTCCGACAGCAAATGGCAAACCTGGTATCCACCACCTGGAGGCTCGAGCTTTCAAGGATTTGATACCACGTTATAAAACCATGATGGGTTACCATGTTCGTCGCAAGGGCGGTTGGGACACTCATGGTTTGCCAGTAGAACTTCAGGTGGAGAAACAGCTTGGCCTAAAATCTAAAAAAGAAATTGAAGATTATGGGGTTGTTGAGTTTAACAAAAAATGCAAAGAAAGTGTTTGGGAATATGTTGATCTTTGGGAAAGGTTTACAAAGAGAATAGGTTATTGGCTTGATAATGATAATGCTTATGTTACTTACAAAAATGAGTATATAGAATCTCTTTGGAATGTTCTCAAGCAAGTAAATGACAAAGGCTTGTTATATAAAGACTACAAAGTTGTACCCTGGTGTCCGCGTTGTGGCACAGCGCTTTCTTCGCATGAACTCGCTCAAGGTTATGCGGATATAAAGGATCTTTCGGTTTATGTGAAGTTTAAACTCAAGGCATTTCCAAATGCTTATTTCTTGGCTTGGACTACAACCCCATGGACACTTCCTGGTAATGTCGCGCTTGCAGTAGGAAAAGATATTGAATACGTTGAAGCAAAAGTTGGCGAAGAAATTTTTGTATTAGCAAAGGAAAGGCTTTCTATTCTTCCTGAAGGTTATGAGATCTTGGCAAATCATAAAGGTAGCGAGATGGTAGGAATGGAATATGAACCCTTGTACGACTACTTACTTGATAGTATCGAAGCTTTTGATTTACCAGGAGGAGACAATGCTTACAAGGTTTATCTGGCTGATTTTGTAAACACCGAAGATGGAACCGGCATTGTACATACCGCCGTAATGTATGGGCAAGATGATTTTGAGCTTGGGACAGAAGTGGGTTTGCCCAAATATCATTTGGTTCTTGAAGATGGGCATTTTCGGGTGATAGAGAAATTACAGAGTGGCGCTGAATCGAATATGAATTTTCTTTCCGGAAAATTTGTTAAAGATGAAGAGACTGCTGTTGAGATTATCAAAGATTTGGCCCATCGAAGTCTCTTGTTCAAAAAAGAGAAGTACGAACATTCCTATCCACATTGTTGGCGCTGTAAGACTCCACTTATCTACTATGCTCGTGATTCTTGGTATATAAAGATGTCGGATTTGAGAGATCAATTGGTCAACGAAAACAAGAAAATAAATTGGGAACCGGCACATATAAAAGAAGGCAGATTTGGTGAATGGCTTAGAGAAATAAAAGATTGGGCGATAAGTCGTGAGCGCTATTGGGGGACCCCTTTACCCGTGTGGCAAAACGGGAAAGGAAATAAATATGTTATTGGTAGCGTTCAAGAATTAAAAGATAGAACGAAAAAATCTGGCAACAAATATTTTGGCATTCGCCATGGAGAGGGAGAACACAATGTTCTGGATATTGTAAGTAACGACCCAGATCTTCCGCATCACCTGACGGAAAAAGGTAAGGGGCAGGCAAAGATAGCTGGAGAAAAACTGAAGAAAGAAAAAATCGATGTTATTTACTGCTCGCCGTTTGTGCGCACCAAAGAAACAGCAGAAATAATTGCTGAGGAGCTAGGTTACCCAAAAGATAAAATTATTTATGATGATCGAATCAGGGAGCTTAATTTTGGTGATTTGCACCTCAAACCTTTTGCAGATTTTCTGAAATACGAAGAAACCTCGATGCCCGACTTTACCGATAGGTTGCCAAATGGTGAGAGTTACCAAGATGCCAAAAATAGGGTTGGGGATTTTATTTATGATATTGATTCAAAATATCGAGACAAAAATATACTAATAGTTACCCACGGTATGTTTTTGGAGGTCTTTCCGGCTGTTATCGCTGGGGCGGATGCTAGACAATCAAAAAACTTTGTTGATACGGTTGATCCGCAAATGGGCGAGGTTTATAAGTATGATTTTGCGCCTTTACCACACAATCAAAACTATGAGCTAGATTTGCACAAGCCATACATCGATGAAATCGAGCTCTGTGATGAAGATGGAAGCAAGTTGATTCGAGTGAGGGAGGTGATGGATGTATGGTTTGATTCTGGTGCCATGCCGTTTGCCCAAGACCATTATCCATTCTCTACCACTAAGATTGATTATCCGGCAGATTATATAGCGGAAGCCATAGACCAAACAAGGGGCTGGTTCTATACACTACATGCCGTGGGTATTCTTATGGGTAAAGGTCAAGCTTATAAAAATGTAGTCTGTTTGGGTCATATTCTCGATGCGGAAGGTAAGAAAATGTCCAAATCTCTTGGGAATATTGTTGATCCTTGGACAATGATCGATAAGTACGGTGTAGATGCGCTAAGACTTTGGATGTATTCTGTAAATCAACCAGGCGATTCGAAGAATTTTGATGAGAGGACTGTAGATGAAATCATAAAAAAAGTTTTTAACTTATTGAATAACATCCTCTCTTTCTATTTGTTGTATACAGACAAAAGTATAGAGGCCAACAATCAAAGCGACCACGTACTAGACCGTTGGATTTTGGCAAGGCTCAACGAGTTGCTAAAAAGCGGAACAGAGTATTTAGATAAATACAAAATATTTGAAGCCTCGCGCCTTGTTAGGGATTTTGTAAATGATTTCTCGACCTGGTATATTCGTCGTTCGCGTGAAAGATTCAAATCAGACAAGTCTGTTTTAGGTGAGGAGGATAAGAAAAAAGCTCTAGGTACGACACTTTTTATTCTGGCGGAACTTGCAAAGTATATGGCGCCGTTTACTCCATTTTTTGCCGAAGATTTATACAAACAAATACGAAAAGGCCATGATCCGGAAAGTGTGCATCTTTGCAGTTGGCCTGAAGCGGGCGAGGTGGAGAATCAGGTTTTGGCAGATATGGCCAAGGTTAGGGAGATAGTTTCGGCCGCGCTTGAGAAGAGGAATACTGCCGGCATCAAGGTCAGACAGCCTTTAAATAATTTGAAAATAAAAAATCAAAAATCAGAATTGTCTGAAGAATACATCGGACTCATTAAAGACGAGGTCAATGTAAAGAATGTTGTTTTTGATGATTTGATCGAGGGTCAGGTGGAGCTCGATACTACCATCACGGAAGATTTGAAAAAGGAGGGGCAGATGCGCGAGTTTGTGCGCTCGGTCCAAGATTTGCGCAAACAAAAAGGGCTAGAGCCCAGTGATATGGTCAGGCTTCTAGTCGAGACCGACCCGGAAGGTAGGGCCTTTATCGAGTCGCTGAGCGCGGAAATAAAAAAGCCGACCAATCTATCTGAGATTGTGTTTGAAAAAAATGATGGAGAAGATTTGAAAATTGAAAATTTGAAATTGAAAATTAAAATTGCCTAGCAATTTTATGTATCACAAACATCACACCAAGGGAATAGTCTTAGTGAGTAAAAGCGAAGGGGTTAGTGATCGACGAGTAGCGATTTTGACTTCGGAGTTGGGTTTGGTTTGGGCTAGGGCTCAATCGGCTAGACAAGACCTCTCGAAATTGCGAGCCGGATGCCAGGAGTTTGCCTTGGGTGAGTTTTCGCTCGTTCAGGGCAAAACGGGTTGGCGCCTGGTTAGTGTTCGAACCGAAAAAAATTTTTTCGAAATTTGCAAAAATGAGCCAGCCAAATTGGAAATAATAGCCAATATTTTTAGGTTGTTGCGTCGTTTGATCAGTGGTGAAGAGGCCAACCCTAAACTTTTTCAGACCATCTCCGATTTTCTTGAATTTTTGGTTGGGGCAGAAAGTGCTGAAAGCCAAGCTCTCGAACTTCTTGTGGTGATGCGTATTATGCATTTGCTTGGTTTCTTGCGCGAGGACCCGGAATTTTTGGAACACTTGTCGTTCTCGAAGATCGAAAACCAAGATTTGCAATTTATTGCCCTAAGGCGTGCACGGATTGTTCGCCTTATCAACGAATCGCTTTCGGTGGCTGATGCCAATACATGATATAATGGTGCAATGCAATCCAACCAAGATAAAAGCAAACTTGACCGACTGGAGCGCAAACTTTACTCGCGCAAGGGTGATGATGTTTTAGATCCTGGCCGCTCGGCTTTGGAGCCAGAAACCTTTGATAACGATGTCGAGCAGGTCAAGCAAAGTTGGTCGACTGACAAAGAAAATCATTTTGATCTGCTTGCTTCAAAAGTTTCAAGCATGGCCGGTCACAAAAGCAATTTTGTAAAAAAGTTTTTTGTGGCGGCTTTGGTGATCTTTGTTTTGTCGGTCGGTGTGGCCGGTTTTGTTTTCTTTGGTGGAGTCAATCTTATTTCTTCAGAAAATGTTGATATCAAAGTTGTCGGCCCGACCAGTATTGGTGGTGGTCAAGAGTCTTCTTTCGATGTTGCGGTTATAAATGGCAACAATACCGCCCTCAAATCGACAACTTTGCTTGTTGAGTATCCTCAAGGTACGCGTTCGGCCTCCGACCTGACCAAAGATTTACAAAGAGAGAGGTTCGACCTGGGAGAGATCGCTTCGGGCGAGAATCGCAACCAAACCATCTCAGCCGTTTTTTTTGGCGAAAAGGAATCGATCAAAAAAATCAAATTTTCACTCGAGTATCGAGTCGAAAATTCCAGCGCGACTTTCTACAAAGAAAAAGATTATGAAGTTTCTATCAGTTCAGCGCCGATTATTCTTTCGCCGACCTATCCCAAAGAAGTCAATTCCAATCAAGAACTAACCTTTAATGTTGAGGTGGCTTCTAATTCTCAAGATACAATTCGTGATTTAGTCGTTAGAGTCGAGTATCCTTTCGGTTTTGTTTTTAGAAGTGCTTCGCCGTCGCCCTTTGCTGGAGAAAATGTTTGGAAATTTGCGAGTCTAGCCAAAGGTGAAAAGAGAACCATTGCCATCCGTGGCACAATCATCGGCCAAGATAATGAAGAAAAAGTTTTCAGAGTCTCTGCTGGTACAGCGAGCACCGATGATGATCGGTCCATAGGTGTGGCTATAGCTGAATTGACCGAGTCGGTCCTGATCAAAAAACCTTTTATCGGTCTTGGCCTGTCTTTGAATGGTCGGAATGGAGACTATTCGGTTCAGGGCGGTACGGGAGTTGAGGCCAATTTGAATGTAATGAACAATTTACCGACCAGGCTTTTTAATACCCAAGTCGAAGTTTCTTTTTCTGGTGGTGCTTTCGACGGTTTGAGTGTTTCTCCGAGTCAGGGCGGGTTCTTCCGTTCTTCCGACAATACTATTTTCTGGGATGGCCGTTCGGTTGGCAACCTCTCTGATCTTGGCCCTGGTAGTCAGACCAATCTCTCTTTTAGATTGACTCCGCGCTCCTATAGCTCTGTGCCTCGCAACCAAAGGCCGGAGATTTTGATTACGGTCAAGGCTCGGGGCGAGAGAGTGCTCGAGTTTGGTTCGGTCGAAGTTGTTTCGGCGACCGAAACTCGCAAGATAGTTTTGGCCACTGATCTGTCTTTGGCAACCAAGACTTTCCGCTCCCAGGGTAATTTTGAAAACTCTGGACCGGTGCCACCCAAAGCCAATACGGCCACCACTTATACGGTTGTCTGGAGTATTAGCAATTCTTTCAATCAGGTTAGTAACGCTGAGGTTCGAGCGACACTACCTCCTTATGTTAGGTGGACTGGTCTAAAATCTCCTGACAGCGACAACTTTACTTTCAATCCAACGACCAATGAATTGATTTGGGGTGTGGGCACTATTTTGCCCAATACTGGTTTTACTGCCCCAGCTCGAGAAGTTTATTTCCAAGTCGAGCTTATACCAAGCACCAGCCAGATCGGCCAAAGTCCGGTTTTGGTTGGTGAGGCGACCTTAATCGGCACAGACAGATCGACCAATGCTCAAATCGGTGCGAGTGGCGCCTCGGCTACTACCAACTTTTCAGGTGATCCGATTTTTAGAATGGGCGATGAAAAGGTGGTGCAATAACAGTAGTTGGTATATAGTAGTTAGCGTTTAGATATGGAAAAAGCAGATAATAAAATGGAAAAAATAGTCTCCCTCTGCAAGAGAAGGGGCTTTGTCTTTCAGGGTTCGGAAATCTATGGCGGTATGGCTGGTCTCTACGACTTTGGGCCTTATGGCGTCGAACTACTCAATAATCTAAAAGCCGAGTGGTGGAAAGCTCATGTCCAATTGCGTGACGACTATGTCGGTATTGATTCGGCGATGTTTAAAGATCCGCGAGTTTGGGAAGCTTCTGGGCACACGACCGGATTTGCCGATCCGCTTTCTGAATGTCGCAAATGCAACACGCGTATTCGGGTAGATAAAGAACTAAAAAACATCGGTATTGACGCCGACGAAAAGATGCCCGAAGCAGAGTTGGCCAAACTTTTTGAAGAAAACAAAAAATCGATTTCTTGCCCCGAGTGCGGTTCGCACGATTTTACTCCCGCTCGATCTTTTAATTTGCTCGTCAAATCAAATTTGGGCGACTTTACCGGGGAGGGCAAAAATCCGGTTTATCTACCCGGCGAAGCTTGTCAGGGTATTTATCTCAATTTCAAAAATGTCGTCAATTCGACCAGAATGCAGATACCTTTTGGTATTGCCCAGATCGGCAAAGCTTTTCGCAATGAGATTTCGCCTCGAAACTTTCTTTTTCGAACTCGCGAATTAGAGCAAGCCGATACTCAATATTTTGTTCGCCCCAACGAAAACAAAGCCGAGTACGAAAGAGTCAAACAAAATAGATTTGATTGGTATGTTGGTCTTGGTATCAAACCCGAAAATTTGAAATTTGTGCAACACGAAAATTTGGTTTTTTATGCCAAAGACGCCTGGGACATTGAATATAATTTTCCGACCGGTTTTGATGAGCTTGAGGGTATTCACGATCGTTCGGATTATGACCTCTCTCAGCATATGAAGCATTCGGGCACTGACCTCAATTACACTGATCCGCACACGGGTGAAAAATACATTCCTTGGATTTTGGAAACTTCAGTCGGAATGGGCAGGATGTTTTTGGCTTTTATCTCCGATGCTTATTTTGAGGACGAACTAGACGGCGAGACCAGAGTTGTGCTCAAACTTTCACCTAAGCTTGCACCGATCAAGGTGGCAGTTTTCCCACTTCTCAAGAACAAACCGGAATTGGTCAAAAAAGCCAGAGAGATTCATGAAAATCTCAAACGCCATTTCCGATGCGAGTTTGACGACAATGGCAATATCGGCAAAAGGTATAGGCGACAAGATGAGATCGGCACGCCATTTTGTGTGACTGTCGATTTTGACACAATCGAGAAAGACAACACTGTTACATTGCGTGATCGCGATACTGGCGCTCAAGAAAGAATTAAAGTCGAGGATTTGGTTGCTTATTTGCAGGGCAAACTTTTTTAAAAGTTGCTTGTGTCCCCAGTTTGGCTAGAAGCTCGAGGTTAAAAGCTATAATCTTATAATATGTCTCTGCGCTCTCCAGAAAAAATAATTCAGATCAGTAGCGGAACCATTTTGCGCGGTCTTTTGATTTTGCTCGGTTTTGTCGGGATTTATGTTTTACGAGATATTATTTTGGTGGTTTTGCTTGCGGTTGTCATTGCTTCGGCGGTTGAGCCGGGGACCAGATGGTTTATGCGACGAGGTGTGCCGCGGATTATCTCGGTGCTCTTTATCTACTCACTTCTGGCTGTAATTTTGGTCGGAGCTTTTTATTTCCTCTTTCTGCCTCTGCTTAATCAGTCGGCTTCGCTTCTTTCCAATCTGCCGGGCTATCTCGGTGAATTACAAGTTTGGAACCCGCTCCAAAGTAGTAGTTGGCTTTCAAACAATTCGGCTTTGGGCGGGATATCGAGTAACTTTTCACTCGCAGAAATTGTTGAGCAAATTGATACGACTGTTTCCAATATTTCCCATGGCTTCTTCTCAACTGCCAGCACCGTCTTTGGCGGTATTCTATCCTTTATTTTGGTGATTGTTCTTTCTTTCTATCTTTCGACCGAAGAAGACGGAGTTACCAATTTCTTGCGCATTGTAACTCCGGCCAAACACGAGAATTACATCATCGGTCTTTGGAAGCGCTCGCAACACAAGATTGGTCTTTGGATGCAGGGCCAGATAGTGCTGGCGATTATCGTAGCGATGCTAGTTTTTCTCGGCCTAACTCTTTTGCAGGTTGAGAATGCACTTTTGCTCGCAGTGCTTGCTGGTATGTTTGAAATCATTCCACTTTTCGGACCGATTTTGGCTGCAATTCCAGCTGTTTCGATTGCCCTCATTACCGATGGAATGACCACAGCCCTTTTGGTGGTCGGTCTTTATGTCATCATTCAGCAATTTGAAAACCAGCTGATCTATCCGCTCGTGGTGCGCAAGATTGTCGGTGTGCCACCCATCATCTCGATCTTGGCTTTGATTATTGGAGGCAAGTTAGCCGGCTTTGTTGGTCTGATAATTTCGGTGCCACTGGCTTCGATGCTAATGGAGTATCTCTCTGATATTGAAAAAGATAAGGCCGAAGCTCGGGCTCTTGCCGAAAAGTCGGCTTCAAAGTAGGCTATAGCAATGGCAAAGACTTTTTAAGCCGACGATTTTGTCGGCTCCCCGACCAAAGCGTCGGGGTATTACTTAGGAAATGAAAAACTTTTACATAACCACAACTCTTCCATACGTAAATTCCGATCCTCACGTCGGTTTTGCTTTGGAGATAATCCGAGCAGATATAATTGCAAGGTACAAAAAACTTACAGGCTTTGATGTTTTTTTCAATACCGGCACAGATGAGCACGGTCAAAAAATCTACACTCGGGCCCTTGAAGAGGGTAAAGATCCTCAGAAATATGTCGATGAGTGGGCAGAAAAATTTAAAGGTCTGATACCGCTTCTGGGTATTTCTCCGGATATTCACTTTGTTCGCACAACGGATGCTCATCACAAAGATTCTGCGCAAGAATTTTGGAGACGGTGTGATGCGAACGGAGATATTTATAAAAAAAATTACAAAATAAAATATTGTGTCGGCTGTGAACTAGAAAAGCAGGAGTCAGAACTTGTAGATGGTAAATGTCCGATACATCCAAACAAAGAATTGGAAATCAGAGAAGAAGAAAACTATTTCTTCAGATGGAGCAAATATCAAGATAAGCTCCTTGAGCTTTACAGAGAGAATCCAAAATTGGTAATTCCAGATTTTAGATTTAACGAAATAAAAGCTTTTGTCGAAAGGGGGTTGCAAGACTTCAGTATTTCGCGCCTAAAAACCAAAATGCCTTGGGGTATACCCGTTCCAGGAGATGAAGACCATGTTATGTACGTTTGGTTTGATGCGCTCGTAAATTATATTTCAACTTTGGGTTGGCCTACGACCTCACCCCCAACCCCTCTCCTTGCGAAGGAGAGGGGAGGAACAGAAGAGAATCTGTTCGAGAAGTTTTGGGTTAATGGCACGCCAGTGCAATATGCCGGCAAAGACAACCTACGTCAGCAATCGGCAATGTGGCAGGCGATGCTTCTTTCAGCTGGGCTTACACCAACTCACAATATCGTGATCAATGGTTTTATAAATAGCGGCGGTCAGAAGATGTCAAAATCCTTGGGTAATGTAATAAGTCCGTATGATGTGGTGCGCGAATATGGCACAGACGCACTTCGTTATTATGTTGCTCGCGAACTCTCAACTTTTGAGGATAGTGATATGACAATGGAAAAGTTCAAAGAAACCTATAATGCCAATTTAGCTAATGGCCTGGGTAATTTGGCTTCTAGGATTCTGACTCTTTCGGAAAAGTATTTAGACAAAGCTCCGGAGATACCAGAAAAAGATGATTTCACAGAGTACTTCAAATTCTATGAGAATTTTGAAATAAATAAGGCGGTGGATTATATTTGGGATGAAATCGGTAGCCTAGACAGATTTATTCAAGAGACCGAACCGTTTAAGGTGGTAAAAGTTGATGAGGCAGAAGGTAAAAAACTGATCTCTAGTATGGTCGTGCGCTTGTATAGGATCGCCAGGATGCTAAACCCTATTATGCCCGAAACTAATGCCACTCTTAAAAAATTGATCAAAGAAAACAAAAAACCGGAAAAACCTCTGTTTGTCAGAAAGGACTAACTTTGCTACCAACTAAGGACCAATATCTAACACCTGTTATCTTATGCGTTACATCGACATACACTGTCACCTAGATTTTCCGGATTATGGCACTGAATTGGGTGAAGTTTTGATGCGGATGAAAGAGAGAGAAGTCGGCGCGATAACGATCGGCACTGATTTTGAAAGTGCCAAGCGAGCCGTAAAAATTGCTGAAGAAAATGAAAATGTTTGGGCTTGTATCGGTGCGCATCCAGAGGAAACAGAATTTGATGAGGTTCTGTTTGAAAAGTTGGTAGTGAATGAGAGGGTTGTTGCGATAGGCGAGTGCGGTCTAGATTTCTTTAGATTAAAACCTGAGGAGTTGGAGAGAGAAAGAGAGAGGCAGACAATTCTATTCAAACAACAAATCGAGTTTGCCCTGAAGTACAACAAGCCGCTGATGCTTCACTGCCGCTCTGGTTTGAGAGATGCTTATGACGGTACGCTCCAAATTCTAGCTGGATACAAAAAAGAATGGGGGGACAAACTTAGAGGCAACGCCCACTTTTTTGCTGGTTCTATAAAGCAAGCAAAAAAGTTTTTTGATCTAGGATTTACTATATCTTTTACTGGGGTGGTTACTTTCACTCACGACTACGATGAGGTGATAAAGTTTGCTCCAACAGACTCTATAATGTCCGAAACCGATTCGCCTTTTGTCGCCCCAGTACCTCACCGTGGCAAGCGCAATGAACCAACCTTTGTTATAGAGGTGGCCAAAAAAATTGCAGAATTAAGAGGGGAAGAGGAGGAGTTGGTGCGCTTGCAATTGTTGGAAAACGCAAGGAAAATGTTTGGGTTGCCAATCTAGTTTTTTGTGATACTATTGGGCCTATTCAAGTCCGGAGCCACTTTTATAATAATCGGCTCCTGCTCCTGGGGTTGGGGTGCAAAAGCCCATACGCTAGGAACCCGCTTGAAATAAATTATGCCAGAAACAGAAAAAGACGATTTACAAATATACGAAGTCGGTTTTCATATTTTGCCGACCATTGCCGAGGCTGATTTGTCGGCCGAAGTGGTCAAAATCCGCGATTTAGTCAACTCGCTTGGAGGCGCGATAATTTCTGAGGGTTTTCCTGAGAATAAGAATCTAGCTTATGAAATGACCAAGCGTATCGAAGCCAAATTGGTTCGATTCACTCGAGCCTACTTTGGTTGGATTAAGTTTGAGCTTGAGCGCAACAAGATCAACGAGCTTGAGCAAGCTTTGAAGATGAACCCGGCTATTTTGCGCTTCTTGGTGGTCAAAACGGTTCGAGAGAATACTCTCTATGTACCCAAGGTTTCGGTCGCCAGACGATCGAGTGACAACGAAAGCGCTGATGCGCCGACAGTCAGTCAATTGCCAGAAAGTGAATCAGTGGCTCCAATTTCCGAAGAAGAAATGGACAAGAGCATCGATGAACTTGTAGTTAGTTAACTTTATAAACTTTTTACTTTATAACTTTTAACTCTATGTACATCAACAAAGCGTTTATCTATGGCAATTTGACCAGAGACCCAGAGCTCAAGAGCTTGCCTTCGGGTATGCAGGTTTGTGAAATCGGAGTGGCAACCAACCGCGTTTGGAAAGACAAAAATGGTGCCAAACAAGAATCGACCGATTATCACAACGTGGTGGTCTTTGGCCGACAGGCTGAAACGGTCAAGCAATACCTCTCTAAAGGCAACGGAGTTTTCGTTGAAGGTCGGATTCAGACCAGAAGTTGGGATGCCCAAGATGGCACCAAACGTTACCGCACCGAGATTGTGGCCGACCGAATTCAGTTTGGGCCCAAGGGTGGGGCTTCGGGTCAATACAACAAACCCGAATCCCAAGCTCCGGCAAGTGAGAGCAAGGACAATGCGCCGGCGATCGAATATCCAGAGGAGGAAATAAACGCTGAAGATATCCCATTCTAAACTTTACAAACTTTTTACTTTCAAACTTTAAACTAAACTTATGACCAACAACACACAATGTTTCTTCAAGCAGAACGGCATCAAGTATATTGATTACAAAGATGTCGAATTGCTCAAAAAGTTTATCAATCCGCACGCTCGAATTTTAGGCAAAAAGCGCTCGGGTGTTTCTAGTGAGTTCCAAAGACCTTTGGCTTTGGCTATTAAGCGCGCGCGCTTTATGGGCCTTTTGCCTTACGTCTCTAGATAACCCACCCCCTCTTGCTAGAAGCAAGTAGACCCCTCTCTTATCACAAGAGAGGGGCTCCGAACTCCAAGAAAATCCCTCTTGTAGTAAGAGGGACTTAGGGGGTTATTTAGATACGAGACACATAGTCTCCGGTCTCAGTATTGACCACTATAGTGTCGCCTTCGTTGATGAAAAGGGGAGCGTTGACCGAAGCGCCGGTCTCAACCTTGACGACCTTGTTGCCACCTTGAGCGGTATTGCCTTTCATATTGGGCGGCGCTTCGACGACTTTGAGCTCCATTTTGATCGGCATTTTAACACCGATAATCTTTTCGTCGAACAGGACAGCTTTGGCTACAGTATCCTTTTTGATAAATTTTACTCCGTTACCGATCTGTTCGGCCGATAGGGCAAAACGCTTTGCGGGGTCTTTATCTTCGTGGAACCAGTATTCGTTTTTGGCCGGGTTTGAATAAATAAATTTGATTTCTTGATTCTCGAGTTCGGCTTCCTCGGCCTTGTCGGAGACATGGAAGGAGTATTCGGTCACTCGGCCGGTGATGAGATTTTTGAGTTTGGTCGCATTGACCGGTTTGCGCTGTTGTTTGCGGAAGACGTGCGATTCCAAAACTTCCCAAGGTTCGTCTTGAAAAATAATAAACTTGCCGACTGTAATTTCGTTGTATTCCAACATAGTGGGTAGTTGTTAGATTTTAGTCTTTAGTAAATAGTTAAAATTTTTGAAAACAAAAACACCAAAACTGGCTCCAAGATGATACCTTAATTAAAGGCTAATTTCAAGCCAGATTATTCCTCCTCACTTTCGTCAGTTTTGGCTACTGGGGCAATCGAGCCGCCGTTGTCGTGGAGGCGCTTGCGGATTTCTTTGAGGATTTCAGCAGATAACTTTTTGTCTTGCTTCAAGAATTGGCGGGTAGCGTCGTAGCCGCGTCCAAGAGGCAGGTCGCCATACTTATAAGAAGCTCCTGATTTTTGGATAATCCCCATTCTTTCTCCTAGAGCAAGCATTTCACCTTCTTTGGAAATACCCTCGTTGTACATAAGATCGAACTCGGTTTGTTTGAATGGAGCGGCGACTTTGTTTTTGACCACCTTGACTCGCACTCTACCACCCATTATTTCCTCACCTTTTTTTATTTGGGCAATTCGACGAATGTCTATTCGAACGCTGGTGTAAAACTTTAGAGCCTTGCCTCCTGGTGTGGTTTCTGGATTACCAAACATTACTCCGATCTGCATACGGATCTGGTTGATGAAGATGACTATGGTTTTCGATTTTGCCGATATGGCTGTGAGTTTGCGCAAAGCTTGGCTCATCAGACGGGCCTGTTTGCCAACATGATGTGCCCCCATGTCTCCTTCGATCTCGTCTTTCGGAGTCAGGGCGGCGACCGAGTCGACCACAATGACATCAATTTTGTTTGATCGGACCAGAGAGTCGACAATCTCCAAAGCTTGTTCCCCGGTGTCTGGTTGAGAGATCAGAAGCTCGTCTATCTTTACACCAATACGCTTGGCATATTCTGGATCAAGAGCATGCTCGGCATCGATAAAGGCACACACACCTTGCAATTTTTGGGCCTCGGCCACTACGTGGAGCGCTAAAGTAGTCTTGCCACTTGATTCTGGTCCAAATATTTCGATAATCCTACCTCTGGGCATTCCGCCGACACCGAGGGCGGCGTCGAGCCCGATTGAGCCTGTGGGAATGACCCCGACATCAACTTTTGGAGCTTGCCCCAATGTCATTATGCTGTCGTCGCCGAATTTGGTTTTTATTTCTCTTATCGCATCTGCGACCTTGGAATCCATCGATTCTTCCTTTTTTAGAACCTTTTCTTTTTTTGCCATTTTATTCTGTTACTTCTTGTAAATTTTCTTGTCTAAAATAGATCTCTATCTCCTCTACGGTCTCTTGTTTAAAGCGGTCCCTGCCGTAAAGCCTGATTATATTAGAGCCGGGAGGCAAGAGCAATGTCTCTTTGAAGTGGCCATCTGGGTCTATTGATATGGGTCTATCGTTGAGACTGAGGAAGGTGATGTTTTGGGCCCGGCCCTGTACCAAAACCGCGTTCCCGACAATTTCTGCATTGGGTGCAGGAGTGTAGATCTCTATTTGTGGGCCTAGGATTAAATTGCGAGCGTTGAATAGGCCGTAGCAAACAAGAGCGCCAAAGCCAACAATCATCAGAACTTTTTTGATATTTATTCCGCCTCGTTCACATTTATAGGGATGCATTTTCGTCTTCTTCTGAATCAGTAACATAACCGCCCTCGGGCTTGATCAGGACTTCGCGTGGTTTGGCGCCTTCGCCTGGTCCGATAACTTGCTTTTCTTCGAGGATGTCGATTAGGCGGGCGGCTCTGGCATAACCGATGCGCAACTTTCTTTGCAAGAAAGAGGTCGAAGCTTTGCCGGCTCGGATGACCGTTTCGCGAGCCTCTTCGTACAAATCATCATCGACATCTGCATCGTCTTGACCAAAAAGGACATTTTTGTTTTCAGCGCCGACCGAACCTTCAAGATTGATTTCGCTCGGAACCTCGTCTTGCGATTGTTGCCCGAGATATTCGGCCACCTTCTTGACTTCATTTTCGGAAATGTAAGGTGATTGTAAGCGGATGGGTTTGGACATTTCGCCAGAAAGGTAGAGCATATCACCGGCGCCAAGAAGCTTTTCTGCGCCGGCGCTATCAAGAATGGTGCGCGAATCGAATTGGGAGGCAACTTGCAAAGCGATGCGGGCTGGAATGTTGGCCTTGATCAGGCCGGTAATAACGTTAACAGAGGGCCTCTGGGTTGAGAGAATGAGGTGAATACCGACAGCTCGGCTCATCTGGGCCAAGCGCACAATACCTGATTCGAGTTCGCGCGGATAGGCTTGCATAATGTCGGCCAATTCATCGATAACAACGACTATGTAAGGCATCGTGTCTGGCAGTTCACCCAGGTTGTCCTTGCCTCGCTTTTTGGCTTCTTCGAGGGCTGGCGAGAGAATGTTTTTGTGATAAGACTCGATGTCGCGCACCTTGTTGGTTTCAAGAATTTGGTAACGGCGCTCCATTTCTTTGCCGGCCCATTTGAGAGCCATGATCGCTTTCTTGGGGTCGGTAATGACCGGAGTAAGGAGGTGGGGAATCTTATTATAGAGCGTGAGCTCTACGCGTTTGGGGTCGATCATTATAAACTTAAGGTTTTCTGGTGGGTTGCGGAAAAGCATTGAGTTGATGATGACATGAATGGTGACCGACTTGCCACTGCCGGTGGCGCCAGCGATGAGCAGGTGAGGCATCTTGGCTAGGTTCGCAAATTGCGAAGAGCCAGAGATGCCTTTACCAAGGGCGACCATCAGAGGTTTGGGTGAGTCGACGTATTCGTTTTGGGAGAGTAGGGAAGCCAAGCCGACGGTGGTTTTGACGGTGTTGGGGATTTCGATGCCAACGAGCGATTTGCCAGGGATGGGGGCCTCGATTCTTACCGGGTGAGCGGCGAGTGCCAGCTCGAGGTTGTTTTGCAGGCCTAGGATTTTAGAAAGTTTGACCCCTTCGGCCGGTTTCAGAGCGTAGCGAGTGACTGATGGTCCGATCGAGATTTCATCCATCTCGACCACAATACCGAAGTTGAGCAAGGTGCGCTTGATGATGTTGGCGTTGGCTTTGATGTCGCCAACCTCGGGTTTGCCTTTATCGCGCTCCAGCATGGAGATTGGGGGAGGGGTCCATTCGCGGAAGAGTGCGCCTTTGCTCAATTTGAATTCTTCGGTTTCGGAATTTTCGGCTGGTTTTTTGACTATCGGTGTGGCGGTGGTCGGTTTGCTTTCGACTGGTTTGCTTGTCTCATTTATTTCTGCGCCGGAGATTTTTATTTCTTTTTCTTTGGTTGGCGTTGCCTCCTCTTCTTCATCGGGTTTTCTGAACCTATTGAAAATAAAATCGAGGCGGAGTGGGGTGTCGAGCAGAACCAAAATACTAATGATGGCGAGTGCCCCAAGAATAATAGCCGAAGCATAAACTTCAAAAAGTTTGACCAGGGGCTTATAGATGACGTTACCCACAATACCGCCTTTGTTGTCGAAGGTTAGGCCAATCAAAGCCAAAAGTGAGAGGAAGAATAACCCACTGCCGACTAGTCTGGTCCAACCAAAATCGTGGCGCAAAGATTTGGCAAAGGAGATCGAAAGCAGGAGGCAGATGATTGGGATCAAGAAGTAGCCGATACCAAAGAGGGTGGAAAAGATGCCGTAGATCTTTTCTCCTACAAGGCCGGCTTTATCGAAAGAGGCGAGCATAAAGAAAGCAAAAAGCACAAATGTGCCAATCGACGCGACCCAGGCTAGAGTCTCGCCTTTGAGCCCGCTTGGACCAGAATCGTCTACAACTTTTTCATTTTTCTTTTTTCTGCCCATAAGATACTCCAAATGATATCACGGAATTGTTGGTCCGTGATGTTTAAAAGTGAATTCAGAAATGAGCTCAGGATATTTATGAAGTTATTTTGGTATTGACAGAGTCTTAAAGACGCAATAAGCTGTCCATAAAAGACTTTTTAAGCACTATTGCTTTTTTATGTCCGATAGTGTATAATATAAAGGACAGGTTAAAATAAAGTTAAATATAAAGGACATTTTTATGAATTCTGAATTGTCTCTGATAAAAAAAGAAGCCAACGATTCAAAGATTTTTTTGAATCTTTATAACCGATCAAATCGGCTTGTTTCGGCCGTTTTTCTGGTGATGTCAGTCGTTGAGAACAACAGCGATATAAAAGAAAAAATAAAGGAAAATGCTCTTGAGCTCATACCTCTTTGTGTCAGTTTGAAAGAGGTTCGAGGTGCAGTTTCGAGCAACATCTTGTCTCAAATAGAAAAGAAAATCTTAGAGCTCTTGTCTTTTTTGGAGGTGGCTGCGGTTGCTGGTTTTGTGTCGCAGATGAATACCTCGATTCTTAGAAAAGAATTTGAGTCTTTTTTGGTTTCTATCGCCGAATTTGCCAATGGGGTTGAGGAGTTGGAACAAAATTCTTTGAATGAAGTTTTGGCTTCAAAAAACGAATCGCAAGGGCCGACCAAAACTTCAATGTCTGATACAAAACCAGTCAGCCAAGACCAACGAGGTTTTGCTCGGGTTATTGATCAGGATCTTTCTAAAATAAAGGACGAAAATAAAGGACACAACCGCAAGGATTTGAGGAAGAATGCCATTCTTGAATATGTCCGAAATCATCCAAACGTTAGCATCAAAGAAATCGCTCCTAATATAAAGGGCTGTGGTGAGAAGACTATCCAAAGAGAGCTGGTTGATCTAGTCGGCTCTGGTCTTGTTCATCGGGTGGGCGAGCGTCGCTGGAGCCGCTATACAGTTGCCTAAAAGGTGGAGATATGCCATACTTGGCGTATAACCCTTTATTATCCACACCCGCGCCTTTGCGGAGCGTGGAATAGGGCGTTAGAATAGCTTAGAGCTTTGCGCTTCTTGTCGATATCAGAAGCAAAAAAGCTTTGGCAAAATAATTTATTAATTATTAGTGTGCTCGGCTATCAGCTCAAAATTTTTATAAATAATCTTTGAGCCGGCCGGGGCAAATTACAAAACATGTTAAAATCAAAATCAGTTAAATTGTTCGCGGGCGTGTTGGGCGCTGCTATGGTTTTGAGCACATTTGCAGTTCCTGCATCTGCTCAGACTACAGCTGAACTCACAGCAATGATTAACTCGTTGCTCGCTCAGATTGCACAGCTTCAGGCTCAGATCGCCGGACAAGGCGGTTCGACAGTCGGAGGCACAACCTTTACTCAAGACTTGACCATTGGCTCTACCGGAGCTCAGGTTACTGCTCTTCAGCAGTGGCTTGTTTCCAAGGGCTACTTGACTATGCCTGCTGGCGTAGCTATGGGCTACTTCGGTCCTTTGACCCAGTCTGCCTTGGCTAAGTATCAGGCTGAAGCTGGTATCTCTCCGGCTGCTGGCTACTTTGGTCCTATCACTAGGGCTAAGGTCAACGCTATGGCTGGCGGTACTACAACTGGTGGCACAACCGGCGGTACTACTACAGGTGGCACAGGTATCACCACTCCTGGAGTTGAGGGTACTCTTACTGTTACTACCAACAATGCAGGTCTTGTCTCAACCGTCTACGAAGGTGATGATATGGCACCTATCTACGGTCTTAATGTTGAGGCTAAGAACTCTGACATTGCAGTTCAAAGAATCAAGGTCAACCTTGGTACCAATACAGCTATTTACAACAAGGGTTACTCCAAGTTGTACGTGACTGTAGATGGCAACACCTTGGCTTCTGCCGACCTAAATTCCTCGACTGTTGTTAAGGAAGGAAGCAACTACTACATCACTATTACCGGCTTCAATCTTGTTGTTCCAAAGAATAGCAAGAAGCAAGTTGTCCTCAAGGCTGATGTCCGACCTTCTATAGATTCAACAGATAGAACTACTCTTTCTAGCATCTCGATCTCTATTCCGGCTAACGGCGTAAGAGGTGTTGATGGTGCTGGTATAGATCAATACGGTTCTTCCTCTGCTTTGACTGGTCGTACTACAACCTTCAGTGCAGAATTGGCTGAAACAGCAACCCTCAAGGTTTCCTTGAACAGCTCTTCTCCTAAGAAGACTGACTTGGTTGCTACAGCAGGTTCAAACGAGAACGAAATGGACAAAGTCACCGTTCTTGTTATGGATGTAAAGGCTGAAAAGGATGATGTTTTGCTCACTGACCTCACCGTCGAAATCGACGAAACTTCTGGCAGTGCAGCTAACACACCTACTCTCTACATCTTCGATGGTTCTTCCGAGCTTGACAATGCTTCTGTGGTTACTAGCGGTGACAACTACGCTATATTCAGCGACGTTGACATCACTATTCCTAAGGACACTACCAAGACTCTTACCATTAAGGCTGATGTTCGTGGTGCTACAAGCGCACGCACAGGCTACACCGCAGCCGCTTCATCTTCAGATTTCACCGCTGAAAACAGCAAGGGTGATTCTGTAACTGTTAGCGGTTCGGCTACTGGTAATGAAATCGGATTCACCAATGTTGGTGCTGAAGTAAGTTTGATTTCTAAGAGCATTACAACAAATGGTGCTCCTCAAACTAGCGGTGCAAACAATATCTCTACTTCTACTTTGACAGCTACATTCAATGTAAAGGTCAAGGCTTTGGGTGGCGATATCTACCTTGGTACCGCAGCTTCTACAACTTATCCGTTCTTCGAAGACGGTGGAGCTTCACCAAGCTTCAAGGTTTATCGAAACGGTTCGGTTGATGCAACTATCAGCTCTTACGCTACTTCTACAGCCTTCACCATTCCATCGCCTTGTACTTCAAGTGGCACAAACAGCTGTTTGTTGAGCGAGGGTGGCGAAGTAACATTCCCAATCACCGTTCAGTTGCTTGGACGTGGCGCTTCATCTCCTCTATCTAGCGGTCTCTACGCTATCCAGTATGCAAATGCAAACTTGATTGCTAGCGGCGCTGTTCAGACTCTGACCTTTATGGATGCAGAGGCTGATTGGAGGACTGCTGATGTAAGCTTCCCGTAATCAAAGTCTTACTTGTGTACCCCGTCTAGCTTCGGCTAGTCAGGGCAAGACAACAAAAACCCGCCGCAAGGCGGGTTTTTGTTTGTGTTTAAGTTATCCACATCTTTTTGTTTTTTGTTGTGCTAGCATTGTTTTTATAGATAAAAAATGAAGTATTTCAACAGGAGTTTCTTTCGGTTGGCGGTTGGCTTTCTGCTTATTGTGGCCTTGAGTTTGCTGCTGATTGTCGCTACTTCTGCCTACGCTTCTGGAGTGGAGAGACTTGTTTTTACAAGCGAAGCACAGAGCATAAAGCCTGGGGTTATTTCTGATGCGATCAAGGTTCAATTTCAAGATGCTTCGGGTGACCCGCAATCTTTTGGGCAGACTTCTAAAATGATTTTCAAATCTTCTTCACCGAGTGGCAAGTTTGTTAGCGAGTCGGGCAACCTTGTTTCGGCCACTATCAATTCCAATTGGACTAGCCGAACATTTTATTATCAAGATTCAAGTGAGGGCGAATTTGTTCTGACCGTTCAGATCGAGGGGACGGGGCTTGAAGCTAGCCAGAAAATATTTGTTGCTTCTGGTCTGGTGGCTTCGGCAAATACAGCAGACCAATCGACTGCCGAATCTTCAGCTTCGAGTGGTGGCTTGGGCTCGTCCTTGTCTGGTCCGGCTTCTGGGCCGAGTGCTGAGCTCGAGGTTCTGGCTGGTAGCGACCGAACGACTGCTCCCGGTAGCCCGATCACTTTTCAGGCGAAAATCAAAAAGAATACCACTAAAAATGGTGTGACTCTCAATTGGTCATACGGCGACGGCAATGTTGGGGTTGGCCCTTTGGTTAGTCATACCTATAAATATCCAGGTGAATACGCAGTTATACTCAATGCTCGGGCCGGAGAGATTTTTGCTGTTAGTCGCTTGAAGGTGAAGGTGGTTGAGCCGAGTCTAAAAATTTCTGACACACCTGAATACATAGAAGTCAAAAACGAAGGAGCTTACGAAGTGAATCTCTTTAATTGGAAGATAGCCCAGGGTTACCAGAGCTTTATCTTTCAACCCGATACCATTGTTTTGCCCAAGTCTTCTGTTCGGGTGGATAAAAATTTGCTCAAGCTCAAATCTTCAGAGAATATTGGGCTGGCGCTTACGAATTTTTTGGGGCAGGTGGTGACTCGTTCGCCCGAAAGATCAGAAGAGGCGATTCCCGCGCAAAGACTTTTTGAAATCATGCCAAACGATCTAGCCGTGGCCACAACAGAAAAAGCGATTTCGGCCACACGACCCGAATCTGCGGCTGTCGAGTCGGAAAACTCAGTTATTGAAGCGGGGCCTTCTTCTCAAGAAATCGAGGTTCTCTATGAGGCGCCTCGGAACTCAAACTTCATTGTTCAGGCTTGGCAGTTTCTGAAAGCTGTGCTAGAGTAAGCTCTAACGGCTTCCAAGACCACTGGTTTACCCTGAGATTTCGAAGGGTAGTAAAATTTCCGGTGCAGGAGTTTACTTCTGTTTTCCGCCTCATCGGCGGACCCGCCGAGGAGGCGGGGGCCGTTTGGTCGGTAACTAATTTTCAATTACCAATTTTCAATTTTGCAATAAATTTTCAATGTCTCAATTTGAAAATTGTAAAATTGTAACATTGATTGAAAATTCTAAATTAAAAATTGTAAATTAACAGATGATTACAAAAGAACAAAAAAAGGAGTTAGTCAAAGAATTGGGTGAGACTTTTGCTGATTCAAAATCAGTGGTTTTTGCCAACTTTCACGGGCTAACGGTGGCTGATGTTTCGGCTATGCGCCGAGCACTTAGAGCTGAAGGTGTTGGTTACAAAGTAGCCAAGAAGACTTTGATCAAAAGAGCTTTGGATGGTTTGTCTGTCAAAGGCGAGCGACCAAGCTTTGTTGGTGAGCTTGCGGTGGCCACAAGTATTGACCCGATTGCTCCAGCCAGAATGATCTTTGATTTCCAGAAAAAGCTGGATAAAAAAGTTTCTATTCTAGGCGGCATCTTTGAAGGTGAATACAAGAATCAAGCCGAGATGCTCGAGATTGCGATGATCCCGTCGCTTCAGGTCTTGCGTGGTATGTTTGTCAACATTATCAATTCGCCAATTCAAAGAATGGCGATTGCTCTTAAT
>CAYMOW010000008.1:35497-38650 GCA_964392285.1 uncultured Candidatus Saccharibacteria bacterium
GATCTCAATGAACTAGTCAAAGTTTTTGAGAAGAAGTTTGGCGTTTCGGCTAGCGCAGTTGCAGTTGCTGGGCCAGCAGTGGCTGGCGCTGGCGAGGCAGCAGAAGAGAAGTCAACCTTCACCGTTGAGCTAACCGATGGTGGTGCTCAGAAGATCGCAGTCATCAAGGTTATCAAGGAAGCTTTGAACCTTGGCCTAAAGGATGCAAAAGATAAGGTGGACGGTGCTCCAGCTGTGGTTGCTGAAGGTATGAAGAAAGAGGAAGCCGAAGCTCTCAAGAAAGCTATCGAAGAAGCCGGAGGCAAAGTGACACTTAAATAAACCTAGAGCTTAGAGTAAAAACAAACTCAAAAACCCTGCTAGACGCGGGGTTTTTGATTTATTTACAAAGCTTGGTAGAATGCCAAAGCAATGGATATCCTAGAAAGAATTTTTGGTAGTGTGGCCAAGGTCAAGATTATCAAGCTTTTCCTTTTTAATCGTGAAAGCGCTTTTGATAGTGCCGAGGTGGCTTTGCGTGCTCAGGTTTCTATTGGTACGGCCCGCAAGGAGATTAACAACCTCTTTCGCATTGGCTTTATCAAGCAGAGATCTTATACCAAGGAGCTGAAGCAACAGAAAAATCGTAGAGTAACTATTGTGCGCAAGCGCTCCAACGGTTGGGTCTTGGATCAGAAGTTTCCACACATAGAGGCGCTTGAGCAGTTCCTTGGCAGTGTCAATCCATTCAAACATAAAGATATGATCGATCGGCTCTCGCGTGCGGGCAAGATTCAGCTCTTGGTTATTGCTGGTGTTTTTCTCAAAGATCCGGAAGCGCGAGTTGATCTTTTGGTCGTTGGCGACAATCTCAAAGAGGGGATGATGGAAAACATAATAAAAACCATTGAGTCCGAGATTGGCAAAGAAATCCGCTACGCCATTTTTGAAACCTCGGAATTCAAATACCGCCATTCAATGTTTGATAAGCTGGTGCGTGATATTTTGGACTATCAACACGAAAAAATCATCAACAAACTCAATCTTTAAGTGCTCGTTTGCTCTGGCCTCGCCGGTAGCCGGGCGATAGGTAGATATCCACAAAAGCTGTTGCACCCGACTGGCCTCTGTATATATTTAGGGTGTAATTATAAGTAATATTAAAAGTTATGACATTAGCAACTTGGAGCGACGTTTTGGCTTTTTCTTTTAGAAGCCTTTGGCTCGGGGTGGTAGATTTTGTGCCGAGCTTGATCGTCGCTATTGTTATTGTTCTTTTGGGTTGGGGTATCGGCGCTCTCTTTGGCCGAGTGGTCCAACAGATTATCAAAGCTATCAGGATCGATGAAGGTTTGCGTCGAGCTGGGGTAGAAGACTTCCTCAATCGAGGTGGTCTTTCGCTCAATTCGGGCGCCTTTCTTGGTGGTTTGGTTAGGTGGTTTATTATCATCGTCTTTCTAATCGGTGCTTTTGAGGTACTTGGCCTTTCTCAGGTAACCAGCTTCTTGCGCGACATTCTAGGCTACTTACCGCAAGTCATTGTGGCTGTGCTTATTTTGATCGCGGCTGGTTTGGTAGCTGATGCGATGAGAAGCATTGTCCTTTCTTCGGCCAAGAGCGCTGAAATAAAATCAGCTGGATTTTTGGCAGCGGTGACCAAGTGGGTTATTTGGGTCTTTGCAATTTTGGTTGCGCTTTCACAACTCGGTATTGCCGCTGGTTTTATCCAAACCATCTTTACCGGTTTGGTGGTAGCTCTCTCGCTTGGTCTTGGTTTGGCCTTTGGTTTGGGCGGACAAGAAGCCGCTTCGCGTGTTATCGAAAAGGTTGGTCGAGAGATAGGAAATAGTAAGTAAATCTAGTCTATCCACACCTAGTACACAGGTGGCAAAAACGGCTATTTGACAGCCGTTTTTGCTTGTGTATAATAGCCAGTACTCAAGCCATATGTTTAGAAATTTCAATTTAGGAGAAGCGAAAAGGTGCCGATGTTGAAAAGGCACATTCTTGGTTTGAGCTCGCTTCTCCTCCGATGTAAAAATCGGAGGTTTTTTGACAACAAAATCCCATCGCAACATCGCTTTCCGCCTCATCGGCGGAGGGGTCTTTGTTTGTTGCAGATGGATAGGTAAAAGTAAGATTGCCACAGGAATTGTTGTTCCATGTGGCAGGAAAAGCGGTTTTTGAATTTCCTAATAGGAAATTCAAGGGCGTATGGTGGATGCCTTGGCTAGAAATAGCGATGAAGGACGTGGCGTGGCTGCGATAAGCTTCGGGGAGGTGCCTAGCAACCTTTGATCCGGAGATGTCCGAATGGGGAAACCCCCTCGCTTTGCGAGGATGTGCTTCGCACATAATGTCTAATTCCTAATTGACCTAATTAACCTAAAAAATAACCAAGAACACAAATCCCAATTTCTAAATTTAAGAATTGGGAAATTGGAAATTATTTAGAAATTAGAATAATTAGAATAATTAGAAATTTTGCGCGGAGCGCAAGCGTACCCTGGGAAGTAAAACATTTCAGTACCAGGAGGAAAAGAAAACAATTGTCATTCCGTAAGTAGCGGCGAGCGAAAGCGGAGAAGCCCAAACTTGTTCTGACGTAAGTCGGAATGGGGGTTGTAAGGCAACAACGTCGTATTTATACGAGGAAAGTTACAAAATTATTTGTTAGAAGAAGCTTCTGGAAAGAAGCGCCCCAGAGGGTAATAGTCCCGTAGTCGAAAACAAATAATCTTTCTTGTTGTTGTTCTTGAGTACCTCGAGACACGAATAGCTCGGGGGAATCTGCCGGAACTAACCGGTAAGGCTAAATATATTTCTAGACCGATAGTGAACTAGTACCGTGAGGGAAAGGTGAAAAGCAGCCCGGTGAGGGCGGTGAAATAGACCTGAAACCATATGCCTACAAGGAGTCAGAGCGGGCGATTTATCGTCCGTCATGGCGTGCCTATTGAAGAATGAGCCAACGAGTTGATTCAAACGGCGGCCGAAGTAGTGGACCTACGTTAGGCAAAGTGAAAGCGAGCGTGAATAGCGCGAAATATGTCGTTTGTATCAGACCCGAAGCCAGGTGAGCTTGCCATGGGCAGGGTGAAGGTAACCGAAAGGTTACTGGAGGCCCGAACCAGTTCGTCGTTCAACGCGTTTGGATGACCTGTGGTAAGGAGT
>CAYMOW010000009.1:0-30795 GCA_964392285.1 uncultured Candidatus Saccharibacteria bacterium
CTAATGTGTTGAGCCCGAAAGGGTTCCATGGGTTCGAATCCCATCCCTTCCGCCAGTTAGGAAATGAAGTCATTGGCTCGCCCGCTACGCGGGCTCGCCAGCCGTTTTCCGGGGAAATTTCAAGTCGTTTTGAATTCAGTAAGGCCAGAAGCGGACTTTTCTTTACGGAATTGAAAATCTAAAATTTGATAGTATGATAATGAAAGTATATCAAATCACTTTCATACTATCAATATACTGCAGGTATGGCTACAGAATCAAGTATTGGCGAAAACATAAAGAAACGTCGGAACAAACTAGGGCTTTCGCAAGAGGATTTTGCCCAAAAGTCTGGAGCTAAATACACAACACTCACCAAGATTGAAAGTGGGGTTATTAAAACGCCGTCCGTTGTCATAACCGCAAAAATCGCGAAAGCCCTCGGTGTTTCTATTGAAGAACTATTAAAATAAACATATGGCAAATAATTTTCAAAAAATTGAATACGCAAAAAATACTGCAAATTGGGAAAAGTGGAAGTTTGAATATCAATATGGAGCTTTTTATATTTTCCCACCCAATGAAGTTATTGAACCAATAGATGCATTACGGGAAAAGTATGATTCGCAATCGGCAAGATATTGCCAGGCGCACATAAGTTTGAGCGAACCACTTACAGGCCCGTTGACTGATGAACAGCTTAAAGAATTGAAAGAGACTTTATCTATTATTCAACCATTTGAAATAAAATATGGCCCGTTACGAAGCTTCCCTCCTTATCCTGGAGTTTGTTATACAATAACCCCTGAAAAAGAATTTTTTGACTTGCGACAAGTGATTCACTCCACTTCGATATTCGAAGGAAATCCACTGACTCGAAAAGATCGCGCGCCACACATGACGATCGCAGAATTTATTACAATAGAACGCACAGCGGAGTTGTTGAAAGAGTTGCAAGGGAAGGTTCCGGAAGGTACATTTCAGTGTGTCTCGATTGAATACGCTGTACCGAATGATGAATTTTATTTCGAGAGAGTTTTGACGATGTCGATTGGATCAAAATAATTCGTCGCCAAAGAAAAACTTGAAATCGTCCTTTCCGCTCTGGTTCAAGGCGGGGTGGGCGGAAGGGGGGAATTCCGCCCACCGAGCCAGCCAGTTCCGTTCGAATTTTTTCGAACGCACACCGCCAAATCATTGACTCCGAAAGGTATCTTTGGTAGGCTGGAGCTGTGCCCGAAATGGGGCATTTATTTAGATTATTAAATTATGGCAAAGAAGTCTGTTATCGCAAGAAGTCAGAAAAAGCCCAAATTTGCTACTCGGGCTGTTAGACGTTGCTTCAAGTGTGGTAGAAAGAGAAGCTATATGAGCGATTTCGACCTTTGCCGAATCTGTTTTCGTGAATTAGCCAACGAAGGGCGAATCCCCGGAATTAAAAAATCGTCGTGGTAAGTTGAGCGGAGCGAAATCCTGAGCAACGCGAAGGATCGCCGCCAAAGTTCAAAACTACCTCGCAAATACAATGAATGATCCAATTGCAGACTTTTTAATAAGAATCAAGAATGCCGGTTACGCTGGCAAATCTTCTGTTGTCGTGCCATTTTCCAAAATGAAGCTCGCCATTGCCGAGCTTTTGCAAAGTAAAGGCTTTTTGGCTCTGGTTTCGACCAAAGGCAAGAGCCCAACTTCCAAAGTTCTTAGTATCGAACTCGGCTTTCAAGAAAATGGTCAGCCTAGAATCACTGACGTCAAACGTATTTCCAAACCTTCGCGCCGACTTTACGAAAAGGCCAAAAATATCAAAAGTTATCGCAGTGGGGTGGGGATGACCGTCTTCTCGACTCCTAAAGGTATTATGGCTGATGCAGATGCTAGAAAGGCCAACTTGGGAGGCGAAATTTTGTTTAGTATTTGGTAATACGAAAATTATACGAACCTCTGCAAAAAACTACGAAAATTCAAAATAAAAAAATGAGTAGAATCGGCAAAAAAGGAATAACCATACCAGACAAGACAGAAGTGACTGTTCTAAATGGTCTAGTCAACGTTACTGGTCCGAAGGGTAACCTCCAGAGACTTTTTGGTCCATCGATCGAGATTAAGATCGAGGGTAAAGAGATAAGCTTTGAACCCAAGAAGACTGGCAAACAAACCATGGCTCTTTGGGGCACTGTTGCTTCGCATATAAAAAACATGATCAAGGGTGTAAACGAAGGCTTTGAACGAAGACTTCTCCTTGAGGGTGTCGGTTACAAATCGGAAGTTAAAGGCAATAAATTGGTTTTGGCTTTGGGTTTTTCGCATCCGGTTGAAGTTGAAATCCCCGCTGGTTTGACTGTTGAGGCGGTAAAGAACAATATTTCAATCAAGGGTATGGACAAAGAATTGGTCGGTCAGTTTTCGGCCAGCGTCAGAGCTCTCAAGAAGCCCGAGCCTTACAAGGGCAAAGGTTTTAGATATGAGGGCGAAGTTATAAGAAGGAAGCAGGGCAAGAAGACCGCATAATTTTATGAATACAAAACTAAAACAACTAAAGAGGGACAGAAGAAGAAAGCGCATCAGAGCTAAAGTTTTTGGTTCGATCGAGAAGCCTAGACTTTCTGTCTTCAAATCTAATCGTTATATTTCGGCCCAGCTCATAGATGATGTTAACGGCAAGACTCTTTGTGCCTCGACCTCGCAAAAGATGAAAGGCACAATGCAAGAACGGGCCGAAGCGGTCGGGCTTGATCTGGCCAAGCAAGCCAAAGAAAAGAAACTTGCTGAAGCCGTCTTTGATCGAGGAGGTTATATTTATGTCGGCTCGGTCAGAGCCCTTGCCGAAGGCGCTAGAAAAGGCGGATTAAAATTTTAAAAAATTATGGACAAAACTCTCGAAAAAAATGTAGATGAAAATCTTGAAACCGAAAATACCGATGCGGGAGCTCTGGCTGTGGAAGTTGTAGAAGAAACTTCGGCTCCTGCTCCAAGGGATTTCAAGAAAAACGAAAGAAAGCGCAATGAACGCAAACCTTCGCGTCGTCCAGAAAGGGCCAGACAAGAATTCGAACAGAAGCTTTTGAGTGTTCGTCGAGTAACTCGTGTGGTTGCCGGTGGTCGCCGATTTAGTTTTAGCGTGGCGGTAGCGATTGGTGACAAAAAAGGGCGGGTTGGAGTTGGTCTTGGCAAGGCCGGTGATACCCCGATTGCTGTTGATAAAGCTGTGCGCGCGGCCAAAAAATCTTTGGCTACCATTCCAATGAAAGGCTCGAGCATTGCACATTCAATTGAGGCCAAATATGCGAGCGCTCGGGTTATAATAATGAGAGCTCCGGGCAAGGGCGTTGTTGCTGGTAGCGCCGTCAGAACTATTCTTGAATTGGCTGGTATCAAAGAAGTCTCGGCCAAAATTCTTTCTCGCTCCAAAAACAAACTCAACATTGCTCGAGCTACAGTCAAGGCGCTAACACAGCTCAAAAGTCAAAAGTCTAAAGTCCCAAGCACAAAATAATCTTTATAACTTTCAAACTTTCTAACTTTATAAACTCAAATGCAGCTACATAATCTAAAAAAGAATAAAGCCAATCGTAAGGCCAAACAGGTTGGTCGCGGGGGCAAAAGGGGCAAAACTTCTGGTCGAGGCACCAAGGGTCAGAATGCTCGTTCTGGTCGCAAGAAGCGTCCAGAAATGCGCGACTTTATAAAAAAGTTGCCCAAACTTCGTGGTCGCGGCCGAAACTCTTTCAAATCTATAGCGCCCAAGGTTTTTGCGCTGAACGTGGTTTTGTTGGACCAAGCCTTTGAAAAGGGCGAGGTTGTCAATCTGCTCTCCCTTTCGCAGAAGGGTCTAGTTCCAAAAATCGGAGGTAAAATAGCCAAGGCCAAAATTCTCGGCCTTGGTCCAGTTACTAAACCTTTGATTATAGAAAAGGTTTCAGTTTCCAAAACGGCTCGAGAAGCGATCGAACTTGCCGGAGGCAAGGTGGCCTAAAAATATGAATCTGACTCACAAACTAAAACTTATTTTCGGAGACAAGAGCCTGGCTCGACGTATCGTCTTTACGGTGGTTGTTTTGGGTCTGTTCCGAGTGCTTGCGACCATACCGATTCCGGGTATTGACCCGATCAGGCTTGAACAATTTCTTTCTGGTAATGACTTTTTTGGTCTCCTCAATATCTTTTCTGGAGGCGGTCTTTCTAATCTTTCGATCATAATGCTCGGTGTTGGTCCTTACATTACCGCCTCGATCATTATGCAACTTTTGACTGTGATGTTCCCGAAGCTCAAAGAGATGTATCAAGAAGAGGGTGAGGCTGGCCGCAGAAAATTCAGTCAATATTCGCGCCTGCTCTCGGTGCCCTTGGCTTTGATTCAGGGTTTTGGCTTTATGGCACTTTTGCAAAACCAAGGTGTTTTGGGTAAGTTGGTGCCCTTTGATATGGTGACAAACCTCATTGTTATTACCGCGGGCTCGCTCCTCTTGATGTGGCTTGGTGAATTGGTCAGCGAGTTTGGTGTGGGTAATGGTGTTTCGATGATTATCTTTGCTGGTATTGTGGCGGCTTTGCCTGGCGCTCTTTCTCGACTTTGGTTGACCTTTGACCCATCTCTTTTGCCATCCTATCTTGGTTTTTTGGTCGCGGCTCTCTTGGTTATCTGGGGAGTAGTGATTATTACTGAGGCCGAACGGCCAATCCCGATTACTTACGCCAAGCAGGTTAGGGGCAACAAGGTTTATGGCGGGGTTTCTACCTACCTACCTTTGCGAGTCAACCAGGCCGGAGTGATGCCGATCATTTTTGCTTTGTCGATTTTGCTCTTTCCGCAAATGATTGTTCAGTTTTTGGCCAATGTTAATAATGCGGTGATCCAAAAGATTTCGGCCTTTGTCTTGAGTATATTAACAAATCAAGCGCTTTATGCCGTGATCTACTTCTTCTTGGTCTTTATCTTTACCTATTTCTATACGGCGGTGACCTTCGATCCGGATTCAATTGCCAAAAATCTTCAACGCGGCGGAGCCTTTATTCCTGGAGTTAGACCGGGTAGTTCGACCTCGGCTCATATCGGCCGAACTCTCTTCCGTCTGACTGCGGTCGGCGCGCTCTTCCTTGGTTTGATTGCTGTTTTGCCTCTGGCTATTCAATTTATTACCGGTATTAGCGCGGTTGCGATCGGTGGTACCGGACTTTTGATTGTGGTGGCGGTGGTGATCGACCTGATCAAAAAGATCGACGCTCAAGTTTCCGCACAGGAATACTAGCAAGTTTTTAGATGTTAGATTTTAGACATTAGTTTGTGTTAGTATGGGTTCAAGACTATTGTCTAATATCTAAAAACTAATTTCTAATATATGCAACCACAAACTTTTATCTTTTTTGGTCGTTCCGGTTCGGGTAAGGGCACACAGGCTAAGTTTTTGATCGAAACCCTGACAAAAAAGGATCCAGAAAAGAGAGTGCTCTATCTCGAAACTGGCCAAAAATTTAGAGAGTTTGCGAGCGAGGCCTCCTATTCTGCCAAGCTGACCAAAGAAATAATGGAGGCGGGCGGGCTTTTGCCAGAGTTTTTGCCAGTCTGGGTTTGGGCTGAATATTTGGTGCGTCATGTTGGTGGTGATGAGCATATGATACTCGATGGTCTTTCGCGCCGAGCGCACGAAGCCGTGATTCTGGATTCGGCGATGAAATTTTATAAACGAGAAAATCCTTTTATTATCTCAATCGAAGTTTCGCGCGAGTGGGCTAGCGAACGTTTGCGCAATCGAGGTCGGAGCGACGACAACAACCTCGACATCGAAGCCAGGATGAATTGGTATGACGAGAATGTGATGAAGGCTCTCGATTATTTCAGACAGGATCCTTATTATCGCTTTCTTTCGATAAACGGTGAGCAAGATATGCACGCCGTGCATCAAGAAATTTTAACCAAAACTGGTCTACTTTAATTTTTTATGGCTATTCGCTACAAAACAGATGAAGAAATAGAAAAAATGAAGGAGGGGGGCAAGATTCACGCTCGGATTTTGCGCGAGGTGGCGAGGCGTGTCAAACCGGGGGTCAAAACCGGAGAACTCAACGATTACGCCGAAAGGTTGATCGACGAGGCTGGGTGTTCGGCTTCATTTCTCGGTTACCAACCCCAAGATGCCAAGAGGCCATATCCGGCTTCGCTCTGTGTTTCGATCAACGAAGAGATTGTTCATGGTATACCAAACGAAGGTGGCAAAGATGGCCGAGCTGGCCGAATACTTTTTGAGGGCGATATCGTCACCCTCGATCTGGGTCTAACCTTTGAGGGGCTAATTACCGATGCGGCGATTACGGTGCCGGTCGGAGAGGTGAGTGCTCGGGCCAAAGAATTGATCAAGGCTACCGAAGAAGCGCTCGATAAGGGTATCAAGGCGATGCGTGTTGGTGGCCATATTGGTGATATAGGCGCGGCTATTATGGAAGTCGCGGTCAAATATGATCTCGGCATTGTCGAAGGTCTTTCTGGGCATGGTGTGGGCTATAGTGTGCACGAGGAGCCCTTTGTGCCCAACAAGGCCAAGCGTGGCGAGGGGCCAGAGCTCCGACCGGGAATGGTGATTGCAATTGAGCCGATGTTTAGTTTGGGTAGTCGCGAGATCAAGCGTCTGCCGGACGGTTACACCTACATTACTCGCGACAAGTCGCTCTCGGCTCATTTTGAGCATACGGTGGCAGTCACTTCAACTGGTATTGAAATACTTACTAAATAAACAAATTTGTAATTTTCAATTTTTAATTTACAATTTTCAATAAATTACCAATTATTTAATTTTCAAAATGAATCACCCCAAAGAAGAAAGAACTCTTGTAATTATCAAACCCGATGGTATCCAAAGATCGCTTGTGGGCGAAATAATCGGTCGGTTTGAGAAGTTGGGCTTGAAGCTCGTTGCTGTCAAAATGCTTTTGCCGACCGAGGAACATGTCGAAAAGCATTATACTCTTGATCCGGAATGGCGCCGGATTACTGGCGAAAAGCGAGTCAAAGCGGCCAAAGAAAAAGGTGAAAAGCTGGAAACCGAAGATCCATTCGAGATCACAGCCAAGATTTTGGCAACTCTAAAAAAATATATGACCTCGGGGCCAGTTGTGGCAATGGTCTGGCAAGGAGCTCATTCGGTCGAGCTGGTGCGCAAGTTGGTTGGTGGTACCGAGCCGCGCAGTTCTGATGTTGGCACTATCCGCGGTGATTATGTGCTCGATTCTTACATTATGGCCGATACCGACCGCCGGGCTATCCGCAACCTCATTCACGCTTCTGGTTCGGTCGGCGAAGCCGAGCCAGAGATTGCTCATTGGTTTAAGCCCGAAGAACTGAACAACTATCGCTTGGTCCAAGAACAAATCCTCTACGACGTCAACCTCGACGGCATTTTGGAATAGGTTGGTAATACTATAAAACAAGGAGGCCGAGAATTGATAAGTTTTCGACTTTTAAACTTTACTCTTTTGGTCTATAATATGGGTAGGGTCATCTGGATATTTTCTAGATTACACATATTCAGGGAGGCCTAATATTTTTGAGTCGCGATGAGTGCGTTACAAAATAGCGCGTTCTGACCGGCCCATTTGCGGCCACCCACCTAAATTTAAATAATTAGGGAATTATTCTGGGTGATCCTACACAAAAACCGCCGTAAGGCGGTTTTTGTGTTAAAATGTGGAAATGTTTAGGCAAAAAATTTTCAAAGAATTTTGTGTTTTGGCCCTGGTGGTTGGAATTTTGAATTTTTTGGCTTTGGACCAAGACCTTTATTGGCGCTGGCTGTGGTTTGACTCGCTCATGCATTTCTTGGGTGGGGCTTTGGTTGCCTCTTTTTTCCTTTGGTTTTATTTTTTTTCTGGCTTCTTGGCGCCGGAGGAGCGCGAGCTCAAAAGCTTTGCCAAGATTTCTTTGCTGGCGATCGTTTTGATCGGAGTTTCTTGGGAAATTTATGAACTCTTGCTCGGTGAATCTAGACTGCACGGAGAAGAGTATATTTCGGATACGACACTAGATATTGTTATGGATCTTCTGGGTGCTCTGGTGGCTTGTCTTTATGCTTATTCCAAAGAGTTGGATCTAGTAAATCCAAAAATCGAAAGCAATGTCAGAAGTTAAACTTATATTTTATGGCGGTGTTGGGGCGACGACGGGCGCCAACTTTTTGCTCGAGGCGGAGCAGAAGTTTTTGGTCGATTGTGGGTTGCTCCAAGGCGGGCGCGACTCCGACCTTATAAATATGCGAGATTTTGCTTACGATCCGAGCAAGATTGAAGCCCTTCTTGTTACGCATGCTCATATGGATCACATTGGTCGAATTCCAAAACTGGTCAAAGATGGTTTCAGAGGTAAAATTTTTTCTACTCCAGAAACTAGAGCCATTGCCGAACCCCTGCTTGAAGATGCTTACAAAATTATGTCGGCCAAAGAGTCGCGAGATGGCACTCTACATAATTTGTATGAAGAAAAACACATCGGAGAAGCCCTCAAACTTTGGCAGACCTTTGCTTACGAAGAAAGGTTTTCGATCGGCCCAAGCCAAACGGCGCTTTTCAAAGATGCGGGGCATATTTTGGGTTCGAGTATGATTGTAGTGGATTTGGGCCAGCAAAAAATTCTCTTTACCGGAGACCTGGGTAATAGTCCCTCGCCTTTGCTTTGTGATACGGCATCGGTCAGTGGGGTCGACTATGTAGTGATGGAAAGCGTCTATGGCGACCGCAATCACGAAAGCAAAACCGAGAGAAGAGAGAAGTTTAAAGCCATAATAAACAAAACCCTCAAAAGAGGTGGAACGGTGGTTATTCCGGCCTTTGCGGTCGAAAGGACCCAGGTTTTGCTCTACGAACTTAATAATTTGGTCGAAGACGGCGAGATAGAGAGCGTGCCGGTCTATCTCGACTCGCCTTTGGCGAGCAGAGTTACGGAGATTTACAAAAACTCGACCCATCTTTTTAATCAAAGGATTCAGGAGGAAATAAAATCGGGCGATAATATTTTTGATTTTCCCAAACTCAAGATTGTTCATTCTTACCGTGAAAGTTTGGCGATCGAAAAAGTTGCCGGGCCAAAAATAATTATTGCTGGCTCGGGTATGTCGGAAGGGGGGAGGGTAGTCGAACACGAAGCCGAAGCTCTTGGTGATCCAAAAAATACGATTCTTTTGGTCGGTTATCAGCCGGTTGGGACCTTGGGTCGAAAGTTGCAAGATGGGGATAAAGAAGTTGAATTAAGAATTATGAATTATGAATTGAGCAAAGGGGGGAAGTTGAAAGTAAAAGTTAAAGCCCAGATTGAAAGCATTATGGGCTATAGCGCGCATAAAGATTCGGAGCATTTGGTGGAGTTTGTCGAGAAAATTACGACCTCACCCCCGACCCCTCTCCTTGTGAAGGAGAGGGGAGAAATACAAAATATTCATTCATTGAAAAAAGTTTTTGTATGTATGGGCGAGCCCAAGGCTTCACTTTTCCTTGCTCAGCGCATCCGCGACTATGTAGGCATCGAGGCGCTTTATCCCGAAGCGGGCAAGGAGTACAAATTGTAAAATTTAATCCTTGAAATTTTTATCTTGCGAATTCTAAGGTGCGGGATTCGCGAATGACGAGGACGCGGATTTCGCCCGGATATTTGAGTTCGTTTTCGATGCGGACGGCGATTTCGCGGGCAGTGTTGCGCGCTTCGAGGTCGCTCACCTCGCTTGGTGTGACAAAGACGCGGATTTCGCGGCCGGCTTGTAGAGCATAAGCCTTCTCAACTCCCTTGAAGGAGGTGGCGATGCTTTCGAGCTCGGAGAGGCGCTTGAGATAATTTTCGACACTGTCGCGTCGAGCGCCTGGTCGCGAACCGGAGATGGCATCAGCTGCCTGGACGATGTAAGACTCTAAAGTTTCGTAAGGATACTCACCGTGGTGAGCCTCCATAGCTTTGATGATGAGCGGGTCGGCACCGAACTTTTGTAGAATGCGTCGGCCGATTTCGACGTGAGTGCCTTGAATTTCGTGGTCAACAGCTTTGCCGATGTCGTGGAGCAGGGCGCCAGCTTTGGCGATCTGAACATTGGCGCCGACCTCGGTCGCGATCATACCAGCGACGTGCGACATCTCGATCGAGTGTTGCAAAACATTTTGGCCGTAGGAGGTTCTAAAGTGTAGACGGCCCAAGATGCTCACGATGCGTGGATCGAGATTGAAGACGCCACATTCGTAGACAGCTTGTTCGCCCTTTTCCCTGATGATCTTGCTGATTTCTTGCTTGGCCTTCTCGACCATTTCTTCGATCTTGGCTGGTTGGATACGACCATCTTGGATTAGGTTTTCCAGAGCAACTTTGGCTACCTGGCGGCGGACCGGATCATGAGCCGAAAGGGTAATTACGCCTGGCGTATCGTCGACAATAACTTCAACGCCCGAGGCACGCTCAAAGGCTTTGATGTTGCGACCCTCCTTGCCGATTATTTTGCCCTTGATTTCATCAGAAGGAATGGCAACGCTTGTGGAAAAGACATCAGAAGAAACAGAATTGGCAAAGCGATGAATCGAGGTAGTTAGAATGCTTTTGGCCTTCTCCTCGAGCCTTTCGGCGCCTTGAGCCTCGAGTTTTTGGAGACGGATCAAAATATCTTCCTCCTGTTTTCTTTCGATTTCCGAGATCAAAAGAGCTTTGGCCTCTTCGGTATTGAGGCGTGAAATTTTTTGGAGCTCCTCGAGTCGCTGTTTCTCCAAATTCTCAGCTCGTTCTTTGATCTGTTTGATTTCAGAAACCTTCTCTTTGATTTGCTCGATTTCTTTATCGATATCGAGCTGGCGCTTATCCAAAAATTCTTCCTTTTTGATCAGACGATCTTCGGTCTTTTGAGCCTTCTCTTCTCTTTCTTTGAGTTCGGCTCGAACGGTGTTGAGGGTTTCCTCGGCTTTCTTTTCCGATTCTTCGATAATGCGCTTGGCTTCCTCGCGGGCGTGTAGTTCCATCTGCTTGATTCGGAGTTCGACCGAACCACGTTGGCCGAGCGAAATAATCCAGCGTAGGAAGTAACCAAAACCGACGCCAACAAGAGCCGCTAGGGCGGCGAGTAGTAGTGCTAATTTTAAAGACATATATTATTGGGCGATTCTACCCCAGAGAGCTCTTTATTTGCCTGTTTTTGGAAATCTTGGAAAACATAAGAAAATCGTTGTTTTTAGGATTTTTTCTCTCAAATTCAGCCTTTTTCTGAAGCAAATCGCAAAATTTAATGGTTAATACAGGAGAGTATATACGAGCTAGAGGATTTTATCAACTATGCCATACTTTTTGGCTTCGTTGGCGTCCATAAAGAAGTCACGCTCAACATCCTGTTCGATTTTTGAAAGTGGTTGACCGGTGTTTTCTGCAAGCATTTTGTTGAGTCGGTCTTTGGTTTTGAGGATTTGTTTGGCGGTGATGGCTATATCGGTCGCCTGGCCCTCGACCCCACTCATCAGAGGTTGGTGGATCATCACCTCGGCGTTTGGCAAAATAAGCCTCTTGCCTTTAGCACCGGCCGAGAGTATCAAAGCGGCGCCCGAGGCGGCGATACCGACACAGACGGTCGAAACATCCGGCTTGATAAACTTCATTGTGTCGACGATTGCCAAAGTCGAAGTCACCGATCCGCCTGGGGAGTTTATGTAAATTGATATGTCTTTCTTAGGATCTTCGGCTTGCAGAAAAAGCAGTTGGGCGATGATCAGATTAGCCATTGTGTCTTCGATCGGGCCACCAAGAAAGATGATGCGTTCCTTGAGTAGACGCGAATAGATGTCGTAAGCGCGCTCGCCCTGGTGCGTCTTTTCGATTACGGTTGGGACCAATATTGAATTTTGTATTGTATTTTTCATAACCAAAATGCTAGCATACTTTTATGCGTTTGCATAGATTTTTTATAACCGAGCCGATGGTCGGCTCAAAAATTTTTATCAAAGAAGAAAGATTGCTGCACCAGTGGCGCAATGTTTTTCGCTACAATACCGGTACCGAGCTCATTGTTTTCGACGGTAGTGGCTTAGAGTACGATGCTTTGATTGCAAAGATGGGCAATAGGGAAGTTGAGCTTGAGATAGTCGGTGAGCGAAAAGGGCTTTTGCCAGAAAGACAGGTTATCCTCTATCAGTCGCTTATCAAGAAAGACAAAATGGAGTGGGTGGTAGAAAAGGCGACCGAGCTTGGCGTGACAAAAATAATACCAATAATTTCAGAACGGAGCGAGAAAAAAGGCTTTAACCTCGAGCGCGCGCGCAAGATCGCAATCGAAGCGAGCGAGCAGTGCGGTCGGGCGGATGTGCCGGTAATAGAAGATAGTCAAAAGTTAGTAGATGTTAGTTTTGATAAAAATAGTCGAGTTATAGTATTTGATGCGTCTGGAACGACCTCACCCCCGACCCCTCTCCTTGTGAAGGAGAGGGGAGAAAGTTCTACATCTATTTTTATCGGACCAGAAGGTGGGTGGAGTGAGAAAGAACTCAAATTTTTTAGAGAAAATAATGCTGAAATATTTTCACTCGGTAAATTAACTTTGCGCGCCGAAACGGCCGCCGTGGTTGCTCTTGTTAAATTTTCCTAAGGCGAGACCTTAGGATGTTTCGAGCAATTTCAAAACTTCTTGGTTAAGGAGGAGGGTGGTGACGAAGATGCGAATGTTTTCTTCATCGGCTTCGGGGTGATGGGCCTTGAGCTGTTTGACTTCATTTTCGAAAACCTCTTTGTTGGGGACAAGCTTCTCAACCTCGGCGATTTTGTTGAAGATGAGTTGGATTTTGGCACGTTTTTCGCTACTCTCTTTCATGTCTTGGCGTAGGTCGTCTTCGGTCTTCTTGGTATGAGTCAGATAATCTGCCCATTGCCCGCCCATACGAGCGATATCGTCTTTGAATTGGGCGAGCGACTTTTCGGTTTCGCTTTTTATGAGCACCTCAGGTGCTTCGAGCTTGGTTTGGGCCACCAGCTTATCCAAAATCTCGGCACGTCTTTTTTCGATCTCTCGATTTTTTTTGTCTGTCTCGATGTTTTCTTTTATTTTGGCCTTGAGCTCGTCTAGATTTTTGAAATTGCCGGCCTCTTGGGCGAGTTTGTCATCGAGAGCAGGGAGGTTTTCTTCTTTTTCTAGGTCGGGGTGATTGTGGTCTTGGACTTCAGGGTTTGCTCGATGCCAGTCGAAGTGAGCTTTGTTCTTTCTAATCTGTAGGAGAACTTCATCGATTTCTTTCTGGCTGGCTTCGAACTTTTGTTCTTTGTTTTTGGTCAAAATTTCTTGAGCGATCTTTTTGTAATCTGGCAAATCAAATTTTGGTATGATGGCAACTTTGATCTTGAATTCAAAAGGATTGCCAAGAGCGAGTTTGGTGATAGCGATCTCGGGTCGGCCAATGGTGTCGAGCTTGGTCTCCGCAATAATTTGAGGGTAGTGCTCGGTTAGCAAAATTTCTCCCGCTTCTTCGAGGATGACTCGCTCACTCAACTTCTCCAAGACTATTTTTTCTGGCACATTGCCTTTGCGGAAGCCGTCGACTTCGATTGTCTGGCTAAATTTTTTGAGCGCCTTGTCTCGAGCTTTTGCCAAATCTTCGGCCGGCAAAGCAACCTCGATTTCGACTTCTGATTTCGGTAAGTTTTTGATTTTGCTTTCGTATTTCATAGGGTTTTCAGTCTAGCAGAAATTGTGACTTATGCAAACAAAAACTCCCTGTTGGGGGAGTCTTTGTTGTTATGGTAAGAGCTTATTGCAGCTCGGCTTCGATAACCGCAGCCCCTTGGTCGAGGTTGTTGAAAGTTTCTGCGTTTAGATCGGCTTCGATAGTGTTGAGATCGTCGGAAGTATTTTGGCTATTGAGCGATTCGGTTACACTGTCTGTTTGGTTGGGTACAAAGGGCTCAGTGTTTGAGCGCGACTTGATAAGGTAGAGCCCGCCGATAATGATAACCGCAAGGAGCAAGACAACCAAAATCATAGGTGTCAGGCTCTTTTTGGGAGCTCCAACTATCGGAGGCATCTGGTTCATGTTGACGTTTTCCATTTTTTTATACTTAGGTTTAGGTTGTTAATTTGCGATTTAGGAATTTTGATCCTCGGTCTCGTTTTCTGTTTCAGATTTTAGTTTTTCCTCCAATCTTTGTTGACCCGGCTTGAGGCTTTTTACAACTTCGATAAGAGCGGAATGAGCTTCTTTGATTGACTCCTTGGCTTTGTTGACCACCTCTTTGAGCTCTGGATAGAGGGCTCGGGTGTCGCCACTCACGACCTCATCGGCCTTGGGTTTGATCTTGGCGACCTCGGCTTTGGCCAAGAGAATCTTGGCGTTGGCTTCGTCGAGCAATTCTTGGGAATCAGTGGTGTCGATACCAGCTTCGTTTAGCTTGTCGATTCTTGATTTGATGCGAGCCGAAAGGGTGTCGAGTCGGCCTGTAGCTGATTCGAAACGAGTAACAATGGTCGAGACAAACTTTTCGAGCCGCTCCAAAACTTTTTGTTCTACGGCTTCGCGTCTTTCTTGGACGGCATTTTTAACTTCTTCTTTGCGAGCCTCGATATTGGCTTTGATGGTATTGCGCTGTTCTTCTCTGTTTTCTTTTTTTGCTTCTCGGGCTTCACGTTCAGCTTCGAGTTTTAAACCACGATTTCTTGTTTCTATGTCCGAACTTGATTTCATCGCCTCGATTTCTTCGGATTCATCTAGGGTTGCAAAAGCGAACATTGGCAACAGGCCAAATAAGATCAAGCCGCTCGCCAAAAACTTTTTCTTGTTCATAATTTTGGATTATTTGCTAAATTTGGTCTTGTAGAGATCCAAACCCTCTTCGAAAGCCTTTTCGGCTTCGGCTCGGCCCTTGAAGCCAGTCACCTCGACTTCCTTGTTCTGAAGTTTCTTGTAAGTCGAGTAAAAGTGCTCGATTTCTTTGAGAGTGTGTTTGTTGATATCTGCAAGATCCAAGACGTTGTCCCAACGAGGGTCGTCACAGGGCACTGATATTATTTTATCATCTCCCTCGCCACCGTCTACCATGTTCATAATAGCTACCGGTCTGGCGCGAACCAAGACTCCCGGCAAGAGAGGGAAAGTAGTTAGCACAATTACGTCGAGCGGATCATTGTCGTGCCAAAGGCTTTGGGGCACAAAGCCATAATCAAAAGGAAAGTCTTGGGCCGTGTGGGCGGCGCGATCGAGCGCAATCAGGCCGGTTTTCTTGTCCACTTCGTATTTGTTTTTGGAACCCTTGTTGATTTCGATGATCACATTCATCTTTTCTTTAGTGCCGGGTTCTATTTCGTGCCATAGGTTCATTTTATTTTAATTATACTAATTGTTCTAATTATCCTAAAAATAACCAATTTTTCAATACCCAATTTGGGTATTAGATTAATTAGAATAATTAGGTTAATTCGTTCACCTCGCTTTCGGCACTGCCGAGGTCTTCGCCTTTGACGGAGCTGATATCGATGCGCCAGCCGGTCAGTTTGGCTGCTAGGCGGACGTTTTGGCCACCCTTGCCAATTGCGAGCGACTGTTGGTCTTCGGCAACCACGACTTTGGCTTGACGATTTTCTTGGTCAACTTCAACAGAAATGGTTTTGGCCGGAGAAAGCGCATCCTCGATGAAAGTTTTGGGGTCCTCGGACCATTCAATGACGTCGATTTTTTCACCACCAAGCTCGCTGGTGACAGTAGCTACGCGGACTCCGCGCTGGCCGACGAGCGAGCCGACCGGATCGATGTAGGGGTCGTTGGTAGCCACAGCTACTTTGGAACGACTACCAGCTTCGCGAGCAATGGCTTGGATCTGAATGGTGCCGTTGGCAAGTTCTGGCGCTTCGGTTTCGAAAAGTTTGGCCAAAAAGCGCGGATGAGAGCGCGAAAGGCGCAAAGTAACTCCTTTTGGTCCGTCTTCGACACGGTAAAGGTAGGCGCGTACGCGCTCGCCTTGGCTGTATCTTTCGCCAGGGATCTGTTCTTCGTAGGGCAAGATACCTACGGCTCGGCCGACATCGACGAAGATATTGCCTCGCTCGATTCTTTGGACTGAGCCGGTGATGATGTCACCCTCACGGGCGCCGAATTCTTTGAGGACCGAAGATCTTTCGGCCTCGCGGATCTTTTGGATTATGACTTGTTTGGCAGTTTGGCTTGCAATGCGACCATAGTCGCCTTTGGATTCGATGGGGAAGACGATCTCGTCGCCAAGTTGAGCGTCGCGTTTGATGCGCTTGGCATCCTCGAGCAAAATATGATGTTCGGGGTTGAAAAGCACGCGTTCGTCATCGGTCTCCTCGGCTTTTTCTAGGGCCTCGGTTAGAGCCTCCTTGTCCATAAAGACTTGGTTTTCATCGACTACGACCTTGACTTGCTCCATTTCTACCGCACCAGAATTTATGTCGAATTTGGCACGAATGATTTGTCCGCGCTTGCCATATTCTTTCTTGTAAGCTGTGGCCAGAGCCATCTCGATCGCTTCGAGCACCTTTTCTTTGGGTATGCCGCGCTCTTCTTCGAGTTGGTCGAGCACCGAATTGATTACTTTGAGGTCGAACATCTCTTTTAGTTAAAAGTTTATAAAGTTGAAAGTTCTTAAAGTATACTGCAAACCAACAAAAAATCCGCGGGCAAGCGGAGTGTCAGTCTTTCAGTATTAGACTCTATTATACACATTTGGAGCTGGCTGTCAAATTGTTGTTTTTGTTTAAGCACGTTATAATTTGAGGCAATGAACAACGAACCTGGGGACAATCAAGAAAAACCTAAAGAAGAAAATCCTCTTGAGATAAATCCGAATGCATCTCTTGCTGAGAAGCGTGAGTCTGAAGTGCGCCAAAATACAGGACCCGAACAAGAAGCATCAGGATATACAATTGGGGACAAAATTCGTTTTAGAAATATTACGGGCACTCGAACAATAGAAGGAGAAATAAGAGAAATTGTTGATTCGGGGAAATTTAAAGTTTTTGATTCTGCAGAAGATCGTTTCTACGATATCAACGCAGATCAAATAGAAGAAAAATTACCAACAGAAAATAAACCAGAAGAGCCTAAACAGGATACTGTGGCCTCGCCGGAAAAAATTGAATTTGCAACAGGTAAAAATTCAGAAACATTTAGAATGGGTGACAAGGTGTCTTGGGTCTCGGCTGGTGGATTTGCTACAAATACTGGAACCGTCAGTTCTTTTGAAGAGAATAACGGCGTTATTTTTGCTCACATAAAACCCGATTCTGATCCTGAAAACGAAATAGAATTACATCCAGATCTTCTTTCACCTGTCGAAAACGGTGTTTCTTTGTCTAAATCGACACTTGTAGCTCAGCCTTCGTCCGCTGGTCCAGAGTGGCTAGAAGAAAAATTTAATGAAGCCAAGGACTGGTTAGAATCTAAAGGTGTCAAAGTTGGCATGCATTCTTACACGGGCGAGCTTGAAAAATGGAAAGAAAAGGTTGTAGGAATTGTGGATACATGCAAACAATTAGACATATCGCCGGTAGAAGATCTCGGAGTTTATTTTATAGCTACTAACCCTGATCAGACAGATAGCCATTTTTTTAAAGATGTTAGTACAGAAAGAATTATAAATTTTTCTATAGGTGAGTTTGTAGACCAAGAAGAGTTGGCTAAATTTATTAAGTATTGGCGAGAACACAAAAATGATCAGGATGTAAAAACAATTTTTGAAGAACAAAAGGGATATTCATTGAGGGATTTTTATAAAAAAGAGGGATTTGGAGGTGATTCGATTATTACCCAAGGAGGCTTAAGGGTTTCTAAAGGAGATAAAATAAAATTTGAGGATGATGAGAAAAAAGAAAGCGAGGCCATAGTAGACGGTTTTGAGGTGGATGAATTAGGTGGTATTAGGTGCAAGATTCGGCCTGTCAAAAAGACCATAACTTCTCGTCTGGGCTTTAGTCAGGAAATAGTCCACCCTCGCAAGATAATAGAAGTTTTGCAAAATTCTACAAAAGACCCTGCCACTTCGGAGCCTGGTGGGCAAGAAGTTGACAAGAAGAAAGACGAAGTCGAAAAAAATGTTGAGCCCGAATGGCGCAAAGGGTCGGAGTGGCAGGCGATGGCTGAAGCTAGGAATAGAGCTGTAACTTGTAGGGCGGAATATGAAAATTCCCTAAACTCAGCTGTGAGTGAAGAAGAAAAGGCTAGATTGAAAGCCATTTCTGATGAAGCGGCGTTGGCATATGGCCAAAGTCGAAAAGTGGCCGAAGAAAAAATAAGAACCCTGAGTCTTTTGGGTATCGATTATGACAACTTGAGTCCGGAAGAGAAAAAGAAAGTTGATTCTGGTGTGAAGCTCAAAATAATGGAAGAAATTTATATCGGCGAGATGAAGGATTTTAGGCAAGCACAAAAAGATTATGGCAAAGAAAAGAAAGAAGGTGGAATATTGAATTCAGCCAAAGAAGCCTATGCTAAAGTTTTGAGCAACAAAGCAGTCAAGGCTTATTTAGGCATAAAATGGTATTACAGAATTCCAGCAACCACTCTACTTTTTACCGCCGCTGGTTATGGCTTGGGTATGGCCGCTGTCGGCACAACTATGGCTTCGGCTGCTGGTTTTGCCGGAGCCAGAATGGCAAGAGGTGCGTTAACTGTCGCTGGTGGTTCGGCTTTGCGTGGTGCGATACACAAAAAAGGTGAGAGTTATGAGCAAGAAAGAAAAGAGGAACTCAAAAATCTCTCGGAACAGAATTTGGATGAACTGGAAACGATCAGAAAAACCAGAGAAATAAATGAAAAGTATGATAAATATCAGAAATGGATTAAGAGAGCCAAGGTTGGAAGCGCCTTTGGAGTAGCTGGAGCTGGTATGTGGGCGGGTATGGGTAGTGGCAAGGCTGCAGAAAATGTAGTTGATGTCAATTCTCCATCTGACACACCAACGGGCAGAGGATTTTTTGATCGAATTGCAGAATCAGCCAGAAGATTTGGTGAGCCGAACAGTAAGGAGTCTGGTGCTTTGGCGATTGGTAACGGCCCAAAGGATCTGGACCAAGCGGCCAAAAATCTGGCTCTTGAACAACAACAAACTGTCCGAGATTTTATTAAAAATTTCGAACAACCAAAATCCTCTGGAATTCAACCGAATTTGCCAGAAGATTTTCCCAGAAATCAACACGATCTAAATGTGCCTGATGCAACAGAAACTCAAACTGCTACGCAAGTTGAATCGGTTGTAACAACCGTCAAAGTTGCTGAAGGGATTTTTGATAATCCTGGCGTAGAAGAGGTTGAGGTGGCGAGTGGTGATTCGACTTGGAAAATTCTTGAGCGAATGATGGATCACAATGACAAATTCAAGAGTTTGAGTGGCAATGCCGAGGAAATTTTGGCTAAGAAAAATTTTGTAATCAGCAATTTAGCCAACGAAGCTATCAGAAATGCCGAAAAGATCGGCCTGGAGGCCGATGGTTCTTTGAATATTGGCGACAAGCTTAATTTCAGTAGTCTTTTTACCGACAAGGCCAAGATCGATGAATTGATGGAGAAAGCAGAAAATCTTTCTTCTGATAAGGTTCGCAATATTCTAGAAAATAATGCCAAGATCGCCAAATGGGTGGCTGATCCGACGAATGCCGGCAAACCTCTAACCTCGGATCAGGTGGCTGAAATTTTGGCCGAAAAGGTTGAGACACCAAAAGTGGTAGAGCCATCAAGCGGAGCCTATTATGATGATGTTGAAACGAAGGAGGAGGCTTTTTCTGGTAAAGCAGAGACACCAATGTCGGAGCCAAATATGGGCATAGCCTCGGAAAGCTCGGGCATCCCCAATTACAATTTGGGTGTGAAAATATCTGAAGTAGATGCAAAACTCGAGAGTTCTATTCTGAGAAATAAATTTTCTTCTGAAAGTGAAGAGCTTCAAAAAGCTGTGGCAGAAATAAGAAAGAAAGCAGAAGAATTGAATAGTTTGGACAAAAATTCGGAGGAATACAAAGCGGGTGTAGCAGAGTTGGAACAAAGAACAGAAGATGTAGAAATAGAAGTGCAAAAACTTTCTAAACAACTTTTGCAGGGTAACAAAAATATCCAAGAGATGGCTCAAGATTTGGCCCAAGGCCAAGAAAAGCTTGCTCGTGATTCAGTCAGAAGTTTTGTCGCGGGTTCTGAACCTTCCAAATTGTCACTAGATTTGCCAGAAGATTTAAAAACAGAATCTCCCCAAACGCCGAATGCCAGTTCTAATGAAGGTCTAAGAAACGTAAGAAGTTTCAGAAATGATACCGAACTTATTCAAGAAATAGAGGAGAGGATAAACAAAGATCTCGATGGTATTTATGCCAAAAAACGTCTTTTTGGTGGGAAGATTCACGGAGCAAAGTCGCCAGAATTTCTAGAGATCGCCGATAAGCCGGCTGGTTTGGTTATGCAATATGTCGATACACCCAATAATACCAGATTAGATACAAAAACGATTGATTTGATTGAGCAAAATTCTAAACACAAAAAGTTTATAAAGATGATCTTGGGCTTGAGAGATCAGGTGGGTCGGGTCAAGGGTGTTGACTCTGAAGATCTCAAGCCTTTCGATAACGAGAATATGCAGTCTTATTATAGAAGACTGGGTGAGATAATGTTAAAATCAAATAAGCCAAAATAATGGATGAAAATTTGAAGAAAAAAATAGTGGCGGATTTTGGACTCGGCGATATGACCGAAGCCGATCAGGAGAAGTTTATTGAGCGCATCGGGGCAATGCTTTTTGAATATGTGGTTGAGCGGGCGGTCGAGGTGATGGATGAGCAAACAATGACTGATTTTGACGAGGTTATCACCAATGCTGGCGAAGACTATCAGAAGGTCATAGTTTTCCTCAAAGATCGGGTCCCGGGTTTTAAGGATATCGTGACCGACGAGATGTCGCGCCTCAAGCGCGCGACCTCTGGTATTTTTGCTTAGCCTCGGCTTGCATACTTGCAAGGGCTTTGTTAGAATAGCTTTTGTTTATCCGAGGCGGGTTTTTCTTTGTCCGGAGTATGGTAAATATTTTTGGCAAAATTTGAGCTCGTCCGGAAGACGTTAGAAGTATCAATTAATAACTTTTTAATTAAAAAATTATGGCAGATGCATTTGATCGATCCAAGCCACACGTCAACGTCGGTACTATCGGCCACGTCGACCACGGCAAGACCACTTTGACTGCAGGCATACTCCATGTTCTTGATCTCAATAAAGACAAGGGCTATGGTGCTCGTGTAGAAGAGGTGGATAAAATTGACAACGCTCCAGAAGAGAAGGCCCGAGGCATTACTATTGCCTTGCACCACTCGGAATACTGGACAGCCAATAGACACTACGCTCACATCGACGCTCCGGGTCACGCCGACTACATCAAAAACATGATTACTGGCGCTGCCCAAATGGATGGTGCCGTGCTCGTGGTGGCTGCTACTGATGGCGCTATGCCCCAGACCAGAGAGCACGTGCTCTTGGCCCGCCAAGTTGGTGTGCCCAAGATTATCGTCTTTCTAAACAAGTGCGACATGGTGCCTGATAAGGATATGATCGACTTGGTAGAAGAAGAAATTCGCGACCTTTTGACCAAAAACCAATACGATGGAGCCAATACACCGATTATTCGCGGTTCTGGTCTGAAGGCTTTGGAAGCCAAAAGCGCTGACGATGAGTGGGCCCAAAAGGTGCTCGAGCTCGTCAACACTCTCGATAGCTACATTCCAACTCCAGTGCGCGACACCGAGAAGCCATTCTTGATGCCAATCGAAGACATCTTCTCAATTGAAGGCCGAGGCACAGTGGTTACTGGTAAAATCGAAAGAGGTATTGCTAAGGTTGGTGAAGAAGTTGAGGTTATTGGTCTCAAAGACGCTCAAAAGACCACCATTACTGGTATCGAAATGTTCAACAAGCAGTTGAATGAGGGTATGGCTGGCGACAATGCAGGTATCCTTCTCCGCGGTTTGAAGAAAGAAGATGTGCACCGCGGTCAGGTTATTGCCAAACCCGGTTCGGTTACTCCGCACACTGATTTCGAAGCCGAAGTTTATATTCTCAAGAAGGAAGAAGGTGGCCGACACACACCGTTCTTCACTGGCTACAAGCCTCAATTCTATATCCGCACTACCGATGTGACTGGTGAAGTTACTTTGGCTGAAGGTGTAGAAATGGTTATGCCGGGCGACACCGCAACCTTTAAGGTCAAGTTGGTGGCTCCGGTGGCTCTTGAAGCTCAACAGAAGTTTGCTATCCGCGAAGGTGGCAAGACCGTTGGCGCCGGCGTGGTAACCAAGATCATTGCTTAAAATCTTGATTTAGGTTATAAATCTAGCAAATGACCCAAAGCACTTTGAAAACAACAAAAAGGAAAAGCGCTTCCAAGAAGGAGGAGGCGATTTCCAAATTGCGCATCAGAGTCAAGGCTTACGAATACAAAGTACTAGACCTTTCGGTCAAGCAGATTATTGACACAGCTTTGCGTTATGATGCTCAAGTTGTTGGACCGGTGCCCCTACCGACCGAGATCAAAAAGTATACGGTCAACCGCTCGCCCTTCGTCTACAAGAATTCGCGCGAGCAGTTTGAAATGCGGGTTCATCGCCGAGTGATCGATATCGTCAACCCCTCGCCTAAGATAATGGAGGCTTTGACCAACCTTTCTTTGCCGAGTGGTGTTTCGATCGATGTGAAGATTATCTAATTTTCTCTCAAAAAATTCAAAAACCACCCTGAGCTTGTCGAGGGGTGGTTTTTGATTTGGTTCTTTAGGCTTGCATAATTCTTTGATATTTGTTAGATTTGTTCGAAAGCCTATCGGCTTTTTCTTGCGGTTTTTGAGAAGACTTTTTGCACTAATGAAATTCATATTGGCCAAAAAAGAAAATATGACCCAAATTTTTGGGGAAGATGGGCGAGCTCGAGTCGCCACTCTTTTGAGCACCGGACCAATGACGGTCGTGCAGGTCAAAACCAAAGAAAAAGACGGCTATTTGGCGGTCCAGTTTGGCTTTGGTGAGCGCAAAGACAAAAATTTGTCCAAAGCGACCAAGGGCCACACCAAAGATCTTGGCAATTTTGCAGTTTTGAAAGAATTTCGCCTCCAAGAACTTGGCGATCTAAAACGAGGCGACAAAGTAACCCCTGAAGTTTTTGCTGTTGGTGATCGAGTAGTTGTTTCGGGTATTTCCAAGGGCAAAGGTTTCCAGGGTGTTGTCAAACGTCATGGCTTCCATGGTGGTCCGCGTTCTCACGGTCAGAAACACTCTGAACGCGAGCCGGGTTCGATTTCCGGTGGTACCAGAAACGGTGGACGTGTGCCAAAGGGTATGCGTATGGCCGGTCGAATGGGTAGCGACCGAGTAACGATCAAAAATTTGGAAGTTTTGGCGGTTGACCCCAAGAACAATACAATGCTGGTTTCGGGTGCAATGCCGGGCCGACGCGGAACTTTAGTAGAGGTAAAATCGAAGTAATTTTTATTAAAATGGAATCAGTCGTCTACAACCAAAAAGGCCAAGAATCAGGCAAGATAAAATTGCCGGAGGCGGTTTTTGGTGCCAAGTGGAACGAAGCTTTGGTCCACCAAGTGGTTGTTGGTATGATGGCTAATGCCCGCACACCGATTGCTCATACCAAAAATCGAGGCGAAGTCAGCGGTACTGGCAAAAAACCTTGGAAGCAAAAGGGTACTGGCCGAGCTCGTCATGGTTCGAGGCGTAGCCCGATTTGGGTTGGAGGCGGTGTGGCTCATGGTCCGCGCAACGAACGCAGTTACGACAAGAAGATCAACAAAAAGATGCGCGCTCGAGCTCTCTTCTCTGTCCTTTCAAAGAAACTCAAAGACGGGGGCGTGATTTTTGTAGATAGTCTGGCTATGAATACTCCAAAGACAGCCGAAGCCAAAAAAACTCTCGGGGCTCTTGCCAAGATCAAAGGTTTTGAAAAGCTTACCGCCAAGAAAAACGCCGGCTTCCTTTCTCTATTCGAAGTCAAAGATGGGGTTTTGAAGAGTTTTCGTAATTTCAATAATCTCGAAATTGGCAAGACAGCAGATCTCAATCCGGTCGATGTGCTCAAGTACAAATACTTGATTATCGAAAATCCGGAGAAATCGGTTGAGACATTGCTAAAACGCGCAAAATAAAATGACCAAAAACACCGAAAAAGCAAAATACGCCGGTTTGCTCTTGCGACCAAGAATTACCGAAAAGGCCAATTTTTTGGCGGAAAAGAATGTCCACACCTTTGAGGTGGCCTCTTTGGCGACCAAGGCTCAAATCGGCAAAGCGATCAAAGCCTTTTATGGTGTTGTGCCGGTCAAGGTTGCGGTTGCAACCAACCCAAGTAAACGGGTTTTTGTCAGGGGCAAGCGAGGCACCAAACAGGGCGTTAAGAAAGTTTATGTTTATCTAAAAAAGGGTGAAAAGATAGAATATTAAAATTATGATCAAGAACTTCAAACCTACAACCAAATCAAGGCGCAATATGTCGGTTATAAAATATTCCGGCCTCTTGACCAAGACTCGACCAGAAAAATCTTTGGTTTTTGGTCGCAAGCGCGCTATGGGGCGCAACAATGCCGGGCGTATTACGGTGCGTCACAAGGGCGGTGGTAGCAAAAAACTCTTTAGAATGGTTGATTTTAAATATGACAAAGTTGGTATACCTTTCAAAATAACTTCTGTCGAATACGATCCAAACCGAACAGGTTTTATCGGTCTTGCAGTCTACAAAGATGGCGAGAAGCGCTATGTGCTTTTGCCCAAAGGCGTAAATGTCGGAGAAGAAAAGGTTGTCGCTGAAGATGCTTCGATCTTGCCTGGTAACCGCACAATGCTTCGCAACATCCCAGTCGGCACCTTTGTCTACAATATAGAACTCAAGCCTGGTTCGGGTGCCAAGCTGGTCAGGTCGGCTGGTAGTTTTGCTCAAGTTATCGCCAAGGACGGCGGTCTGATTGATCTCAAATTGCCTTCAACGGAAGTTCGTAAAGTCAGAGAAGGTTGCTGGGCTTGCATTGGTGAAGTTGGCAATAGCGAGAAGCAGCTCGAGCGTTTGGGCAAAGCCGGACGTTCACGTTGGAAGGGTATTCGACCAACCGTTCGTGGTACGGCGATGAACCCAGTTGACCACCCACACGGTGGTGGTGAGGGTCGTCAGGGCCGAGGTCGCAGACGAGCTATCTCGCTCTGGGGCAAGCCAACCGGCAAGGGTCAAAAATCCAGAAAGGCCAAGAAATATTCGAACAAGTATATTGTAAGTAGGCGAAAAGTAGGACAAAAATAATTAAAAATTGAAAGATTTAAAATTAAAACATTCAAAAAATCTTTCAATAATTCAATATAATGAAAATTATTTCACCAGTAAACATAAAAGAAAGACAAGCTCTGGATATCAGGTCAGGGGATACTATTCGTGTAACCCAAAAAATTACTGAAAAAGACAAGAAAACCGGCAAGCCTAAGATTCGTCTACAGGTTTTTGAAGGTTTGTGTCTTGCTGTCAAACATGGCAAAGAAGCTGGAGCTACCTTTACCGTCCGCAAAACAGCTAGTGGTGTCGGGGTAGAAAGAATTTTCCCGCTCTATTCACCAATGATCGAAAAGATCGAGGTGGTCAAGCGCTCCAAAGTTCGTCGTGCCAAGCTCTACCATATTCGCAAGAAAGCTGCCAAAGAAATTCGTCGCCAGATGAGAAATATCCAAGATTTGCCAGACAACACTTATGAAGAACCGGCTCCGGAAGTGGCCGAAGCTCCCAATGTGGAAACAGCGCCTGAAGTCCAGGAAGAAACAAAATCGGAAGAAGTAGAAACAACTGAAGCCAAAGAAGAGACAAAGGAAGAGGTCAAAGAGTAACTAATTTAAGTAAAATACAAAAATCGCCGGACCCAAGGGCGATTTTTGATTATAAACAATTGGTATACTTTGTTGCTTGAGAATTGTTATAATTAATAGGATGGGAAAGAGGGGACCAAAGCCGAAAGGTAAAGTAAAAATAATGTGGAGTCCAAATTTTGCCTACGCTCTCGGTCTCCTTGCTACTGATGGATGTCTTTCAAATGATGGTAGACATATTATCCTAACGTCAATAGATAAGGATCAGCTCGATAATTTCAATCTTTGTTTAGGTACAAATTTTCATATTGGAACAAAAAGTAGTGGAGCAGGTAAAAAAGCTTACGTTTTACAATTTGGAGATGTTTTATTATTTAATTTTTTGGAACAAATAGGAATTACAAAGAAGAAATCTTTAACCATAGGTGAAGTCCAAATTCCTGATGTATATTTTTGGCATTTTTTGCGAGGGTGTTTTGATGGAGACGGGTGCACCTATTCATATATGGACCCACGTTGGAAATCTAGCTTCATGTTCTACCTTTCTTTTGCATCAAGTAGCTTGAAATTCATAAAGTGGATACAAGATAATGTGAACAAGAGAATCGCTCTTACGAGTCATGTGTCTGTGTCTCCTAGGCCGATAAACGCTCATTACCAGCTGAAGTTCTCCAAATATTCGGCGGTAAAATTGATTGAAAAAATGTATGAAAAGTCTGCTGGGATGTATTTAAAACGGAAAAGGTTGAAAATTGATCAATCTTTAGGTATGATGGCTCTCAAGGTATCGTAAAATGCTCGGGTGCTGTAACTTAGTAGCCAGGCACGCTTGAGGTGCGTGTGTCGTAAGACGTGGAGGTGCAAGTCCTCTCCCGAGCACAGTTGATCTGTACCAGATAAGGTGGATACAGGTTCCAAAATCTATGAAATGAAAAATATTTTCAGTGAAAAACAACTAGGGATATTGTCAGAGCTTGGACTTAGTAAAATCCAAGCCACTTTGTATCTAACTTCACTAAAGCATGGGACATTGTCTGTCTTGGAATTATCTAAAATCACAAAGATAAATAGACAACAAATTTATGCGGAAGCAGAAAAATTAGTCGATCTTGGAATTTATGAGTTGACGCGGAAACAAGGAAGAAAATATATCCCTGCAAATCCAGCGAGGCTAGTAAAAATTGGAAAGAAAAAGATTGATGAAACGGAAGAAATTTTAACAAAGTTATCAGCAATTTTGCCTGAATTTGAAGCTTTTTCAAAACCAAAGAAAAACAAAGTCGTTGTGAAGTATTTTGAAGGTTTGCCAAAAATCAAAGAAGCGTATGAAGAAGAATTGGAAGCTTCGAAAGATACAGAAGTTCTATCTTTTGCTGGTTCAATTGATAATATTTTTGAATTTTTCCCAGAATCATATTGGGATAAATGGAATAAAAATTTTATAAAACATGACTCAAGAAGTCGTATGCTTGTCCATAATTCTGATATTGCACACAGAACTTCCAAGGACGATAAGCAATATAAGCGAGAAACTCGATGGATTCAAGATTTCCCTCTCAAAGTAAACATTGATGTTTTCAATAATACCGTTCTTGTTATCTCTTTTCACGACGAAATTGCTATCTGGATTGAAAGTCATATGTTGGCACAATCTTACCGCATAATGTTCAATACTCTTTGGGAGGTCGCTAAACCCTTCAAATAAGAAAAGTGTTGTAAAGAAATTTACAACTTTTACATCTTAAATTTCCCTGCATTTAGTGGTTTTTTCAGCGCCCTCATGGCGTTTTTTCGTTTTTTATTACGCCAATTAGCCAATCATGGAAAAATGCTTGTGGGTAGTACTTTAACCAACCGAAAGGAGAATGCTATGCCGCCAAGTGGATTTAGCCAGAAAGCCGTGAAGGGCGCTCTTATCTTCGTGCAGGGTTGCTACGAAGACCTGCTCGAAGAGGTTCGCTCTGGGAAGCACCAGAGCTACGAGGAAGGAATCAAGTACGAGATTGAACAGATCGAAAGGGCGCTCTTGAAGCTCCACGTCGACGCCGATGGGAACCTCGTCGAGCGATGACAACATCAAGCCCGAAACACAAAAAGTGTTTCGGGCTCACCATTTGTATATTAAGAGATCTAGTCTTATAAGTATTAATCTTTGAAAATAAACTGTGGTTATGGTAGAAAGAGGGCATTATGGCACTATTTACTGGCAAAGGAGACAACGGCACAACCGGCCTCTACGGCGGGCAGGCAAAAACTTTTGGCTGTAATCAGCGGATTTCCAAATCCTCGGCTATAGCCGAGGCACTTGGTAGTATGGACGAAATCAATTCGTTTCTGGGGCTCTGCAAAGTCCAGTCGGCCTATTTGGACTACAACCTAAACGGTCAGCCCCTGGCTCTAATCGTTCATGCGGTGCAGAAAAACCTCTTCATCATCCAAGCCGAATTGGCTGGGGCAGACAAGACCATAGAAGAAAGCAAGGTCAAAGAAATGGAGGAAGTTATAAACGCAATCGAAAAGGTCTTGCCACCAATTAAATCTTTCTTTATTTCCGGTGGACCGGAGGTTCTCTCTAAAGACGAAATGGCCGGAGCAGGTTTGGGTGCAATATTCGACATTGCCCGCACTATTGCCAGGCGAGCCGAAAGACGAGTGGTGGCGGTGGCCGAAGCCCAGACCCTCTCGCTTTTTGAAAATGGCGAAAAGAATGGTGGAGAAGCGACCAAAGAGGAGATCCAGAAGGGGGTAGGTCAACATACTCGCAGTTATCTCAATCGGCTTTCGAGTTTGCTCTATGCTTTGGCGCGATACTCCAATTTTCTTGCGGGTATCAAAGAAGAAGCGCCGGATTACAGATAGTTGAAAGTTTGTAAATTTATAAGGTTTATAAAGTAGGAAAGGCAGAAAAACTGGAAAATTATCGTTTTTTAGAGTATCTTACTATAAGCTATGAGCTTGGAGCTTTGGCTAAGATGGTGATCATAGCTCAGCTAGTAGAGCGCCGCTCTGCTCCGACGCGCTCCGCGGTCGGAGTCCCGACCAAAGCGTCGGGGCTCCGACGCGCTCCGCGGTCGGAGTCCCGACCAAAGCGTCGGGATGGAAAAATATGAAAGGATATGTTTACATTCTCGAAGATGAAAATGGTAAATACTATATAGGGAGTAGTAAAAATGTGGAGAAAAGATACAAAAGACACGTTTCAGGATTTGTTTATACTACTCATAGAATGAAGAATCCAAAGATTGTGTTTCTCCAGGAATATGATTCGATCAAGGATGCGGTCAGTATTGAAAAGAAACTCAAGAAGCTGAAAAGAAAAGATTATATTGAGAAAATAGTCAAAGAGGGTTATATTAAACTCAAACCTTGATGGTGATCATAGCTCAGCTAGTAGAGCGCCGCTCTGTGGAAGCGGAGGTCGTGGGGGCAGAACCCACTGGTCACCCCATAAAATTTTAACAAGCAAAGCGAAGGATAAAGAATTCTTCTTTGTGTTTTTAGTTTGAGAATATTTTTATAAAAATTCCCACCGACTTCACTTGGTGGGAATTTGAGATTGGGCCAAAGAGATTAATTTTCTCCTGGTCCAATAATGAACTTCTCTGTTGTTGGGTCAAACACTCCCCATCCCCCCTCTGTACCTATACCTCCTAAGCCAGCTTCGTTCCTTACTGTTTTTAGGAAAAGGCCACGAACCCAACACCCTTCAAACATCTCAAAATTTGATCCTGAATATTCACCGAAACTTAAGACACGTCTCTCAGCGAGGGAAAAGAGGTATTCCTCCGTCCGGGTAGAGCCCGGACCAGAACCAGAGCGGATTAGTTTCGTGAACGAGAAAAGGTCCCTGGATAATTGGCTATAATAATCACCCGAACACAGAGTCCTTCCGCTGGCGTCGCGTATGCACCAGTATGAGTAGGCTCTATAGCCTACATCAACCAGGCTCAGTCTATGTCTGAGTTTTACTTCTCGCATAACTCTCCTTTCCTCGAAATATTGTAATCTTGAACTTAAAAATAGTCTAAAATGTCGTCGTTTTGTTAAAATTTTGACTTTTAATATTGATTTTGATAGTATTTCTGTTGTCGAAAGTTTCGACATTTATAATATAAAGCTATGGAAAAGAATCATTTTATCGAAATACTCAAAAATATCGGTCTTTCTGAGCATGAATCAGTTGTGTATTTTACTATGGTATCCCTTGGGCCATCGCCAGTTTTAAAGATAGCAAGGTCTTCTGGTGTAAAAAGAACAACCATTTATTCAATTATTGACTCTTTGAAAGAGAAGGGTTTAGTCAGGGTGGAACTAAAAGGTTTTAAGAGTTTGTTTGTAGCCGAAAGTCCAGAAATGCTCGAAAATATATTAGAGCAAAGGAAAAATAAATTTAAAATACACCTCAAGGATTTTATGGAAATTTATAATAAAGGGGGTGGGCAAACATTGATAAAGATATATGAAGGCATGGAAGGAATCAGATCAGTTTATAATTCTTTGCTACAGGACATTAAACCAGGTGAAGATTACATGATTATTGCTGGTATGGAAAAAGCTTATGCTTTAGACAAAGATTTTTATGATGACCTGCGTGACAGAAGATCAAAATTACCAATTCGGGTCAGGATTTTAGTCACTGATCCAGAAAATGAAGAGAGCAAAAAAATTTTGCAATTTCAAAGAAACTTTAATATGGAAGCTAGAGCTTTACCGCCTGAAACTAAGCTTACAACCAATATAGTAATTACACCACAAAGAATCCTGATTCATCAATTGGAGCGGCCAATAATGGCGATAGTGATTGAAAATAAAAGCACAATCAAAACACACCAAGAACTTTTTGAGGTGATGTGGGAAGCAAGCCAAAGCTGAAGATTTATAATGATTAGAATTTTTCAAACCTCCCAGATTCGTATTGATTATGGTAATATCAGGAGATTCAGTGTTGGGCTAATACATTTCAATGTCACAACTCAGTCAGACTAGAAAGGTTTTATACAGAATACTGGCTGATTTT
>CAYMOW010000010.1:0-24201 GCA_964392285.1 uncultured Candidatus Saccharibacteria bacterium
AATGTCACAACTCAGTCAGACTAGAAAGGTTTTATACAGAATACTGGCTGATTTTATCTTTGTGGTGCATTTAAGCTTGGTGCTTCTTGTGGTCGCAGGTTGGCTGGTGCCGGCGCTTTTCTACCCATTTTTAGTGGCGGTGGTTCTAACTTTTTTGTCAGAGCTGTTTTTCGGATTCTGTTTTTTGTCAAAAATTGAATTTGGTTTGAGAAAAAGGATTGATCCGAATAAGATTTTCGACAAATCTTGCATTGCTCATTATGTGAGGAGTCTGTTTGGTTTGCCACCTAGGTCGTTGCCGGACGTGCCAAAGACTTTTTTCAAGAAAAACAAATTTTCTTTTATATTGCTTCTTGTCTTGAGCCTCGGGCTTTCTTATAGAATTTTCTATATCTAAATTTTCTAATCCACACAATTTGTCGGGTTCTAGATTTTTTGGGTTATAATTTCGATATGCCCGATCAAGAAGAATACAAAAAGATTTTCAGCGAAATTATTCAGAAGCAAATCGTGATTCTCGGTCCGCAGATCGCCGTGCTCAAGGCGCGCAATGTGCCCGGTCTTTCGGTTAATGATAATGGCGAGGTAACCAATATCTCCGGCAATGAGCAGATGCTTTTGCATAAATTGATCGATGAGTATGTCGCTCTTTCGGGTGAGATAGTCAAAAATGCAGTCAATTCTGTTTTTGATAAATATCCTTCAATCAGAAATTAGTTTTATTTATAAAACAAAAAAATGCCAAACTCAGAAATCACAACAACTGCAATCGATAGTATAGAATACGCGAGTGTCTTTACCGGCAATCTCTCTTTTCTTTTGGCTATTCTAGTTGGTATCGCTGCTACTTATTTTGTCTTTCGATCGGCTCACAAAATGGGGGGCGGTCTGTTTGGTCTGGTGCTCAAGTATATTGGTTTAGGTATGGTCTTCATAGTTCTTGGTGCAAGCATTGTCTTTTTGAAATCTTTTTTTGAAAATCCTTGGTTTGGTTTGGCCGAAACGACTCTTTTTGTGCTCGGTTTTGTTTTCTTGGTTTTGGGCTCCAAAAAATTGCTTAAAGGTATAACTCTTAACTAAAATGGACTTTGCGCTTTGGACAAGCGCCCTACTTCTTGTGCTTTTTTTGGTCTCTCTTGGGGCCAATTGGCGTTTGCTTGTTTCCGAGAGAAAGCGCGAAGCTCTGATCCAGAAAGAGCGCGAATCTTCGGCCCGACAACTTTACGAAATCTTGATACTCAAAGAGTTGAGCGAGAGGGTGGGTTATTCGCTCGATACCGAAGAGATTCTCGGCATTATCACCAGTTCTTTGCGCCAGTTTATGGATTATACGGCGGTAGGTTTTGTGGTCTTGCATCCAGAGAAGGTCAAGCTCAAAGTTCATTTCGACAAATCAGCCAATCATCAATTTTTTTTGGAGATGAAAGATAAAATGCTTTCCTCGATCAAAGCTTTGGGTGGCGCTATTGGACCAAAAACCAACATTGAAGAAAGTATTTCCGGCGCGATAGAAATCGAATCTGGAGTGCCGAAGGTTGGATCCTTTTTTAATATTCCGCTTGTGGTCGGGGGCGAGCTCAAAGGGGTTTTGACTGTTGCTCACGAAAAGACTGGCTTGTATAAAGAAGCAGACATGACAATCCTTTACAAGATTACCTCTCGGGCCGCGGAGGCGCTCTTGAGTTTGCAAAACGTGGTCAAAAGAGAGCAAGAACGTGTCAATAAGGTTAGAGAAGAGTATACAAGTATTATCGTGCACGAACTACGTTCGCCTTTGGATGGTATTCGCAAGATTAACGAGCTCATTCTTTCGGGCAAATTAAGCAAGCAAGAGCTCAAGGAATATGCCACAATGGCTTACCAGAGTTCGGGCCGAATGATGGAGCTTATCAATGACATTCTCGATCTTTCCAAGATCCAAGCCGGTAAATTTGAGATTCACAAAACTGAAGCCAATATCAAGGAGGTTATCGAAAATCGAGTTTTGTTTTATAAAGCTTCAGCTGAAATGGCCAAAATACAGATCTCGACCTTTTTTGACCCAAGCTTGGAAGAAAAATCTTTTTTTGATCGTGAGGCGGTCAAGCAGGTGATTGGCAACTTTATTTCCAACGCTCTCAAATTTACCAGTCCGGGAGGCAAGATTGTTGTTTCGGCTTTTTTGCAAAAACCAGACAAATCACTGCCGGAAGGTTTTCTAAAGATCGATATGCCAGTTTTGCCAAAGCAAGGCGACCTCAATCCGCCAACTGCTTCGGTTTGTGTGGTTGTTTCTGATAATGGCTCTGGTATCTCCAATCAGGTCTTGCCTAATCTTTTCAAAACCTACTCGCAAGGCCAACTGCCCACTCTCTCTGATCGGCCCAAGGGCACCGGTCTTGGCCTCTCGATCGTCAAGGGTTTGGTTGAGGCACATAAAGGCAAAACTGGCGTGGTCTCCAAAGATGGGTTTGGCTCAAGCTTCTTCTTTACAATACCGCTATAAATAGTAAACTTAGGCTGTAGATTTGCTTTAATATTTTAAACTTCATTTCCAAAGATATGAAAAAAATACTTGTTATAGACGATGACCAATTTTTCGCCAAGACTTTGATCAGTGCCTTGCCCTCGGGTAAATACGAAGTCGCCTCGGCCGAAAACGGCGAAGAAGGTTTGGAAAAGGCCAAAACCAATAGGCCGGACCTGATTATTCTTGATGTTTTGATGCCCAAGATGGATGGGGCAGAGTTTCTCAAAACCATTAAGGCTGACGAAAGTCTGAAAGGTGTGCCGGTCTTGATCTCCTCCAATATTTCAAGTCTCAAAAAAATTAGCGATATGATGGCTTTGGGCGCTTTGGGCTACATCATCAAATCAGACGAAAGTCTGGATTCGATTGTTCAAAATGTCGAGAACATTCTCTCAAAATAGTTTTGTTAAAATCTAGAATATTTTGGTCAGAAGATTACCAAAGTAGACCGATAGTAAGATGCTTGGCAACAGGCCGAGTGCTGAGCCAAGGTTGTAGTTGTAGAGGCTGATGCGCGAGACACCCATCAAGATGTTTAGAACGTTGAAGGGCATAATCGGTAGAATACGCAAAATAACCAGATCCCAGACTGCCCCTTGCTCTAGGCGTTCGTTGTAATTTCCGAGTTTTCGCAAATATTTTTTTTGGAGGATACTCTCGACCCAATCTTTGCCGAGATGTCTGGATATTTCAAAAACCAGATTAGCGCTTAAGAAACTACCAATCAGAGTGTAAAAGAATCCAAGTTTAAAACCAAAAAGCAGACCGGCGAGCATCATAAACGGGGTTGAGGGTAAAAATATAACACCAAGAGTGTAGAAGATTATAAATGCAATTGGGGCCCAAAGACCCAGGTTTCTGGCTGTATTTTGAAAATCGCTCAAACCGATTTCGTCTTCGGCTGTTTTGTAAATTACAAATCCAAAAATGATCAAAACCAAAAAGATCACAAATGCAATCTGGCGCCATTTTTCGAATTGCTTTTTTGACTTATTCACGACATTATAATAACACAAATGGATTACGAACTTTTAGATAGTGGCCAAGGTAGAAAACTCGAGCGGTTTGGCGGCTTTGTATTGGACCGCCCTGACCCGCAGGCGATCTGGAACAAGGGTCTGCCTGCAAGTTTTTGGCAGAAGGCCGATGCGGTTTTTGATACCAAGTGGCGCAAGAATAGGGAAATGCCAGAAAAGTGGCAAATCTCGATTGCTGGGTTGATTTTTGAAATTAGTCTCAAAAATTTCAAACACACCGGAGTCTTCCCTGAGCAGGCTGAAAATTGGCGGTGGCTCGAAAATCAACTGAAGACCAAAAGCTCCGAGTCCAATAACCAACCAAAAATTTTGAATCTGTTTGGTTATACCGGCGGGGCGACCTTGGCCATGGCCAAAGCGGGTGCAGAGGTCGTCCATGTCGACGCTTCCAAGCCGGCGATCGGTTCGGCTCGCAAGAATGCCGAACTCAATTCGCTTGCGAAGGCTCCGATCAGGTGGATTTTGGAAGACGCCAAAAAGTTTGTCGAGAGAGAAGTCGGTCGTGGCAATAAATACGATGGGGTAATTATGGATCCGCCGAGCTTTGGCCGAGGTGTAAAGGGTGAGGTTTGGAAGATCGAAGACGACCTCTTGCCATTTTTGCTCTCTGTCAAAAAGCTCTTGCAGCCCGAAGGTTTTTTGCTCCTCAATGGCTACGCTTCTGGTTATACACCTCTTGCTTATGCCGAACTTCTGGCCTCGGTCTTTGATATTGATCTCTCTAAAATAGAAAAGGGCGAACTTTTGATAAAAGAACAAACCTCCCGCGCCTTCTCCCTCCCCGCCGGCATCTTCGCAAGGTTTGCAAATTTCAACTAACAAAAAATAAAATGGCGCAGATTTTGTATGGTAAACCCGTGAGGGAGAAAATGATCGAGGAGATGAAGGCTCGGGTGGTAAACCTTGGTTTTTCGCCGACCTTGGCTATTTTGCAGGTCGGAGCGAGAGAAGATTCAACTGCTTATATCAAACAGAAGCAAAAATTTGGCGAACAGATCGGAGTGAATGTCTTGCTCAAACAATGGCAAGACACGACAGAAGAAGGTTTGGAGCAAAAAATTTTATCAGAGATAGAAAGGCTGAATAATGATAAAAGCGTAAATGGCATAATCGTCCAGTTGCCTTTGCCGGAGAGTTTGGATACAAAGAAAATTGTAAATGCCATTGCCGAAAACAAAGACGCTGATGGTTTGCGGGAGAGCGAGGATGGTGGAGAAGGGCTTCTGGTCACTCCCGCTACGGCTGGGGCGGTTTTGGCCTTGCTCGACTACTACAACATAGAAATAAAAGACAAAAATGTGGCAGTGATTGGTCGGTCGCGACTCGCCGGCGGGCCGATTGCCAAAGAACTTGAAAGAAGAGGCGCTCGGGTTCAGGTTTGTCACAAAGAAACTCAAAACAATGCAGAAGTTTGCTCTGCGAGTGAGATTTTGGTGGTGGCGGCTGGCCAGATCGGTTTGGTCGATAAAAGTTTTGTAAATAAGGATCAGGTGGTTGTGGATGTCGGGATCAATAGAATTTGGGTTGAGGATAAGCCAAAGCTAGTCGGCGATGTGGATTTTGCACAGGTTGAGCCTGTGGTGAAGGCGATTTCGCCTGTACCGGGCGGGGTTGGGCCACTGACGGTTGCTTGCTTGTTTAGAAACCTCCTGGATCTGTGCTATAATAGCCTCGAAAGTTTTTAACTCAACTTTATAACTTTCAAACTTTATAAACTTTAACAGCGTCGGCCCTTAATGGACGTTGGGCCGACATAATTTCGCTAAATTATATGTTTAATCAAATTCTTGGTGATGAGCAAAGAAGAGTTGGCAAGTGGGGGGCGGTTGCTCTGATGCTTCTGTCGGCTTTTCTTTTGGTGCAAGTCGTGATCAGTCTTAAAAAACTACCAAATATTGGCAAAGAGATTTATCCTCAATCGACCATTATGGCAACCGGCAAAGGTGAAGCCTTTGCCATTCCAGATGTGGCCAGCTTTTCCTTTACTGTAACGGAGGCGGGTGAAGATGTGGCTTCGGCTCAAGGACTTTTGGATCAAAAGATTGCCAAAGCTTTGGAGGCCGTGCGTGAAGCTGGCGTCGAAGACAAGGACATTAAGACGGTTAGCTACAACGTTTATCCGAAGTATGAATGGAATCAGGTTCCTTGTATTATCTACCCTTGTCCACAGGGCAAGAACGAGCTAATTGGTTACGAAGTCACCCAGACTATTTCGGTTAAGGTGCGCGATACGGAGAAGGCTGGCGATCTAGTAACCAAGGTTGGCGCTACCAACGTTTCGAACATCAGCGGTCTCGAATTTACCGTCGATGATATGGAGAAGTATATTGCCGAGGCTCGCAGTCAGGCTATCGAAAAAGCCAAAGAAGAAGCCAAAATCTTGGCTAAACAGCTTGGTGTTAAGCTTGGCAAAATGATGTATTACACCGACAATGGTCAGAATCCTTATCCTTACTATGGTTATGGCGAAGGCATGGGTGGCGGCGACTTGAAGGCTATGTCAGCCCCAGCTAGAGCTGAATTGCCAACCGGTGAGACCAAAATTACTTCAAATATCACTATTACCTACGAGATCAAATAGCTCTCGTTGACATTAAATTTGCTAGGTGTATAGTATAAATCAAGAGGCCCCAGACGGGGTTTTTTGATAAGAGATTACGAAAATCTTGCGAAATGATACGAAATATACGAAAATTTTCGCATGATTGAACTCTTTCGTATTTATTCGTATAATTTTAGTATATGGGAATCATTAATTATGTTAGAGAAACAAAGAGCGAGCTCTCGCACGTTAACTGGCCTTCCAGAAAACAGTCGGTTGCCTTTAGCCTAATCGTGATTGTGGTTTCTGTGGTGGTAGCCTTTTTGCTCGGAGTCTTCGATTTTGTCTTTTCAAAAATTTTAAATTTATTCATCTAGTTAATACAAAAACCATGCGAAAAACAACGAAAAACTTACAAAATTTTCCAGATATTTTCGTTATTCTTTCGTAGCTTTCGTATAAATTTCGTATAAAATATGTCTAAACAACAAATAAAAGAGGGTAGAAACTGGTATGCTATCCATACCTACTCAGGATATGAAAATGCGGTAGCACGCAATCTCAAACAGCGCATTGAGTCTTTGGGTATGGAAGACAAAATTTTCAACGTCCTTGTGCCGACTGAAAAGAAAATCAAAATCAAGGGCAACAAAAGAGTTGAGGAGGAAGAAAAAATCTACCCCGGTTATGTGCTTGTAGATATGATCGTAACCGACGAATCCTGGTATGTGGTGCGCAACACTCCTCGCGTAACCGGCTTTGTGGGTTCTGGTGTTTTTCCGGTACCACTAGACCAGAAAGAAGTTGATAGTCTCTTCAAGCGGATGAGTTCGGAGACGGTCAAGCACAATATCGATCTTTCGGTTGATGACACCGTCAAGATTGCTGATGGGCCGTTCAAAGATTTGGAAGGTAAGGTTGGGGAAGTAGATGAAGAGCGAGGCAAGGTCAAGGTTTTGGTACCAATGTTCGGCCGCGAAACTCCGGTGGAGCTAGATTTTCTTCAGGTTAAGAAAATCTAACAGAATTGTGAATAGAGAATAATGAATTATGCAAAGAATTGACTAAAACCAAAATTCAGGTAAGATTTCAAAGAAATGGCAAAAAAAGTATCAAAAAAAATAAAATTGGTTATAGCGGCGGGTAAAGCTACTCCGGCACCTCCTGTAGGTACCGCTTTGGGTCCGGCCGGTATAAATATTGGCGAATTTGTGACCAAGTTCAACGAGGCGACTCGTGGTATGGACGGCTTGGTGCCGGCTGAAATTTCGATCTATGAAGACCGCACCTTTGACTTTGTACTCAAAACTCCTCCGGCCTCGAGCCTGATTATGAAAGCTTTGGGTATCGAAAAGGGCGCTGGCAAAACTCCAAGTCAGAAGGTTGGCACCATCACACGCAAACAACTCGAAGAGATTGCCGAAAAGAAAATGGTAGATCTAAATGCCAACGACCTCGAAGCCGCCGTCAAAATCATCGCCGGCCAGTGCAGGAGCATGGGCGTAGAAGTGCGTTGAGGTGAAAAGTTAAATCAATGGTCCCAAATATGAAATTAGTCAGAAAGGCCTGCGAGGAAGCGGGTTTTTCTTTTGAGGTTTTAGATAAGCTGGGCAATCTGGCTCGGGTGGTTTGTGGGGGAAAAGAATTCTTTTTTGCTTACACAACTACGCCGTTCAATCGAGAAGATGTGCAACATATAGCGAGCGACAAATTTTTGACCTACACTTTGCTTGCCGATACTGGTCTGATGCCAAGGACCAAGAGATATCTACGTCCTGATTTGGATCCGACCTGGCACGACCAAATTGAATTTGTAAGTCAGGCCGAAATAATTGCCGATATGACCAAAAACTTCAAGCTACCTTTTGTCGTCAAGATGAACGCTGGCTCTTTGGGTCGTAATGTTTTTGTTTGTAAAAATATCGAAGATATCGAAAGGGTTGTAGACACAATCTTCAAAGAAGATTGGGCACTTCTAGCCCAAGAGTTTGCTATAAAGAGACGCGAATTTAGAGTCTTGATTGTCGACAATGATTTGAGTCTGGTTTATACCAAAGGCGGTGGGGAATTTTTCGACAGCAAAAGCGAAGTTTGGCTCAAAATGAAGTCTTTTCTTCTCCCGCTTCAGGGTCGGCTCAATCTCGGCTGGGCCGGCCTCGATGTAATCGAAGACAATCTAGGCAAATTCTGGCTGATTGAGGTTAATACCAAACCTTCTCTTGTCTCTGCCATCAAAGCCGGCCAAGAAAATTTGCTCAAGCCCCTGTACTTAAAAGCCTTCAAAAATTTAGGAGCTAGTTTTTCTTCTTGATGTCGCGGTCTTTGTAGAGCTGGGGCAGCATACTCATTGGATTCCAATTTTTCATTACAGTCTTTATGTCGTCAGTGGTTTGGTATTTACCGGCTTTGGTGTAATCTTTTTGCAAAATTTCGCCGGTTTCAAAGAAAATAATTTGGGCAATACGTCTACCAACGACAAGGGGGATGTAGTAGTGGTTGGAGTTGTTGGTAACCTCCATTGTCCAACGGTTGATGTAGCCGACATCGCCCCAACCAGCACATTTGCAAACTTCTATAAAGCTTCGTCCGAGCGAAGAGCGGGCCTTCATCATGGTGGTAATGTGGTTGCGTCCGCCAATGAATTCGTTAGTGTGGGCAAGGATGGTCTCGCCCGGAGCGAGGAGAATAACTTTGTCGTTTGGAGAAATGTTGCCAAAGTCGAACTTGTAATCTTTGAAGACCTCTTTGGCTGGCCGAGCTTTCATTGGTTCGTTGCCCCAAACGCTATCAACATGGTTCTTTTCGTAGATATTGAAAATGTTTTGAAAATGTTTGGGTGCTTTTTCGGCAAAAAAGTATTCACCTAAAGTTACGTCATAACTTGAGGTCGCTAGATTTTCTTTTTTGAACGGCGCAATGATGATGTTGCCGTTCTTTATTTCAGCCAAGATTTTTTTGTCGCTCAAAGCCATAGGATTTGCAGTATAGAAAGTATTTTAATTTTTGGCAACTATATCGTGCTCGCCTCGTTTGATGTCGAAGCGGTCTGGGTCTGGGTCGAGGTGGATTAGAAGTCCTTCTTCGGCAAATTCCTTTTTTAGCGTTTCGGCCATTTGGATGGCGCGTTTCCTGAGCGTTGGGTGGACGAATCGGGTCGAGCGCAATTCGACCAAATAGACAAAAGCGGGGATTGAGCCGGTAACCTTGTTGGGCAATTTATAACCCATCGGGATGTAGTATTGGCTAATCTCCTTGCTTGCCTCAAGCCCAAGGATAGCTTCTTTTTGTTCCTCCAAAACCCTTAGCGCCTTTTGTCTGAATTCTTCTGGTAATTCAGAGAGATACCACTCACCAAAACCGTGATCCATTACAACCAAAGGCATTCTTTGGTTTACGGCACGGTGTCTTTGGATGTCGCGGAAAGAACCAAAGTCGAGCAAAAATTCAAATTGCAGATTTCCGCATTCGGCGACTTCTTTGGGCATTTCGGTTTTGGCTGGTCTGCTCTTTAGAATTTGGCCGAAGTTTTTTAGAGCTTTTCTGTCGACGTTGTTTTTTGTAAGTTCAAATTCGGCTGGTTTGCTCTCGGTATAATAATAAAAATCTTTCATCCATTCTTGATTGAAGTTTTCGGTTGTCTCGTAACGAGTGTGGCCAAATGAGCTTGGGAATGTCTCTCTGAGTACTTCTTCGGCGGTTTCGGCGATATCGCGCACTTCTGCAAGAGGGTGATGGCGCAAACGCAAAAGGTGGTCAGCAGCTTGACGCAGGTTGGTGTGCCAAGCAATGTTGGTCGAAGCGCCGGATGGCAAGAAACTCCGCATTGTATCGAAGGCCCGGGCGTTGATGGCTTTTTTGTAGATTGCTTCGGTCTCACCCTCTTGGATTGGAAATCTTTGGGTCAGCTCATTTTGCATTACCACCAATCCTTCCATATAAATCTCGCGCCACTTTTCTAAAATTGCTTTAGATTTTGAAGTGCCGACTGGGTCGATGAAATTCTGTTTGGCGAAGTCGATGTAGCGAGTCGAGGCTTCTTGACCGGAATAAAGTGGCCAATCTTGGATAGCCTTGGCTGCGAGCATTGATATGCCTTCGATAAACAAGGTACAAGTACCGCAGTCGCCGATTGATTTGTGGCCATAACCAACGTAAAAGGTCGACATAAACTTCTCTGGTCCTTTACTGGCCAAGACTTCCAGGTGGCTTTTGATACCGCCAATTGAACGCGAGTGTAGGGCCTGAAGCATGGCTTCTGCTTCTGGTGTAATCGTGGCGCCGGTATTGAGCACTAGCACTACTCCACCATTTTCGAGATCTTTTTGTTTGTGTTGTAATTGTTTTACATCCATCGGAGTAGTTGCTTCACAAACCAAATGGTATCATACTCATCATAAAATGAAAAAAGGTAAATTTGTGGTTATAGAGGGGACAGATGGTTCGGGCAAGGGCACTCAGATTGCTTTACTTGCCGAGTATCTAAAGAAGCAGAAAAAGAAATTTGCTGTGGCTGATTTTCCCCAATATGACAATTTTTCTAGTGCTTTTGTAGCCAAATATCTGCGAGGCGAATATGGCACGGCTCACGAAGTTGGGCCATACAGAGGCTCGATTTTTTATGCGCTGGATCGTTATGATAAATCTTTCGATATAAAAAAGTGGTTGGCCGAAGGCCGGTTGGTTATAAGCAATCGCTACGTTTCGGCCAATATGGGTCATCAGGCTGGTAAGATCAAGGGTCGGTTGGCCCGAGATAAATTTTTGCACTGGCTTCATGATCTGGAATACAAAATATTCGGGATCCCCAAGCCTGACGTTACAATCTTGCTTTACGTGCCACCCGAAGTTGGTCAAAAATTGGTTGATCAAAAATCCGCCAGAAGTTATGTCAAAGGCAAAAAACGCGATATTCACGAGGCCGATCTGGCTCACCTCAGACGAGCTTCGGAAGCCTATCTTTATGTAGCCAAAAAATACAAATGGCTTATCATTGAGTGTGCGCCGAAAGGCGAAATGAGGACAAGGGAGTCAATTCAAGCCGAGATAATAAAAAAGCTTCAAAAAGTTTTAAAATAAAATACCATGATCTAAGTTTTAGCCACAACCTTTTTACAAATTCTAATTTATTTCAATGCAAGACAAAAAAGTTGAAAAGTTGATCAAATCGGAAGAAAAGCGACAGGCCGAAGGGCTCGAACTTATCCCTTCCGAAAATTATGTCTCAAGCGATGTACTCCGGGCCAATGGTTCGGTTTTTACCAACAAGTATTCCGAGGGCTATCCGGGTCGGCGTTATTATGGTGGGCAAGATTTTACCGATGCGGTAGAGAGGCTTGCTATCGAGCGGGCTTGCAAACTCTTTAAGTGTAAGTTTGCTAATGTCCAACCTCATTCTGGCGCTTCGGCCAATGTGGCGCTTTACTTTGCTCTGCTGGAGCCGGGGGACACGGTTTTGGGTATGGATCTTTCGCACGGTGGTCACCTGACTCACGGACACCCAGTTACCAATGTCAGCAAAATTTTTCGCTTTATTCGCTACAAAATGAAAAATCCGGAAACGGGCGAGATTGACTATGATGAAATGTTGAAGACGGCGATAAAGGAAAAACCAAAAATGATTTTGGCTGGCTTCTCGGCTTACACCAGAGAGCTTGATTACAAAAAGTTTGCCGAGATTGGCAAAAAGGTTGGGGCTATTGTGGTCGCCGATGTGGCGCACATTGCTGGATTGATCGCCGGCCGAGCCCACAAAAATCCTTTTGATTACGGCTTTGATGTTTTGACCACCACGACGCACAAAACACTGCGCGGTCCGCGCGGAGGAATGATTTTGGTCAAGGACAATGAAGAGTTTGCCCAAAAGATCGACAAGACAGTTTTTCCCGGACTTCAGGGCGGGCCTTTGATGCACCACATTGCGGGCAAGGCGGTTTGCTTTGGTGAAGCGCTCAAGCCGTCATTTAGAACTTATGCCAAGCAGATCATACGAAATGCCAAGGCCATGGCTAAAGTATTTCTGGACAACAAAATCAGGCTTATCGGAGGAGGTACCGACAACCACTGTGTCTTGGCTGATGTTTATGGCTCGCTCGGTGTTACGGGCAAAGAGGCGCAAACCGTTCTCGATGAGGTGGGCATTACCCTCAATATGAATGTGATTGCTGATGATCCGCGCAAACCGCTAGACCCATCAGGTATTCGATTTGGCACCCCAGCTGTTACAACCAGAGGCTTCAAAGAGAAGGAGTGCAAACGCTTAGCCGAGCTGATGCTCGAAGTCTTGAAAAATAAGGACGACAAAAAAATAAAAAACCGAGTTCATATGGAAATCAAAAAAATGGCGAAGAAGTTTCCAATACCCAAAAGATTCAAATGAATTTATGAAAATCAAGGATAGGAAAATTGCAATGACGGATCTAGAGACGAGCGGCGACATCTTTAGTGTGCACGAAATTTTGGAGATCGGGCTTGTACTTTTTGACCCACAAACTTTCGAGATTATCGATTCTTACAATCGCAAAGTTAAACCTACAAATATCGAAAATGCTATTCCACGTGCTGTTGAATACAACGGCTACAACGAAAAAGATTGGGCTGAGGCGATAAGTCTTGTGGATGCGATGAAAGAATATGCAGAAAGGGCTGGAGAAGGGATTTTTTGTGCTTACAACGCCACCTTTGATTGGGGTTTTATAAACAACGCTTTTTTGAAAGTTGGACTCGAAAATCCGATGAGCACATTTGAAAATCATGATCGGCTGGACTTACTCTCAATCGCTTGGGAGAGGGGGCTCAAAAATGAGAGCAGCTGGAGTTTGAAGACGGCCTGCAAAATTTTTGGTGTTGAGCCAGAGCTCGAACCGCACAATGCATTGAATGGCGCTACGACTGCTTATAAGCTATTTAAGAAATTGCAGAAATAGTGCTATAGTTTTTGCATGCAGATCAAGGCAAAAATTGAAAATTGGGCCAAGGAAACGCTGGGCAGGAGCGAGGGTTTTAGTTTGGTGCATCCCAAGGATTTAAAAAATGGCGATTTTACTCTGATTATAAATGGTGATGGCGCTCCGGCTGATTTTGACAAACTCAACCAAAACAAAATTACAGAAATTGGAAAAATCGAATTTGTGGCGCCGAGGTTTGTAAATATCTACCTTTCAGAAAGTTTTTTTGCCGAAAGTCTGAATGAAGTCAATCTAAAAGGCGAAGAGTTTGGCCGAAGCGACTTTCTAGCTGGTCAAAAAATAATAATCGAATACACCAACACCAACGTCTTGAAGCCGATGCATATTGGGCATCTTATGGGCAATGTCATCGGCCAAGCTCTCTCAAATATTTTTGAATTTGGAAAGGCGGAGGTGAAGAGGAATACCTATCAAGGCGATGTCGGCTTACATATAGCCAAAGCTCTTTGGGGTATTAAAAAACTTGGCGGTGTCATAGAAGGAGAACTTCTCGACAAGGTTGATTATGTTGGTCAGGCATATGCTCTAGGGGCGAATGCCTACGAGGACGATCCCTCCGCTCTCGAAGAGATCAAAGAAATAAACAAAAAGGCTTTTGAAAAAAGTGATGCAGCTCTGAACGAAATTTATACTTGGGCGAGACAGGTTTCCTTGGATCATTTTGAAGATTTGTATAAAGCTTTAAACACCAAATTTGATTATTACTTTTTTGAAAGTGAGGTTTCAAAAAGTGCGGTCGAGATTGTGAAAGAATTTCTTGCCAAAGGAGTTTTTGAAGAAAGTGAGGGGGCGGTAATCTTTCGTGGTGAAAAGTATGATCCCAAGTTGCACACCCGAGTTTTTCTAACCCAGCAAGGCTTGCCACTTTATGAGGCCAAAGATATTGCTCACGCTCTGCGCAAAGAATCTTTGTATAGCGCCGATAGGTCAATTATTATAACCGCGAACGAACAAAACGGTTATTTCAAGGTTGTGCTCAAAGCCCTTGAGCAAATAAACAAAAACGTTGCCGAAAAAACCAAACACCTCCCTCATGGAATGTTGCGCTTGCCAACTGGTAAGATGTCGAGCCGGACGGGGGATGTTATTACGGCCGAAGCACTTATCTCAAGAGTTAAAGAATTGGTGATGGAGAAAATCACTGATCGAGAATTTTCGATCGCAGAAAAAGAAAGTCTCGCCGAGTTGGTGGCAATCGGAGCCATAAAGTATTCGATATTGCGTCAGGCGATAGGGGGCGACATTGTTTTCGATTTCGACAAATCCATTTCTTTTGAGGGTGACTCTGGTCCGTATCTACAATACACTTGTGTTAGGGCTAAGTCGGTATTGGAAAAAGCAAAACAGGATTTTCTAGATTACACCACACCAGAAAAGCCAAGGGTCACCCTTGACACTCCAAACGAGGTTGAGAGGCTGGTCTATAGGTTCCCAGAAATTGTAGAAAAAGCTGGACAGGAGTACGCGCCGCATTATCTGGTGACTTATTTGGTCGAGCTTTCGGCCGCCTTCAATGGCTTTTATGCTAACAACAAAATAATCGACTCAGAAAATCCGGAGCTGACCTCTTACCGTCTCGCCTTGACCAAAGCGGTCAGCACCGTCCTTACAAACGGCCTTTATCTCTTGGGTATCAAGGTGCCGGAGAGAATGTAAAATTAATATTTATAACTAATAAAAAATATGGAAAAGATAGATCCAGAACTACAAAAAGAATGGAATCGTAAGTTAACCGAAGGGGGAAATCCAAACAAAAGGCTTGTTCAAAAGGTGCCGATAAATGAGGAAACACAAAGTTATCTAGTGAGCAAGAAAAGCGAAAAAATCAGCGAACTGGATTTGCTCTCAGATGCAATGCCAGGCGTTATGAATGAGTTTAGTAAACTTAATCCAAAAATAAAGCAAGATATAATCGAAGATATCGTAGCCCAGCGAGATTTGGGTATGAATTTTGATCAAATATCGAGCAGGTTATCAGTTTTGGTGGAAAAAGGTTCGGAATTGGATCTCATGACACTTGAAGATTCTGATCGTGTGTATGTACCGAAGCCTTCTTTTGAGGATATAAAGCTAGCAGAGGAGAACAAAAAAATAGATGAGCAAATAAAATCAAACGTAGATAGGCTCATAGAAAAATTAAGGGAAATAAAAGAAAAAGACAAGGAAGGTGCTGAAACAAAGGAAGAAGAGGTAGAGAACCAAGAAACTGATGGTGATGATTCAGAAACCCCAAAATGGGTCAATTAGCGGGCTGGTTTTGGGATTTTGTGGCTGGAGTTGAGTATGGGAGGGGTGGCCTTAGCCTCGGGTTTGACATTATGTGGGGCTTCATATAGTATATTTGAGTTCCCGCTTGGCGGGATTAAATTTAGTTGTATGTCGAGATCACTCAAAAAAGGCCCTTATGTGGACCCGCGTGTCCTCAAAAAAATCGAAGGCAAAAAACCCGAGCAGACTGGGGTTATTAAGACTTGGTCTAGAGCTTGTGTGATTGCTCCCGAGATGGTGGGCTTCACCTTTGGGGTGCATAACGGCAAGAACCATTTGGAGGTCTTTGTGACCGAAGATATGGTTGGGCACAGACTTGGTGAATTTTCGCCAACCAAGAAGTTTATCAAACACGGCGGTAAGATGCAGAAAGAGGCTGAAGCCAAGGCCAAGGAGGCCGAAATAGCAGCTGCCAAAAGTGCCAAAGCTACAGTAGAATCCAAGAAATAATTTTCAATAAATGACAGAGGTTACAGCACAACTCAATGATTACCGCCAATCGCCTCGCAAGGTGCGTGTTGTTGCTGATAGCATCAGAGGCAAAGGGGTAGCAGAAGCTAAGCGCCGGCTAAACTTTTTGACCAAAAGGGCAACCGGTCCGTTGCAGAAACTCTTGCTCTCGGCTGTTGCCAACGCTAAGGACCTTGGTTTGGCCGAGGAGAGCTTGAAGGTCAAATCTATAACTGTTGATGGGGGCAAAATACTTTATCGTCGCCGACCGGTCGCTCATGGCGCCGCTCACCCTATTCGCAAGCGCACCAGCCATATTAAAATTATTTTAGGAGAATTTAAAGATTCAAAGATTGAAAATTCAAATAAAACGAAGAAGAAATAATCTTTAAATATTCAATTTTCAATTATTAAATTATTATGTCACACACTGTTCACCCATATGCACACAGACTTGGTATCATTCGCGACTGGCGTTCGCGCTGGTTTGGTGTCAAAGACAAATACAAGGAAAATCTAAAAGCCGATGTTTTGATCAATCAGTTTTTACAAAAGAGACTCAAAGGCTGCTTTGTTAGCTCAATCGAGATGGAACGAAGCGAAAAAGTCTTTCGCATTATTATCGAGAGCTCAAGACCGGGATTGATTATTGGCCGAAGCGGCGAGGGTATGACCAAATTGCGTGAAGCGCTTCTGCGTTTTATGCGCAAGAATAATCTTTCGCTCAAAGAAGAGCTCAAGATTGATGTCAAAGAAATCAAATCACCAGAGTCGAACGCAATGATTATGGCCCAGATGATTGCTGAAGGTCTGGAAAAAAGAATGCAGTTTAGGCGCGTGGTCAAGCAGGCGATCGAAAAGGCGCACGCCAATCGCGATGTCAAAGGTGTCAAGGTGACTCTCTCTGGTATTATGGGTGGGTCAAATATGGCCAGAGTCGAGACCAAAAAGCTCGGTCGGGTTCCGCTTCAGACCTTGCGAGCCGATATTGACTACGCATTTTATGAAGCTATATTACCTTTGGGCAAGATCGGTATCAAAGTCTGGATCTACAAAGGTGAGGTTTTTGCTAAACAGAAATAATTTTAATCCACTATCATGTTGTTTCCTAAGAAAGTTAAATATCGCAAGTGGCACGTGATGCGCAAAAACCCAGACAAGATCAGTCCGGCAACCAGAGGTGTGACCGTTTCTTTCGGTTCACACGGTCTCAAGGCAATGACGGCTCATCGAGTTACCTCAAACCAGATCGAATCAGCCAGAAAAGCCATCTCGAGAGCGGTCGGTAAGACCGGTCGAGTTTGGATCCGGATCTTTCCAGACAAGCCCTTTACCAAGAAGCCAGCCGAAGTGAAAATGGGTAAGGGTAAGGGCGATATCGAAGGTTACCACGTGCAAATTTTGCCCGGCCAGATCCTCTTTGAGGTTGATGGCACCACCCCAGCCATGGCCAAGGAAGCTTTGCGTAAGGGTGGCACAAAGTTGCCGGTTAAGATTAAGGTTGTAGAAAGAGTATAAAAATGAAATTCAAAGAATTGCAAAAAAAGAATAAGGCTGATTTGCAAAAAGAGCTCGAAGAAAAGCTTCTGGCTTTGCGCGAAATGCGATTTGGAGCTAGTGGCACCAAGGCCAAAAATGTGAAAGAGTATGGCAATACCAAGAAAGACATCGCCAAAATAAAGACAGTTATGAAAACTATGAATTAATGATTATGAATAAAACCGACATACAAAAGAATAAGAGCAAGGTTTTGAGTGGTGTTGTTGTGTCCGATAAAATGAAAGACACAATTGTGGTCGAGGTTCAGCGTTTCGTTAAGCACCCCAAGTATAAGAAGTTCTACAAGGTTCACAAGAAATACAAAGTTCACGACTTGGGCAATACTCGAAAAGTGGGGGAGAAGGTAGAAATAAAAGAAACAAAGCCGATATCCAAAACTAAACACTTTGTAGTGATCTAAAACTAAAAATATGATTCAAGATAGAACAATAGTAAAAGTGGCAGATAATTCCGGAGCCAAGATCGGACGTATTTTCAAAATACTCGGTTCTTCCAAGAAGCGCTATGCCGGCATTGGTGAGCTGGTCAAGTTTTCGGTTCAGAAAGCCGAACCTAGAAAAGAAGTCAAGAAAAAGGATGTCCTCTTGGGTCTTATCGTACGCCAAAAGAATCCGCTTAGACGTAAGGACGGTTCTTATATTCGCTTTGATGAGAATGCTGTGATTGTGGTTGACCTCAAAAAGGGCGAAGTGACCCCGCGGGCCAATCGTATCTTTGGTCCGATTCCTCGCGAAATTGCCGAAGCCGGACATCAGGCGATAGTATCGCTTGCGCCGGAAGTAATATAATAATACGAAAACAATGCGAAAAAATACGAAAAACAACAAAAATTTAGAAAATCAGAAAAGCACATTTTTCGTAATGCTTTCGCAATATTTCGCATAATTTTAGTATCATGAAAATAAAAAAAGGCGACAAAGTAAAAGTGATCACAGGCAAAGACAAGGGCAAGACTGGCTCGGTGGTTAAAGCTTTTCCAAAAGATGAAAAAGTTTTGATCGACGGTGTCAATTTGCGCAAGAAGCACCAAAGGCCTCGCAAACAGGGCGAGAAGGGTAAGGTTGTCGAAATGGCTCACCCAATACATGTGTCCAACGTGAAGAAAATACAATAATTTCCAATTATCAATTTTGCAATTTACAATAAATTTTAGAATGATTAAATTTTCAAACATTAAAACACTGAAAATTGAATGAAAATTAAAAATTCTAAATTGAAAATTTTACGATAATGAAATCACTTAAAGAAAAAACCAAAGAAGCCTACAAAGAACTCAAAGACAAATTGGGCTTGAAGAACGTAATGCAGGCGCCAAAGATTTTGAAAGTTGTAATCAATTCGGGTGTTGGTTCGAGCAAGGACAAAAAGAAAATCGAAATAGTCGAAGACCGATTGGCCAAAATAACCGGACAGAGACCAACCAAGCGTGGCGCCAAACAATCAATCGCTACCTTCAAAACCCGTGAGGGTGATGTGGTAGGTGTGGCTGTGACTTTGCGCGGTGCCAAAATGTGGGGCTTTCTCGATAGATTGGTCAATGCTGCTTTGCCAAGAACCAAAGACTTTCGTGGTATTTCGGCTGATGCTTTTGACGAAATGGGTAATTATACTCTTGGCCTCAAAGAGCACACCGTTTTCCCTGAAACTGCCGATGAAGATTTGAAAGACGTTTTCGGTTTTTCCGTAACAATTGTCACCAACCAAAAATCCAAAGACAGCGCTCGCGCCTTTCTCGACCACCTCGGCTTCCCATTCAAGAAAAAGTAATTGCTTTTCGTAATCCTGAAGCAAACTGATGCTAAATCATATTGTCCACTTTTTCGCGGTCGCGAAATTTTGGATAATTGTTTTTGTGTGTTGAAAAAAGAGCCAAAAACACGTATATTTGAAGGATGGACATCTTGCCCCAACTCATTCTAAACAGCATCATTGCCGGAGCGATCTACACTATTATTGCTCTTGGCTTCAATCTGATATACGGCACGGTCAAATTCTTCGATCTTGGCTATGGCGCACTCATTGCGGTTGGTGGCTATACCACTTTTCTTTTTTATAAAAAACTTGGGTTGGATCTGTATGTAGCAATTCTTTTAGGAATACTGCTCTCTGGAACTGTCGGTTATCTGCTCCACAAGTTTATTTACAGCAAATTGCGCCGACGTAAAGCGTCGAATATGGTGATGCTCGTCGCTTCTCTTGGTGTGCTGACTATGCTTCAAGCCGTATTGGCCATGGGCTTTACTAGCCAATTTCAGACCCTTTCTTTGGGCGGAGTATCTGGGGTGGTCGATATTTTTGGTGCGGTTATAACTCGCGTTCAGCTCCTTATTCTTGTTTGTGGCCTACTGATCACAGCAATTTTGGCTGTCGTGCTCAAGAAGACGATGTTTGGCAAAGCGGTATTGGCTGTTTCTGATGATGAAGAAGTTTCCAAGATCGTGGGTATTAATACCGAGAAAATTGTTGGGGTAGTTTTCTTTTTGGGCTCGGCTATCGCCGGACTTGCTGGTATTTTTATTGGTTTTGATACGGGCATAGAGCCGACCATGGGGATGCATTTGCTGCTCAAGGGTGTGATCGCTTCTATTATTGGCGGTATTGGTAATATTTATGGTGGTATAATCGGGGCATTTCTTCTTGGTTTTATCGAAAACTTTGGAATTTGGAAGATTTCGGGTGAATGGAAAGACGCTATCGCTTTTGCTTTACTCATAATATTCCTGCTATTTAGACCGCAAGGGATTTTAAAGAAGTAACAATATGGAATACTTAATTCACTTAGGAATACTCGTCGGGGTCTACGCCATTTTGGGGATTTCACTCAACTTGGTGGTTGGCTACACTGGCCTCCTTTCTATCACGCAAGCGGCCTTTTACGGGGTTGGGGCATATACCACTGCGATCTTGCTTACACGCTTTGACATCAATTTCTTTCTTTCGCTACTGCTTGGCATAATCATTACAGCTATTGCAAGTCTACTTATCGGCTTTGTGCTCAGTCGGTTTAGGGGCGACTTTTATGCCCTCGGCTCTTTCGGCTTCAACGTCATTGTCTACAGTGTTTTTCTAAATGCACAAAGTTTGACCAGAGGTCCTCTTGGGATCCCTGGTATCGACCGTCCGACTTTCAACTTTATGAACTTTATAACTTGGAACTTCAGTGACAACTTTAGCTTCTTGCTATTGGTTGTGGCAATATCGGTAGCTATCTTTTATCTTTCATCCTTTATCACGAAATCATCCTTCGGTCGGGTGCTCAAGGCGATCAGAGAAGACGAGCAGGCGATACAAGTCTTTGGCTATCGCGCCAATCGATACAAACTTACGATATTTGTAATAGGTGCGACGGTTGCAAGCATTGCTGGATCACTTTTTGCAAGCTACATCACCTTTATCGACCCCTCTACCTTTACCCTCAACGAATCGATCTTTATCCTCTCTATCATTATCCTAGGCGGGTTGGCTAATCTCCGAGGCTCGGTCTTGGGTGCCCTGTTTCTTATCCTCCTGCCAGAAATACTCCGATTCGTCGGCTTTCCGTCCGAAATCGCAGCCCAAATGCGTGTGCTTGTCTACGGTGCGCTCTTGGTTATACTTATGCTCTATAGGCCTCAGGGGCTACTCGGAGAGTATAAACTGTAGTTGTAAAGTTCATAAAGTTAAAAGTTATAAAGTAAATAATGAAAAACAAAATTATTTGGCTTCTGGCAGTAGTGCTGATAGTCGGAGGATATTTTGTTTTGAATGAGAGAGAGAATGCGAAAAATGTAGAACCGATCAAGATCGGAGTGGCTTCGCTTTTGTCCGGAGACTTTGCGGTTTTGGGAGAAAATATTAGAGACACTGCGCTCCTTGCGGTGGAAGAAATAAATCAAAACGGTGGAGTGGGCGGAAGACCGGTTGAGCTTGTAGTAGAGGATTCAAAAGTTGATGGCAAATCTGGTCTCTCAGCTGTTTCAAAGTTGATCAATGTCGATCGGGTTAAATATATTATCGGTGGTATGTCAAATAATGGCACTATCGCTGCCGCCCCTTTGGCAAATAAGGATAAAGTAATAATTATGACCCCTGTTACAGGCGGGAAAAATGTAGATGATGCCGGAGAGTATATTTTCCGGACTGCCAATTCGGATCTGCTTGCAGGGGTAGACCTTGCAAGGGCAATGTCGCAGATGGGGTATATAAAAGTCGGCACTGTCACAGAAATTACGGAGTATACTCTCGATATAAAAAAGAGTTTCAAAACTGAGGCCCAAAAACTTGGAATGCAAATTGTAATCGAAGAGGATTTCCAACCAAACACTAGCGACTTCAGAACTGTTGTCGCAAAAATGAAGGAATCTGGCGTTCAGGCTGTGCTTGTGGCTTCTCAGACGGGGATAGGAGGTGCTCATTTTTTGGTACAAGCCAGACAGCAGGGGTTCAATGTGCCCATCTTCTCTGATTTTACATTTATTTCCAACGTTGAGGCGAAGAAAATTGTTGGAGATTTTGAAGGGGTATATTTCGCCGATCCGGACTACGATGTAGAAAATCCTGTGCTCAAATCATTTTTTGAAAAGTATGAGAAGCGATACGGGCGTTCGCCCGCCATCCCGTTTCACTCGGCTGCGACCTATGATGCTATACAACTTATAGTGAAGGGGATAAATAATGTCGGCGATGACAGCAAAAAGGTGCACGACTGGCTTATCAAAAATGTAAAAAATTATGAAGGTTTTATGGGAACGTATTCCTTGGATGAAAAAGGCAATTCCGATTTGGGTTTTGTGATAAAAGTTATTAAAAATGGCGTTCCTGTAGAAATTAGGTAATATAAAATGTAAAATCCTTGATTCTTTATCTTTCATCTTTAACATAAAAATCAAATGAAAAACAAAATTATTTGGATAATCGTGGCGGTGGTAGTGGTTGGGGGATTGGTGTGGATGAATCTAAATCGCACTGCTTCTGGGGAACCCATCAAAATTGGAGCAACTCTTTCTCTTACTGGCAACCTCGCATTTATAGGTCAATCAGAAAAGAATGGGTTAATTTTGGCCTCTGAAGAGATAAATAAAAAGGGAGGAATAAAAGGTAGACCTTTAGAAATTATTGCAGAAGACAACCAAGGTGACGCAAAATTGGCCGTAGGTAATGTTCAGAAGTTTATGAATGTGGACAATGTGGATCTGGTTTTTAGTGCTTTTACTCACATAACAAAAGCTATATCGCCGATTGTGAAGGAGAGAAATATTCCTATGATATATGCATCGACTGATGGCACAATTGCACAAGAAAGCAACCTATTTTTCAGAGATTATTTCGATGCCGAACAAGGTGCGGTAGTTCTTTTTAGGAAAGTCCAATCAGATGGTCAAAAAAATATTAAAGTTATTTCCGAAAAACAAGATGGATGCCTATTATTTGTTGAGGTGTTTAAAAAACAAACAAAATCTACCGATATAAAAATTCTCGAAGAGACTTATTTTCAATCCACAGAAAATGATTTTAGAACTCATTTGACTAAACTTAATCTGAAACAGGATGACGCGTTGTTAGTTTGTGCCTTCAGACATGCACATTTGGTTATGAAAAATATGTCGGATCTAGGACTTCTTGGAAACCAAACATATCATTTTGTTGGACCATTCCTTCCGGTTAGTAATGAGATTCAATATAGGGAAATGTATTCTAAAAATAGAGCAGTGAGTACTTGGTATGGTTTTGCAGAAGTTGACAATACAAAAAAACAGGATGAATACATAAAAAAATATAGGGCAAGATTTAGTGTAGAACCAATCCCAGATAGTGCCTACTCCTATGATGATGCCTATATTATTGCCGGTGCACTTGAAAAGTGCTTGTCCGGAAAAACATTAGATAAAAAGTGTTTTGAGGAAAAAATGCTGGATACCGACTACGAGGGGGTTGCTGGAAGAGTTATTTTTGATGAAGAAGGTAGATCATTTCGAGAAACTATTCTTATACAGGCAGAAAACAATCAGTGGAGGACTGTAAAATAGATTAAAATAATGCCGATACTTGCAACCAAAAATTTAGAGAAGAGGTTTGAAGGGGTCAGCGCGGTTGACCAATTGAGTCTTTCTTTTGTACCCGGTCAGGTGACTGGCCTTATTGGCCCGAATGGCAGTGGCAAATCGACCTTTATCAATACACTGACCGGCCTGCACTCAATGGACGGCGGACAGATTTTGGTCGGGGAGAAAACCAGCCTATCCAAAATTTTGCCTTGGGAAATACCGAGCTACGAAATGACCCGCACCTTCCAAGACGTTCGTCTTTTCGAGCAGATGACAGTGCTCGACAATATTCTTTTGGTTTTGACCGAGCGTAATGTTGCGGGTGCCTTTTTTGAGAAGCACAAACTCTTTCATCTCGAACAGGCCCAAGAGGTACTGGAGCGCGTGGGGCTCTGGAGCAAAAAGGAGGAGCTCGCTTCGGGCCTTTCCTACGGACAAAGAAAGCTTTTGGAAATCGCACGGGTGCTTGCTATGGTGCACTCACCAACGGGCGGCTCGGAAATATTTTTCTTCGACGAACCATTTGCCGGCCTCTTTCCCGAGATGGTCAAGCTGGTCGCCTCGGTTATCAAAGAATTGCGCGAGAAGGGTAAGACCGTGATTTTGGTCGAACACAATATGGATCTAATTCGCGAGCTCTGCGACCATGTTTATGTGCTCGATGCTGGCAAACTTTTGGCGGAAGGCACTCCTGCCGAAGTCCTCGCTCGCCATGATGTGGTAGAAGCGTATCTCGGAGAATGAAAAGAGTTTATAAAGTTCATAAAGTTGAAAGGTGTAAAGTGGCGAGAGTGTACATTTTTCAAGCGTTAGTAACAGTTTTCTTTAGCTCTCTGATTTCAGCTTT
>CAYMOW010000011.1:0-6881 GCA_964392285.1 uncultured Candidatus Saccharibacteria bacterium
TTGTGCGATATATCATATATGATATAATATGAGTGTAGATCTTTGAGGCAGACATAAGGAAAGCCTCCGGAGAACGGGCCGAAAGTTTGGGTCTGTTCTCCGGAGGGAGGAGGGATCATTAACCCCTCGTTACAAACCGGTCAGTTTGTAACAATAATCCCCCTTCGTATTTAATAAAATGATACGAAGAGCACTAGGATTTGGGTTGATGCTTCTCATCCTCAAGTTCCTTATGTCCGAAGTTTTTAGTGCGGGACAGGATACAGCTGTCTCACTCCTGAATTCTGCTAATGTGCTTTTTAGCAACATTGGCAGTATGGATAGGGGTTTTGAGGTAGAAAATCTCATCCCGCGATAAAGACCCAAACCCGAGCTTGAGGCTTTCGCTTCGCTCGGGTTTTGTGCTTTGGTGTCTTTTTTGTATAATAGCTTCTTGTGTTTATGAAAACAGAACCAGAAAAAAATTCAGAAAAAGAGTTGATCGAGCTCAAGGCTTGGCGCGAGGCGGTTCGACATCGTATTTTTACCTCGATGTTTGAGATGCTTTTTATCATCGGTTTGCCGGCACTTGTCGGATTTTTGCTTGGCGAATATTTGATGCAGAATTTTGGCTGGGGCAAATGGGCCCAAGTTGTCACCCTCCTTTTGGCACTTGCCTTTTCTTGGTTAGTTATTATCAAACGCTACAGAAAGTTTGATCGCGAACTCAAAGAAACGAGCCGACAGATCGCCGAACTCGAATCAGCGGAGCCTAAAAATTTTGACCAACCCAAAATATGAATTTCCTGAGTCTAAAAGAAAACATACCGAACGTTGCGCCCGATGTCGTCTTTCGACTTTGGGGTTGGCCCGTCAGTAATTCTTTTTTGATGTCTTTCTTGATCTTGGTGATTTTTTTTGCCGTCGGGCTTTTTATCAGATTGACTTTCAAAGAACGCCCGAGCAAATTCCAGGCTTTTGTCGAGATAATCTATGAATGGCTTGTCGGCTTGGTGAGCCAGATTGCTGGTAGTCGCGAAAAGGCCAAAGCCGTCCTACCCCTGATTGCCAGCCTCTTTTTCTTTATTGCGCTTTCAAACACGATTGGTCTTATCCCTGGACTTTCGAGCCTGACATATAATGGGGTCTCGGTCTTCCGCACGCCGACGACTGATTTCAACACAACTTTTAGTTTGGCCTTGGGTATGATTCTGATCATCAACGCAATCAGTCTCTACGACTTCGGTTTGTTTGGTTATTTGGGTAAGTTTTTCCAATTTGGTGCGGTTTGGCAAGGCTTTCGCAACGGTCTCAAAGATGGTTTGCTCGCCACGGTCAATTTTGGCATCGGTCTTTTGGATATCATTTCGGAGTTAGCCAAGGTTGTATCGCTTTCTTTGCGTCTCTTTGGTAATATATACGCCGGCGAGGTCCTGATCGTGGTTTTGTTCGGTGCGATTGCTTATGCAGTGCCGGGGCTTTGGCTTTTGGTTTCGACCTTTTTTGGTTTGGTGCAGGCGGTCGTCTTTAGTGCTTTGGTTACAGCTTATTACACCCAAGCCAGAAAATAGGATGTTGGTAGGAATTGGACAATTGAAAATAGAAAATATCGGCGACGATGTTTTTTGTTTTTTATAAGTTCAGTTAACAAAAGTAAAAAAATGGAAACAGCATTTTTGAGTGTCGAAGCGGCCAAGATGATCGGCAAGGGTCTGATCGCTCTTTCGATGATGGGCACAGCTATCGGTGAAGGTATGGTGGTGGCTAAAGCCCTCGAGTCGATCGGGCGCAACCCCGATCAGACCGATTCGATCTTTAGCAAAATGATCATCGGTGTTGCGATGTGTGAATCGACAGCCATCTACGCCTTGGTTATGTTCTTCGTTATCTAATAAATTATTGTAATGCTTGAGATTCTGGCAAAAATTGGTTTCGATTGGCACTTGGCTCTGGCCAACCTGGCCAATTTTATTGTAGTTTTCTTGGTCTTGAAAAAGATGTTTTTTGGGCCGATCGAATCGGCGATTGCAAGTCGTCAGGCGCGAGTCAACTCTGATCTCAAGTCTGCCGAAGAGGCGAAATCGGCGCTCGAAGAAGCTCTGAAGCAGAAAACCGAAATTCTGACCGAAGCCAAAACCGAAGCTGGTTTGATCGTCGACAACGCTATCCAAAAATCCAAGGCAGTCGAACTCGAAGCTCTGTCCAAAACCGAAGCCGAGCTGGCCGAAAAAAAGCAAAAAGCTTTGCAAGAAGTGGCTCTAGCCGAAGTCGAGATGCGTAAAAAGCTTGAGGCTGAGGTGGCTCTGCTCGCCATACTCTCGGCTCGCAAAATTATTGGGGCCGAAGACCAGGGTCGCAAAGAAAGTTTTGCACACAAAATGGCCAAAAATTAAAAACAATGACGAGCTCCAAAGAAATTGTGAACACTATAAAAAAAGTTCTCCGCAGAGATCCGAAAGAAGCGGAAGCTTTGATCCAAAATTTAGCCGTCTTCACTACAAGTTTTGGTTTGTCGAGCCTTTTACCTTCGATTTTGATCAAACTCGAAAATTGGTTAGAACAAGAATCGATGGCCGATCGACTTGTGGTCAAGCTTGGTCAAGACAGTCAGTTGAATTCCGAACTCGAAAATCTGATCCGCCAAAAGTTGCAAGCCTCTGAGGCCAAAATCGATGTCAGTCAGGCTCAGGAATTGTTGGCCGGGTTTGTGGCCGAATACAAAGGCCGAGTTTGGGATGTGAGCGCCTCAAATCAATTGCAAAAATTAAGTCAGCAAATTCAAAAATAATTTTATAAATAAAAAATATGAGCACAGAACAAATTGTCAGCCGTATCAAAAAAGCCATTGAGGGCTTTGAAGTTTCGCCCGAATTGGTCGAAGTTGGCCGAGTGGTCGAAACCCACGACGCCATAGCCAAAATTTCTGGATTGACCCAATGTCAGTCTCAGGAAATGCTTGAGTTTGAATCTGGTGCTCGGGGGTTGGCACTCAACCTGGAAGAAGATTATGTTGGAGCGGTGATCTTTGGTGGAGCCGATTCGGTCAAAGAGGGTGACTCGGTCAAACGCACTGGTCAACTGCTCTCGGTTCCGGTTGGTCAGAATTTCCTTGGCCGTGTGGTCGACCCGCTGATGCGTCCACTTGATGGTCGAGGTCTTATTGAAAGCAAAGAGAATTATAAAGTCGAAAAGATCGCTCCTGGTGTGATGGAGCGCAAGGCTGTTTCGGTGCCTCTGACAACCGGAATCAAAGCCATCGATGCAATGATCCCGATCGGTCGAGGCCAGCGCGAACTCATTATTGGCGATCGGCAGACCGGCAAGACCGCGATTGCGCTCGACGCCATCATCAATCAGAAAGGCAAAAATGTAGTCTGCATTTATGTGGCTATTGCGCAAAAGAAATCCAAAGTGGCCAAAGTGGTAGAAACACTCAAAGAAAGAGGGGCGCTCGATTATACAACCGTGGTTTTGGCCGGTAGTTCGGACGGAGCTTCGATGTCTTTTGTCGCGCCCTATTCCGGGGTGGCTCTGGCGGAATATTTTATGAATCAAGGGCGCGATGTTTTGATTGTTTATGACGACCTTTCCAAACACGCTGTTGCCTATCGCGAGATTTCTTTGCTTCTGCGTCGCCCGCCGGGACGCGAAGCCTATCCCGGGGATGTCTTTTATTTGCATTCGCGTTTGCTCGAACGCGCAGTTTGTCGGAGCGTCGAGGCCGGAGGCGGATCGATAACGGCCCTGCCGATTATTGAAACCCAGGCCGGCGATATCAGTGCTTATATTCCAACCAACGTCATCTCGATTACCGATGGCCAAATCTTTCTTGAGACCAATCTTTTTAACAAAGGTTTGCGTCCGGCAATTAATGTCGGGCTATCGGTTTCGCGTGTTGGTAGTAGTGCTCAAATTAAGGCGATGAAAAGCGTAGCTGGTCGAATGAAGCTCGACTTGGCTCAATATCGCGAACTCGAATCTTTTGCTCAGTTTGCGACCGATCTTGACCCAGAAACCAAAAAAATTATTGAGCGAGGCAAGCGGGTGGTTGAATTGCTCAAACAAAGAAATCTCTCGCCTTTGCGGACCGGTCTGCAGGTCGTCTTGATCTACGCGGTCAACAACGGCTATCTTGATCAGCTCGAGCTCGAAAGTATCGCTGAATATGAAAAGCAAATCCTCGCTCGGCTTGAGGCTAGCGAAGGTGCCTTGCTCGACCAAATTGAGTCTGGCTGGGGCGCCGAGGTTGAGCTCGAAGTCAAGAAGTTTTTGGAGAACTTTGTTTTTAACGCCTAAAATTTATGAGCGCCGAGAGAAGTTTAAAACAAAAAATCAAATCAGTTGGTTCTCTGCAAAAGATCACCAAAGCGATGGAAATGATTGCCAGAGCCAAGATGAAAAGAATGATTGGCGAAGCGCTTGCCAGCCGAGCTTATGCTACCCTGGCTCTCGAGATTCTCGAAAGTGTTTCGGCAGAAAAGGATTACCACAACCTCTATCTCGAAGCGCCCAAGGGTGCGCACACAACACTCGTGCTTTTTATCGCTTCTGATCGTGGTCTTTGTGGTCCTTACAACGCCGAAATTCGTCGCAAAGCCACGGATTACTTTAAGAACTACTTTAGGCACAAAAATCCGAGTCGGTTCGAATTTGTAACCGTTGGGCGCAATGCTTACAAAGAGGCTCTACGGCTCGGAGTCAAAGTCTCAAAAAGTTTCGAACATTTATCCGGTTCGACTTTTCATGAATTGCGCTCGGTTGCCGATTTGATTATCGAGAAATACAAGACTGCAAAATACAATCGTGTTTTGATCGTCTATTCGAATTTTATTTCTATTTTCAAACGTGAAGTTATAATCAAAAACCTTTTACCGCTTTCGACCAAATCGATCGAAGAATCAATCGAGGAAGTTGGGGGCACAGAAGAAAGCATTGCCCTACCCTCGCTCGAGCACAAGCAAGAATTCAAAAGCTATCTTTACGAGCCGAGTCCGGAGGCGGTCTTGGACACGGTGATCCCCGAGCTTTCGGCCACTTTGATTTTTCAGGCCATCCTCGAGGCTCGGGCCAGCGAAGAATCGGCTCGGATGGTGGCAATGAAGACGGCAAGCGACAACAGCGAAAAGCTTGGTCGAGAGCTCGAAATGATTTACAACCGCGCTCGTCAAGCAGAGATCACCAAAGAGATAATCGAAATCACAGCTAGTATTTAATTAAAAAGCAAAATTATTAATCACAAAAAAATGAAAGAAAAGCAAAAAGGCAAAGTAGTGCAAGTGGTCGGACCAGTCGTCGATGTTGGTTTTGAAAGCAAAGACTTACCGCCGATCAAGTCGGCTTTGGTTACGCAAATCGACGGTCAGGAACTGATTTTGGAAGTGGCTAGCCATTTGGGTTTGAAAGAGGTTCGTGCCATTGCTCTGGCTTCGACCGACGGTCTGGCTCGTGGGCAAGAAGTCGAGGCAACCTTTCTGCCAGTTGAGGTGCCGGTCGGCCCAGAAGTTTTGGGCCGGATGTTTGATGTGGTGGGTCGGCCGATTGATGGTCGGGGTGAAGTCAAAGCCAAAAAGCTCTACCCTATCCATCGCGGCGCGCCCGATCTTTCTGTTCAAAATACTTCGAGCAGTATCCTTGAAACCGGTATCAAAGTTATCGATCTTATTTGCCCTTTTCTTAAGGGTGGCAAGGTCGGACTCTTCGGTGGCGCGGGTGTGGGCAAAACTGTGGTGATTCAAGAGCTGATCCGCAATATTGCCGCCGAGCATAGTGGCTATTCGATCTTTGCCGGAGTCGGCGAACGTAGTCGTGAAGGCAATGACCTCTATCACGAAATGAAGCAAAGTGGTGTGCTCGACAAGACGGCTTTGGTCTTTGGTCAGATGAATGAACCACCCGGCGCGCGTGCTCGAGTGGCGCTCTCGGCTCTTTCGATGGCCGAGTATTTCCGCGATGAGGAGAAGCGCGATGTTTTGCTTTTTGTCGACAACATCTTTCGTTTTGTCCAAGCTGGCAGCGAGCTTTCGGCCCTGCTTGGCCGAATGCCTTCAAGCGTCGGTTATCAACCAACGCTCTCTTCGGAAATGGGCGAACTCCAAGAACGCATTACCTCGACTCGCGACGGCTCGATTACTTCGATCCAAGCTGTCTATGTGCCGGCCGACGACTACACCGATCCGGCGCCAGCCACAACCTTTAGCCACCTCGATTCGACCGTAGCGCTTTCGCGCTCGCTGGCCTCGCTTGCGATCTATCCAGCAGTCGATCCGCTGACTTCGACTTCGACTATTCTTGAGCCAGAAGTTGTTGGGGCGGAACACTACGAGGTGGCACGCGGAGTCCAGAAAATTTTGCAACGCTATCAGGAGTTGCAAGACATCATTGCCATTCTTGGCCTCGATGAACTTTCCGAAGAAGACCGACTGACAGTTGATCGAGCCAGAAAAATCCAAAAATTCCTTTCTCAGCCATTCTTTGTGGGCGAACAGTTTACTGGTATTCCTGGCCGTTATGTGCCACTCGTCGAGACAGTGCGGGGCTTCAAAGAGATTCTCCAAGGTCTTCACGACGACAAACCAGAACAGAGCTTTTATATGAAAGGTGGGATCGACGAAGTAAAATAGAATGTCTGGCAACCTAATCAAAACAAAAATAGTCACGCCCGATGGTTTACTTTATTCTGGTTTGGCGCGCAAGGTCAATTTGCAGACCGAATTGGGCGAGATTACCATTTTGCCCGACCATATTCCGCTTATATCGGTCTTGAAATCCGGATTGATAAGGCTAACGACCGAAGGCCAACAAGAGTCGGTTTTTCGGGCCGAAAAGGGTGTGCTCCAGGTGCGCAAGGCTAGCGAAGTTATAATTCTTGTCGAGGAAGCTCGAACCGAAAAAGATTCTTAATT
>CAYMOW010000011.1:6981-8419 GCA_964392285.1 uncultured Candidatus Saccharibacteria bacterium
CGCAAGTTTTGGCTCTCGCCTGCTCGCCTTCCAAAGGCTTCAATTCTGATTCGATGCTCGACGTCTTTTTGGATGGCTTTAAAAGTGTTTCCAACAAATCGGTCGAGAAGATTTACCTTACCGATATCCTGATCGACGACTACTCTTTCGACAATCGGCTTGGACCGGCCGAACACGAAAAAGAATTTCGCGAACTTTGCGAAAAGATAAAGCGAGCCGAAGCGCTCGTCATTGCCACCCCGACCTACAACTTCTCTGTGCCGGCTCGGCTAAAGAATCTGATTGATCGAATGCGCTTCTTTGCTTTGGATTTTGAAAATAAAAGTCGTCTTGGTCAGCCGGGTGGCAAGCTCGGCAACTTGCGAGTCTATTTTGTCGTTTCGGGCGGGACACCGCTTTGGGCTCAGAAATTGCTTTTCTTTACCTTTCCACCCTTCTGGCTTCGAGGAATCTTCTTGTATTTTGGCGCTCATTGTTTGGGAGCGATTTATAGTGGCAATACCAAAGCCTTTGAAGATAGAGAGACGCTCAAATCTTGTTTTCGGCGAGGCAAAAAGTTTGCCTCCGATCTAGAAAAAGGCCGTGGTAATGCTCTGCTCGAAAGAATATTCTTTAGACCACCGCAGGTTTAAATATGTGTTTGCAAGTATGCGAGCGCCCCATAAAGCCCGCCGAAGTCGCCGAGCTCACTTTTTTTGATCGTTGGTATTTCGGGATAAATTTTCAAAATTTCTTTGAGGTAGTTTTCGGTTTTGTCCAAAGGGATGGCTGGGTTGCCGGTAATCATCGAACCGCCAAGAACTATAACCTCGGGCGACCAATGCATGGTTGTGTTGGCAAGACCCACTGCCAGAATTTTTGACAAATCTTCCCAAACCTCATTCTCACTTATTTCTTTCGGTGCTTTGCCGTATTTTCTTTGAATGGATTTGCCAGAGACTAGATTCTCGAGAGTTTGCATATTTTGATAATCGATAATTTGGTGGCCTGGTTCGAAGCCTATGGTTTTCTCGTCGATCTTGCCTTCGACGATGCGCACACCGCCGACACCGGTCGAGATGGTGATGTAGGCTACGATTTTGTGCCCTTGGCCAGCGCCTCGCGCCACTTCGCCCAGCCCGACTAGAGCTGAATCGTTCTCGATATAAATCGGGGCTTGGAGTCTTTCTTCGAGATTATTTTTGAAAGGTTGACCGACCCAGTCTTTGAGATTTGGGCTACCGACCAAGGAGCGCTTTTTTTCGTCAAAAGGTCCGGCAATGCCGCCACAAACGGCCTCAATCTTTCTGTTGCCAGCACAACGCAAAGCGAGCTCGGTAAAAAGCTCCAGACCTTCAGCATAAGAAGTTGGGGTCGAAACATTTTGGGGCGCTTCGAAATTTTGGCCGTCGGCCGAGAAGGCTACACGCATCTTGGTCCCGCCGATGTCGAAGATAAT
>CAYMOW010000011.1:8519-24009 GCA_964392285.1 uncultured Candidatus Saccharibacteria bacterium
GGCCGTCGGCCGAGAAGGCTACACGCATCTTGGTCCCGCCGATGTCGAAGATAATACAGTTCATAAAGTTAAAAGTTCTTAAAGTTTATAAAGTTTTTATAAATTTAGATAATATTTTTTTAATTTTTCTTTTTGCATTACTTTATAAACTTGCGCCTTTACGAACTTGTGACTTATAGCTCTCTACTTCCGGTTGGTCGAGTGGGTTGAGTCCAAGGAGTTCGCCGAGCTTGAGGGTTATGTCGATCATAAAGGCCATAAATCGGCCGAGCTCGTATTCGTTTATGGCCTCCATTTCATATTTGCAAAAAGGCAGACCACGCTTTTGGAATTCGGTGACGATATTTTCGTAAGCTTCTTTGTTTAGGACGCTTGTGGCCATCTCTTGGGTTGAATTGAGAAAGATGGTGTAGCGACTACCCGGCTGTTCGAGATAGAGCTCGAGCATCGAATGCAGGTCGGTCGGACCGACCGAGACGGTTGGGGTCAGTCGAGCCAAACTTTCGGCCAAAAGTTGGCGCCACCACTTGCCTAAAGCTTCGAGCTCGCTTTGCCAAAGGAAAAGATCGACGATGCGAATGCCTTGTTTGTAGTGGTCAAAAATTTCTCCGGCCAATCTTTCGGCTTCGGTTTGGTCGGCGACTGTGTTGCCTTGTTTGAATTTTGCCACCTCGAGGCCGGCGAGCTCGAGCACCGCAGTGTGAGCAACGGTAAAGGCGCTAAAGCGGCCACCAATCCGGCCTTCCCACTCGAGCAAGAGAGCACCCTTTTCTTGTCCGAGTTTGTAAAGAGTTGTTTCTGGTGTGGAAATAAAAATTAGTCGATCGTTGATCTCTCGGCCAAACTTCTCGGAGAGCATCTCAAAAGTTTTTTGAAATGCAGTCAGGGTTTCGGCGGTCTCGCCTGATTTGCTGATAACACAAACAGTGATCTCTGCAACTTGAGCCTCCACTTTCTGCACAAAATCGCTAATTTGGTCGTATTCGGCTTGGTCGGGCGATTCGAGGAAGAAGAGCTTTTTGTCTGTCTTTTGATTTTTGCTTACTGCTTCCCAAACGGCTTTGCTGGCGAGGTTCGACCCGCCGATGCCGATGACAAAAATGTATTTGGCTGATTTGAATTGTGCTAGGTTTTGCATTATCTAATTATATCACAAAGATCATATCACCCCCCTACCCCCTCTTAACGTAAGAGGGGGTCCGGACTCCCCTCTCTTGTAATAAGAGAGGGGTTGGGGGTGAGTTATTTAAAAAACAAAAAGACAAAAAAACGGCCCACCTCAACAGGCAAGCCGTTCGATCTTTTTGCCCGGGACAACACCCGGGACTTTCCCCTCTGAATCTCTACTCGCATCCCCCGTCCCTCAACGGGGGCTTCCTCTTACTGAAGATTCTCTCGCTCCCAGAGCCCCTGGCACCGGACGCACCGGAGCGCATTGGGCACGGCGGCCAGTCTTTTTTCGGGAATGTCTTTGTGACACTCGTGACATTTCCCGTTTCCTTTTCCTTCTTCTTTCGCCGTCGTCATGTTATGTAAACGGACGGCGAGATCGATTTCTGATGCCCGTATCGTACCATCAAGCGGGTCGGGCTCCCGCTCCCAAACCAATAAGCTCCTGAGCTCCTCGCTCATAAAAACCCTCTCTTTCTAAAATTAAAATGAGGAACCGTAGTTCCTCGTACATCCTACTACAATATAAAAATAAAGTCAAGTCAAATTCAAAGCGTGGCTGTGGATAACGATTTTTTGATAATGATATAAAAAATGAGGGCCGGCGATGCCCTCTGCATCGCCGGCCAGCTGTTGCGGTCACTTGCCGAAGATATTAAAAGTCGGCCCGAGACTTAGTGCCCATTCTCTTTCTTGACGTTCCGCCTTCTTTTGCCGGCGATTGCCGGCTTTTTTCGTTCTTCCTTCCGACTTCTGCTCTTGAGGCGGAATCTTCAGGTGGGGGGTCTTCATAAAATTCCTTTCGGAGTTGGGATGTACTGCTAATCCAAATATACCTCGCTATCATAAAAAAGCAAGTAATTGAAAACTGGGGATAAGTGATGAGGCTAGACTTTGGGTTGTGAGGAGCTACTCAAGCTCGGTAAAGGTAATGCCAGAAGGTAGGTCAAAAACGTTGAGCACGGCGTTCCAAGGTTTGCAATTGTAGTTGAGCTTGTCTTCGAGACCGACGATTTGAGCTTGGGCTTGAACCGAAGAGCGGTTGTTGATCGAATCGACTACCGGTGATTTGTAACCGAAGTTACTCTGAAGCGAAGTCCAAGTATAAGCCAACCCATCTTTGACGATAAAATGACTGGCAAAGAAAGCGCGCTGGTCCGGTGTGGTGTCGCCAAAAGAGGTTTTGTCGGATTGGATGTTGATATCAAAGTCGCCTCGCAAACCACCTTCAGCCATACGGAAGAGGCCACTGATTTGAGTGAAGCTGTCGTTTTGGAGGAACGAACATTCATAAGGCAAGCCGAGCTCGAAGATTTGTTTGATCGAATATTCGCCTGCAATGGTGCCGTCTTGGGCTACGATAACACCTTCACCGAGGTTGACGAGAGACTGACCTCCCCTGTTCCAAAAAAGAAAAAGGGCGCCTAGGGCCAAAAGGATGAGTATAACGATGGTGGCTCGCATTTTGCTTGGGTTAGGACTAATTGGCTACATTATAATATGGATGTTTTATTTTTGCCACTCGACAATCGCCGCGCCTTTTATTTCCGTTGGCCCGGCTTTGCGGATCAATCGGAGGTTCTTTTTGGGTACAAAGTCGATGTGGGGCGATTTGTCCAAGGCTGTGGCAATGTCGTCTAGGTCGTCCTCTCTTTCGACCCAAGTCCGACCAAACTTGCGCCAAAGGTCGAAAGGTTTGGAAAAAGATTTTAGAGTTTTCTTGCCACTGTTCAAAAAATATTCGTGGAAGTAGCTCATCGCGAGTTCGCGATAACTTCGGTAGATCGGGTCGCGGTAGCGTAGGACGGAGTGGTTGGTTTTGGAGATGGCGCCCCAAAAACCGTTTTGGCGGAAAAGACACAAGGTGTGGTCGCTATCTTTCTTTAGGTCTTTGACTTTGAGGTCGAGCAGATAATTTTTTATACCGAGCTCTTGCAAAAAGAGGCAAGCCAAGAGTGCGCCTTCGAAGCAATGAGCTTGGTTGTGCTCGAGCGCTTTTTTGGGCGAGCGATAAGTTTCGCCCTTGAGCTCAAAGTTGAAAGGTAGGCGGTCCAAAAAGTCTTGGATCTTTTGGGGACTTTTGATTTTTGGAATTTTGAATTTCATGGTTTTATGCTATCCTATCTCCTATGAAAAAGAAAATTATTTTTGGTTTGGTTGTAATAATAATTATTGTTTTTGGTGTTATAAATTTTTGGCCTAAACCAGAGACTCAAGATTTGAGTCCTGAGCCGGAGCCGGTGCCGGTTTATACAGAGACCCCAACCGAAGTGTCCGAGGCTGATGAAAGCGCCAGGCCGACCGCAGTCGATCCCAAGACCGAAGCTTGGACCGTCTTTGATCGCTACTTGGCTTTCAACAAAGATTTGGATCTAGATGGCGTCAAGTCGGTCGTCCATAAAGTTGCGGCAGTTTGCAATACAGCCGAGCCGACCGACGAATGCAAAACTCGAATGACCTCAGCTTATTCTTATGGTTCAGAAATGAATCAGGCAGATTTTGTCAATGTTTGGAATGATGGTCGCCAGGTCATATTGGCAACTGATTTTTGGACCGAAAAGAGCGAGGATATGAATTTTTACGGCCGTTTTCGAAGCCTGATTATTTTTATCCGCGGGTCAGACGGCAAACTTAGACTCCTAAACTTTAGTCCGCTCAAGGGTGGTTCGACTAGTTTGGATAGTGCCGACTCGGCTGAATTGGATGAGAGGTTGATTATTTGGACCGAAGACAAGGACCAAGATGGTCTGGCTGATTACGAAGAAGAGTGTCTGCACAAACCGAACGATAAGTCTTGCGTCAAAACCGATCCGAAAAAGCGCGATACTAATGGTGATGGCTGGTGGGATGGTGTGAATGCCCTTTTCTAGTTTGATTGGGTTTGGTGAGCCAAACGGCGAGTAGAGTGGTAATGGGCACGGTCAAAATCAGACCGATCGAGCCGACAATGGTGCGGACGATTTCGGTTGCAAATATTTCGTTGTTGACGATATAGCTGAAGCTCGATTCGCTCCGCGAGAACCAAAGAAGCAGAGGCAAAGAAACGCCGGTGTAGGCCAAGACCAGGGTGTTGACTAGGGCCGAAACGTGCTCTCGGCCGACGCGCATTGCGCGTTTGTAGATTTCTTTGGCTGAAAGATCGCTCGAAGCCGATTTTAGTTCGGCCACTATGGCTGATTGGGTTATGGCGATATCGTCGAGCACACCCAAGACACCAATGATAATGCCGCCGAGGAGCAAACCTTCAAAGTTTAGGGTGCCAGCCGTGCCAAGATTGAGGTAGACTGTTTCGTCCGAAAAGAAGCCCGACAAGACGGCGAGTTTGATTGCTAAATATGAAATTAGGCCGGTTAGAACAACTGCAGTGGTAGTGCCCAAGAGGGCGACTGCCGATTCCCTATTCCAACCGTGGGTGAAAAAGATGGCAAAGAAAAGAATAGCCGAACCGACCAAGACACTCGAAAGTACTGGTGGATAGCCTTTGACCAAAAGTGGTAGCAAAACAAAGATCACAGTGCTCAAACTAAGGCCGAGGCTTAGAAGAGAGCGCAAACCTTGTTTGCCACTAAAGACCAAAACGGCTCCAGCAAAGATTAGGGCAAGTAGTCCAAGAGCGCTTCGTCGATCAACGTCGCGCACTTCAAAAAGCTCATAGCCTTCGACAGTGATAAGATAATTCATAAAAAATTTTTGTCCGACTTTGAGTTGGAGGTAGTCATTTTTGAGTGTAACTACTTCACCCGAACGCTCGCCTTCTAGGATTTTGGCTCGAATAGTTTGGATCGGTACAATAAGTCCGGTGCCGGGCACTGCCTCTCTCCGAGCCGACTCGATTTCTACAACTTCTGCGCGCCAAATGCCTTGCAAATCTTGGTGCAATTCTTGGGCCGAGGTTAAGGTCGGCAAAAAGACAAAAGTCAAAACTAAAAAAAGATTTTTAATTTTCATTATTCTCTATTTTAATACTTTTCGATTTTTATTGCGTTCGTTTTCGGTTAGGAATTGTTTGCGTAGCCGGACCGACTTGGGCGTGATTTCCAGGTATTCGTCTTCAGCCATGATTTCAAGGCCGTTTTCGATAGCAAGAAGTCTGGGTGGAGCAAGGTAAATTTTCTCATCTGAGCCGGAGGCGCGCATATTGGTCAGTTGTTTGCCTTTGGTTGGGTTGACCAACATTTCTTCGCCTTTGGCGGTGTTGCCGATAACCATGCCTTCATAAACTTCCGTGCCTGGCCCGATATAGAGGGTGCCTCGGGTTTGTAAGTTATCGAGGGCAAAGGCTACGGCTTTGCCTGGGGACATAGAAATCATTGAGCCCTCGGCGCGTCGGGCTATTTCGCCAGCATAAGGCCGAAAGCCCAAGACTCGACTGGCAAAGATACCCTCGCCTCTGGTATCGACAATAAATTGGGTGCGGTAGCCGAGCAATCCGCGGGTTGGTCCCTCGAAGGTCAAGCGTAGGCGGTCGCCTAGGCTTTTGCTCGAGGTCATAATGGCCCCACGGCTCCCCAACTTTTCGATCACCACTCCTTGCATTTCGCTTGGAATTTCGACTGTCACTTCTTCAAAAGGTTCGTGCTTTACTCCGTCTAGATCTTTGATGATAACCTCCGGTTGAGAAACCAAAAGTTCAAAACCTTCGCGACGCATATTTTCGAGCAGGATGGCAATGTGGAGTTCACCGCGTCCATAGACGCGCAAACTTTCCGGAGCAAAATCAACCTTGAGACCAACGTTGACCTTGAGCTCGCGTTCCAAACGTTCTTTGATTTGGCGACCGGTGACCAGACTGCCCTCTCTGCCGGCGAAAGGTGAATTGTTGACCAGAAAGTTCAAGGCGATTGTTGGTTCATCAATGTGGATCGGAGGTAGGTTGGGCGTTTCGACTGTATCAACCAGAGTATCGCCGATAAAGACGTCTTCCAATCCGGCAATCATTACAATGTCGCCCGATTCGGCTCGAGCTGTCTCTTTGCGACTCAAACCTTCGAAGGTAAATATTTTGGTCACCTTGCCTTCGGCGATTGCCCCACTGTTTTTCTTGGCCAAAATTTTGTCTCCGAGCGAGACGGCCCCTTGGTAGATGCGCGAAATAGCCAGACGACCCAAAAAGTTGTCGTAGCCAAGGTTGAAAACTTGAGCTTGAAAGTTTGCTTCGGGGTTTTGGTTGGCCATTGGTACGTGCTCGAGCACAACATCAAGTAGGGGTGTGATGTCTTTTTGGTCGTCAGAAAGATTTCTCATCGCCACACCTTGTTTGCCGATTGCATAGACGCAGGGGAAATTGAGCTGTTCCTCGCTCGCACCTAGGTCAAAGAAAAGTTCGAAGACTTCGTCGTGCACACGCTTTGGGTCGGCGGCTGGTTTGTCGATTTTGTTTATAACCACAATTGGCCGATGGCCCAGCTCGAGCGACTTTTTGAGTACGAAGCGAGTTTGAGGCATTGGACCCTCTTGAGCATCGACTACGAGCAGAACACAATCAATTGATCGCAAAATGCGCTCGACTTCGGAGCCAAAGTCGGCGTGACCCGGCGTGTCTATGATGTTGATCTTGGTCTCGTTGTAGATGATTGATGCGTTTTTGGCATAAATCGTAATACCACGCTCCTTTTCGAGCGCGTTTGAGTCCATACTCACACCTTCGGAGACGGCGTTGCTTTGCTTGAGGATGGCGTCGGTCAAGGTGGTTTTGCCATGGTCGACGTGGGCTATGATGGCTATGTTTCTTATTTCCATAATTTACAAAATAAAATCCCGATTTGGGATTTGCCCATAATAACACAAAAAAGCCAAAAGCGCTTCCGCCAGAGACGGAGCGCTTTTGGTGTCGGATATTTAGGAAAAATTAGGAGACGTTGTTTGAAATATGTTTGGCCATCTCAAACATTGTGACCTGCTTCTTGCCGCCGAAGACTTTTTGCAATTTTTCATCGGCATTAATATTGCGCTTGTTCTTCTGATCTTGTAGACCGTTCTTCTTGATGTAGACCCACATCTTAGAAACGATCTCCGATCGAGGCATTGGTCCCTTACCTACCACCGCTTCGAGGTCGGCGCTGAGGTTGAGAGGCTTCATAAAAGCTGAATTTGCTTTCTTAGGCATAATTAAAGGTTAACGATTAATACTTATATATTATTAACAAATTCCACAATTTTGTCTACCACACTTTCGGGATTGATATTTGAGGTGTCTATATTGAGGTCGAAATTTTTTGGATTGTCGATATCGCTAATATTGTAATATTTGAGATAACGTTTTTGGTCATTGCTCTCTCTTTCCATTATAGCCTTCTGGGCCGAAGCCAAATCTTGGTCGTCTCTTTTGGCGACTCGACTTGAGCGCTCTTTTAGGCCGGCAAAAAGTCGGATTTTGACCGAATCTTTGATGAAATACCAAGCCAGCCGACTTTCGACTACAAAGTCGTCGTTGCGCCTACCGTATTCTTCGATGGTTTTGTCGCAGTCTTGGTCGATTGTTGGATCTTCTCCTGCTCGTTTTTGAAAATCAGCCAAACTAAGTCCGGCCTGATTGGCCTTTTCTCGGAAAATGTCGCCAGACGAAAGGAAGCCAAGGCCGAGCCTTTTGGAGAGTATTTTGCCGACGGTGCTGGTGCCGGTGCCGGCTAGGCCGAAAATAGTAATCTTCATTGTCTAGAGCATAAGCCAATCAAGTCTCTTGCGCAAGGTGCTGTTATTTCTAGTATGAACAAATTTTCATGATATGATTTTCTGTATGAGAACCCATGCGTACATAGATGCTTCAAACCTGTTTTATGGTGGTAAAAAATCATTGGGTTGGAGTATTGATTATCGAAAACTACTCAAGTATTTGGAAGACAAATATGAAGTATCGCAAGTCTTCTTTTTCGGAGGTGTTGAGATACATAAGTTTTCTTTTGATTATCTAGTAAATGATACGGTCGATATCTGGGAGCTCGAAAAGTATTTGGTTGATCTGATTGAAGAAAAGGGTCACAAAATTTCAGAAGCGGAGTTGAAACTCTTGGACCGTCATTTGAAGCGTGTTCGCTTTTATATAAAACTCGAAAAGTTTGGATACAATCTTATTTTGAAACCTGTAAAAACTTTTTATGATATTGATGGTTTACCAATCAGAAAGGCAAACTGTGATGTTGATATGGCTTTCTATCTTATGCGCGATCAGAATGTCTTTGAGCGTGTTCTGATACTTTCAGGTGATGGGGATTTTTTGCCAGTTTTAAAATTCTTGAAAGAAAACAAGAAAGAGGTTTTGGTACTCGCACGTGCGGAGCGTACTGCTAGAGAAATGAAGCGTTTTGCTGGAGACAAATTTCTCGACTTTGAATATCTTAGAGAACGATTAAAACGCACTGATTTAGAGGGTAACTCATACTCATAACAGAGAAAGGCACCCATTTAGGATACCTTTCAGGTCTGATACCAGGAGTATAGCAGATCTGGGGCTATAGTCAAGAGGTTGTCTCAATATTTTAGGCAGGTCTGGCCACTTCTTTTGATCTCGAATTTTTGTTCGCCTAGATCCAAATTGTTTTTTGAAAATGTGGCGACAACTCCAAGGCCGGTACTCACCTCTTTGTTCCAATATTGATCAAAAATAAAATTGCCGAGCGAGTAAAAGATTGGTGTCTGCCCCATTCTCTCGCTTTCTTGGATCACATGCGGATGAGCGCCAATAATTAGATCGGCTCCGCTTTGGGCAAAAAGCTTGGCCGCTTGCTTCATAGGCTCTGTTGGCACGGAGTACTCTTCGCCCCAGTGTGCAAAGACGACAACTTTTCTTTTTTGTTTCTGCTCGCCCATCTTTTCTGACTTTATATCAGAGGCCACTTGCTCTTTGCTTTTGCCGCCAAATTGGTTGTAAGCAATAAAAGAAAAGTCGATGCCATTTATTTTCTTTCTCAAAATCGGCTCATTGCCCGATACGCCGCCAAAGTATTCTACACCCGCTCGGTCGAGATACTCATAAGTAGAAGCGATGCCCGCTTGGCCAAAGTTGCCGATATGGTTGTTGCCGAGGCTTACAACCCTGATGTTGTTTTTATATAAAAGCTTGGCACTCAGAGGCGGAAAGGTAAAAACAAAGTTTTGCGGACTGCCGATCTCGCTTCCAAGACTCACTGACGGATTGTCGGTAATCGGGCCTTCGAGGTTGCCAACAACCAAATCGAATTCTTTGAGATAGTCGCCGAGACAGCCAAAAATATAGTCCTCACCTTTGTCTGTAATGGCTTTGCGAATTTGTCGGTCAAAAAATATATCGCCGACAAAAAGAATTTTAGCTTCGCTCGTGCTTTTGGTGTATTCAAAAAAGAGCCACGTTGATAAGACGACCAGGCCTATCAAAACGACTATATATTTTTTATACCTGAACATTTTGGTGAGGATAGGCGGTCGAACGCAGATTTGGCATCTGGTGGGCGCAGACACTACAACAAACCACTTTGCGCGAGGGGCGCAAGCTATCATCGCTCCAGATCTCTTCGCAAGCGATACCACAATTTATACAGCGACCGACGATTTCTCTTTTTGCCCCTTCTTCGACTGGTGTTGTCATCCGGTTATCAAAAACAAAAAGCGTGCCTTTGAAGTTTTGTCCCGGATACTTTTGCATATAAGTATGAATGCCGTCTTTGAGTTGGTAGAGGTTGTCGAAGCCTTCGCGTCGGAGGAGGCAGGTTGCTTTTTCGCAACGAATACCACCAGTGCAAACCGCGACAACTTTCTTATTCTTCAAAGGCTCGAGCTCCTTGAGCTTTTCAGGTAGGTCGCGGAAGTTTTGGAGCTCGGGGTTTACGGTTTTGTCGAAATAGCCGACCTGTACTTCGTAATCATTGCGCAGATCAAGCACAACAAAATCTTCATTTTTTTGGTAGAGCAGGGCTAGTTCGTCGGCGGTTATTGCTGGGGCGGTCTCTTTGTCGATCTCAAACTCGCCGGCGCCGAGGGTCACTACTTCCTTGCGTACTTTGATTTTAAGAGAAGTAAAAGCCTTGCCGTCGCTTTTGCTTTCTTTGAAAACGATATCAGAATAGCGCGCATCCTCGCTCAAAGCCTTTTTGTATTGCTCGATTTGTTCCACCGTGCCTTCAAAGGTAGCGTTTATACCCTCATTTGCCACAAGCATTCGGCCCAAGAGGCCAAGCTTTTGACAAAGCGCCTTTTGCTCTTGCACGACCTCTTCGGGCTGCGCGACCTTGAAGAATTTGTAGAAGAGAATGGTTTTGTAAGACTGATTCATAAGTGTCTATATTTATAACCCGAAATGGAAATTTTTCAAATCCAGAATATGTTAAAATCTGATTTATGCGAGGAGTATATGTCAAAGAAGGGCCGACTGTTTTCTTGAGGCGAGTTTTTGTTATGGAGATTTTTGCCGGTCTGATTTTCCTCGGACTTTCGTATCTTGGTAATTATGAAATGCTCTATCTCGGTATGGGTCTTGATGCTATTTTGCGTTATGACCTTTTCATCATGATCGTTTTCTCGCTTTTCCAACTCTTTTACCTTTTGACCATCTTTGTCAATTGGTATTTTTCTTACTTTGAAATTCGTGACGGCGAAATCCTAAAGAAGTCCGGCATTATTTTCCACAAAAAGCAGATCTTTTCGCTCCTAGGGGTGCATTCTGTCTCGACCGAGCATTCGCCGATCGACAGATTGATCGGTCATGCTTCGATTGTGCTCGAGGGTCAGAATGGCCCAATCTTGAAGATGAGAAATATTCCAAACTATCGCGAATATGTCGATCTGATCAAACGCTCGCTTGGTCAAAACCATAATGGTTTGCACCAAGATCTAAGAAGGCTTCTTGAGGAGGGTGAAAATAGTCGAGTCGAGTTTAAAGAGACCTTGCGTTTTGACACAAAGACCGGAGTTGTAAACAAAGAGATCGAGCGAGCCGTGCTCAAATCGATCGCCGGCTTTATGAATGCCGATGGTGGGACTTTGATTGTTGGCGTCAAAGACGATGGTCTTCCAGCGGGCCTCTCTGCCGACTTTGCGACTCTACCAAGGAAAGATCGCGACGGTTTCGAGAACCACCTTTTTTCTTTGGTGCGTGCTACGCTTGGGGTCAACGTAGCCAAACTTGTTGCGATCCGCTTCGAAAAGCTCTCCGGCCAAGATCTAGCGGTTCTCGAAATCAAGGGTGCTCATCGACCGGTTTTTCTCAAAATCAATGACAAGGAAGAGTTTTTCCTCCGTGCCGGCAATTCGACTCGCTCTCTCTCGATGAGCGAAACCGAAGAATACATCCGCACCCGCTTTGTTTGATATCCTCAATCCCATTTGACAACCTTTTTCAAAGGTTCATATTTTAGGGTATGAGTATGGAATCACCGGGTCCGTCCGGTTCAAAATTTGATGATCGAAATATAGAACAGGTACCTGATGCCGAGGTATTAGAGGCTTTGCGAAGATTAGAGGCAATTCGAGAAAAGACGGCAGAGGAGTTGGCAAGAGATGATATGGAAGGAATTTTAGGTCCGAATACCCAAAAAATAGAGGACGAGATAGAAGAAACCGAAGAAAGTATAAAACAAGAGGAAGAAAAAAGATTAAAATCTACCGGTATACCTCGATTTGTGAAAGACAGGCGAGAGGCAATGAAAGACGAGGGTGATTTTTTGGACTTACTAAATAAATCGATAATAGAAGGTAGTCTCAGGATTAATGAATCTATTCCAAAGGAAGCAAGCGTATCAAACTTTACGGACAGAAGTCTTGAAAGGGACCTAATTTCTCATTTTGTTTCAATTGCCAAAGACCAACTTCAGAAAAGATGGACAAGTTGGTTTGCGGAAGCAGATTTTGATTCTATGGAAAAAGTGAGACATATAGAGCTAGAACCAGTCAAAAAATCTGATTCTATTTGGATCAAATTCAACGTCTACATTGTTCAAGTCCCGAGTGTAGTTGAAAGATTGATGGATTATCTATTCAAAAGAGAAATTCAAGGTTATGCTCGTTTTTCTTTCTATGTTAATAGCGAAACAGGAAAAATTGAGATTGATTGAATCTAATACTCAACTGTAATTGGAAAACTGATTGAAGCATCATTTTCGGGCAGGCCGGAAGGGTTGTCCTTGCGTAAGATTAGGGTGGCGGGACCGATATAGTCGATCGGCGCTTTTATTAAAGCTTTGAAAGGCACAAAATCTTCGGTCATCCACCCGCCTTCAGCTTGCGCTATACTTGTTGCCAGCAATTTACCGTCTTTGTCTAAGAGTTCGATTGGAAAACTACCCTCAAAAAACCAATAACCTCGAGCTTTGCCGATGACGCCAAATTCCTTGCCGGTCACAGCGCCTGGAAAAGGTAGCTCAACTTCGATCAGATCTTTGCTTGCGTTGATATAAGTGATTTGTGGCGGCAAAACCTCTTGAGCTGGGTCTGAGACATTTGTCTCATTGCGAAAATAAAACAGAGCGCCGATTGCGACTACTAAAAAAACCAAAAGCCAAATTATTTTTTTCATAATTCAATTTTAGCACGACTAAAGGCGATGCCAAAATATTTTTTGCTTTTTGTTTGCTCGAGGTTGCTCGCTACTTGAGAAGAGAGTTTAGCAGATTTCGGGTAGCTGGTCCGACGGCGCCGTAGCCGGTCGAGGCGGGTGTGCCGCTTGAGACAATGTTGTACATTTTTTGGAATTTCTTCAATGCCTCAAGGGTGAGTGGTCCGAAGTAGCCGGTGGCGCTATCGGCTGGAAGTAGCCCTTGCGCAATCAGCACTTCTTGGAGCCACAAGACTTGATCGCCCTTTGATTTCAATTCTAGTCTGATGGTTATTTTTTTGGCTCCGGCGCTGTTTTTGGTTTGTGTTTGCACAGTTGTATTTTGGGTCGTGCTATTTGCGCCTGATAACGTGCCGATTGGGGTTGAGGTTAAAATCGAGTTTATGACCGCAAGAGTTTTGGGTCCGGCTACGCCAAAGCCGGTAGTCACTGCGTTACCGGTAGAAACAATGCCGTATTTTTTTTGAAATTCTTGCACGGCCTTTTCGGTTGTTGGACCAAAGAAGCCGGTTTGGTTGTCGGCAGAAAGCAAGCCTTGCGCGGTCAAAACTTTTTGCAAGACAAGCACGCTGTCGCTCTTTACGCCTCTGTAGAGATTGGTGGTGATGTTTGCGTAGCGCGCTGTGTTGGCAAGGTTGTTGCTCTGGGCGTAAGTCATCCCTGACGAGCTACCTGATGAAGATCCTGAACTACCTCCCCCACTACTACTACCAGATGAACTACCGCCTCCGCTCGATGATCCACTGCCACTTCCGGTACCGCTTCCGCTCGAACTGCCACCCGAAGAAGCGCCTGAACTACTACCACCTCCACCACCACCTGAAGTGGATGTGTCAGTGGATTGTGCGACAACTGCCGTAAAGGAGCCACTCGAGACAGCCGACAAGACATCGCCGTTTGAAGCTGCAATGTTTGAATCGGTTGTAGAGCCGTTTGCAAAGTCAAAACTTAGACTAGCACTGCCGGCCGATTTGAATTTGAGTTTGAGTGTTGCCAAAACACCACTACCATTGTAGGTGCTGGGGTAGAGCGATAATTGCGAAAAAGATATTCTACCGGCTTGATTGTCGACTTCGTTTAAGACCGTGTTTGTCATCAGTGTGCCGGGCCTTATCTGGACACCAGAAGTGCTTGAGTCTTGGTCGATAACCTCTAGGAGACTTGGATTGAAGTTGAGATAAAAAATATCTGCCCCGAAGACTGAGGTGTTTTGGCTATTGAGGACAATATCGACATCAAAGATTTGACCAACGGTGGTCGAAGTGCTTGCGGGCGAGAGCGAAAGGGTGGCCGCCGAAACTCCTTGACCAAACATCAAAAGACAGAACGCGAGTGTGGAGATGGTGATGATTTTTTTGATTTCAAATTGCTTTAGGTTTTTCATAATTTTGAGGTTAGGTTGAATTTAATCTCCCGACTTGCCCCAATTCTTTTGAAGCAAAGAGAAATCGAGCGAGTTGACCTTGCCGTCTCGGTTGAGGTCGTAGGCAGAATAATTTTGGTTCCACTTCGTTATAAGTAGAGTGAAGTCAGCGTTGCCGATCGTGCCGTCTTGGTTGAGGTCGCCTCCAGAGAGTGTGCCAAAATCAATTCCCGCGGAGAGAGATAGGTTTACATTCCTAACAAACTTTTTGAGGTAGCCTGGCACAACAATCTTGATATCGACCGAATCAGGTAAGGTTGCTGCAAATTGGTTATTCATTTTGCCCTGACTGTCGGGCGAAAATGGAATTGTTGCGAGTAGAGTATTGCCAGAATAAACCTCAATGTTACCGGAAAGATTTTTGAGGCTAGTACCATCGAAAGCGGTCTTGATTTCTTTGCTAGGTCTTGAAGCAGGCTGATTGTTCTGATTGTTGTTTTGGTTTTGATTGTTTGCCGGCGTATCGGGCGTGTTGCTTGCTGAACCATCGCTCGGAGTATTGCTCATGTTGTTGGTAATGTAGATTTTGTCGAGATAGGTGTCCACGTCTCTTCCTCTAAATGTGATTGTGTGGCTGCCGGCGGTTAGATTGAAGACGCGCGGATTGAGAGCGAGAGGCGTATTGCCGCCACCTCGGCCGTTGACCTTGGTCCACTGCCAAGAGTTTGACCAGGTGTTCTCGGCAGTGTCATAGACGTCTTCGTTTTTGCCGTCGATTGAAACAAAGAAAGAATCTCGTCCATAATCAGGTGAAAGTATTCTAGCCCAGACATAATAGCCGCCTGTTGTTGGCACACTGAAACTGATTGAGACCGAGCCGCTATCTTTGGTGCTAGTTTTGACATACTTGCCACCGGAGGCTTGTCCGTTGCTTGCTGCTGCGATCGGCGAACTTATCTGACCGTCTTCGGCTTCAAAATACAAATTGGTTGATCCAGAAGCTGGTTCTGTCGTTGGTTGAGTTGGGGTGGTTGGGGTTGGAGGTGCTGTTGGTTGAGTTGGAGTCGGGGGTGTTGTTGGTGGATTAGTGGTCGGTAGTGTACTGGTGCTATCTGTTACATTGCCCTCGGGCATTGTGGTTGAGCCACCTTTGAGCTCTACAATAAATGCGCCAAATTCTTCGCCGGTGTGCGTGACCGAAGGCGAGGCCACCGCTTGAGCGATCGCGGTCAATTTCATCGGGATCGAGATACTGTTACCGTTGTAAGTACCCGAGACGATCGATGGGCCAAAGTAATTCTGCGAATCTTTGATCACATATTGGTCGCCATTTTTGAGCACGTTTGAGAGATCTACGGAGACATTCGCCTTTTTATCCCAGTTGAAGATTGCGATGTGGGCTCGGCCACTTTCGTATTTTGATGGACGAACAAAAA
>CAYMOW010000012.1:0-23117 GCA_964392285.1 uncultured Candidatus Saccharibacteria bacterium
GCTGAAATCAGAGAGCTAAAGAAAACTGTTACTAACGCTTGAAAAATGTACAATTTTTCTCCTCTGCTCAAAAGCGGAAAACATGATTTTTTTATATTTTGAAAATGGCATTAACTCCATTTCTTTTCTTCTTTTTGAAAGATTTTTGGGGTCTTTTATTTTATGAACCGACAACGAATTACTTTTTTTATCCAACTTGAATTGTGTTCCATAAAGCTGATTTTTACTTTCTCGTACCATAATCCGGTCAGTAAGATATGCCACATGTTCTTTTTTTGCTTCCCCTTTTTCTACCGCATCCTGCACAAGACGTAAACATTTTTTTTGAAATCGTAGATCATGGTCTGCGTGTTGTACCAGGAGCCATATACCATCACTCCCCTTTTCCCCAATCAAACTTTTTCCTGGCCAACCATACTTTTTTATAATTGATTTAACTCGTTGTGTATTTTTTTTATCGATATCCGGATCCCATTGAGCACTTTTCCTCATTTTTTGATCAATCTTGACCATCTCTAGAATGCTTTTTTTGAGATTTTTATTTATCATAGGAAATTCTTATTAAATCAACAGGGGCGTCACACAAATTCTGTGCCGCCCCTTGTGGGAGCTGTTATGCTCCAGTGTCGTATCCGCCACCCGGCCGAGTGATGGTCTCTTCACCCTGGAAAGACGTTGCCATCTCGATCACTTCTTGTCCGTAGTTCACCGGTTCTCCGAAATTGAAGGTGAGTGGCATCAATCCAGGCCTCTCGTTGGGAAAAAGCCTTCTCAATTGTTCTTCCATTTTCTTATTCCTTTCCTCAAGGGATGTCTTGCAAACACACCCCTATCCAAAGTACAGGAAAACCTGTCTGATTAGAATTGTATCAAATCAAACGCCCGAGTCAACAACCAAAATTCCTATTCTCTGGTATTCTACGACATTATTCACCCCCCTTGACAAAATCAAAAAAACCTTTATATTGTAAGTAGAATCCGACTTCGTCTACCCGACAAGTCGGCTCTAGGTTTTTGACATAAAATTCACAGGAGGGAGCGCCATGCTCGTTCTATTTATTGCCCTAGCTCTCTCGGGGCTGTTGTATGGACAGCTCCCGAGCACTACTAATTTTCAACCAGTGACCAGTGGCTTCGCCACTGAGTTTCCGCAAACTTTCTCTGGAATTCGCACAATCACGAGCGCTGGCGACAGCGACGTGGTCTTGTACAATACAACCACGCCTACACCACAGACTATTTTCTCGGTCTTGAAAAACCGAAAGGTGGTCTACGAAGTGAAGGACGGCGACCCCCTTCTCGGGGGAAGTGTTCTTAACTCGACAAACCAGCCGTTCAACGTTCTGACGTCGATAGACAAAAAAACCATCACGTTTGGAGCATGGTGCGAGCCAAGGATCGACAAGCTGCCCAACGGCTCGACCGTGACGATTTACCAAATGTGTCGAGTGATCATGCTTGACACGACGTCGTGGAAGGCTACTCTGGCACTAACAAAAGGCCAGACGCTAACCATGACGAGAGATGCATTTGGCGGATTATCTCGGCGCGAAGTCACCATAACCTCCATACGTGGCGTTCCTGTATCAAACGGGAACAAAATGTATGGCGTGTTGGAGCTCAAGAGTTTGGCTGGGGTCACCTACCCCGGGCTCTACGAGATCAACCCTGTCACGCGTGAAGTTGTGGGATTGGTGTCCGACACTAGTCCGCAACACAATTTTGTTTTCTCATTGGTAGCAGTGTCTACTGGAAAGGTTGTGTACAACAACTCTACAGGAAACTTGGGAGGCTCTCAAAGCTCTGTCAGGTTATACGACTTGACCACCCGAGCTTGGGAGAATCTGATAGCTTCCAATACTCCAGTCGATGGAATGATATTTCCTGGGACACTGTATCCACGGATAGATGTCAGCAATCAGGAAATTTACCTGACAGCAAACAACAACACCGCGGTTAGAGTATTCCCTGGTAAACCCGATGTTTTGTTATCGTCCACGGTCCGGTTCGCCGACAAGACGACGGCCACGACCACGTACGGGTACTTCGGGAATGGCCTTGGGGCCGTTCCTTACAGAACCCAATCGGCGAAAAATGTTTGGGAACACGACGGCGTAGCGATCGGCAAAGATGGGAGTTTCCAAACCCTCATCAAGGCCGGTGACGTAGTCGGTGGTTCTCCAATCTCCAAGGTTGGCGGTGACATAGCGCCTCATCGGTGCTCCGTCACAGTACCGATAGTCGACCAATCGACTGGTCGATACGGGAAAATCCTCGACGTCCGGCCGGTCTTCGTCCGCACACTCGTCGCGAGCTCGGACGGGAAGACGGCGCGAGTCAGCGGGTGCGTGAACATCGAGGGGACGACTCTCGACTCGCTCTCCATCGGCGGGGCAACCGCCGAAGTCGTTCGTCGGGGGGTTGACCCCGACGGCTACGACTACATTGAAGTGCGGCCTCTCGCCCCCATTTACGGTGGGGCAAACGAGGTTGCGGTAGTGGTGAACGGGCGACGCTTCGCGTCCACGATTTCGGTCGAGGGGTCAGTTCGGCCTAAGATTGAGGTTGCAGTCGTCAACTCGGCGAGCTTCGAACCTAATCTATCACCTGGCGCGATCGCAACACTCTTCAGCAAGGATACGGACCTCGGGGTACTGTTCAATACATCTCTCAAAGCATGCGGAGTAGAAACTTCAGTGTTTGGAAACACCGGCGCACAACTAAGCTTCGTCATCCCGAGAGAAGCACCCATTTTGTGTGAAATCGTGTTGTTCAAAAACAACCGAGAGATTGCAAAGACGCAATTACAACTCCGTGATCTGTCCCCTGCCATTTACACCTATGAGAATGGCACCTTGCCAATCGCAACTCACGAAGATTACTCTCTCATTGGACCAGAATCAAAAACCACAGAAGGCAAGCTTGTCACTCTGTGGGGTACAGGTTTTGGCCCTCTCGAAGAAATCAACGGCAACAAGGTTTGCACCACAAGCCTTGTCTACAAAATCGGCGACACGAAGGCGGAGATGATCTACTGCGGAGCATCCGGCGCCGGGTACCAGATTACGCTTCGCGTACCATGGGGTACACAAGCAGGGAAGAATCCCCTCTGGATCGAAAGACCAGACGGGGAAACCATTTCTCCCGAGTACGTTCTTTGGGTCGCCTCAACAAGCGACCTCAACTAATAACAAACGAAAACGGCGCGCCCTCACAAGGTGCGCCGTAAATCTTTTTACAATATATTTTTACAACTCCCCTTCGATTACCTTTTCAAATTCGCTAAATGGCAGGGCGCCGACGACTTCTTTGCCGTTGATGAAAATAGTTGGGGTGCCAGAGACGCCAGCCTTGCTACCTGCTTCGGAATCTTTTTTGACGATTTCGGCAGTCGCACCAGAGTCGAGACACTGGTTGAAGCTTGTCGTGTCTAGCCCCAGGTCACTCGCATACTTTTTGAGATCGGGATTAGCAAGCCCTGTGCCATCTGGTTGCATATTGGCAAAAAGCAGATCGTGATATGGGAAGAACTGACCCTGTCGATTGGCGCACTCGGCGGCCTCGGCGGCCTTTTGGGCATTCTGGTGAAAAGGTAGCGGATAATGACGGAAGACAAACCTGATCTTACCAGTGTCTATGTATTTTTGTTTGATCTCCTGGTAAGCACCTTTCCAAAAACTCTGACAGAACGGACATTGAAAATCAGAGAATGCAATTATTTCCAATCCGCCTCGGCCCAAAGTTGGCGCGTCTTTGCGCCCTTCGACTTCGACATCTTCGCGTAGAGCTTCACTGCCTTGGTCGCTACCGCTTTGACTGCCACCAATTCCGATTTGGCTGCCGCCTCCGGCAATTTTGTTAGCTCCCATAAAGATACTGATGGCAATGATTATCGAGCCCACAAGAATACTCGCTGGCACCGACCATTCGTTTTCGTTTTTGTTGAAGATACTCATTTGTTTTTTAATTATTTACTGCGATTTTTAAATTTTTACGCCATACATTTTTATTTCATTTATCAAACTTGAATACTTGCTTTCAAAATCAGTTGGGCTAAAACCAACCGGTTCAATAGACCAACCTTTACCATAAGGCAACTTTTTGTATAAATAATCTAGCGCTGTCCAAGGGCTTTTGAACAAAGGCGAAACTACCGCAACATCAATATCGCTTTTTGCTTTGGCATTGCCTTTAGCATAAGAACCAAAAACATACATATCTGTTATCGGCAAATTGTCAGCCTCCAAAATCTTTTTGAATTCTTCGACTTCCTTTATTATTTTTTCAGGTAATTCTCTTTTAACCATAAAATTAAATCGTTTGTTATCTGCAAATATTTCTCCGTGTATTCGTATGTGGCCGACTTGCGAAATTCCCACTTTGCATCCTCATATCTGCCCGCAATGTTGAATTTGGTAATCGTTTTCAAATCCTCAAGCTGTTCTGGTGCCAATTCGATACCAGCGACTTCGGCCAATCTGAACAAAGCGTGAGTATACTCGGCTGGAGCGTCAGTCCTAATAACCACAATGGCTTTTAGTATTTTCTCCAAAGCTAGATGACAAAAGAACAAACAATAACCGAACTCCTTGTCTTCAAAAAGCTTCTTGGCTATTTTGAAATCAGCGTCCGATGACTCCAGATAATAATCAATTATTTTATCAATCTCCGGCATATATCAAGTATAACACACTCATATACCTACTTCCCACCGTATTGAAGCCTGTCGCCTTCGCTTAACCCGCCGACAATCTCGTTTGCGCCGTCACTCCCTACGCTCCCCACTTGGACTTCGGTCCTCACGACATTTTCTCCCTCGACTTTGTTGACGTAGGCCTTGCCATCTTGCTTTTCGATCGCAAAGCCCGGCACTGCGAGCACTCCGACCTTGCGGTCGGTCTCGATTTCCAAGTTGGCAGTCATACCACTGCGGACCTTTTCGTTTTGGGCGATCGTCACTCGAGTTTTGTAGTAGACCACGCCGTCGATCAAGGTCTCGCCCGGTTCGATATAGGCGACGATTCCCTCGAAGGTCTCGCCAGGGAAAGAATCAAACTCGACAACCGCCCGATCGCCAACTTCGACTTTGCCGATATTGACTTCGGAAATGTTGGCTTCCAAACTCAAATCTGATTCTGAAATTATCGAAACCAGTTTACTACCCGGACTCGCGATCGAGCCGACCTTGGCATCTTGCAAGGTGATCGTACCGGCAAAAGGCGCTACGATTCGAGACTTGGCAATCAAAGCTTCAATACTTGCGATTGTGGCGTTGATCTGAGCGACTCGCGCTTCACCCACACTACCGATATTGCCGATCTGGCTCACCGCTTCCTTGTCCGCAATCACGGCATTGCGCGCCGTGTTGACACTCGAGCGCGCCGAATCGACTGCGGTCTTGTAACCGGCGACAGTCGACTCGTAAGCAAAGTCGGCCGAAGTGAAAGAGTTGACCGCAAAGGCCATCTTGTCCAAAAAGTCGGAGACACGGTTGAGCTTGGCTACCGCCGAATCAGCAAAGTTGACCGCGTTTTCAGGCGTCATTGTGCCCAGCTCTTTCTGCCAAGCTGAAAGATCGTTCTCGATACCGCGCCTCATATTGTTGAGCTCGAGCGAAATACTGGTCGGCACGTTGAAATAGTGGACGTAGTTGCCATCGGTAAACTTGATTTCAAAAACCGGATTGGTGCGAGGTTCTTTGAAGAATTGGTCAGCTTTGTTGCGGACCGCGTTGTCGGAAGCGGCAAAGCCTTCGCGCAAACTCGAAAGCAGAGCCTCCTTGCTACCACCAAGTTTGGCGCGCTCTTCGGCCAAAATCGCTCTTTGCTTGGAGAGGTCGGCAAGTTCGCTCGAGACATCGAGCTCGGCGATCACCTCGCCTTGACTCACGCTATCGCCTACCACTTTGTAGCTTCGGACCACCCGCCCAGTGCGGTCAAACCCAAGGTCAACGCTACTTAGAGCCTTAACCTTGCCAGTGACCACAATCTTTTCGACCACATCCGCGCGCTCGACACTCAAATACTCTTTGCCATTCTCGCCGTTTTTCGCCCGAAAGACGAGACCGACGATGACAAGGAGAAGCAGGCCGATAATTATTCTTTTTTTGGTTAAAAATTTTCTCATCGATGTATATAATATCATAATTTAATCTGACTCGGCGCGCCGTCCTCGACTATGTGCCCATCGGCCAAGCGGACAATGCGGTGCGTCAGCCGCGCGTACTCCGGTTCGTGCGTCACCATCACAATCGTCTGGCCTTCGCGGTTGAGCGAGATAAAGGTTTCGAGCACGGTGTTGGCTGTCTCGGTGTCCAAGTTTGCGGTCGGCTCGTCGGCAAAAATTATTTTTGGATCGTGGCTGATCGCCCGCGCAATCGAGACTCTCTGCTGTTCACCGCCCGAAAGCTGGTTGGGCAAATTGCCATACTTGGCGCCAAGGCCGATCCGGTCGAGAGCTCGAGCCCCCTTCTCGTAAGCGAGAGTCTGCGAGAGCCCTTGCATCAAAAGCGGCACCGCCACGTTTTCGAGCGCCGAGAGCTCGGGCACCAAAGCATAATCTTGGAAAACGTAGCCAAGCTCGCGCAAGCGGAAGTCGGTTCGCTCTTCTTCAGAAAGCAGCGAGACGTTGGTGCCGTGCAAAAAGATGTCGCCCGAATTTGGCCGGTCCAAAATCCCGATTTGGTGAAGCAAGGTCGACTTGCCCGAGCCCGAACGCCCGATGATAGAAACAAACTCGCCCTCTTTGACCTTGAGTTCCAAGTTCTTCAAGACGACGAGCTCCGTCTCCCCCGATTTGTATGACTTTGTCAGATTTTCTACTTCAATCATTTTGATACTAAAATTATACGAAAGATTACGAAAAATCTACGAAATTACTACGAAAATTCATCAGAATCAATGCGCACCACACGAACCGGCTTCAAAAACCTTTCTCTGAAGTTTACCAGTATACCAAGTTTCAATCGAGACTGCTGGAGATAATTTTGAATCTGTCTAAAATTGTCTTTAGTTATAAATCTTAGAGCTTTCAATTCCAAAATAATTTTAGAATCGACGATGAAATCTAATACATTTCCAGAATCAGCAATCGCAACCTCTCTTTCATAAGGGACGTCTAACTCCTTAAATTTTTTAGCAATTAAATCTCCATACTGCTTTTCCCTGGCGTACTCTCCCAACTCTTTTTTGACTGCAAAAAGCACCCCCGTTATTTTATAAGATAAATCTGGATAAATTACTTTTTTACTGAATGGTTTATTATTTACGACTTCGCTCATTTTAATTTGAAATTAGTTTTTTGAATCTTTAGGTATCATCTCCTTACTCTTTTCGTATCCTCTTTTTCAATTTTCGTATTATTTCGTAACTTTTCGCATGATTTTCGTATCAAATCACCTCCCCAGTATCGAATCCAGCGTATTGCGCTTGACCACGAGCCGCGCTGGGATGAAGCCGGCGATCACCGTCGCAATAACGAGGAAGAGCACGCGCAAGAGTGTGGCCGAAACTTCCGCCACCAAGATCCCGTCCGAGAATGGAAAGTTGATCGGATTTTTTTCGATAAAGGGCACAAGGAAGCCGTAGAGAAAGAGGAGCCCCAAAGCGATACCGAGGCTCGCATAAAAGATCGACTGAAAGACATAAGAAATCTCGATCGCTTGCGAGCTGATGCCGATACCTTTCAAGATACCGATAAACTTGCGTCTCGTGATCGCGTTGATAAAGATGACAATAAAGATTGTGATCGAGGCGACCACGAGCCCGATCGAGCCGATCGCGTTGCCCAGGATCGCAAAGGTGTCGATCATATCTTTGATAAACTTTGGCAACGATTCTTCAAAAGTTTGGACCCGCGCCGTCCGCCCGACCCCGCTTGCAAGCAACGCCTCTTTGACGGCCAGAGGGTCACTCCCGGGTTTGAGCACTATGGCGATCTCGTCGACATTATAATCGCTCCGTCCGATGAGCGGCCGCAGACTTTGGTCGAGCATCAAGATGCGCTGGTCGAGGTCGGTCTTGCTTTTGATGATACCTTTGAGAATAACTTCTTTGGTATTGCCCCCGACCGTCACCCGCACTCGGTCGCCGACTTCGACATTCTCGAGCAAGGTAAGCCCGGGCGAATCGATGTCCAAATATTTTCTAAGCATATTGGCGCCGATGACAATCGAGTCCGTGTCTTGGCTTGTGAGGTAACTGCCCTCGACAATTTTCGAAGAAATCCCAGTCGCCCGATCTTCCATTTCCGGATCAATGCCCGCCACCACCCCGCCGGCTGTGTTTGGGTCGTCCGTCAACCTGATGCGCGTCTTATAATTGGCCTCGACCGATCCGCTCTCGACATAGCGCGCTGTGTAAGTCTCTACCCACGGCAAGCCTTTGACGATACCGATGATCGACTGACTGTTTTCGATATAACTTTTCTTGGGCAGGTTGGAAATAAAGATGTCGCCCGAATAATATTTTGAATAAACTTCAACCGAGCCTTGGATCAGCCCGACCAAAATCCCCCGCACCACCACGAGGTTTAGAAATGTGAGCGTCATCACAAAGATAATAAGCGCCGTCGTCGCCTTGCTCGAACGCCGCACCTGTCGCAGAGCCAAAAAGAAGCCCACCTTGAGCGACACCACCAAATTTTGTATTCGCCTTTTTTGCCTCTCCATGCCCGATCATTCTAGCATATTCCCCCTCCCCACCTCCACCTCTTTCAATCACTTAGAATAATTAGAACAATTAGGTTAATTAGAACAATTTTCTACCCACCTCTCCCCCCCATAAAATTATTTTAACATTTTCCCTTGCTCAAACGGAACAGTAATGGAAGCAGGCGGGCAAAAAACCTTCCCCCCAACCCCCTTCCTTTTTGCCCGTCTGCTTTGGCTTCGCCCCCAAAACTTTTCGGCGAGACGGCGGGACAATTTAACACTAAAATCTTTCTTAGTTTATTGGATTAGGATTATTTAAATTCATCATTTGGTTGTAATGTGCCTCATATCCTGAATCTTTAAATATTTTTTTAAATGCTTCTTTGAAAATTTGAGGATCAATTTCTTTAGAATCAGAAATGTTAATTGGATCAGAATGTGATTCTTTGTTTATATATCTTATGAAAAAATTATTTTTTTCATCTTTTTCCAATTCTTTCGTAAGTTCATTAAAATCATTTTTTTCTATGAAGCCAAAAAATCTTTCAAGGATATTTCTCATAGCATTTGCCAATATTACTTCAGTTGCCTTGCCTTCGTCATAATCTTTTAATATCTGCCAGTATGATTGATATTCGTTTTGAATATCTTTTCTATTCATTACAGATAATTGCGAAAAATTAGACCTGCAAAGCCTAAAAAGTTTTGCATTGTCATCTTTTTGCTTATGGAGTAGTTCATGAAAAAAGTATAGATTGTGAGTTAAAATAAATACCTGTTTATAATTATCGTTAAAGAAATTTTTTCTTATAAGCTGCGCAATGTTAAAAACATACATATGCGACAAGCTAGAAATTGGATCGTCAATAACAACTATTTTTTCAGTTACCACTTCATCATCATTTTCCTTGCCTTTACACAATTCTAAGAAATACAAAAAACTAATTACTGTTTTCTCTCCTTCGCTCAATGTTTCAAATTTGGCAATATCCTCGTTTGGTCTTTTTAATTTGTAAGATTTTTCTCCAGCTGGAACAATAGAAAATCCATCTAGTCCAAAATATATCAACTCGCTATTTATGGCATCAATAGCGTCTTGAATATTTACCATTTCTTTTTGTTCGTCTTGTATTATTTTTTTCTGTTCACCAATTTTTCCATTAACTTCCGAAATTTTAGCTTCAATGTCTGACTTTTCTTTTTTAAGTTTGTTATTCTGTATTGTGTAATTATCTATTGTCTGCTCATACTCCCACCTCATAACTTCCCAAAACTCTTTGACAATTTGCTCTTTTGTTTTTTGTTTATTCTTTATTTTTTCGTTATGAGTCTTGATTTCTTCAATAATTGCATCTAAAAAATCGTTTAAAGCATTTTGCTCTAAAATGCTCGACTCAAGATTGATAACTATGTTTGGGTGCTTAATTTTATTAGAAACTTTTGACCAATTACTGCTTACTTTATCAATAAAATTTTTAAATAAGAGTTTGAAATCTTTTTCTTTATTTTTTACAAAATCTATTTTTAAAAGTTCGGTCTCTAAATCTTTTACAGCTTGATATTCTTTCCAATATTCTTTATCAAAATTTTCCAATGATTTAATTTTATTTTGATAAGTTTCGTCGAAATAATCTTGGATTTCTTGGTGCAAATCTTTAGTAATGGTTTTTTGCTGGCAAAAAGGACAAGTTTCATTTTCTTCTTTTGGCTCATTTAAAAATTCTTTTCCTTTTTTTACCCAATCAGAATTATTTAATTTGTTTATAAGTTTCGCGACTTGTGAATTTTCATTACCAATAATTACTTCTTTGAAAATCTCTTGATTTTCTATATTCCAAAAATCAAAATTAACCTTTTTAACCAAACTTTCATCATAAGATTTGGCATTTTCCCCTTGAGTTGCTTCCGCCTCTTTTTTCAAAATCTCTATTGATTTTTGGGGCTTATTATCTGGTTTTTGTAATTTGGAAATAAAATCAAACAAGGATCTTTTACTTCCCATTTTTCCGTCTAGGCAAAACTCCAAAATTCTATCGCCACCATAATAATCATTTTTAATTTTCCATGTTTTTTCTTCCGAGCTGGTTTGTAGAATATCTAAATCTTCTTGTTTTTTCTCTAAATCAAATTGAAATCCAGTTTTTAGCTCATCGTTTTTAATTTGATTTCTTAGTTTATTGATCTCTTGTGTGGCTATATCTATTTTTTCTTTTGCTGCTTTATTTTCCGACTTTAAACTAAAAATGCCTCTCTGTGTGTCCTGATAAAAATTATCAGTAACAAATTTTTGATTATAAACTAATACCTTTTCATTACTTAATCCCGAAACTGAACAGCAAGAAAAACAAGCATTATCTTTATCTTGGAGATAATTTGAGAGGGTCGTTTTCCCTGTTCCATTCAGCCCATAAACAAGATTGATTTTTTTATCAGTCTCTAAAACTGCGGGGGTTTCGCCATAGCTTGCGATATTTTTTATAGAAATTTTACTAATCATATCTAAATTTCACTTAACACATCAGAAATTTTTTCCATTGTTTCAATTAATTGCTAGTTTTGGCATTCTTACAAAAATTCACAAACTCATCTTTAGTCAGTGTTTTTTCACTACCTGCGACATACTGAAAAATACGCCAACTATCATCTCGCAAAATCGGCAAATAAAATATCTGCTTGGTTAATTTAGACGCTTGCTTGTATGCTTTTTTTAATTCTTCTAGTTTCGTTTTATAAATATTGTTATCAAAACCACCAACCATACCGGATGAGATATTTACGCTCTTTACTTCAAAAATATGCACCCTATCAAAACTATCTTTCATCACAAAGTCAGGGTAAGAAGAATGCAGTGCTCCGAGATAGTATTCAAACTTTATCGGTGAGTTAGCTACATAGTTTTTACCCCACAGATACACTTGTTTTACCTCTAAAAGCTCCGGTTCTGTTCCACCAAATAAATCAGCCGCTCCTGCTTTTGGATTCTTCTTGCCAACCATTACTCTTTTACCAACTCGTCCATCACCATCAATCAAATCATCCTTTACAAGGTCTTTTAAGATGCTAGTCCACGCACGTTCTGCCTCGCTATCAAAAGAAAATTTTTCTTTCCCATCGTTTCGTTTCCAAACCCAGTCGCCAATATCTACATAATTGCCGTTGTCAGTGTAGTGCGAAGTCAGAGCAAAAGATACTTCCACCTCTTTTCCGTTTTCGTCTTTCACTACTTCCATGCTTTTTTCATAGTCATTCACATATTGACTACTTTCATTTGCCACCGCCTCAATATTCTCTGTAAACTCCCGCCATTTTGCATAAGTCATCGCATAATTTTCTCCCATTTCTCGCACACTATTTTCTGTTTTAACAAAATCTCGCCACAAAGTGAAAATAGAACTTGGAGCATTTACAACAGATTGCTTTTTCAAAAATGTCGCAAGATTAAAACTGGCCTTTTTGGTCAAGGTTTTTAGTCGTGTCGTTTTAATCTTGATCTCATTAGTAATAATTTTGCTATCTTGCCACAGCTTCACGCCAAAACCCTTTCGCAAATCTTCGGGAATAATCCCCCAAATCCATGCGGTCATGGCTAGTTTTTGTGCATCTTCTGGTAATGATTCAAAATCAAGTAGTCGCGGATTACGCCTTACTCGCCCCATCACTTGCTCATCCAATTGCTTGCTCTGACTATCCCTAATTTGATATAGCATACAAGCACGCGGAATATCCCACCCTTCGGTGATCACCATTTTGAATATGATAATATCAATCGTACTGGAATTCTCTTTGGCATAATCTTTCCACTTGCTCACGGGTAACTTTTTCGCCTTAAAGTTGTCATTGGTATCGCACTGTTTCTCGTCATTAACAATAAGCATCCACTTCAGGTCCGTGTGTTCAGCTTTTTCCAGCTCTTTTTTTATCTCGGCAATTTCGGCATCCGCTTTGTCTTTGTTGCTAATTTGTATAATTAAGCAAGGGTTTACACCAAGCAGGTTACGATAATCTTTTTTCACTGCTTCAAACTTTTCAATCGCGCTCGCCACATTTATACTTGGATTATCAATCAACTCAATATCCTTGATAAGTTTTGCATTCACCGCGTCATCATTTTTGATCTCCACATCAGGATGTTGCCCGCGTGAGAGCTTTGGCGTAGCGGAGAAATTATAAATTTTACTAAAAAATTTATCCGACAAATTGTCCAAATTGTTGGTGGCAATATGGCATTCGTCTTTGATGAGATACACTTTTTTCTCTTGTCCTCCCAGCAACTGTGCACCCGTCATATTCAGCAAAAATCCTTCCATTGCCCCCTGCATTAGCCGCCCGCCTTTTTTATACAAATCTCGAGGCAAAAGATACACATTATAGTCGGTTGGCACGAATAATCTTTCTTCACCTGCAATTTCACTACTAATGAGATACGGCTTTAATTCTGGAAAATTACCCTTTGCCGAGTATTCTTGAAACTTCGCATAATTTTGTGTAGCGAGATCACCTTTTGAAAGTGTGGATACGAGAAAAATCACATTTTTGTCTGCCGACAAAATACGATTCATCATATCCGCCATCATATAGGTTTTACCACTTCCTGTTGGTGCTTTAAAAGTTATCTCATCTTGTGCGGAAGTGAGTTCAACAAGAGAAACGACGGCGTTTTGTTGTAAGTCAATGGCTTCTTGTTTCATAATTATTTGTCTTCAAGAGTTTTTTGCGTGCCTTCAAAATTTTCGCAAACCCATTTTATTTTTTCCTTCACTCCGAGCTTTTCTTTGCCGTACAAAGTTTCGTCTATCATATCAAATGGCGTTTTGTCTTTTGTACTTTCAAAATTAGCAACAGTAGCTATATCAAAAACATCAAGATTATCACCGAGAGGTTTGTTTTTCTCGTTCCACTTAAAATCTTTGGTACCGTCATAGCACTCACCCATCATTACGCGCTTGAGGCGTTTACCGGTAACATCGTTCACAATACCGTTTGGGGTGGTGTTGGTTATTTCGTTTGCTGTTGCCAAAATAAACTGCCTTTTTCCGCCGTCTTGTTTGTTGAGTTCTAGTACTGCTTGTCCAGTTGTTCCTGATCCTGCGAAGAAGTCCAGGATAATTGCGGGGTTTGGAATGCTTATTAAAGTTTTTATCAATTCGACTGGTTTAACATTCTTAAAGAGGGTATTATCGCCAAAAATATCTTTCATTTCCGTCGCACCATTTGCATTCAAAATATTTTGGATTAAGTTTTTATGTGGTGCTGATCTTTCTATCTTTCCATTTTCGTTATCAACGTTCAGATAGTTCTTATAACAAACTGCCCAACCAGACTTTTTACTTTTTGATTTTCTAAACTCTATAAAATTATTTTTTCTCGCCCAATCAACTTTTTCTTTACTCCATTTCCAAATCCAGCCGTCATTTTTAAATTCAGTTCTACCATTCGGAAAAGCTACTGTACCGTCAGGACATTCAATTCCATAGTTCATCGAATCGCTGTATTGTAAACCACCTCTATCTAAATTATCGATATAGTATGGTCCCCGCTCATTTTCATATTCATCTATGAATCTATAACGATTTATATCGTAAGATTCAATATTTTTTGTAAGTAATAGTTTTTCTAAATTTCCTGCGTACATTAAAATATATTCGGTCGTTGTGGCAATGGCTGTTGCATCAGAAGCGCCGGTTTTCTTTTGCCAAACCAAATTAGATACAAAATTACTCTCCCCAAACACTTCATCAAAAAGCCCTTTTGTATAGGCCTGATTTTTATCATCAATGCTGCAAAAAATCACCCCATTGTCACTCAAAAGCTGGCGAGCAAGGACAAGGCGTGGGTAAAGCATAGAAAGCAAGTTGTCCCTCGTGATCGCGTTGTCATAATTCGTCTGCGCAAACTCGCCCATAGAATCTTTGCCGTATGGTGGATCAATATAGATCACATCAATCTTTCCGCGGTATTCAATCAGTAAGTTGAGAAGTGCGTCATAGTTGTCGCCGATGATGAGCTTGTGCGTCAGGGCATTCTTGTCTTGTACAAAACTTAATTTCTTATTTTTCTTAAAATACTTAATTGTATCGGTCATTTTCTCTAATCGTTTGTCAAAATGAAATCCCGTGCGTTTATAGGTCGTGCCAAGCTCGGCGATCATAATCGCTTCGTTGATTGTCTCGGCACTTGTGATGAGTTTTTTCAAAAGATCGGCATTCGTCTTTTCAATAATCTTGTCAGCAATGCGTTTATCTATCTCGGCAATGAGATCGTCCTTAACTTTTTTTATTTCGTTTGCCATAATATTTTTAATAATTGTATTTATTTAATATCAGGTAATTTACTCAGCTTACTATTTTTATATTCCCAATGATCCGCCCCTCGGTATGTGCCAGCATTATTTAATCTACCCTTTTGTTCATATATTTTGTATGTCAGCGGGGAAAGTTTCCAAACTTGACCTCCATATTCCACTTCTCGTTCACCGACCACCTTTGCAGTAATTTCCTTATCAGCTATAAAGACAATTTCTTCTCCATCTTTAATACCTTTTTTATAAAAACTAAATCTAGCCCCTTGTTCTCTCGCTTTTGAAACTTCATCAAACTCCTTTTCTTTATTTACATCTTTAGGATAGATAACCTTGCCGTCAAACGACAAGAGAAGTTGTCGCACCAATTCATAATCAAGAGCAAATAATTCACTATCTCCAATTTGTTGTTTACTAAAAATTTCATGCAACAACCTTTCTTTCTGTTTGTAATCCTTCACTTCAATCGCAAAAAATCTTTTTAAGCCCGAAACGTTATAATAACCATTTGCCTCAAGAAAACGCATCCTTTCCTGAAAATTAGAAGTGCCAGTTTGACCTATTTTGATCAATCCGGAAACCGCTGTTGTCATTATATAAATAATTCCTTTCATAATTTCATTTCCCCCTCCCCAAAATTCTCAAAAAGGAAATCTAGGGTCGAAGTAGGATACCAAAATACTACAACTTTTGGCCTTGTTTTTCAATATTTCCGAAGATAACCTCTTTCCAACACAAATCGACAATGGAAGAGGGTCCCCCTCTTCCATCTAAAAAGTATTGTATAATTTTGGTGTAATTTAAACCCCCTATTTATTAACCACCATCGGAAGGTTGTGGTGTCTGACAAATATTTTGCGGAAGAGCCAAGCCAAACCGAGACCAACAGCAAAGAAAGCTACAGGGATATAGAAATAGCGTCCATCAGAAGAGACTGCGAGGAGGAAAGCTGGCAACGTAAGCCAAATTATCCAATTTTTATTTCTTTTTATCCCAAAAACACCAAATACTAAAGGGTTAAAAAATAAGTAAGCCAAAACTCCACCGGCAAATGGGACAGTTATACTTCTATCTACAAATAAACTTCCATATTGATAAGATATCCCATCATACCATTCACCAACATAAGAAGCCGTAAAGTAACTACACACCAATGCAAAGATCCACAAGATTATATTTTTAAGAGGATTTTGATTCATAAATTATTTATTTAAATATCTAATATCATTACTTATTAAAGTATAAGCTTCTTCGGTTATTTTGTCTTTCTTACGTAGAGATTCTAGCTCCTTTTCTAAAATTTTAACTAGAATTTTATTAATTTTCACACTGAACTTTTGAATTTTCTTTTCCTTAACCGAACCATCTGGCAGTCTTTCTTTTATCTTTTCAATTTTTTTATTAAATTTGATTGCCCCATTAACCTGCTTCAAGAGAGCATCTCTGGTCTTTTTATCTTTTATCCAACCCAAATCATAAGATTTGTTTATATCTTCAATAAGTATTTCCGGAGTAATTTCCCTTTCTGGGGATAAATTTTCTGGATTCGAGTTATCAAATTTTACACTAACATTGGTTATTTGACCTGGAGTTGCGAGCCCAAACACTTCTTTTGTAGCGAGTTGGTCATCAGAAACATAACTGGTCGATACACCATACTCACCTCCTTGATCAACCCCTTGAAGTTCAATCTTATATTCTCCGTCTATCGGATTTGGAATTGTAATGAATTCATCATCAGTCTGATAGCCAGAATAGAAAGCTAGCGGTATTTCATTGTAAATTTGGCCAGTAATAAAATCTTTGCCTAATTTTTTACCGTCAGGAGCAGTAACCACCATATCTATAGGAGAGCGGAGTTGGATGGTAAGCATATTACGAATAAGTCCATGATTTATATTTTCTACTGAATCTTGACCGGTTAAAATTTTAATAATTTCTCCCTCTGCTTTAGTTGGTAACTGAAGATGGGTTGCGTTTTCTACTTTATTTTCAATCGAAGCATCTAGTGTTGCGCCCAAAATTGTTACTGTCGAATCTCCAGCCCCAGTCTCTAAACCTCTATCAAGACTATTAGGATTATTGAATCCTTCTGGTTCTCCATATATCCATTTTTTACTATCAGAAGTAGGAACAACTCTTATCTTCTCGATTGTGTTATTACCTGAATCTCCAATAATATTAGTAATTCTGACTCCAGAATTTAATAATTTGTGAGTATTTATGTTTAGAGACTCAAGAAATATATTTCTTGGATAATTATTGGGATAATTTCTTAGAACTCCTGTGTCTTTATCTTTTATATAATCAAATATCGGCAATAATTCTTGGACAGAAGCAATCGGTCTATTTCTTATGTAATCAAAAAGACTTGGATAAAAATTTTTCGTTGCTTCTATTGAAAATTTTAGCTTAATCAAAGAATCTATAGTTCCCGGAGGAAATTCTCCAGCTTCCCATATATTATATGCTTTGGGCGAACCTTTATGAGGAACCCCCAGGAAAATAATTTGATCAATGTCGTTTTGATATTGACCAGATTGTATATACTCCCGGGCAACGAGACCACCCATAGAATGGGCTACAACATCAACTTTATTACAATCGATGTCAGCCATAACAGCTTCAGTGCAGAGCTGCTTTACTTCATCTATTTTATTTTTCAAAAGATTAGCATTGGTCACATTCGAATCTCGCCACTCGTAAGGAAAAGTAAATAAACTTTTATTCTCGATATATCCATTGATCTCCAAAGTATCTATCAAATTGTCATATGTATGAAGTATCGGATCAATGACAAGTCTATTTAATAATGGAGAATAGGCACTCCCCATAATGCCGGGAATCACGATGACGGGGTTCACAGAATGCTCGGGCTCGGTGCCGGGCTCGGCAGCGAGCCAAGGGATGAAGTCCACCCTTGCTTGGATAGAAGAAGAGGTATTGCCCGTCGGGTTCAAGACTTCGTGATAGGGCCCGGCGGGGCTACTCCACCAATTGTGTTTGGCGTCGAGCGTCGTCGTGCCGTAATTTTGGATTTGATGATTGCCTTTGAAACTGCTCTCGCGCACTGTCATTTGCCCGCCGTCGAGATGAAGCGGTATACCCATCCGATCAAAGACAACTTGATAGACAGAAGTCGAAGCGTTTTTGCCAAAGATACCCAGATCATTGTCCGAGATTTCGGAATGTTTGATCTCGAGCTCACCCTGGTGATTGAAGATCGAGGCGCGAGAGATGGTATTGCCCAAGCCTTGCAAAGCACCAGCGTATTTTATTTTCAAATGTTCGATTTTGACCTTGCTATCGGCATCTATCTGGATACCTTTGGTCAGCTGGGTGTTCGGCGAGGTGGCATCGCCATCGTTGTTCGTATCGCCCCCAACCGAGTCGTCGGCAAGCGAGGTAATGATGACCGGCGATTCTTTGGTGCCCAAAATTTTAAGCTCACCACCATAGATTGCGATACCGGCGTTTTTCATTTTGATAATCGTGCCCGAAGCAATACTGAAGCTGTCGCCTGCGTTGTTTGAAATAGCACCGTCGACAACCAAAGGCAGATCCCCGCTTTTCAAAACAGCACCATTTCTAATCCGACCAAAAATAACCAAACCTCTAATCGAAAGGTCTTCGGAAGTGTTGCCCTCCGAGACAAAATCTTTCGCGCCTTCGATCGTGGCTGTTCTGGTGTTGGCAATAAAAGTATTGTTTTTGAGAATCAGAGAGCCCGGACCTTCGGCATAAACTCCATAGCCCGGATTTATGCCGGTCGGATCGGCGTTGTTCTTGATCGTGTTGTTGAGAAGCTCGGTCAGTGCACCCCCATTGTCGTAGACACCCCAAGAGCCATTGTCTATAACCGAATTCTCGATGCGCAATCTGCCACCATTTTTGTTGGCCACACCAATACCGGTTTTCTGACCACCAAAGCCCCAGATGTTGACGTATCTGAAGTTATCGAAAATGTTTGCATTCTTTATCGTCACCTCGCCACCATCATTTTCGATACCAACATAATTACCGTAGCCGTAGCCACCATAGCCCGCACCGGTCAGACGTATGTGCTCAAAGATACCCGTTGAGCCCGGTTTGAAATACAAGCCTTGCCAATCGCCTTGGCAACTCGTGTCGGGGTAACCATCGGTGTCGCCCCCGATTGAGTCGTCCCAAAAACAAGCGAAGTAAATCGGTGCTTCGCTCGTGCCTTGAGCCACTAGCCGACCATAGATGGTCGGCAGACTCATTCCTGAAGTTTTGCCTTTGACGATGGTGCCCGGCTCGATCGTCAGAGTAGCGCCCACCAAGACTTGAAAGGAGCTGTCGATGACATACACGTTGCCAGCAGTCCAAGTAGTGTCGCTTGCGATCGGACTATTGACCACAATTATTTCAGCCGAGGCAAAGGCGGGTAAAAGAAGAAAGAGAAAAGTTGAGACCAAAAAACTCGCCCGCTTCATTAGATTTTGATTATTAACAAAATGATAGCACATTGGATAGAGATTAATAACAGCCAGTGTGAACACCAAAAAAGGGACAGGGACAAGGGTCACCCTTGTCCCTTTTCTCTATTTTAATCCTTTGCAGTTGGAGGCGGGGGTGTAGCCGCTCGCGCGGGCTTCGGCGATCGAGTTGAAAGTGATTTTGTTTTTGTCGGAAATTTGTTTGGCCCCGGCGCACCATGGGTAGTGATACTTGGTGCCATTTTTGGAAGCCACTACTATTTCGTTCGAGTTTTGACCACTTGCCCCCACTGCAGCAGCTTGTTCTAGGCTTGGGTTGCCTTTTTCGGCTCCCCTCTCTTGTAATAAGAGAGGGGTTGGGGGTGAGTTATTTTCAGCCGCCCCATAAACCCTCACCGGCTCGCGCCTCTCCTCTATTTTGGAAAGTCGGCCCAAGACAAAGGCGATCGTGGCGACCAAAACCAAGCAGACAACCACAAAATACCGACTGTCGAGAAAAGCCTCGATTTTGGCCTTAAATCCCAAGGGTTTTTTGCTCTCCGGCTCCCCTATCTCAAAATATTCGTCTCCACTTGCGTTTTCGGACATCTTGGTTTAATATTATCACCACTATGGCACATAAAAAAGCGGCGGGAACAACTAAAAACGGGCGCGATTCAAACGCAAAATTCCTCGGTATCAAAAAGGCCGACGGCTCTTTGGTTGAAGTCGGCAACATAATCATCCGCCAACGCGGTTCGGCTGTTTTGCCCGGCAACGGCGTCCGAATGGGTCGCGACCACACTCTCTTTGCTCTCAAAAATGGCAAGGTCGTCTTCTCCGAAAAGCGCAAAACTCATTTCGACAACACTGTCGTCATCAAGAAAGTTGCAAGCGTAGTCTAGCCTCTCGCCTACTCGGCTTCGACCAGCAATTCAAACTCGCCTTTTATTTTGCCGATCAAAACGGCAATCTTGTGCAAGCCGATCTCTTTGATCGGTTTTTCGGTTTTTAGAAATTCAGGTTCGATCTCGACTTTGGCTTGAGCTTTGACCGCTTCCGATATCTCGCTTAGGTGGACCTGCTCGAAGAGGTGCCCCTTCTCGTTGGCCTTCTTGTGCAAAACAATCTTTTGGCTATCAAGAACTTCTAGCGCGCTTCGGGCCAGAGATTCTTGGATTTGCTTTTCGGCTTCTTGGGTCGCTTCGGCCTTCTTGGCTCTCTCTACGGCTTGGGGACTGGCGAATTCGGCCTTCTTGTTTGGTATCAAAAAGTTTCTGGCATAGCCGTCTTTGACTTCCTTGACCTCGCCTTTTCTACCGACTCCGGAAACATCTTGCAAAAAAATTACCTTCATACTTTTTATTTTTTATTTATTAAATACTCGATCGCCTTTTCCAACTGCGGGTCGCGCCCGTTCTTGGTATTTTCTGGAGTCAGCTTGACTTCGATGTCCGGCTTGAGACCGCCATCAGAAATCGAATTGCCATTTGGCGTCAGCCAGTGAGCGACTGTGACCTTGAGCGAAGTTTCGCCCGTAATCGGCACAAGCTCTTGGACCGAACCTTTGCCAAAAGTTTGAGCGCCGATCAAGGTCGCCTTGCCGTGCTCGCGCAAAGCGCCGGCCAAAATTTCCGAAGCCGAGGCCGAACCTTCGTTGACCAAGATCGCCATCTTTAGATTGTCGTTGAAGATGTCGTAGCCCTTACTGCGATATATTTCGGCCTCTTGTTTGCTACCAAAGTCTTCGGTCACCACCACCTTGCCCATTGGCAAGAACCAGCTTGCCATATCGAGCGCCGCTTCCAAATAGCCACCCGGGTTGTTGCGCAGGTCGATTATAAGTTTGTCTGTGCCCGAATCGATAAACTCGCGCAGAGATCGGCGGAAGAGATTGGGCGAGACGGCCGAAAAGTTGTAAAGCTCGATCACAAAAACATTTTCCTCGGTCAATCTGGTTTTTACCGTCGGTATCTCGATCGCCTCGCGCACAATCGTCTTGACCAAAGGCTCGGAAACGCCCTCTCTTATAAAGGTAATGGTTACCGGCGTGCCGATCTCGCCTCGGATCAACATAATCGCTTCGTCGGTCGAAAAGCCGGTGGCCGACTGACCATCTATGCCTATAACCCGATCGCCCGCCTTGACCCCAGCTCGGTCGGCCGGAGTGCCCTTGAGCGGAGCAATGACCGTAAGCACACCGTCTTGGACACCGATCTCCATACCCACTCCGCCGAAGCTACCGCTGATTTCTTCTTCAAAAGCTTTGGATTCAGCCGGCGGAAAGAAGACGGTATAAGGGTCGCCATAAGAAGCGGCGAGGCCGGCCACCGCCCCCCAAAGTTTGTCTTGGTTCGAAAGGTCGAAAGCCGTGGTCGAAGCCGGTGCAAACTTTTCTTCGAGGGTATTCCAAACGTTCCAGAACGGGTCCATATCCAAAGCCTCGGTCGTGGTTGCGTTTACAACAAAGTCGGGCACGGCGCTTTTTCGGCTTTCGCTACCAGACAAAAAGCCCAGACCAAAGATGACTCCGGCCAAAACTAAGCTGACAACAATTTGGGTGTATCTCTCTTTCACGATATTTTGCAAAATTAATTTTCTTTTCTGATATAATATCAAAAAAGTCCTTGAGAACCAAATTTAGCCCAAAACTATGATCACCGCTCGCAACATCGGCAACCAAAGCTGGATCGACGTCAGCTCGCCAACCAAAGAAGACATCGACACCCTGATGCTCTCTTATAGTATCGACCCAAGTGCGGCTCGCGACCTCCTTTCACCCACCCCCAGACAGCAGTCGCGCGAACTGGCCGAATCTTTCTATGCGGTCATTCATCTGCCGATCTTTAGCAAAGAGCAAGCCGAATCCGAACACCAAGAGATCGACTGCGTCATCACCGAAAACTCGCTCGTCACCGTCCGCTACGACTCGATCGATGCCTTGCACTATTTTGCCAAACAGGTAGAAGCCGACGAGATCTTGAGCCGAAGCGAAGACACTCATCCGCTCTTTGGTTTGATGAGAGAGATCTACAAACACCTCGGCCACGAACTAACTTCGATCGAAGGTTGGCTGCGCGACATCGAACACAAAATCTTTCTGGGCCAAGAAAAGGAAATGGTTATCTCGATCTCGGCCGTGGCCAGACACCTCTTGGCTTTCAGAAGAATCGTCGCACCTCAACTCGAAGTTTGGCAAAATCTGCACAATCAGAGCGAACAAAAATTCGGTCGCGAGTTTGCGCGCGAAGCTAGCGCCCTGCTTGGTGACATCAAGCGTCTGCTTGCAACCGCCGAAAATCTGACCGAGATGGTCAGCGAACTGCGCGAGACCAACAACTCTATGCTTAGCACCAAACAAAACGAGATTATGAAAGTTTTGACCATTATGGCCTTTGTCACCTTCCCTCTCTCGCTCATCGCCGCGATCTTTGGAATGAATACTTCGTTTATCCCGATCGTCGGTTGGCCACAAGACTTTTGGATTGTTATGGGTATAATGCTCAGCGCCACACTGGCGATGTTTACCTTTTTCAGGTATAAGAAGTGGATCTAAGGTAAATTTTCAATTTAGAATTTTCAATTTTCAAAATTAAAACCTTGAAAATTTAATGAAAATTGTAAATTGATAATTGAAAATTATGGTTAAAATAAAGCTACACAACACATTAAGTAATCAAAAGGAAATATTCGAGCCGATGCAAGACGGTAGAGTGACCATGTACCACTG
>CAYMOW010000013.1:0-8894 GCA_964392285.1 uncultured Candidatus Saccharibacteria bacterium
TTCAACGCAGTCTTCTTTTCTCACCGCGACAACACACCTTGGGGTCAAAAATTTCTGGTCCGTCTGATCGATGACCGGGCCTGGGCGCCAGTTTTTGCTGATAATTACGCAATAATCTTTCTAAAGCGCAACTCTCGGAACCAATCTCTCATCACCAAGTATGAAATTCCGCGCTCTAGATTTGGAATAAAGTAGGATAAAAAAGAGTAGCTTTTGTTGCTCTATTTTGTTATAATAAACCGGTAATTTTTTCAAAATGGCTCAAAACAAAAACAGCAATTATAGTGCCGAATCGATTACCGTGCTTGAAGGGCTTGAGCCGGTGCGCAAAAGGCCGGGTATGTATATTGGGACGACAGGCCCGGACGGTCTGCACCACCTGATTTGGGAAATCTTCGACAACTCACGCGACGAGGCGATGGGTGGCTTTGCCAACGACATCGAGGTTGCCCTCTTGCCAGGCAACCGCATCCGTGTAGCAGACAACGGCCGAGGTATCCCAGTAGACACTCACAAGCAGACCAAAGTCTCAGCTCTCGAAACCATTCTTTCAACCTTGCACGCCGGTGGCAAATTTGGTGGCGAAGGCTACAAGGTCTCCGGTGGTCTGCATGGTGTGGGCGCCTCGGTGGTTAACGCCCTTTCGATTTATATGAAAGCCGAAGTCCATCGCGATGGTGGAATCTTCGTCCAAGAATATTCGCAAGGTAAACGCAAAGCCGCGGTCAAAAAAATTGGCTCATCCAAACTCACCGGCACCATCATCACCTTCGAACCAGACATCGAAATTTTCAAAGAAGTAAAATTCGACTTTGATCGAGTGGTCCACCACCTGCGACAACAGGCTTATTTGGTCAAGGGTTTGCGCATCACGGTCCTCGATTTGCGCGAGGTGAGCTCGAAAATCGGAGAATCTTTTTATCTACGCGACCTAAAGCTTAATGCCCCGAGTGTCGGCTTTTATTTTGATGGCGGACTTGTTTCGCTTATCAGATTTTACAACCACACCCAAAAGCCGATTCACAAAAATATCTTTTATGTCGAAAAACACAACGAGAATTTCGAATCAGTCGAGGTGGCTTTGCAGTATGTCGATGATATTTCTGCGCGCATAATGCCTTTTGCCAACAATATCTACAACGGCGAAGGTGGCACCCATATTACCGGCTTCAAAACTGCTCTGACCAGAAGTTTGAACACTTACGGCAAAAAGAATGGTCTAATCAAAGATGGCGACGACAGCTTTACGGGCGAAGATGTCCTCGAAGGCCTTACGGCTGTAATCTCGGTTAAACTTCGAGAGATTCAATTTGAAGGCCAGACCAAAGCCAAGCTCGGCAGTGTCGAGGCTCAAGGTATGGTGGCCAGCGCTTTCGGTGACGCTTTTGCCGAATTTTTGGAAGAAAATCCAGATGATGCCAAAGCCATAGTCAACAAGGTTGTCTTGGCCTTGAGAGCCCGAAAGGCGGCCAAAGCAGCCAAGGATAGCATTTTGCGCAAAGGCGCCCTCGAGGGTATGACCCTACCGGGCAAATTAGCCGACTGCCAAAGCAAGAGCGCCGAAGAGTCGGAACTCTTTATTGTGGAAGGGGATTCAGCTGGAGGCACAGCCAAAACCGGGCGCGACAGACGCACCCAAGCTATCCTGCCCTTGCGAGGCAAGATTCTAAACATCGAACGCGCTCGACTCGATCGAATGTTGGCCTCAGAACAAATCAAAAATTTAGTGGTGGCTCTGGGTACCGCAATTGGCGACACCTTCGACATTACCAAGCTTCGCTATCACAAGATCATTATAGCCACCGATGCCGATGTGGACGGCGCCCATATCCGCACTCTGATTCTGACTTTGATGTATCGCTATTTCCGACCAATCATCGATGGAGGATTTGCCTATATCGCCCAACCACCACTTTATAAAATCAAAAAAGGCAAAGAAATTTTCTACGCTTACGGCGATGACGAAAAAGCCAAGATCTTGCAGAAGCTTGGCGCTGAAAGCTCGGAGCTCGAGGTTGAGACAGATGATCTAAATACAGAAGAAACCGAAGAACCGGACGAATCGATTTCAAAATCCTCTAAGCCTTCGGGCTCCAAGATCAACGTTCAACGCTACAAAGGTTTGGGCGAAATGAACGCCGAGGAATTGTGGGAGACCACAATGGATCCAAAGAGGCGACTACTCAAACAAGTCACAGTCGAAGACGCCCAAGAGGCTGATCGCATCTTCGACATTCTAATGGGCACCGATGTCCCAGCACGCAAATCTTTCATCCAATCTAATGCCAAATTGGCAACTATTGATATATAAAGTCCTCTTTGCTATTCTACAGATCGTTGAGGCAGTAACGGCGACCAAGAGCACTCCACAGGAGGTACGGACTGGTCGCCGTTTTATTTTTACCAATTATTTCTTCTCCCTGATTTCGGTTAGCAAGCGTTCGAGGAAATTTGCGACAGTGAGCGAGCCGATTTTTTCGCCTTCGCCGTCTTGGCCTCGTGCTTCGACTGTCACTTCCTTAGCTTCAACTTCTTTGTCGCCTAGCACTATCCAATAGGGGATTTTGTCATTTTTGGCCGAGCGCACTTTTTTGCCTAGATTTTCATCAGCCAAATCCGCTTCGGCTCGAATGCCAGCATCTTTCAAAGTCTTAAGAACTTCTTCTGCGTATTGATTGTGCGTCTCTCGCACCGGTATGACCTTGACCTGCACTGGCGAAAGCCAGAGGGGTAGACTACCTGCATATTGCTCCAAAAGGATCATCATAAATCTCTCCGGAGAACCGACAATCGCTCGGTGAAGCATGACTGGACGTTTTTGACTGCCATCTTTGTCGGTATAAGTCAAATCAAATCTTTCTGGCATAACAAAATCAATTTGGACAGTCGAGAGTTGCCATTCTCGACCCAAAGCATCAGTCGCCATCAGGTCCATTTTGGGTGCATAAAAAGCCGCTTCACCTGGTCCATCGAAATAATCTATACCATGTCTTTTCATTATATCTTCCGCCCACTTCTCTACCTTATCCCAAGTTTTTGGATCGCCCAGGTATTTTTCTGGGTGAGCTGGGTCGCGAGTAGAGAGTCTGTATCTGTATTTAAAACCAAAAGTCTGCATTACCTCCTTAGTCATATTGAGAGCTTGATCAATTTCAAAATCAACCTGGTCTTCGCGACAGAAGATGTGACAATCGTCTTGTGAAAAAGCCCTGACTCGAGCCAGACCATTTAGCTCGCCTGGACGTTCATCACGATAAAGCATTGCGAAGTCAGCATAACGCAAAGGCAAATCTCGATAACTTCTTTGTTGACTGGCGTAAATCTGAGTGTGTTGCGGACAGTTCATAGGCTTGAGGAAAAACTCTTCGTCTGAGTAATTCGAGACAACCCTAAACATATCGTCCTTGTATTTATCGTAGTGCCCTGAAATTTTGAAGAGCTCGGCCTTGGCGATTTGAGGAGTCCAGACTTGAGTATAACCGACTTTTGTTTGCAAAGTTTCTATATAATTGGTAATCGCACCTCTGATAAATGCGCCCTTGGGAGTATACAAAGGCAAACCACTACCGATATGCTCAGAAAAAGTGTAAAGATCCATTTCCTTACCGATTTTTCTATGATCTCTCTTCTTGGCTTCCTCAATCATCCACTGATATTTTTCGAGGGCTTCTTTGGACTCAAAAGCCAAGCCGTAAATGCGAGTGAGCATTTTTTTCTTCTCATCCCCACGCCAATAGGCGCCGGCGATTTTGTCGAGTTTGAAAGAATCGATCGAAATTTGGTCAGCCGGATTTTCGATATGTCCACCCCGACAAAGGTCGGTAAAATCGCCACTCGTATAAAATGTTATTTTTTCGCCCTTCTCCACAAGTTCGTCTATGAGCTCGAGTTTGTATTCGTTATTTTTCCAATACTCCTTGGCTTCCGCTGGAGTAACTTCTCGGCCTTTGAAATCCTGCCACTTGGGCAAGATTGCCTTCATCTTTTGTTCGATTTTTGGTAGGTCGCTATCGGAAATAGGGGTAGGGAAGTCAAAATCATAATAAAAGCCGTTATCGATAGCTGGGCCGATTGTCGCCTTGGCATCCGGATAAAGCTCCTTCACCGCCGCCGCCAAGAGGTGAGCAAGAGAATGTCTTTTTTGATCAAGATTATTTAATTCACTCATAGTTTGATAATAACAGTTATTATAAAAAATGCATCTTTGGCTAAATTGTGCTATAATAGCTCCAAGTTTTTAATAACCCTAATAATATTATAAAAATATGAAAAAATCTTGGATCATCGTGCTTGTTGTTGTAGTCGTGCTCGCCATCTATGGCATCTCGACTTATAACTCACTCGTCTCGCGCAACGAGCAAGTAGACGCCCAGTGGGCCAAAGTTGAGACCCAATACCAAAGACGCTTCGATCTTATTCCAAACCTCGTCAATTCCGTCAAAGGTATTTTGACTCAAGAACAAACCATCTTTACCCAGATCGCTGAAGCTCGTACACGGTACTCCGGAGCAAGCAGTGCAAACGCAAAAGCCGCGGCTGCAAGCGAGGTCGAGAGCGCTCTTGGCCGACTTTTGGTCATTATGGAAAATTATCCTCAACTCAACTCTTCAACGAACGTTGCCGATCTTATGGCTCAACTCGAGGGTACTGAAAATCGCATTGGAGTCGAACGCACCCGCTTCAACGACGAAGTCCGCGACTACAACCTTGTGGTTAAGCGCTTCCCACGCAACATTTTAGCCTCACTCTTTGGCTTTGGTGAACGCGCCTACTTTGAGGCTGCAGACGGAGCTGAAGCTGCTCCAAACGTAAATTTGGAATTGCAATAATCTTCTAAATTGAAACGAATATTTTTAGCCATATTACTGCTCTTGCCCGTTGTTGTCTTGGGTTACGAGAGTCCTGGTAGCCCGACTGGCTTTGTAAATGACTACGCCGCGCTCCTTAGTGCGGAAGAGCGTTCTCTCCTCGAGGAGAAGCTTTCAGCTTTTCAATCAAAAACCGGAAATGAAATCGTGGTTGTCACGCTGAAAAGCCTTGGGGGTGATACGATCGAAAACTTTGCAGAAAAGCTTTTCAAGGAGTGGGGTATCGGCAAGGCCAAAGAAGACAACGGCGCACTGCTCCTCATTGCCAAAGAGGATCGTGCCATGCGGATCGAAGTCGGCTACGGACTCGAAGGACAACTGACCGACATTTTGAGTTCGCGCCTAATTCGAGAGGTCTTGACCCCAGCTTTTCAAAAAGAAGAATTTTTTGCTGGCATAAGTAGCGCTACCGACAAAATGATGCAGGCTCTCTCTGGCGAAGAGGTTAGTTTGGCTGACTCAAGCAATTCAACCACAGACTTTTCTGGTATCGGCGACCTGCTTTTCTTTGGTTTCTTTATTTTTATTTCTTTCCTCTCAAGCATTCTTGGACGATCAAAATCTTGGTGGGCCGGTGGTGTGGTCGGTCTTGTTATTGCCGTTATTCTCGGATTTATATTTACAATTACTTTTGCTTTGATTTCAGCTGTCATTCTTGTACCTTTGGGTCTCTTGTTTGACTATCTAGTTTCCAAAAACTACAAAAACAGTATTGCAAACAACCAACGGCCACCTTGGTGGCTTGGCGGTGGTGGCAGAGGCTTTGGCGGTGGTGGCAGAGGCTTTGGCGGCTTCGGTGGCGGTCTCTCTGGTGGCGGTGGCGCAAGCGGCCGCTGGTAATCCTGTTTAGAGCATTTTGGCTTTTTCGACCAGAAGGGTCTTTTCATCGTTGCGGATCGAAACTTTGCCCTTGATCGCTATACAATTGTCGAGCTCAAAGATATTTGCAAATTCAGAGAGAACTTTGGGGAAGACAACTGTCTCGATCGAATCGGTCAGATCGGCCAATTTGATGAAGAGCATTTTTTCGCCTGATTTGGTTTGGATAGGCTTGATCGCCTCGATCAAGCCGCCGACAACTACAACTTCGTTTTCTTTTCCTGTTTCCTTTATTTTTTTGATATTAGTTTTTTGGTTAGCAAATTTATCTTTGTAGGTTTCGAGTGGATGGCCAGAGATATAGAGTCCTAGAAGCTCTTTTTCCCAAGAGAGACGCTCTTTGAGAGTCGCTTCTTCGATTGGCTCGAGTCGAAGCGGCGAAAATCCTTCGGAGGTATTGGCAAATAGGGAATCCTGAGTTTTGGTATTTTGAGATTCTTTGTTGTATTCGAGTAGTCGCTCGATATTGCCAAGCATTTCTGCTCTTTTGCCAAAGCGGTCCATAGCGCCACTTTTGATCAGAGCTTCGAGCGATTTTTTGTTGAGATTGCGATCGTGAATACGAGAGAGAAAGTCTTCCAAACTTTTGAACGGTCCGCGCTCTTTGCGCTCGGCGGTAATCACGCCGGCAATACCTTCACCGAAATTTTTGATTGTAGTGAGCCCAAAACGAATCGTCTCGGGAGTCGAGTTTGGCACCAAAGTAAAATCGCTAAAACTTTCATTGACATCGGGTGGCAAAACTTCAAGCCCGATGCGCTTGCATTCAAAAACCGTCTCCGCCACCTTTTCGACTTCGCCAGACTCCGAAGAAAGCACGGCGCGCATATATTCACCGGGAAAATTGGCTTTGAGATAGGCCGTCTGATAAGCAACACGACCATAAGAGACGGAGTGAGCTTTGTTGAAACCGTAAGCGGCAAAAGGCTCGATCCAAGCCCAAATCTCTTTAGCCTTCTTCTCGCTCCAACCACTGTGAGAAACACAGCCTTTGATAAACTTTTCTTTTTGTTCAGCCATCTCTTCGGGAATTTTTTTGCCCACCGCCTTGCGGAATTTATCGACTTCGCCCCATGAATAACCCGCCAAATCGTGTGCCATGATGAGCAAGTCATCTTGATAGACCAAAACACCATAAGTTTTGCGGAGGATAGGTTCGAGCGCCGGATCAAGATAAGTGATTTTTGAAGGATCATGCTTACGCTCGATAAAAAGAGGGATAAATTGCAAAGGTCCCGGTCGGTAAAGGGCAACCATAGCGTTGATGTCGTGGATTGTCTGCGGTTTGAGTTCGACCAAAAAGCGCGTCATACCATCACCGTTCAATTGAAAGGTGTCCGCCGTTTCGCCGCGCGCGAGCATCGCAAAAGTTTTTTTGTCATCAATCGGAATATTGCCGATATCAATGTCGAGGCCTTTGAGTTTCTTGACTAGGTCGATAGTTTTGGAAATGATCGAAAGATTTTTTAGACCAAGAAAATCGAATTTGAGAAGTCCAGCTTCTTCGATCGAGTACATATCGTATTGAGTAATAATTTTGTTTTCACCCTTGGTATCGTATTGCAAAGCGGTGTAATCGGTGAGGGGACTAGGCGAGATAACCACGCCAGCAGCATGAACCGAGATGTGCCGAGCACAGCCTTCGATCTTTTTGGCCATATCGATAATTGTCTTAGTTGAAGCATCCTTTTCGTAGAGCTCCTTGAGTTCTGGCGTTGTCTCAAGAGCTTTGTCGATACTCATCGGAAAACCTTGACTACCAAAAGGGATGAGCTTGGCAATCTGGTCGCCGACAGCGTAGGGGAAACCGAGGGCTCGAGCCGTGTCGCGCACACTACCACGCGCCATCATTGTACCGAAAGTTCCAATTTGGGCGACATGATCTTTGCCATATTTGCGCCGAGCATATTCGATAATCTCGTCTCGCCGATCATCGGCAAAATCCATATCGATATCCGGAGCACTCGGTCGATCTGGATTTAAAAATCTTTCGAAAGGAATATCATATTCGAGCGGATTGATATTTGTAATACCAGAAGTATAAGTCACAAGCGAACCGGAAACCGAACCTCGAATGTTTGAAAGAATGCCCTGACTGTGAGCGTAGTGCAAGAGATCTGCCACGACCAAAAAGTAGGGTGAATAACCTTTGGTCTTGATTATTTCAAGCTCATAGTTGAGACGCTTGATCACCTCTTCGGTTTTTGTAAGGCCACGCTTCTCGATACCGGCAAAAGCCAAGTCGCGCAGTTCTTCGTCTGCAGTTTTGCCCGAAGGTATGTCGAGAGGCGGGAAGACCCATTTGCCAAGTTCGAGCTCCAAATTGCAGAGAGCTGAAATTTTTTGATTGTTGAAAAGGGCTTCGGGTAAATCTTTAAACCTTGCTTCCATCTCTGCTGGTAAAATAAAAGAAAAATCTTCTTGATTTTCACCCCAACCGGTGCGCTCTTTGGCCTCACCGCCTTGCATCACCGCCATTAGTGTATCTTTGGCCGCAGCATCTTCGGGATTGAGATAATAAACATCGTGCGCAGAGACAATCGGCAAACCGTTTTCTTTGGCAAATTTGACCAGAGTCTCCATATGTTCATTATGGCCGGCAAGTTCTGGGTGGCGCGTTATCTCGATATAGAAGTCGCCCGCAAAAGTTTTTTTGTAATAATCCACGAGCTCCGCCAACCTTTCATTGTTTTTGTTGCGCAGGGCCGTCGAGATATCGCCACTCCAAGAAGAAGAAATGGCGATAAGCCCCTCTGCGTGTCGAGCCAGAGTTTCAAGATCGAGGCGAGGTTTGTAGTAAAAACCATCGAGATAAGAGATCGAGACCAGCTTGAGTAAATTTTTGTATCCAACCTCGTTTTTAGCGAGCAAGACTAATCTGTATCTTTCTTTATCAACGCCGGTTTGTTTGTCATGAAGAGAACGAGTTGCCAAATATGCGTCGACACCGATTATTGGTTTGAGGCCGGCCTTTTTGCACTCTTTATAAAACTCGATCGCGCCATAAAGATTGCCGTTGTCCGTGAGCGCCAAAGCCTCCATCCCATGCTTTTTGGCCATCTCTACCAACTCCGGAATCTTGGGCAAGGCTTGGAGCAGGCTGTAGTGGCTGTGGGTATGCAGGTGAGTGAATTTCATTCTGGCATT
>CAYMOW010000013.1:8994-18313 GCA_964392285.1 uncultured Candidatus Saccharibacteria bacterium
CAAAACAAACTGCGCGATTCCAAAAAGCTTTCCGCCAAGAAAAGAGAAGAAATTTATCAGAAACTTTTGATACTCAAAAGAGAAAGTCAAGTATTTTTTGCCGTAACAGACGTTTCAAACCAAGTGATTGATAAGCGGGGAATTTCAAAAGCAATTCAAATTGGAATTGAAAAATGTTTGAAAAATTTAAACATTGAAAATTTATTGAAAACCCGCCTCGCCGTCGGGCAAGTTGAAAATTCTAAATTTAAAATTAAACTGGACGGACTGCTCAAAGCGCCGGAAGAATACAAGAATCAGAAGACGATTATAAAAGGGGATGAGAAAGATGTTTTTATTGCTTGCGCCTCGATTGTGGCCAAGGTGAGTCGCGACAGACTAATGTGCAAATTGGCCAAAAAGCACCCCGAATATTCTTTCGAGATCCACAAAGGCTATGGCACCAAAGTTCATTATAAAATTATTAAGAGATTAGGTATTTCTGACATACACAGAAAGAGTTTTTGTTTGAAAATTGTAAATTAAAAACTTGTGAGCCAATGAGGCTTATTGAAAATTCCACATATTGCCTTATTTTTTAAATATAGTAATATGTGGCTATGGTAGTCAGAATGCGACATACGAAGAGCCAGAGGGGCAATACTAGGAGTCATCATGCTCTTGTCGTTGCACCCAAAACTCTTTGCAAAGAATGTGGTAGCCCCAAGCCTCCGCATTTGGTTTGCACCATCTGTGGCAAATACAAAGGCCGACAAGTTTTGGATGTGCACGCCAAAGTAGATAAAAAGGCAAAGAAAACAAAGGAGAAAGAAAAGCAAGCTAGTAAATAAATTATTCTAATTGTTCTAAGTATTCTAATTACTCTAAACAAGCACCAACTAATGAAATCCCCAAATTGGGATTTAGGCATTGGTAATTATTTAGGTTAATTAGTATAATTAGGTTAATTATACATTATGGCCAACAGGCACCTTGCAAGATCAGTCGTTCTTCAAACCCTCTACGAATGGGATTTTGCAAATTTTGCTGGTGATGGCAAAGAACGGCTTTCTCGCAACATAAGCGAATACGCGCCCGGTTCGGAAGACAACCGCTTTATCCAAAACCTCTTTGATGGCGTAAACGACAAAAGAAAAGACCTCGACGACATCATCCAAAAGGCGGCACCCGAATGGCCGATCGAAAAGATCAGTGTGATGGATCGCAATATTTTGCGAATCGGACTTTTCGAACTGCTTTTTGCCGACCGCGAAGAAGTGCCACCCAAAGTTGCAATCAACGAGGCGATCGAGCTAGCCAAAAAATTCGGTAGCGATACTTCGAGCAAGTTCGTCAACGGCGTTTTGGGGGCGATTTATAAAGAAATGGGCGAGCCTGGCAAAGCCGACACAGGCAAAGAAAAGAAGCCCATACCTCTCGAGGCCTTGGCTGGAGCCGTAATTTACGCCAATGTGCCGGCCGAGGAGGCTGGAAAAAAAGATGAAATATATCTTTGCTTAGTCCACGACGTCTTCGGCCATTGGACCCTTTCGAAGGGGCATATAGATGGGAACAACGATATAAAGTTAGAACTTTGCAAAGCCATAGAAGAAGAACTGGGTATCAAAGAACTTAAAGTCGGCGAACACTTGGGCCACACCGAATACGGCACTTATGACCCGGAAAAAGGCAAGATCAAAAAACGGGTCGAGTATTATTTGGCAGAAACCAAATACGAAGACGTCAAGCTCCAAAAATCTGGCGGGCTCGATGAGGTGCGCTGGTTCAAGCTGACCGACATCCTTGACCTCAATTTTTATGATGATATATTGCCGATAGTAACAAAGGCGATAAATTTATTAGTAAAATAATTTCCAATTTAAAATTTTCAATTTTTAATCAATTTTCAATGTTTGAATTTGAAAATTTTTGGATTAAAACATTTATTGAAAATTCTAAATTGAAAATTGAAAATTAAAATGCAAAAAGAGATCAGCGATTTTGAAAAAATAATTGGGATAGATTTTAGAAACAAAAGCATTCTAACCCAAGCCCTAACTCACCGCTCCTACCTCAATGAAAACCGAGACATAAAAGGCGGGCACAACGAAAGGCTCGAATTTTTGGGCGACGCCGTGCTCGAGCTCGTCATCACCCATTATCTTTACGAAAAGTATCCAAACAAAACCGAAGGTGATCTGACTTCGATCCGAAGTGCTTTGGTCAACGCCCAGACCTGTGCTCAGGTAGCCGGCGAACTGGGAGTGAACAATTTTCTACTCCTCTCGCGCGGCGAAGCCAAGGACACCGGCCGAGCCAGGCAATACATCTTGGCGAACGCCCTCGAAGCCATTATCGGCGCGATTTACCTTGACCAAGGTTATGAATCAGCCAAAGAATTTATAATGCGCACCATCGCCCCCTTGACCGAAAGGATTGTGGCTGACGAACTTTGGGTCGATGCCAAAAGCAAATTTCAAGAAAGAGCCCAAGACGAAGTCGGTATTACTCCGGCCTACCGCACCCTCAAAGAAGTTGGCCCCGACCACGACAAGAAATTTACCGTTGGCGTCTTTCTAAACAACGAAAAAGTCGCCGAAGGTTCTGGCGACTCCAAACAAGATGCGGAACAGATGGCCGCCCGCCATGCGCTAAAGGAGAAAGGGTGGTAAATAATTTAGAATTTATATAAATAAGAAGGAGCCGCTTGGTCGGCTCCAGTGAGAGTGAGACAGTTTAGCCTTAGATGTGCGGACTCGATAAAAATCGAGCCGTTTACACCTTGCGGTGACACTATTTCGTACATACTTCAGAAGATAGGCACCCAGGATGTCTGCAGAGATACTGAGACTCCTACAACCCCGACGATGAAGTCGGTTTGTGGCTTCTCCGTCCATATTGTCCGGATAAATCGGATCCAAGTTCCTTACGCGAACCCCTGGCGGGTCCGGCCGGACTGACGGAATCACGTTTGCTTTTCTTCTGTCTCTGGATAAAAGACTATCAAATCCCATAGACATGTCAAATACACTGTGGACTAAGGGAATGTGGCCAATTATGGACTTGGATATGCTAAAATAATTTTATAATGCTCAAAGCACTAGAAATAAGTGGATTCAAAAGTTTTGCTAAGAAGACGGCGCTTTCTTTCAATGCACCAATTACGGCGATCGTCGGACCAAACGGTAGCGGCAAATCCAATGTGGCCGAAGGTTTCCGCTTTGCCCTTGGCGAACAGAGTATGAAGAGCTTGCGTGGCAAGCGAGGCGAAGATCTGATCTGGAACGGTTCGCAAGAAGTGCCTCGGGCCGGGCGCGCTTCGGCCCGACTTGTCTTCAACAATCTACCAGACGGCAAAAAAAATGGGCAGAAAATCTTCTCGCTCGATTTCGACGAAGTCTCGATTGAACGCAGTGTTAGTCGTGATGGAGAAAACGAATACTCAATCAACGGCACCCGAGTCCGACTAAAAGACGTCATTGAGCTTTTGGCCCAAGCTCATATTGGCGCCTCGGGCCACCAGATTATCTCTCAAGGCGAAGCTGACCGAATATTACGCGCTTCGACTAAAGAAAGAAGAGAGATGATCGAAGACGCGCTCGGACTCAAGATCTATCAATACAAACGAACCGAGAGCGAACGCAAGCTAGAAAAAACTTACGAAAACATCAAACAGGCCGAAAGTCTACGAAGAGAAATAGCGCCTCACTTGCGCTTCCTAAAAAAGCAGATGGAGAAGTTCGAGAGAGCCGAAGAATTGCGAACGACTCTGACTAGCTTTTATAAAGAATATTTGAAACGCGAAAAAGTCTACATCGAAACAAACAAAAAAGAATTGGAGGATTTGAAGAAACCTTTGGAACAAAGACTTTCTGAGCTCGAACATATTATGAGCGAAGCCAAAGAGGTGTTAAGGACTTCCGATCAAAAAGATGCCAAGAGTGAACGACTAATAGATATCGAGACCAGAATCGAGATCGCTCACAAAGAAAAAGATAACCTCGAACGTGAACTCGGTAAGGTCGAAGGCGAGAAAGATTGGAACGAAAAATCTCTGCGCAAAATCAAAGAATTGGCCGAATCGGAAGATACGCGAATGGTCAGGGTGCGTGAGGTCGAAAAGTTGGCCGAGGAAATATTCCTCCTAAGCGACATCAAAGCCGTCTTCGAGCGGATCAAAGATTTTATCTCCGTTTATAAACACAAAGTTGACACAGAAAGCTTGGTCGAAACCGAACATCGTTTGCAAGAATTGCAAAAAACCAAAACCCAACTCGAGATTGAACTAACTCAAAAGGCCGAGGAACTAAAAAATTTGAGCAGAGAATACGGCTCGATCAAAACTGAAATAGAAAAAGAGAGCGACTCAAAAAGAGAGGCCGAGAGGACAATGTTTCGTATCAGTGCCGAACAGACTGAAGCAAGAAGCCGACTTGATTTGATAAAAGAAAAAGAACGTCAATTGCTCTTGGCCGAAGAAGATCTCGTCAACCAAATCAAAGAGGGTAGCGTATTGCTCGGCCAAGCAATTGTCGGTTTTGAAAATTTATCGATTTTGGATTTGGCCGAGCCAAGAGAAAGACAGATAGAAAGAAAGCGCGAGCTCGAAAAAATGAAAATCCGCCTCGAAGAGCTGGGCGGAGCCGGCGGAGTGGAAATCCAAAAAGAATACACCGAGGTCAGCGAACGCGACGCCTTTCTGGCTCGCGAGCTTGATGATTTGCAAAAATCAGCCGAAGCCTTGCAGGTTTTGATCAAAGATTTGGAAGAAAAGCTTGAGGTTGAGTTTAAGACGGGTATCGAAAAGATAAACGCATCTTTCCAAAAGTTTTTTACCACCATGTTTGATGGCGGAGAAGCAATTCTGCAAATTCAAAAGTCAAAATTCAAGAGTCAAAACTTCGAAACAGAAGAGGTCTCGGAAGAAGAAAGGATCGAAGAGGGTATAGATATAGTCATCAACCTACCAAGAAAAAGAATAAAGGGTCTAGAGATGCTTTCGGGCGGGGAGCGAGCCCTCACTTCGATTGCACTCCTCTTTGCTATTTCGCAAGTCAATCCGCCACCATTTATCATCCTCGACGAAACCGACGCTGCACTCGACGAAGCCAACTCCAAAAAATACGGCGATATGATCGAGGAGCTCGCCAAATACTCTCAACTCATTCTCATCACTCACAATCGCGAAACCATGTCGCGCGCTAGCATTATCTATGGTGTCACCATGGGCCGCGACGGTGTCTCGCGCCTGCTCTCGATTGCCTTCGATGAAGCAGTCGCAGTCGCGAAGTAGTTCAATCACCAAATTAATTCGGCTTTGAATTGAAATCCACTTCACCCAAAAGTTGGCTCTTTAAACTTTCAATTTCAGCTTCAGCTTCCTCAATAAGAAATTTGCACGACATCATGTTGTATTCTAAATTTTCGATCATTTTCTTTGCCTTGCTTTGAACTTCTTCATCATCAGGATACTTTTCGGCTGTCTCTTTTAGATTTTTTATTTTGATTTTAGCTTCTTCAATTTCTTTTTCGTATTCTTGTATTTCTTTTTTCTTTTCTTCAATCTTAGCGTTTATAGCGATCAATATTTCCTCTTTGCTCATTTTCCTCCTATTACCAAAATTTTCCATAATTTATTTTGTTTATTTTGATAAATTACACCAATTTAAAATCCAAAGATTTGCGTTCAAGATCGGCAGAAAGAAGTTTGGCCTTTACCGTATCGCCGAGTGCATATTTCTTTTTGGTTTTTTGACCGACAACGCAATAATTTTTTAGGTCTAATTCGAAAACATCGCCTTCGATGTCGCGTAGTCGGATAAGCCCTTCAGCTTTGGTCGCCGGTTCCTCGACAAAAATTCCAAATTCGGTGACACCAGAAATCGTGCATTCAAATTCCTGACCAACTTTTTGAGTCATATATTCAACTTGCTTATACTTGATGCTGTCGCGTTCGGCTTCGGCCACGGTTATTTCTTTCTCGCTTGCTTCATCGCAAAGCTTTTGCAAAGTTGCGACTTCGTCTTTTTTGATCGGTTTGCCGTTTAAATGATTCTCGAGAACGCGATGCACCAAAAGATCGGGGTAACGCCTGATCGGCGAAGTAAAGTGAGTGTAGTATTCAAAAGCCAGACCAAAATGGCCAATGTTTTTGGTCGAGTAACTGGCTTTCGCCATACTGCGGATAGCAGCGGTCTTTATAAGAGACTCGGCCGGATGACCTTCTATCTCTGAAAGCAGAAGGTTGATATCTCGAGCCAAGACAGAACCATTTTTGATCGGAAGTTCGTGACCCAGGGCGCGAATAAAAATAGAAAGACTTTCGAGTTTCTCCATATTGGGCAAATCGTGCACTCGATAAACACTCGCACCAGGCCTACCTTTGAGTCTGTCGCTTATAAATTTCGCCACCTCGCGATTGGCAAGGAGCATCCATTCTTCGATCATCTTCATCGTGTCGAGACGAGGCTTTTTGTAAATTCGGATCGGCTTGCCAGTCGCATCGAGCTCAAATTTGATTTCATCAGTCTCAAATTCAATTGCGCCTTCTTCCTTATTTTGCTCTCTGTAAATCTCCGCCAATCTGTTTAATTCATTCAATTCTTTTCCATAATTTTTCTCCCATAATTCATGATTCCCGCTTCTTGATTCAAGCACTCCCTGCGCCTCTTCATAGCTAAATCTTTTGTCAGAGTTGATCAGAGTCTTGCCGAACCAACGGGTCAAAATTTTGCCCGACGCCTTTTCTATTTCAAAAACTGCCGAAAAGGCAAGGCGATCCTCGTTTGGATTTAGACTACAGAGGCCATTGCTCAAAATTTCTGGCAACATCGGAATGGTCCGATCCACCAAATAGGTCGAGAAGAGTCTTTTGCGGGCTTCGCGGTCGAGCGCCGTACCTGGCCTGACAAAATGTGAGACATCAGCAATATGCACCCCAACCTCAATTCTTGTTGCGTCGATCTCCTTGTAAGAGAGCGCGTCATCGAAGTCCTTGGCATCTGCCGGATCAATGGTAAAAGTCGTAATTTGTCTAAAATCTTTTCTGACAGTTTCTGGGAAAGAAAAGTCATCATCCCGAGAGCCTTGCCCTTTATGACCTAATGAGGGGTGATGAGCTTTTCTTTTCCATTCTTTGGCAATCTCCTCTGCTTCTCTTTCGACATCAGCCGGAAAATCGTAGACAATGCCTTTGTCCAAAAGAATCGATTGCATCTCGGTCTCATGAACACCTTTTTCACCGATAACTTTGAGAATTCTGCCCTTGGGATTCAGATTTTGATTGGTCCAATTTTCGAGCCTGGCCAAAACTTTCGTTCCACCTTTTAGCGATTTATCCGGATCAATCAGTTCAACAGTTTTGTAAAATTTAAAATCATCCGGCCGAAAAACCAAACCAAAGGCCGAATCTTCAAGCGTGCCGACAAACTGATCTTTGTATCTTTCGACAATCTTCACCACCTTGCCTTTGCGTCGATCGCGGTCACGCCCGACAATTTCTACCTCAACAATATCCTTATCTAATGCACAGTTTAAATTTTCCTCGAAAATCACAATATCGTCTTCTCTTTTCGGCTTAGTCTTTTTTGCGTTGATACTTTCATCTATAACACTAAAAAAGCCCATCGGCTTTGGAATTACCCTGATCGTACCGATCAAGTTTTTAGACTTATTATTTTTGGCTTTATTTGCCGGACGTTTACCCATAGAGACTCTTATACTAGCATATTATATATAAAGTGTTATGATTTGAGCATATTATTCTTTAACTTCTATTATGTTTTCTATAAAAGAATCTTTGAACTACGGCTGGCAGAAAGTCAAAACCAATTTTTGGCCAATCGTAATTATAATGATAGTCGCCGCTATTCCGACAATAGTCGGACAAATTCTTGGTTCTATAATGGAGTCGACCAGTTCCACCCTTGCGGTCATCTTGGCTTTTATTTTGCTCTTGGCAGTCTATGTGGTGTCTTTTGTCGTCGGCATTGGCCTTATGAAGCTTATGCTCCGAATCCACGATGGAGAAATGCCGAAACCGAAAGAAATCTTTTCTGCTTACGGAGTCTTTTGGAAATATCTAGGTGTAAATATTATTTACGGACTAATTGTTTTTGGCGGTTTTATACTGCTTATTATCCCCGGTATAATTTGGTCAATAAAATATAGCTTTGCTCCGCTTATTGTCATCGACAAAAAAATAAGACCGATGGAGGCAATTAGAGAGAGTGCCAAGCTGACCCAAGGAGTCAAACCAAAGCTTTTGGCTTTTGGCTTGATTTCAGCCTTGGTGGCCTTTGTTGGTTATCTGGCTTTGTTTGTTGGTTCGTTGGTTTCTATACCCGTCAGCATCTTGGCTTGGATCCACGTATACCGAACCCTCCAAAAACGACTTAGCCCGACCACAAACGAAAGCTTGACCACAAATACAGCTAGTGTATAATGGCTAGCGTTCGTTGAAAATTACATAATGATTGTTAAATAGAATGTACAAGTTTAAATCTATTTACAAGTGATTCTAAAAAGTCCGCCAAAAAGAGGCGGGGAGCTAGAATAAAATTTTAATTTGTTTTGTTTCGTTGTGAATTTATTTTAGAGTTTGATCCTAGCTCAGGATGAACGCTGGCAGCGTGGATAAGGCATGCAAGTCAAGGGGGCCCGCAAGGGCAACCGGCAAACGAGGTAGTAACACGTAGGTACGCACCCTTTAGTCGAGCATAACTAGCCGAAAGGTTAGATAATTCTCGATGGTCTCGAAAGAGTAAAGATTTTTCGCTAAAGGAGCGGCCTGCGGCCTATCAGCTAGTTGGTGAGGTAATGGCTCACCAAGGCTATGACGGGTAGGGGAGCTGAGAGGCTGACCCCCACCGATGGAACTGCGACACGGTCCATACACCTACGGGTGGCTGCAGCCGAGAATATTCGACAATGGGCGAAAGCCTGATCGAGCGACGCCGCGTGGTTGATGAAGTCCTTCGGGACGTAAAAACCTTTTATGCGTGAAGAAATTCGTTGACATTAGCGCATGAATAAGGGGCTCCAAACTCTGTGCCAGCAGGAGCGGTAATACAGAGGCCCCAAGCGTTATCCGGAATCACTGGGCGTAAAGGGTGTGTAGGTGGTTTTGTTAGTCTTTCGTTAAAACCCGCGGCCTAACCGCGGAAATGCGAGGGAAACGGCAAAACTTAGAGGATGCGAGGGGTCTGTGGAACTCATGGAGTAGGGGTGAAATCCGTTGATATCATGGGGAACACCAAAAGCGAAGGCAGCAGACTGGCGCACTTCCTGACACTGAAACACGAAAGCGTAGGTAGCGAACAGGATTAGATACCCTGGTAGT
>CAYMOW010000014.1:0-15637 GCA_964392285.1 uncultured Candidatus Saccharibacteria bacterium
TTTTTATCACCCTGCTCGAAGTCGGCATCGTCATGAACGTCTCAAGATTTGCACGGCTAAAAGGGTAATAAAATTTTCAATTTTCAATTTAGAATTTTCAATAAATTTTCAAATAGAAAATGAATCAAACAGAAAGAAAATACGATCTGGAAGAAAGAACGGCTTTGTTTGGAGAATCAGTGATTAAACTTTGCAAGATTATAAAACAAGACAACATAACTGCCCCTATAATAAATCAGCTTGTGCGTTCTGCCACAAGTATTGGGGCTAATTATATGGAGGCAAATGGAGCAAGTTCAAAAAGAGATTTCGTAAATAAAATATTCATATGCAAAAAAGAGAGTCAAGAAACAAAAACACTGGCTCAGGATGATTTCTTCTAGTATTGTAAGTAACAACAAAGATGAGTTAAGTAAAATTACAAAAGAATGTCAGGAACTCATATTTATATTCCAAAAAATTACCAGCTCTATAAGAAGTAACCATTATTAAAATGTCCAACTTTACTTTCATAACAGGTAACGCAGGCAAAGCTAAATATCTTGGTGACTATTTTCATATGACAGTAGATCACAAAAAACTTGATATAACTGAAATTCAGTCTTTAGATTTGAAAGAAATCGTCAAAGATAAAGCCCAAAAAGCTTACCAAATAATAAAATCTCCAGTTATCGTCGAAGATGTCTCCCTTATTTTCCTTGGTATGAAAAAACTCCCCGGACCGCTTATAAAATGGTTCTTGGAAACTCTAGACAACGAAGGGCTTATAAAATTAGTTGATAGTTTAGATACAAGAGAAGCTTTGGCCGAGGTTGAATTTGCAATTTGCAACGAAAATGGAGTCTACACTTTTAAAGGCTCAATGGAGGGCACAATTTCTAAAATTCCAAAGGGGAGTATGGGTTTTGGGTGGGACCCAATATTTATCCCTAAAGGATATAGCAAAACTTGGGCCGAAATGGATGACAACGAAAAACATATGACTTCAATGAGAAAAATTGCTCTCGAAAAGATGTCAGAGTTTTTGAAAATTGAGGCATTGAAAATTTAATGGAAATTGGAAATTAAAAATTTTAAATTTATTTATTATGAAAATTCTTTTTACTGGAGGCGGCACCGGCGGACACTTCTACCCGATCATCGCCATCGCCGAATCAATCCGCAAAATTTGCAAAGAGAACAAGCTTCTGACTCCGAAAATGTATTTTATGTCGGTCTCGCCTTACAACCAAGGCTTGCTTTATGACCACGACATCGAATTCAAAAAGGTCACCGCCGGCAAATTGCGTCGCTACTTTTCGATCAAAAACTTTTTCGACCTTTTCAAAACCGGCTGGGGTGTTTTGAACGCACTCTTCGACCTTTTCGATATTTTCCCCGATGTGGTTTTCGGTAAGGGTGGCTTTGCCAGTTTCCCCGTGCTTCTTTCGGCTCGCATTCTGCGAATTCCAGTTTTCATTCACGAATCCGATTCGACGCCGGGCCGAGTCAACAAATGGGCCGGCCGATTTGCCAAGCGCATTGCCATTTCCTACAAACAGGCCAGTGTCTTTTTCCCAACTGAGCGGGTTGCCTACACCGGCCAACCGATCCAAAAAGAAAAACTCATTCCTCTAACCGCCGGTGCTTTTGAATTTTTTGGCTTCAACGAAAGTTTACCGACCATCTTCATTATGGGTGGTTCGCAAGGTTCAGAGACGATCAACAACATCACTCTCGACGCTCTCGAAGAGCTGGTCAAAGATTTTCAGATCATCCACCAAACCGGCGAACAGCACCAGAGAGTTATCCAAGAATCGGCCGACGCTATTCTGCTCGACAGCCCTTACAAAAAACGCTACAAATCTTTTGGCTATCTGAATTCGCTTGAAATGGGTATGGCCGCCGGTTGTGCCTCGCTCATTGTCAGTCGTGCCGGCTCGACTATTTTTGAAATCGCTTCTTGGGGCAAGCCTTCGGTTATTATTCCCATTCCCGAAAGCACCAGCCACGACCAAACCAAAAACGCCTACGCCTACGCCTCGACCGGCGCTTGCAGTGTGATCGAAGAAGACAACCTCAAGCCCAACATCTTTATCGCCGAAGCTCGCCGAATCATAGGGGACAAGGCTTTGTATCAGAAAATGTCCGAATCAGCCAAAGCTTTCTTCAAGCCCGAGGCCGCCGACCTCATTGGCAAGGAGCTCCTCTCAATCGCCCTAGGGCATGAGGAGCTGTAAGTATCACTCCCCAACCAATTATCAGTATCACCCCCTAGCCCCCTCTTAAATTAAGAGGGGGACCAGAAACCAAAATGAACGATGGCTTTATTTTTCAAAATAGCATCTTGAGAGATCGTAGGAAGGAACTCCGGAAAAACGCAACTGAAGCCGAAAAAATCCTTTGGCAATTCCTCAAGGGTAGCAAACTTAGTGGATTGAAATTTACTAGGCAATACAGTGTCGGTCCATATGTCCTGGATTTTTATTGTCCAAAAGTCCGGCTGGCAATTGAACTCGATGGCAAACAACACAAAAATCCGGAGGCTAGGATTTACGACAAAGATCGGGATGATTATTTGAAAAACGCAAACATCCAAACCATTCGTTTTTGGAATGATGAAATAATTTCAAACCCCGAAGGCACACTAAAATCAATTCTAACCACAATCTCCGAAGGCTGACCCCCCGCTTAATTTAAGAGGGGGCAGGGGGGTGATAGGTATAAAATTCTGCTATAATAGCCTTATGTCAACGAATAAAGACATCATCGTCCGCTTTCCGCCAAGCCCGACCGGCCTCATGCATATGGGTAGTGTGCGAACCGCCCTATATAATTATATTTTTGCCAAACAAAACAACGGGCATTTTATGTTGCGTATGGAAGACACAGACAAAGAGCGAAGCAAGAGTGAATACGAAGAAGATATTTACGACTCGCTCAAATGGCTCGGGTTTACACACGATGGTCCGATACTGAAACAGAGTGAGCGAACAGAAATTTACAAAAATAAAATTCAAGAACTGATAAGCCTTGGCTCAGCTTATATCTCGCAAGAGACCGAGGGCGAGAATAGGGAAGTGGTGCGCTTTCGCAATCCGGGTGGCAAAATCAAATTCACTGATTTGATTCGCGGCGAAGTTGAGATCGATGTAAGCGACCTCAAGGATTTTATTATCGCCAAAAATATAAACGAACCAGTTTATCACCTGGCTGTGGTCATTGACGATCTTGAATGTGGTGTGACTCACATCATTCGAGGGGAAGATCACATATCCAACACGCCAAGACAGATTTTGATATTGGAGGCCTTAGGTGGCAAAAGACCAATTTACGCCCATCTACCTTTGGTTTTAGCCGAGGACAAGACCAAGCTTTCAAAACGCAAACATGGCGCTATGGTTTCTCTCCGATACTATCGCGATCTCGGTTATGAAAGAGATGCAATCCTCAATTTTGTCGCTATGATCGGCTGGAACCCGGGCACCGACCAAGAAGTGTTTAGCCTCGAAGAATTGATCCAAACTTTTGATTTGTCTAAGGTCCAAAAAAAGGGTGGCGTTTTCAACGTCGAAAAGCTCAATTGGCTCAATCGCGAACACATCCTGAAGCAAAGCACGGAAGAGAAATTTTCAATTTTCAATTTTCAATTTTCAAAAACAAAATGGCGCGATAATCCCAAAAGCAAAAACAAAGAGTTTATGCACAAATTGATGCAAATCCTACTTGATCGAATTCACCGTTGGGGCGAAGTCTCCGAGCTTTTGGAAGCAGGCGATTATGACTACCTTTTCGAAAGCCCTATTCTGGATATCGAAAAAATATGCTGGAAAGGCCAAAGCAAGGATAGCGCCAAAGAAAAATTACAAAAAGTACTGGAAATAATACAAAACCCCTTGTCTTCACAAGAAGAGGGGGTAGGGGATGAGATCATTAAACTTGCAGAACAAGAAGGGAAAGGGGAAACGCTTTGGCCCTTGCGCTATGCCCTATCGGGTAGAGAAAAATCTCCGGATCCAATAAGCCTGATCAAGATACTAGGACCAGAAGAGGTTACAAATCGAGTCTTGAAAGCCATTGAAAAATTAAGTAATTGAAAATTGATTGAAAATTTAAAATTTAAAATTGAAAATTGGAACAAAAAAGGAGTGGTGGTATCTCTACTAGTTTTGATAATTTTTATTATATTGTCCACTCCTTACACAAAAATTTATTCGCAATCAGCCGGCGAATTAAAAGATAGAATAGAAGATCACAATTCGACTATCCGCAAACTCGAAGAGGAAATAAAGAATTACGAACGTCAGATCGAAACCACCAACAGCCAAGCTCGAACATTGCAAAGCACCATTGCCGGACTCGAGCTAAACCAAAAAAAGGTCAACGTCGAAATCCGCAAAACCGAGACCAGCATCGCCAAATCGAATCTGCGAATTCAAGAACTAAGTGGCCAAATGCTGACCACGCAAGAAAAAATCGACATCAACTCTCAAGCCATTGCTTCGACCATCAATAGCCTGGTCCAAAGCGAAGACCAGACACTGATCGAGCATATTTTAAGCGGGCGTAGTCTTTCTGAAGTGCTCGATAATTACGAATCAACGACCCAATTCCAAGAACAAATCCGAGATAAATCCAAAGAGCTGACAATTCACAAAGACGACCTAGCCGACAAAAAAGAAGCGACCGAAGCAGAGAAACGCAAACTCCTTTCTCTGCAGGCCGATCTCAAAAACCAACACCGCACACTCGAGATCAACAAAAAAGAGCAAGCCAGCTTGCTCGCCATAACCAAAAACCAAGAAGCCGAATACAAAAAGCTTCTAGCCTCCAAGCAAGCCGAGAAAGCCTACTTCGAAGCCGAGATCTTCAAACTCGCCTCCCAATTGCAATATATTCTTGACCCGAACAAAGTACCATCGCCAGGCAAAGGTGTTTTGGGCTGGCCTCTCAAAGACGTCTTCGTCACCCAACAATTTGGCAAAACCAGCGACTCCGGCCGACTTTACACCTCCGGCACTCACGACGGTGTCGACTTTCGCGCCCCAATCGGCACCCCGGTCTTTGCTTCGATGTCTGGTGTCGTGGCCGAGGTCAATCTGGGCGCGGTCCAAAATTGCCAGTATGGCAAATGGGTCTTGGTCAAACACTCAAATGGTTTGAGCACACTCTACGCTCATCTTTCCGATGTCCGAGTCAGCAAAGGCCAAGATGTTACTCGAGGTGAGGTCTTGGGCTTCTCTGGCAACACTGGCTATGCCACTGGTCCGCACCTACACTTTACTTTATACGTCTCCGAGGCCGTAACCTTCAAGCAATACACCTGCAAAAGCGGTTATAAAGTCTCAATTCCGATTGCCCATCCTTCAGCCTACCTCGACCCAATGCAATATTTTTAAAAGTTTTTTAAAAAATTAAAAATAAAAATAAAAATTAAATCAAATGAAAAATCAAACCAGTAGGGGATTCATCAAAATCGCAATCATCCTGATCGCCGGATTGGTCTTGCTCAAGTATGTCTACGATATAGACGTGCTCGACAGGGTATATGATGCTTGGCTCTGGGTTTGGAATAAGTATGGCGACCAAATCCAAAGCTTGTGGCAATGGCTCAAGGCCAAAATCCAGTAGCAGCAAGGGTTCAAAACAAGCCCTCTTTAGCCTATTAGATAGATACTACAAAGATATATTGTGGGACGTTACTACTCCTTGCTAGCCAGCCCACTACCTCTAAAAAGACGGACTTCTTTGTTTGGTTTGGATAAACCAAAAAATATTTTTTATTTATTTATTTTTATAAATCTACAGAGACAAACCAAAAGCCCACTCTCCATTCGGAGGTGAGCTTTTGGTTATTTGTTGGGGCAGTCGGAGATTGGGTAACCCCTACCCCGCTTTACTCCGCCCTATTGACAATGAAGTCATTGTAGGCCAAAGTTTTGCTCCAACAAGGACTCGAAGATTTCCACGGACGCACACCATACTTCTCAAAGATGTATCGTGCGTAGGCGGTATTGCCTTCGATGGTTAGGATGTCGAAGCCAAGCTTCTCAGCATCCTCACCGTGGTAGTATTCGTTGATCTGCATTACACCTCGGTCAAGTGAGTTGACCTTGCCTCGCAAGACTTCGCCGTTTTTGTCGTATTGACGAAAACGCGATTCACACTTGGCAATCTCGATCATCACTGGGATATCCGAGAAGTAGTTGCGGACGTATTCTTCGGCGGTCATCACTTGAGCTTCAACTTTGGTCGAAGCCTGACTTGTGGTGGCGATCGCCGGAGGTGTCATAGAACTGCCGATGCTGCTTGCAATCATGAGCAAGCCGACTGCGGTAGTGGTAAAAATAAGCCTAAGGTTTAATTTTAATCCGCCCCTCCTTTAACCATACAGACCTGTCTTACAACAAAAGGAAGTTCGGGAGACAAAGGACGAAAGAATCGGGAGCGCGACTCAAAAGAATTTTGCCCCGCTTTGACGTCTTCTGTCTCTCAAAATCCGACTCTCCGTCGGACAAGTAAAAATCCAGCATTCACTGGACCTGTTACAATAGTAGCATATTTCACCCTTGCTGTCAACACAAAAACGTGGCCTAATTTCTAGACCACATTTTTACCCTTATTTATAGGCTTATTTTTTGGCTTTTCTTATTCGTCCCCTTTTTATTCGTTGTTTTTCGCCCGCCCGCCTCGCATATGCGAGAGCATTTGCGGGCAGGGTATGTTTTCGTATAATTTTCGTATTCTAGAATTCGATGAAATTGGGGTTGAGAGCAAAGTTGGCCGTAACCGTCTTGCCCGAGGTCATAGTTACCGTGCAAGTACCAGTGCCTGGGCAAGACCCACCTCCTTGCACCGTCCAGCCCGTAAAGATGCGCCCGCTCGCCGGTGTGGCGGTCAACACGACATTGGTATCTTGAGCAAAGCTTTCCGAACAATCGCTTCCGCAATTTATACCAGTTGGATTGCTCGTCACTGTCCCCTGCCCCGAACGCACAACATTGAGTATGTATTGGTTTGGTGCCTGCACATTGACGGTTACACTATCTGTGGAATTCATACCAGCCGGCAAACAAGATACAGAATAGGTCCGACTCGAAACAAGATTGCCAGTTGATCTGTTACCAGAAGTACCAGTCCAGCCGGTAGGATCTATAGAACAAGAAGTAGCATTAGTCGATGTCCAACTTATTGTCGAGGCTGAATTATATGGAATAGTAGTTGGATTTGCACTTATATCTGCAGTAGCCGAAGGCGGAGCCGTCACGGTGATGTTGCCGAGGCTGTTTGACTGAGCGCAAACGTTCGATGGAGTTCCGGCGACGTTGGTGCAAGAGACCGGGAAGGTGCCTCCGACATTGCCCGCGGTGCAGTTGAAGTTGGCCGTTGTTCTGCTTGTGTTGCCATTATCCCAAGAGGAGAAGGCGCAAGTCGCTCCCCCGCCGGTCGTCACTCCCACTGCATCAATCCCTCGCACCCCATAGTCACACTTGACCGTAAAGGCTTCGCCCGAAGCTAGGTTGGTTTTGGAAATACTGCTCTTGGTACTGTCGTAGTTGAGGGTCACACAGACTGGTGTTGCTCCGCAAGCATAAGCCACGCTACCGTTGATACTTCTAAACTGCCAATACCGTCCAAGCTTGTCTTGTGTCCTAAAAGGTTGGCCCCAAGAGATATTGTTGTCTGCACCCTGGTTGACCCAACCCGACCAACCGGAATTTCTATTTATATTTTTAACCCACTCGCCTCCAGCCCAGGTGGTTTTGAGATTGAGATCAAGCGACCAGCCCAAAGACATATTGAGTGGATACGAAGTCACGGCACCAAGGCTGGCCCAGCTACTATCCCATGTACAGGTATTCGTACCATTAAATTTACAAGAAGTGACATAGGCTCCGGTCGAAGCTCCACCCGATCCACGAACCCCAATCGCAACAGAATCTCGGTATTGAGAATCAAGCGAAGCACCTACAAAGACACCAACAGGCTGGGACGGTGTCGCCCCACCTTGTGGCAAATAGCGCCAGGAATTGTCGCAAACCGGAGATATCGGAGAATTGTTTGTACAACTATATTCAAACCTATTACCATTGCGACGCAGGGTCACAGTGCGATTGTTTGGAGTATTGCTATCAACAGCCGAAGCGGTTGTGCCCATCGTGCCTGAATTGCTGGGCCAACCATAAGCAGTGTCATAGGGCATTTGGACCGGCTGATCCCAAGTACAGGTATCACTCAAACCATTGTTATACCTACAATTGAGAGAAAAGTTTTGGTTGCCATAAGTAAGCGGTGTCATAGAAGTTATCCATTGGCCGTTATAAGAAGCCTTGAAATATTTTTCAAAATTTGAAGCTCCGTTGTTGTAGAGAACTACCGGCCCCGAGTTGACCGTGTTGTAAGGAATACTCCCCGGCGGTACCTCATACCATCCCCCATCACAAACCATCTTGCGCGAGGGTTTGACCGTGACCGAATAATCAACAACCCTAATACAATCTGGGTTTTCATTTTCGTAAGCTTTTACACTTACAGTGTAGGTCCCCGGAGCGGTCGAGACTGGCGACACCGTCACCGCCCCATACATTGCACCATCAGAAGAATAGACTGTGCGAACTTGTTTGGCTGAACAATTTGCTCCATTTGGGCAACCGACCACCTCTGTTGCAATGTTAACCATACTTTTTGCCGGACCAGCGCTTATGTTGTAGCCCAAGGCGGTCGAATCACCAGCATAGACAGTCATACTTGCACCGCCAGATCTCGAAATATCAAAAATTCCTGATGGACAAGTCTCTGTTGTTATCGAGCCACCACCGCCATCACCATCACCACTACTTGGGTAAGTCATAACTCGACTGCAAGTGCCTCCACTTGCCCCCGGCACATTACAGTTATTTCCAAAATTATAACTACAAGTATTGCTCGATCCACAAGCCGAACCAGAAACAGTCCTACCCACAACTGTACAAGTACCGCTACACCAACAAAGCCTCTGACTCGACCCATCATCACTCATTACTTCACGACAGTTTATCCATTGACCAGTAGAGCAAGCCACATTAGAATCGTCAGTAATCGCACAGGTTCCAGAATCATAGCAGTAATATTGAGAGGGTGTCTGAGCTGGGCTGTATGTACAAGTCAAAGCTTCAACTTTGTTTGAACTATAAAAAAATAAAGAAAGAGCAAAAACAAGACCGAGCAGAACCAGAAAATATTTGTAGCTATTTTTTATTAACATATTATTTCGTATTAGAAATCTCGACAGACACATCACCAGTAATTGTATTTTCGGTAATTTGGATTTTTAGCAAACCTTCAAAGTCAGCTTTTTTGGCCAAGAACATTTTCAAATTTTCTTCATCCAGAATATAGACAATCTGCCAATCATTATCGGTCAGATACTTTTCAAAAATTGTTTGGTTCTGACTTATGGTTTTTTGCGAGACATAGCGACGAATACTCTGAGTTTCAGATACTTGATTTGAAGACGAATCATAAAAGCTGTTTTGGAGCTCGACATTTGACATCACTATCCCCTCTTCGAGTGGTAAGTCGCTCGGTAAGCCCTTAGGCAATTCGCTCTGATCAATTTCGGTTGTTGTGGTTTTGACCGTTGTGTCCAAAAGCTCCCCTTCCATTTTGGTCTTGCCAAACCCGGTGTAATAGAGCACAGCCAAAATTGCGAGCACGATAATCGAGAGTAATAGCAAAACTTTTTGTTTAGAGTTCATTTGTTTAAATTATACATTCAAAAACCAATCCATGTCGGCTCCTGCTGTGGAAAAGAAAAAGCCCCATTTTATCCACCCATTATCCCCAAAATGACTTGCTTGACAAAAACAAAAAAACCTATATAATACAGCCAGTTTCATCGTTTTTTGAAATAATTCTTAGTGAATTCGAAGGAGGGGCTGTTATATGCTCCGGGTTTTTGTGTTTTTTGCAATGTTCCCGGGGCTCGCTTTCAGCCAGCTCCAAACCAACACCAAGCCGAACCCGATTCAGTTAAACGAGCCTCATTGCGTTGTCCGGCTTAGTGCCGATAAATTCGCAGTGACAAAAAAGGTGCACCCGTGGGGACCAAAAGTCGCCAGAGCTGATGTACCGAATCGGCCCGACATTTTCCACCAAGTGTTCCCATTCGCTAAAAAAATCGAGTGGGTTATCACTAACCTCCCCACCGAAGGGAGTGAGGAGTGGAAACGAATCATCGAAGCCGGAGCCGAAAGGCTCGTCGTCGTGGCGCCCCAGACAACAAGCGGATGCTTCGACGGCACGCTCGCCGTAAGCGGAATGGTTGAGTACGTGAAGCCAAGTGGCTACGTATACACGACCGCGACGCAAGAAAAAGCGACGCCAGAAGAGACCGACTCTTGGTTGAAGGAAAATGGGTTCCTGCCCATTCTTTCTTTACCGACAGTCACATCTCATTCAAACACCAGTCTTGCTGTTGTAGTCATTGACTCCGGCATAGAAGCTGGTGACCCTGACCTACTACAACAAGACATCGCCATAACCGGCACTGCGACCTTCGTGCCAGGTGGGACTGCACTTAAAGACCCTCAAAAGCATGGCACTGTTGTTGCTCGTCTTATCACAGGCCGCGAACAGGGTATAGCAACCTCGACACCGGTGATAGCCTATCAAGTACTCGGAGAAGTCTTGACAAGTGAAGGGAAACCTTTGCTCGTCGGGTCAGAAGCGACAGTACTAAAAGCACTGTGGCGACTACACTCGCTTCCCTACCAGAGACTGATTGTGAATATGTCCATCCAACTCTGGGGCGACCCCGAGTTGTGGGCACAAGCATTTAAGTCATTGGAGGACCGCGCCCTCTTTGTCGTCGCCGCCGGCAACGACAATAGGGCTATCAACGAGGGTTCCAACTTTCTCCCCGCTTCGCTGTCAAAGGCCCCCAACGCAATCACGGTTGGTGGCACAAGCGACAATAGACGGATCGGGTTCTCCAGTTATGGACAGAGCGTCCTGATTGGAGCCCCTGGTTCCGTGAAGTCGGGTGGCTATTGGTGGTCAGGAACATCATTCTCGACACCCGCCGTCACCGCCGCGACCGTCGCCGTGTATGAAAAGACCGGAGTATTGTTTACTCCGGCTGAGTTCAAAACGGCAATCCTCTCTGGCGCAAGGTTTACTCCTGCACTAATCGGAAACTTCGCACAAGCTCTGTCGCTCGATGCACACGGTGCACTCGAAGTGGCAAAGACGCTTCGCGAAAAGACCTCTACTCCGCAATCCAGCCAGATTAAAACTGCTGGAATCGTGGGTACTTGGTCCGGATCGTCAAGCATCGCCTATGGCGACCTGGTAACGATCCAAGGCGAAAACCTTGTGGACCGAGAGTACAAGGATAGCGAGGTTGAGCTCGCACCCATCGCGGTGTACTTGAACGGTTATGCCGTTCGAATACTCAGCGCTTCACCAGAAAAAGTACAGGTCGCACTTCCACCTCTCCTTGAGACAATGAAGTGGGCGGCTATGTATGGTAACCCGAGCAGAGAGTGTATCCTCGGAGCCGTAAGACTCAATCAGGATAGACTTCCCCTCGCGGAAACGGCGACTGCCATTGCTACATTCTCGCCTAAGAGCGTTTCGATCGGGCTCGGCCTGATCGGACGCCCTAACGAGCCTGACCCAGAAAAGAGGGTCGCGAGCGAAAGCAATCCCGTCCGCGCTGGAGAAATGGTCACACTGTTTCTATCCGGCGTAGAAGCACTGACCCTGACCAATGAAATGGTCGAGATTAGCTTCAGGGAGGGAGACGGCCCGCAAACGGCAAAACTCGAGAAGACGCAAGTGCCAGGTGTCTTCTCCGTAACAGTGGAAGTCCCGTCCGTCCGTGGTGTCCACGGATTGTTCGGAAAAATTTCCGCTCGCGGCACGCACTTCGAGTTCGGCGTTAACTACGTCGGGCCCGAATAACACAGAGGTCCGGTCGCTTCGCGCGCCCGGACCTTTTCACATCCAATTTTTTAATCCCACACCCTCACCTCCCCCACCACCACCAAAATCTGTGTATAAATTTTTGTCTTACCCAACATCTTGATTTTTTGCCTCTTTTTTGTTAGCTTAAATATAGACAGGTTCGTCCTGTACTTTGGATAGGAATGCGCGCTTGCAAGGCATTCCTTGAGGAAAGGAGGGAGAAAAAATGGCCTGGATCGAAGAGCCCCACGTTCTCTGCACAGCCTACTACTGTGACGGCGAAGATTCGGTGTCTTCTGATGATTACAGCGAAGACAGCGACGCCGACAGTGGCGAGGTCGACAACTAGTCCACAACGGGCCCCTCGCGGTTTGAGGGGCCTATTCTATTTATTTTTTCTAAAAAAATCTAAAATTTCTTCGTATGGTTCGGAGAGCTCAAAAGCTTTTTTATAATTTTCGTCATATTTAATATCAGCAATTATTTTCATAATTTCCGGTTCGTCCTTAAAAATTTTGCGCAAAACTGCATAAACAATGATGTGATTATTGACCACTTTGTTGTCAGTTTTGTTCAAAAGAATTTTGCTAAAACTAAGATCCTCGCCTTCAAAAATTCTATGAACAAGTTCGTGGGCAAGATACACAACGAACTGCCTCGGTGAATGATGGCTGCTAATTATCAATGGATTAGACATACTACGATTGATACCAGCAACTATATAAACAGAAATATCTTTCTTAAATTGCATACTTAAAGCAGAAGATATCCCATCCAAAACCTTATCCTCATACTTACCCCAAATATCTCTGTAAGCCTGTATTCTTTTCTCTAGCTTTTCCTTGCCGGGAGGAGCCCACTCTTTCCAGCCAGCACCTTTTACATCAGGGCTGTTTTTTACATAAAAGTTAAAAAAGGGCTCCAAAAGCTTCCCGTGTTGTATAAAAATCTTTGGCATTGGTATCATAATAACATACAGGACCAAAAAGTTTGAATACCCAGCCGTGCTTACTTTTATTGATTTATTGTTTTGTTGTGATAATCTACTACTAGACAGGTTTTCCTGTACTTTACACAGAAAGGAGGTGACAACAATGGTAATGGTGAAGCCTTTCATGTTCCCAGTAGAAGACGGCCAGTTCAAGACGTCTACCTACACGCACCCAGGTGGTATAATCAACCGCTGTGTCAAGGTCGCTATCCGGCCTGAGGGCGTCGCGCTCAGAGACAGCAAGGACAGCTCAAACACCACCCTGTACTTCAAACCAGAGGAATGGGATGCGTTCCTGCGTGGAGCGAAGGAGGGTCAGTTCGACCTCTAATCACCCCCCTCTCGCCGGGAGCGGTCGACCTCAAGTCGTCCGCTCCTTCCCTTTTTTATCGACAAAATAAAATATGAAAAAAATAAAGCCTAAAATCTACATACTTCCTGGGTGGGGTCATCAGATCAAAGATAGATATTATACCAAACTCATAAAAAACACTTCCTCAAAATATCAATACGAACCCCTTCCATTCAAAACCAGAAACCCAAAAAGATCATTGGGTGAAGATACCTCAATCCAAAATATTCTAGAAAGGCTCGAATCCAAGATACAAAGCCCAGCTGAATGCGACATTATATTTGGATTTTCGATAGGTGCCTTGATTGCATACCTGCTTGCAACAAAGATAAAATTCAAGAAATTAATAGTCGGATCGATCAGCCCAATAATAGGCCCAGACTTCAAAATATATAAAAAAGAAGATCTGATAGATTTTAACACCAAACAACAAATAGAGCTTAGTAAATTAAAATATGTGCCTCTAGCAACAAAAAATGTAACAGTAATGTATGGCGAAAAGGAAGACAAAATACTTAAAAACCGCTCAAAAAAACTTGGAAATCGACGCGGGTATAAACTCAAGATTGTCAAAGACGGCGACCACCTATTCGATGAGAAATATATGGATGCCGTTGTTTCCGAAATATCTTAAGAGAAAGAACCTAGCGACTCACAAAAAATCCCCTTTTGAGGTAGACTTGAGGTTATGCAAATCAAATCAAAACTGATCAATCGCTCCGGTCAAGAATTGGCCGTGGTGTATTACGAAGGCCTTGATCCATACAAAAATCTAGAGGGCAAGATGTTGCAGGGAGTGCACGCATTTTGTTTTTGGGGTGACAAATTGGTCATTGTGTATCATCAAGACAAAAAATATTGGACACCACCCGGCGGAGGTATTGAGCAAGAAGAGACTTACGAAGAAGCGGTGATACGCGAAGTAAAAGAAGAAACCAATATGCGAGTTTTGCATCAAGAGCTCATTGGCTTTCAAGATATTTATGAGCCAGACAGAGTGGTAAGGCAGACTCGCTCCTTTTGCATCGTTGAACCATATGGCGATTTCGTAGCCGATCCAGACGGAGATATTTCAGAAATCAAGCTTATTGACCCCCAAGATTACAAACAATATTTCGATTGGCTCGAGATCGGCGACCATATTATGGACCGCACGATCAGAATGAATAAAAAAATAATTTCCAACTTTTCTTTACAAAAAGGCAAAAAGAATATTGACATAAAAGAGCAAGAGGGCCACTAGAGACCCTCTTGAATGAAGAACAGCCATCAAACGACTTTGCCCGCAATAAGCATTTTGGCCAACGTTTCTCCGATCGGCATACCCGTAAGACGTTCGATCCAAAGCCACTGGCCATTGGGGTTAATCTCCAAGAACACATATTCCCCTTTTGGGGTCACTATCATATCGATGCACCCGAATACTAGCCCCAATTTCCTGACCAATTCAATACACATCCCTTCTACTTCTGCGGGCAATTCATAAATAGAGTGGGGCGTGTTCAGAAAATCGTACTTACGCCAATCTTCCATTGTGCGCTCGCTTGCCTGAGAATCAATGGCGCAAGAAAAAACTGAATTGCCGATCACCGTAATTCTCAACTCAAACTTCTTCTCGACGTACGGCTGGATGATGATTGGGCAATTTTGCACTTGTGTCAACGCTGGTTCGATGCTACTGCGTGATAGTCGTTTTGTGTACATTCGCAGGCAATCGTATTCTGGATGCATCTCAGACTGAATCTGAACTGCGCCCAGCCCGATCGCCTTCAAGGCAACGTCTTCATGGCGATCCAAAAATTCTTTTGCCACTTGGAATGAATTGCCGATGAAAGTTTCGGGAACTTGAAATCCCATTTGGCGAGCAAGCAGAAGTTGGTATGGCTTTCGAGAGGCTTTCTCTGTAAGGTCGGGCTCGCTTACCCAAAATGAACCGAGTACGTTGTGCAGAGAACTCAGAAAAATCTGAGATTCTCGAGCTATGTACTCTCTAACCACCACACTTTGAAACGCTTCTGGCAACTTGGTAGGTGGGCGTCTGCGGTTCCAGACACTCACAATTTCGTGCCCATCGATTTCTTTTTCGTGATTCCCAATGTAAACTGCGTGCCTTCGACCCGAAAATCGCATGGCAACAGAGAAATTTATTGGGAATTGCGAAGTATCCAAAACAAATACCTCAGCATTTAAGGCACGTAGTATTTCGCAAGTGTATTGACAATGAACATCTTCTTTATCGGACAGTACAAGAATCATCTGTGTATTCCTCCGTCTATATATTAAAATTGTTTATTTAGAATGTCAAATTTTTTGTACATATAATTAGCGTTAGTAACACTTCTTAAGTGTTTTTGTCCTTTGAAAAG
>CAYMOW010000015.1:0-8990 GCA_964392285.1 uncultured Candidatus Saccharibacteria bacterium
AAGCTTAGGAAAATAAAATTACACAGGCTGATCCTGTGTAATAAAGTAATGGGTAAATGATGGAGAGGCTGGTTTGTAAATCAAGACAAAAGAGATAAAATGACTCAATGACCCAAAGAGAAGCTCTGCAAATTTTGAAGACCGGCCGCAACGTCTTCCTCACTGGCCCGGCCGGTAGCGGCAAAACTCACACCTTGCGCGAATATATCGCCCACCTACGCAACCTGGGTGCCAATTTCGGCCTTTCAGCTTCGACAGGTATTGCCGCGACCCATATGGGCGGGATAACTCTCCATTCTTGGAGCGGTATCGGCATCAAGGAGCATCTCGACAAACAAGATTTGGAAGAAATCGCCGAAAAGAGTCACATTCGGCGCAACATTCGCGATACCGACATTTTGATCATCGATGAAATCTCGATGTTGCATCATTTTCAGCTCGACATGGTCGATAGGGTAGTGAGAAAAATAAAAGAGGTAGACGCACCCTTTGGGGGGATGCAGGTCGTCTTTTGTGGCGACTTTTTTCAGTTGCCACCGGTCGGCAAAAAAGGGGCTCAAACCTTTTTCGGCTATCATTCCAAAGTTTGGCAAGAGATGGATATCAAGATCTGCTACCTCAACGAACAGCACCGTCAAAATGATTTGGCATATCTGGAAGTCCTAAACTCAATCCGCACTAATTCGGTCGATCAGAAAGTTATCAAAATTTTAGAAACCCGGTTCAATCAAAGCATCGAAGGCTTTGGCGAGCCAACCAAGCTCTACTCGCACAACAAAGACGTCGATGCCGAAAACGAGCTTGAGCTCAAAAAGCTTTCGGGCAAAACTTTTGAATACGCAATGGAAGCAAGAGGTCCGCACAAACTGATCGAGAGTTTAAAGAAAAGTTGTCTGGCACCAGAAACTCTGCGACTCAAGAAAGGCACCAAAGTAATGTTTGTCAAAAACAATTTCGAAGCCGGGTTTGTCAACGGCACACTCGGCCTAGTCGAAGATTGTGGCTACGAAAGCATAAAAGTCAAAACACTCGATGGGCGTAGAATAGAAGTCGAACGCGAAAGTTGGAATATCGAAGAAGATGGCCGGATCAAGGCAAGTCTGGGCCAATACCCTTTGCGCTTGGCTTGGGCCATCACCATTCACAAAAGCCAAGGCATGTCGCTCGACTCAGCTTTGATCGACTTGCGCGATTCGTTTGAGAAGGGGATGGGCTACGTGGCGCTCTCGCGTCTACGCTCACTTGCCGGACTCTCGCTCCTTGGTCTAAACCAAAAAGCTCTCGAGGTCAGCGAGGAAGTGCTCGAGTGGGACCAACATTTCAAAAAGTTGTCCGAAGAAAATCGACGCAAAATATCGCGGATCGAAGACCGTCTGCGCCAGATGCAAGACGATTGGGAACAAAAAATCATAAACACCGAAAACAAGAAGATCAAAAAACCCAGAACCGACACCATGCTCGAAACGTCTTCGCTCCTACAATCGGGCTTCGATATCGAAGAAATAGCCAAAATGCGCGGTCTACAAACCGAAACCATTTTGAATCACCTCGAAAAATTAAAAGAAAAGGGGTTGGTCAAAACCAAAGACCTCACTCACATCAAAACCAAGATCCCGCTCGCCAAATTTCGCGCCATTTCTAGCGCCTTTCACAAAACCGGCATCGCCCCAGGCGACAAAACTTACCGCCTCTCCAAAGCCAAAGACCTCCTCGGCCAAGCCTACTCCTTCGACGACCTCCGCCTAGTCCGTTTGTTTTTATAGGCCTTTTTTTGTATTATGAAGTCGTGCTTTAATCGACGTAGCGCACGAAATGATTTCGCAAAATCACATGAAAACCATACTTTCAGGAATAAAACCGACCGGTCGGCCTCATATCGGCAATTACTTCGGTATGATGCGCCAACATATTGATATGCAAAAGGAGGGGCTGGTCTACGGCCTGATTGTCGACTATCACGCGCTCAACTTTATCCAAAATGCCGAGGAAATGCGAAGCCTGACAAAAGAGATTGTGATCGACTATCTGGCGCTCGGCTTTGACACCGAAAAAAATATTTTGTTTAAGCAGTCGGACGTGCCGGAGCACACCGAACTTTGTTGGATCTTCGACACCATCACGACCGTACCTTATCTCAAGCGCGCGCACGCCTACAAAGACGCGCTAGCTAAAGGCGGGGAAGAGGATGTGAACGTCGGCACCTTCAACTACCCGATGCTTATGGCCGCTGACATCTTGCTCTACGAGCCAGACTTAGTACCAGTGGGTCAAGACCAAAAGCAACACATCGAATTTGCCCGCGACACAGCCGAAAAGTTCAACAGAATTTTTGGTTCCGCAGATGGCGAAATCTTCAAACTCCCAGAGGCCTACATAATGAAAGATGTTGAGGTTGTGCCGGGTATCGACGGCCGCAAGATGAGCAAAAGCTATGGCAATACCATCTCGCTTTTTGCTACCGATGAAGAAATCGAGCGTCAAGTGATGGCGATTGTGACTGATTCAAAAGCCGAATATCCAGAAAATGTTTTCTATATTCACAAACTTTTCAGACCTGTAGATGAGCTCGACAAAATTTATGAAGAAAACAAAGGCAAGTATAAAAACCTCAAAGAAATCCTGATTGCCGATATCAAAGCCTTTGTCACCCCACTTCGCGAAAGGCGCGAAGAAATAGCCAAGGACCAAGGTCTAGTCGAAAGAGTGTTGGAATCAGGCAAACAAAAAGCTCGCGCCGTCGCGAGCCAGAAGATACAAGAGGTCAAGAGGGCTATCGGAGTTGTATAAATTGCTAGCGCTAAAATGTCAAGATGCAAAATATTAATTTTCCAAAAGTAGGCGTTGCCGACGTACTTAAATATTTTTGGCGAGCCATGCGAGTACGAAAGTGGTCTTTTTATTTTATGTTGCTTGCTTTTAATATTGGAAGTATCGGCCTTGTACTCGTTCCGCTTTTTTACAAAAAGTTTTTCGATATTCTTGGCACAACAACAAACAAGGCGGTTATGATGGGGGATTTAACCGAGATAATAGTTTGGGTACTCATAATTCACGGGGTTGTTTGGATCTTCCACCAAGCTGGCTTTTTTGTTATGAACAATTTTGTAGCCAAAACAATGGCTAGTCTGCGCCAGACCGCTTTCAACTACACCATCAAACATTCTTACTCTTTCTTTGCCAACAGCTTTTCAGGTGGGTTGGTCCAAAGAGTTAATCGTTTTGTTCGCTCCTTCGATGTTCTTCACGATACTTTATTTTTCAATATCATCCCTTTGGTTATCAACGTTGTCGGCGCAATCGTTATCGTCTACCTCGAACAGCCGATAATTTCATACATCATCATCATCTGGACAATTGTCATGATTATCTTTAATTACTTTTTCTACAAATGGAAAGTCAAATTCGACATCGCCTCCGCCAAAGCCGATTCGACCACCACCGCCTTGCTTGCCGACAATCTGACCAACCAAAACACTATTTCAACTTTCACTGGTTTTGAAAAAGAGTCCAAAGAATTTCAAACAACCACCTTAGACCAAGCCAAGAAACAAAAATTGAGTTGGGATATAGGTATAGCTAAGGACGGGATACAGGTCGGCTTTATTTTTATCATCGAATTCTTACTTTTTTATTATGCGATCAAGTTCTGGCAAAGAGACCTTATTACCATCGGTTCTTTTGTTCTGATCCAGGTCTACATCATCTCCCTTGCTCAAAGATTGTGGGACTTCGGTCGAATAATTCGGCATGTCTATGAAGGCTTTGCCGATTCGAAAGAAATGGTAGAAATTTTAGAATTGCCTTACGAAATAAAAGATATCCCAAACGCAAAAGAGCTCGAGGTTAGGGAAGGCAAAATCGAATTCCAAAATGTTTCTTTCGCTTTCAACGAAACTCGTAGTGTCATCGACAACATAAACATAACGATAAACGGTGGCGAAAAGGTAGCGCTCATCGGGCCGTCGGGTGCTGGCAAGTCCACTATCGTCAGACTGATCTTGCGTATGTATGACCTTGCAAGCGGAGCTATTTTGATTGACGGACAAAATATAAAAGATGTGTTCCAAGATAGTTTGCGAGAGAAGATAAGCCTTGTACCCCAAGATCCGATTCTCTTTCACCGCACGTTGATGGAAAACATTCGTTACGGCAGAGAGGAAGCAACCGACGAAGAAGTAATCGAGGCTTCGCGCCTCGCACACTGCGACGAGTTTATCGATGTTTTGCCCGACAAATACAATACTTACGTCGGCGAGCGCGGAATCAAACTTTCCGGCGGTGAACGCCAAAGAGTTGCAATCGCCAGAGCGATTTTGAAGAACGCGCCAATCCTAGTTTTGGACGAAGCCACTTCGAGCCTCGACTCGCATTCCGAAAGTTTGATCCAAGATGCTCTTGATAAACTTATGGAGAATAAGACGGTCATAGTAATTGCTCACCGACTTTCAACTATTAGAAAAATGGATAGGGTAATTGCAATAGACAACGGCCAAGTAGTCGAGGAAGGAAGCCATGAAGAACTGCTAGCCCGCGAACATAGTCTCTACAAAAATCTTTGGAACCTCCAAGCCGGCGGCTTCTTGCCGGAATAGTTTGACAAAATTTGTTATTGATGTATTATGAAATGGCTATGACAAACATTAGCGCACAAATCAATACAAGGCACGCCTCGTTTAGCGAGTGCCTCTTTGGCGTCTTTGCAAACGTCAATACAATGCTTACTCCTGATTACAGGAGCCATTTGCGCTATGTTTTAAGTATTTAAACCAAATCTAAAAATTTGAAAGCTTAAAACACCGCGCAACCCGCGGTGTTTTAAGTTCTTTAGCTCTTTGACTTCACACACAAAAGGAGAGGGAAATGAGGGAACAAAACCCTTTGATCTATTTGTTCAAGAAAAATTGGCAGTACGCCGAGGGTTACCGGCACAGGATTTTCTTGTACTGGTCGCTGTTCATCGTCGCTGCCTGCGTCAACCTGTTTATGTCGCCATTAATCGGCGCAAAAATAACTCAGGTTGTCGCCACCGAGGGCATAACCGCCGAGTCCATCAAGACTCTGGCAGTTCTTTGCTCGCTCTTCGTGTTGCGCTCCATTATGTTCTGGGTGCTTCATATGCACGCCAGAATCTTGGAGCTAGTCAACGCCTTTCGCATCAAGACCAATTATCGCAAATTCTTGGTCAAAGGCGTTCTAACTCTGCCACTCGAATGGCATACCGAACACCACTCCGGCGATACGATCGATAAGGTTGAAAAAGGCGCAACGGGCCTTTACAACTTTTCCGAGGATTCATATGAGAACATCTATTCTCTAGTGCAACTCTTGGTCAGTTATGGCATGTTGCTCTACTTCAGTCGATTCATTGGTCTTGTTGCTCTGCCGATGCTGCTTTTGAGCGCGTGGGTCACAATGCGGTTCGACCGCATACTCATACCGCAATACAAAGAGCTCAACCGGGCCGACAACGCAATTACCGAGAGCACGGCTGATGCCTTCTCGAACATTGGCACCGTAATAATACTGCGAGTCGAGAAATACATCTTCGACTCAATTACCAACAAGCTCGAGAAGCCATTCGAACTCTATAAAAAGAATGTGAGAATAAACGAGTTCAAGTGGTTACTTACAAGCTTTTGTTGCAATGTTATGTATGCGATATCTCTGTTCGTGTATCTGTGGCAAAACTACGGTGCAGGACCAGGCACGATATCTGGCAGTGTTTACCTCTTAATGCGGTATCTCGACGAGATCGGTGAATTGTTTTTCAAGTTCGCTGGCTCTTACAGTAATGTGATCAAGAGGCGAGCGAGGGTCTTCAATTCGGAGGAACTCTCCACGGATTTTCGCCCTGAGAACTTCACCAACCACGTCTTGCCTACAGATTGGCAACAACTCGAGGTAAAGAATCTATCGTTCTCGTATTTCAACGGGGACAGTTCAGAACTTCACCTTGACAATGTCAGCCTATCAGTAAAGAGGGGGGAGAAAATCGCCCTGATCGGCAAGCGGGGCAGTGGCAAAACAACATTCCTCAAAATCATGCGCGATCTATACCATCCGAAAGACTTACAACTGCTCGTGGACGGCAAGATCGTGCCACAAGGTTTTGAGGGAATCAGTCGAGCCATTTCGCTAGTTCCACAAGATCCAGAGATATTCGCCTCGACCATACTCGCCAACATCACCATGGGGGCAGAGCACAGCTTGGAATTTGTTCGCAAATTCACAGACATGGCTTGCTTCTCGGAAGTGGTGGAGAGGCTACCAAAAGGTCTAGACTCCTCAATCAAGGAAAAAGGGGTCAATCTTTCCGGTGGCCAGCAACAATGTTTAGCGTTGTCGCGCGGGTTACTCGCTTGCCACGACAAAGACATCGTGCTCCTCGACGAACCGACGAGTAGTCTCGATACAATCACGGGGATGACCGTCTACAACAATATTTTCAGAGAATTCAAAGAAAAGACGATCATCTCCACAGTTCACCAGCTTCACCTTCTCTCCCTGTTCGACCGCATCTGCGTCTTTGATCAGGGAAGGATTGTAGCCTTTGGGACACTGTCAGAACTCCTCTCCTTCTCACCTGAATTCACTTCATTTTGGCAAGCAATGCAAAATAACAAGACCGACAACGTATAGCACTGCAACCAAGAAGAAGGTCCGACGAGAATCAAAGTGTGTGAAGAATTTGAAATCCCGCCTTAGCGAATGAAGGCGGGATTTTTGTTACTTGCCTAAAAAATAATGGAGCGTATAATACCTATAAGCCAATGATCCGGCAAACACCGGGGAGGTGAAGAAAGAAAATTGAGCAATTCAAAAGCTCAATGAGTAGAATCTTCAAAACCTGCTTCCGTAAAGCAGTAAAATGAGAACAAATCAGGGTGGCACCGCGCTGTCGGCCGAGCGACAAAGTCGCTTTAGGTACGAAATCGCCCCTGCGAATTTATTATTTAATAAATTCGGAGGGGCGTTTTTGCTTGTCATGAGCGAAGTCGAATGATTTATCTCTCAATTTAGCAAAAAAATTCTCCGAAACAAAAAATATGGAACGAATCTATATCAAAGATTTGGGGCAAAAGGTAGGTGAGGAGGTCTTGATCAAAGGCTGGGTCGACGTGGTACGCGACCAAGGCAAGATGGCCTTCTTTGACTTTCGCGATATGACCGGCAAGGTGCAAGGTGTTGTATTGCCAAACAAACTTGAAGAAATAAAATCAAGTCTACAGAGCACAGACTACAGCTTGCCCAAAAACGAATGGGTGGTCGAGGTTCGAGGTAAGGTGGGCAAACGTCCAGAAAAGATGGTCAATGCCAAAGTCCAAAACGGCGACATCGAGCTCGAAATTCTTTCGATCAAAGTTCTAAACAAAGCCGAAACCCTGCCTTTCGATATCACTACCGACACTTCGGGAATTGATGAGAACACTCGTCTCAAATACCGCTATCTCGATTTGCGTAGCGAGAGGATGCAGAAGAATATTCGTTTGCGCAGTGAGTTTGTGCGACGCGTGCGCGAGCATTTGTTCAAAAAGTTTTTCACCGAAATCGAAACCCCACTTTTGACCGAGTCGACTCCCGAGGGTAGCCGCGACTTTGTGGTGCCGAGCCGACTAAACCCGGGCAAGTTTTATGCTCTGCCTCAATCGCCCCAACAATACAAACAGCTTCTGATGGTTGGCGGCTTCGAAAGATATTTTCAGATTGCGCGCGCCGTGCGCGACGAAGACCTCCGCGCCGACCGCGGCTTTGAACACACACAAGTCGATATCGAAATGTCTTTTGTCCAGATGGACGATGTCATGAATACCGTTGAGACTATGATCACCGAGGTCGTCGAGGCTTTGGGCTACACAATCAAGCAAAAACCTTTCCCACGCATTTCTTACAAAGACGCTATGGCAAAATACGGCGCCGACAAGTTTGATATGCGGACCGAAGAGGAGAAGAAGCCGGGGAGCAAAATTTTGGCCTACGCCTGGGTGGTGAACTTTCCGTTCTTCGAAAAGACCGATCCAAACGGAGGCACCGGTATGGAGAAGGGCAATTGGACCTTCACTCACAACCCATTCTCAATGCCAATACCCGAACACATCGAGTGGCTTATGGAGGGTAAAAATATTGAGGAAATATTGACGACCCAATACGATCTTGTTTGCAACGGCTACGAATCGGGCGGCGGCTCGATTCGCGCTCACAAGCCAGAAATCTTGCGCGCCACTTACAAAGTCATGGGCTACAACGAGGAAGAGATCGAGCAAAGTGTCGGTCATATGCTCGAAGCTTTCAAATACGGCACCCCACCGCATGGCGGCATCGCTCTCGGCGTCGAACGCAATATTATGAACCTGACGGGCGAGAGCTTTTTGCGCGAGGTCCAATCCTTCCCGATGACCCGTGGAGGCCAGACCGCCGTAATGAAGGCCCCCAAAGAACTCTCCGAAAAACAGCTCCTAGAGCTAGGGATTGAAGTCAAAAAGAAGAAAGAATAAAGTTAAATGCATGGATATGCTAAAATATAGGTAATAGATTATGTTTTATAATTATTTACTAAAAAGCGAAGTTGGAGATAATTTATACATCGGTAGAACAATAGATCTTAAGAAAAGATTGAGAGAGCACAATAGTGGGTTAAACCCTTCCACAAAAAGATACATGCCATGGAAATTGATATACTATGAAGCATGCTTAAATGAACAAGATAGCATAAGAAGAGAGAATTATATGAAAACAACACAAGGTGGAAGGTTGATAAAAAGAAGGTTAAAAGAATATCTTTACGAGCAAAAAAATAATTAAGGTTATGGATCCCGTAGTGAAAAATGGCATTAAAGGTTACTGCGAGAAATCTGGTATAACACTAAGGTCGAGTTTATCAAGTAATCTACATTTGAGTGGTAAGCTCCTTTAGAGCAATGCCATTTTCTACTACAGGATGGAAACCGATTTTAAGGTTAAAGTTGGCGAATTTGAGGGGCCTTTGGATTTGC
>CAYMOW010000015.1:9090-14622 GCA_964392285.1 uncultured Candidatus Saccharibacteria bacterium
ATGGAAACCGATTTTAAGGTTAAAGTTGGCGAATTTGAGGGGCCTTTGGATTTGCTTCTTGACTTGATAGAAAAAAGAAAGCTTCATATCAACACCGTCTCACTTTCGAGTGTTGCTGATGAATTCCTAGAACACATCAAAAAGCACGAGGAATTTCCAATGGCCGACAGCGCCGAGTTTATCCTCATTGCTTCAACTCTACTTCTGATCAAATCCAAATCACTACTACCAAACCTCGAGCTCACGGCCGAAGAGGAAGGCAATATCGAAGATCTCGAAGCCAGATTGCGCGAGTACCAGCACTACAAAGCCGTCGCGACAAAATTGCGCCAAATGTTTGGCCAATTTCTCTTTTTGGCCGAGGAACCAAAAATCCGAACCAAAGTCTTTGCCCCGACGCGAGAGATCAGTTTGGAAGCCCTAGAACAAGCCCTGAAAGAAGCTCTAAACAATCTTCCCAAACCTGTTGTCCTACCCAAAATCAAAGTCGAAAAAATCATCACTTTAGAAGAAATGATCGAAAGCCTTTCCGAAAGAATCCAAAAAAGTTTTCGGATGAGCTTTTCCGACTTTGCCAAAAATACAAATGGCAAAGCGGTAGACGATAGGGCTCAAAAAATCAATGTCATCGTAAGCTTCCTCGCCATGCTCGAGCTCGTCAAGCGTGGGGCCGTGCGCGCGAGCCAAGAAGCCCACTTTGGCAACATCGAAATGGAGAGTGAAAATATATCCACCCCAACGTATAATTAAAACAAAATATGGAACAGAAAATTGAAGCAATACTTTTTTATAAGAACGGGCCAGTCGAGATAAAAAAGCTCGCAAATATTTTGGGTGTAAGTGAAGGCGAGGTGAGGCAAGAGTTACAGAATTTACAAAACTCGCTCCAGGGCAGGGGAGTCTGCCTTATCCTGACTGACGCAGAAGCCAGCCTCGCGACTGCTCCACAAATGACTGAACTTATCGAGCAATTAGCCAAAGACGAAATGAGCCGAGAGATCGGCAAGGCCGGACTCGAAAGCTTGGCCATAATCCTTTATAATAAGGCAGGTATCAGCCGACGACGAATCGATTATATTCGAGGCGTCAATTCGACCTTCATCTTGCGCAATCTTATAGCTCGGGGCCTCATTGAAAGAAGTGTCGCAGCTGAAGATCAGAGGACCTTTGTCTACAAACCAACCATAGAACTTTTGGCCCATCTTGGTATCAAGAGCCTAGACCAATTGCCCAATTTTGAAAGTCTGAGCCCAGAGTTGGCCCAAATAGAAGAAAGTTCGGCTGAGGACCAAATATAAATCATTATGCCAAATATAAATATAGACATAAAAAAGCGGACCAAATATTTTGTTAGAACTCTTTTTGTTTTATCTTTTTTCTCGGTCATAATTTTTGGCATACTCCTAAACGCTGAACAAAGTCAGGCCGAAATAAAGTCGGACCAACCAAAGATCGACCACTTTGCCGACCTTAAACTCGAAGCAAAAGCCGTGCTGGTTTGGGATACGGGGACCAAACATCCGCTTTTTGCCCAAAATGCCGACGCCTCTCTGCCTCTGGCCTCTCTAACCAAAGTAATGACGGCAATTACAGCAAGCCAAGTCCTCGACCAAAACGAGACTATCCTGATCGAAGCCTCCGACCTTTTGCCCGAGGGTGACTCGGGTCTCAAGGTTGGCGACCGTTGGCGCGCCCAAGAATTGATCGACTTTGTCTTGGTAACTTCTTCAAACGATGGCGCGCGCGCCCTAGCCAGAGCCTCCAACCTCAAGACCGGCTCAACGCCAGACTTCATCACCAAAATGAACGAGACGGCCGGCTTTATCGGAGCCAACAACAGTCGTTTTGCAAACGAGCACGGCTTGGACCAAGATGCTCAAAACGGCGGCGCCTATGGTTCGGCCCGAGATGTCAGCTTGATTTTCGAATACGCTCTCAAGCGTTTCCCGAGTTTGCTCGAGGCCACTCGCTACAAAAACCTTTCTCTCCGGAGTTCAGCAAGTGTTTATGATGCAGTCAACACCAATTCTCGAGTCAACGAGATCCCAGGGCTTCTTGCTTCCAAGACCGGTTATACCGACCTAGCCGGGGGCAACCTGGTGATCGCTTTCGATGCTGGCCTACAAAGACCCATCATCGTTGCCGTCTTGGGCTCAAGCCAAGAGGGCCGATTCGTCGATACTCTAAAATTGGTCGAGGCCAGTTTGAAAACTATTCAAGAACAAAATCCATGATTATCGATATTGTAAAAGTATTTTTGCCCGCCGTAATTGCCTTCGTGCTCGGAGTGCTCACAACTCCGCTTCTAACCAACTATCTTTATCGCAACAAAATGTGGAAGCACAAGTCGGGCAAAACCGCACTCGACGGCAGTGAGGCGCGGGTCTTTAACGAATTGCACAAGACCAAAGAAGTTGGCACGCCCCGAATGGGTGGGGTAGTGGTCTGGACGAGCACCTTTATTACCATCTTGGGTATTTGGTTCTTGGCTCAAGTTTCCGATTCTGTAAACTTGGTAAAGCTCGACTTCCTTTCTCGCAACCAAACTTGGATCCCTCTCGGCACGCTCATTCTCGGCGCCCTGGTCGGACTTGTGGACGACCTACTCGAAGTCAGAGGTTCAAAAGCCGGCCAAAAGGGCGGACTCTCGCTTAGTAAAAGACTCCTAGCCGTCGGTCTCATCGCTCTTTTCTGCGCTTGGTGGTTCTACGAAAAGCTCGAAGTCCGATCGCTCGGCTTACCGGCCATTTGGGGCGAGCTTGATCTTGGACTATTCTTCATTCCACTTTTTGTGCTCGTTACAATCGCTCTCTACGCGGGCGGTGTTATCGACGGCCTAGACGGTCTGGCCGGCGGAGTCTTTATTGCTATGTTTAGCGCCTACGGCGGTATTGCCTTCTACCAACAACAGATCAACCTAGCGGCTTTCTGTGCCACCTTAGCTGGCGCTCTGCTGGCTTTTCTCTGGTTCAATATTCCGCCGGCGCGCTACTATATGTCTGAGACGGGGACCATGGGTCTGACCATCACGCTTTCGGTCGTGGCCTTTATGACCGACCGACTCGGTGGCGGATACGGGCTTTTGGTTTTGCCAATTGTCGCCCTACCACTAGTCTTGACCGTCCTCTCCAACATTTTGCAAGTCCTTTCCAAAAAGATCCGAGGCAAAAAGCTTTTTCTGGTTGCGCCCGTTCACCATCACTTCGAAGCCATCGGCTGGCCAGCCTACAAAGTCACTATGCGCTACTGGATCTTTGCTTTTATTTCAGCTTTGCTCGGCATCATCCTGGCGCTTATAGGCTAAGCTGAAGTTTGATTGAATAATATGATTATTTTCATCTTTTTCTTTCTTTCTTGTCTGATTTTCATTATTTTAATTGTCTTTGCTCTCTTGGTATTTCTAAAGATCATCGAGATACTTTCTACCGACGCACCCTTTATACCGACATCTGAAGAAGTAATCGATGACATTATTGGGAATCTTCAACTAACAGACAGGAGCGTTTTCTATGATTTAGGGTGTGGCGATGCTCGTATACTTAAAAGAGCCGCCCAAATAAAACCTAATATAAAAATTGTTGGAATCGATATTGCTTATATCCCATTTTTTTTAGCAAAATTTTTTACCAGAAAATACAAGCAGATAGAAATAAGAAGAGAGAATATTTTTAAAGCAGATATATCAGACGCCACACATATTTTTCTTTATTTATATCCAAAAACGGTAAATAAACTGATTGATCATATTAAAAAACAATGTGCACAAGGAACACGCATTATTTCTTGTGACTTCGAAATTGAGTCTTGTAAACCTACAAATATCGTCGACCTAAAAAACAAAAAAACAAAACTGGGTCAGAAATTATTTATATATGTTTTGTAATGAAATCTTAGAATGATGTTAGGGTAATCCGCCTGCACCATCTTCGGTAACAGGCGGATTTTTGACGAGTTCAGTCTTCTCCGATACGACCGACTTTGTCGACGTGGCCGTCGCAGTTTGGACATCTCCCGTTTTCAGCATCACAATCTCCACAATGAACGCATCCACAACTCTGGCATTTCCAGATGCCTGCGCCTTCTTCTTCGTTACCACAGTTTGGGCATCTGGGGAAAGTTGCGTCTTCGCTACTTACTCCTTCCTCGATGTAGCCCACCTTTTCGACGTCGCCACTGCACTCCGGACAAGTTCCATCCTCTGGATCGCATTCTCCGCAATGAACGCAACCACAGCTTTGACATGTCCAAATGCTAGCGCCCACTTCTTCGTTGTGGCACCTTGGGCACTCACGATAAACTCCCATTTTTATACCTCCTTTCTCAGATTTTACTCCTGCCAAAATAATACCCATAATTAGATTTCTGTCAACAAAACAATAGTAGGATCCCGGACTAAGACAAGTGGCCAATTTTATTAATGTGTTAAAATAGTTCTATGTCGAGAAGTCTAGACAAAATCAACCGGCCATTTTTGTTTCTGGTCGTTTTGCTTTCGGTTGGCGGATTTTTCATTTTCTCTTCAGCTTCGCTTGGTATCCTGGCCCAAAATCCTTTCAAATTTTCCGGCATCGCTTTCAACCAACTCTTTCTTGGACTCTTCCTTGGTTCGATCGCTTGTCTTGTTACTGCTCGGATCAATTATCGCGTTTGGAAGAAATTCTCGCTTCTGATTTTTGTCTTATCGATTCTTTTGACTTTGCTCGTCTTTATACCGAGCCTAAATCAAAGCCACGGCGGAGCCACTCGCTGGGTCGATTTGGGGTTTGTCAGCTTCCAACCTTCAGAATTCCTGAAGCTTGGCTTCATCGTCTACTTCGCCGCTTGGGCCTCAGCCTTCAAACAAAAAATCCAAACTCTGGGTTGGGGCCTCGCGCCATTTATTGTCTTGACTGCTATAGTTGGCATCATTCTTTTGGCCCAGCCAGACACCGATACCTTTGCCGTTATCGTCTTTGCCAGCCTGGCTATGTATCTTTCGGCCGGAGCCAAGTGGAGCCACGTCTTTTCTGTAATTCTAATCGGCCTCATCTGTATTGTTGCTTTGGCTTTTCTTCGCCCCTATGTTATGCAGAGAATTACTTCGATGCTACGTCCAGACCAAAACAAACAAACGACCAGCTACCAACTCAACCAATCGCTTATTGCCGTCGGCTCGGGAGGAACCTGGGGTCGGGGCTTCGGTCAGAGTGTCCAGAAGTTTGAATACTTGCCCGAACCGGTCGGCGATTCGGTCTTTGCGGTTGCCGCCGAAGAATTCGGCTTTGCTGGAGCCTTGGCTATTATCGCTATCTTTGTTTTCTTTGGCCTAACCGGTCTCAAGATTGCTTCAAACGCACCTGATGAATTTGGTAGACTTCTGACTATCGGCATTGTTATACTTATAGTGTCGCAAGCTTTTGTGAATATCGGTGGCATGATTGGCGTTTTGCCTCTAACCGGTATTCCATTGCCTTTTGTAAGTCATGGTGGGACCGCCCTTTTTATCACCCTGCTCGAAGTCGGCATCGTCATGAACGTCTCAAGATTTGCACG
>CAYMOW010000016.1:0-14558 GCA_964392285.1 uncultured Candidatus Saccharibacteria bacterium
ATCAAAAGGAAATATTCGAGCCGATGCAAGACGGTAGAGTGACCATGTACCACTGTGGACCGACTCTTTATGACCGTCAACACATCGGCAATCTTTCGATGTTTGTCTTTACCGATATCTTGCGTCGGACCTTGGAGTATGCGGGCTATAGTGTAAGGCAAGTTATAAACTTTACCGACTTTGGCCACCTCACCGGCGACAACCAAGGCGACGCTGACCAAGGTGAAGACCGGATGACCAAAGGTCTAAAACGCGAAGGGCTCGAGCCAACAGTCGCCAACATGAAAGTCTTGGCCGAAAAATACGCCAAAATCTTTCTCGCTGATCTGGCTTTGCTCAATGTCAAAACAGAAGGCACCACTTTCCCCTACGCTTCGGATTTTGTAAGCGACCAAATAAAAATGATCGAGAGTCTTTTGGCAAAAGAAATCGCATACGAAGGTCAAGCCGCGATTTATTTTGACACCAGCAAATTTCCAAAATATGGCGAACTTGGTGGAGTAAATTTGGAGGGTCAAAAATCTGGAGCTCGAGTCGCCGAAAGTCATGAAAAAAGAAATCCGACCGATTTTGTGCTTTGGAAAAAGGATGGCAAGAACGGTTGGTCTTCGCCTTGGGGTTTGGGCTTCCCGGGTTGGCATATAGAATGTAGTGCCATGATTGTAAAGCTCCTCGGCGAACAGATCGACATTCACACCGGCGGGATCGAGCACATCGGTGTCCACCACAACAACGAGATCGCTCAGTCCGAAAGTGCTACCGGCAAATCGCCTTTTTCCAAATTCTGGCTCCACCGGGCTCACCTCAAAATCGATGACACCAAAATTTCCAAATCTTTGGGCAATGTAGTCTATCTCGACGACTTGGCAAAACGCGGTATCCACCCGCTTTCTCTGCGCTATCTTCTGCTTTCCTCTCACTACAAAACTCCAGCCAACTTCTCCGAAGAAGGCGTCTTGGCTTTTCAAAACTCTTTGGAGAAAATCGTCTCAAATTTTCCGACCTTGCCTGAGAATGATCCTTCCGACACCCAAGTGATCGCCAAATTTGAAGAAGCTATCGCTGACGATCTCAATACCGCAGTCGCCCTTTCAGTCTTGCAAGAAGCCCGATCAAAAAGTGCCGTCCAAAAAATCGACTCAATCCTCGGACTCGATATAAATAATCTTTCCGAAAAGCTCTATCGGGTGCCGGAAGAAATATTGGAAGCCAAGCTCGAGCGCGACCGCGCGCGCGAGAACAAAGACTGGCACACTTCCGACCGCCTCCGCTCCGAAATCGAAAGAGAAGGCTTCGTCTTGGAAGACAAAGAAAATACCAGTATAATCAGAAAAACTTTAGCTTCTATTATTCAGTGCGGGTAGCGAGAATCGAACTCGCGTCTCAACCTTGGGAAGGTCGCATCATACCACTAAACTATACCCGCTTTTTCATTATTCAACCAAATTTATAACAAAATCTTTGATTTTTTGCCAGAAAGAGTTGGAGCTCTCCGAGTTTGGACCAGCTTCTGATCCTTCGACGATCAAGGCCACACTCTCGCCTGCTCCGGCGACATTGAATTTTTTGCGCAATTCAAATTCCAAGCCCTCACTGGTTTTCAGCCTTTCGGCAAAGTCTTGCAAATCTTCTTGGCGACCCTCGAGCTCTTGCATCTCTTGCTCCATCCGGACAAGCGCCAGCTCGGCGCCACGCTTTTTTTGGTAGACCTTGCGCACCGAATTGGCCAAAACCAAAAGTAGCAGAAAAAGTAGCACAAACAAGCCTAGTTTTTTCCACTTCTCTTTTGACTTTGTGTGCACGCCACGCATTGTGCTAATATTCTAACATGCTTTGGCATCCTAAAACTCGAAAAATTCTAAAGGTCCTGTGGTTTGGCGTAGCTATCCTACTTATAATCGGGATGGTATTAGTTTATATACCTTTCTAGCTTTGTCTAAAATTTACAATATAGCGGAACTCCCCTCTCCTAGTTTAGGAGAGGGGTTGGGGGGTGAGGTATTCTAATCGGGCTTCATCGCCTGGATAAAGACATCGTGAGGAATGTTTAGTCGCCCGCGATCTTTCATTTTCTTCTTGCCTTTCTTTTGCTTTTCGCGCAACTTCATTTTGCGGGTAATATCGCCCCCATACATATGCTGGGTCACATCTTTTCTAAAGGCCTTGAGAGTTTCCGAGGCAATGATCCGCCCGAGCGCTTTGCCTTGGATCTTGAGTTCAAACATTTGACGCGGCAAAATATTGTGGAGCTTGGTGACCAATTTTTCGGCTTCGCTTTCGGCGAGTCGCCTTGAGACAACTTTGGAAAAAGCCGGGACCACCTCGCCCCCGATCAAAATATCGAGCCGAGTCACGAGGGCGCTCCGCATCCCGATCTCTTTGTAAGCGATCGAAGCGTAGCCGGAAGAGACGCTTTTGAGCCGATCAAAAAACGAACGCATCAATTCGCGCAGGGGCATATGGAGTAGCAGTGTGGTTCGGCTCTCATTCATCGATTTGCCACTACTACCAAAGCTGTGCGTATCGACAATCTCCGCTTCGTGATCATAGAGCAGTGGCAAGATCGAACCTACATATTCGGCCGGTGTAATGACGGTCACCTCGACCCAAGGCTCATGGATTTCTTTGATCAAGCCATCATCGGGAAAAAGCGAGGCCGAGTAGACAGTCTCGCTCTTGCCATTGTTCAAAACAATTTCGTAAGTGATCGAAGGCTGAGTGATGATGAGGTCGAGATTGAATTCTCTTTGCAATCTTTCGGTAATAATTTCGAGATGCAGCATGCCCAAAAATCCAGCTCGAAAACCTTTGCCCAAAACCCCCGAGGATTCTTCTTCAAAAAAGAGTGAAGAGTCGGTCAGTTTGAGCTTTTGCAAAGCTTGCCTAAGCGCGGTGAGTTCGCCTTGATCTTCAGGAAAGATCGAGGCCCAGACCACCGGATTTGGACGTTCAAATCCGGGCAAAGCTTCGCTTGGCTCCTTTTCTCTACCGATTGTGTCCCCCACCGAGACGATGCCAGCATCTTTGATCCCGGTCACAATGTAGCCGATCTCGCCCGGCCCCAGACTTTCGGTCTCAACTTCTTCGGGGTGAAAGATACCCGTCTCAAGAGAGACAAACTTTTGCTTCGCGCCTCGAAAAATAAGATTCTCGCGTTTACCAACCCGACCTTGCATAATCCGGGCAAAGACCACAATACCTTTGTGCGGCGAATATTTGTAATCAAAAACCAAAGCTTGGAGCGAATCATCTAGAGCCGCAACTGGCGGCGGCACCAACTCCACAATTTTTTGCAAAAGCAATTCTACACCTTCACCCGTCCGACCCGACGTCTCGATGATATCTTCTTTTTTGCAACCAAGAATTTCCACAATTTCTTCTTTGATTTCATCTTTCCTAGCCAAAGGCGAATCGATTTTTGAAATAGCAGGGATGATCGAGAGTCCGTGCGATTTGGCCATCTCGAGCACGGTCAATGTCTGAGCTTGCACACCTTGAGTCGCATCGACAAGGAGAATCGCGCCCTCAGCCGCATAAAGCGCGCGCGAAACTTCATAAGAAAAGTCGATGTGCCCGGGAGTATCAATCAGATTCAGAATATATTCTGAATCTGAATTTTCAATTTTCAATTTAGAATTTTCATTGGAAATTGATTCATTTATTGGAAATTGAGAATTGGAAATTGGAAATTTTGGTTGGTAAACCATCCTCACCGGCTGCATCTTGATCGTGATCCCCCGCTCACGTTCCAAATCCATCGAATCGAGCACTTGAGCTTTCATTTTGCGCGCTTCAATAGTGCCTGTGATTTCAAGCATGCGGTCGGCGAGCGTCGACTTGCCGTGATCGATATGGGCGATGATACAAAAATTGCGGATGTTGTTCATATTTTTTTCCTCTAAGTTTCCTAAGGCGAGACCTTAGGAAATTTTACTTCCACCGTCGTGGTAACAGGTTAGAGCATACATTAAAGGTGTCCTTGTCCACAAGGTTTCGATGGTTTCGCATAATATAAGGCAAGTTCCTAATCCGAGCCCCTGGGTAAATTCCTACTACTTTCCCTTCTTTGTCAGCAATGGTAATGATGGTTTGATCACCAATATCTATCCCTGCATCGCGCAAACCATAGTCACCAACGTTGCCAACTTCATAGCTATACCCTGACAACCACCCATCCAAACATTGGATAAAATAACCACCAATACCACAACCTGAATTTAGACAAAGTGATTCATCGCCAAGTGCATAAACATAAAAATCAGATTCTAGTACTTTATCATCAGGAGGTGCCCAAACGGTATGGGTACCAGCGCTTTCTATTGCGAGCATACCAAGCGATATAGTTTTATAACGCTTCACTGCAACAGGAGAATTCAATTGCACAACTACGATTATAATTACAGTAGTAATTACCGCGATAAAAACCAAATTTTTTATTTTGTATTTTAAAAACCAATTCATGTTTAGTCGACAACTTTAAGTACCCCAACGCTCTTACCATCACCCTTACGCGCTTTAATTAAAATCCCAAAAATTTCATCCCATTTCTTAATCTCAATTACTGTCATGCAACCGAGAGAATGCGCACCAGTATGTAAATATCTATCTCCACTATGGCCAATTCTAAACCATACTCTCGCATATTTAGAATCTTCATAATACAGACCACCTTCATGTGGATAATCCGGAATTTCAATATCATATAAACCTTCTATCCATGGAGCGCTTGGGGAATCAGTAGTCAAATATGTTTTATTATTTAACGTCAAAGTTTTTTTAGATATAGAATAAATTAAATCAACAGGACCGGTTTGAGGGTTTTTATCAAGCAAAGATAGTTCTTCCCTACCTGCGCTAGACCAAAATTGCTCACCTTGTAGGACCCCTTCCATAACGGTAAAATACTCTTTATTAGATTCCATCTTATCAAAATGAATTTTTAGATATGATGGCAGACTAGTCTTAGCTTTATTAGCACCTTTATAATAAATAAACCACCCATCTTTCGTAATCGGAATATAGAAAATATTTTCTAACACCAAGACTTCGAAAGTTACTTCAAAGGTTCCAATGCGACCACCAGAAGAAAGACCTCTTTTTTCTTTAACCAAAATGTCGTAGGTGCTAAATTGAGAAGTAGAAGTCTTCAAATCCACCTCTAGTTCTACCTCCTTACCCCCAATATCGTTAAAAACCAAATCCTTTTCAATAATTTTTATGTTTACTGGAAGAGAAAAAAGTGCTTGATCAGTTACAAATTGACCCACAACAGCATCAATTTTGACCTCACTTTTATTTTTGATTTTCTTTTTTAGGTCTAAATTACTATCTAGACAATTGACCTGTATCACCACATCATCACCAACAGAATCCCCTCTATATTTTATTTTGGTTACCTTTAGTTGTATTGTTTTCATATCTTAATCATAACACACAATCTAATTTCCTAAGGCGAGACCTTAGGAACCTAAGGAGGCGTTTTTGAAGGATAACCACTCAAAAATCTCTTTATCGAAAACCCCCCTATCAGAAAAGTATGGAGGGAAGTTTTCTAAAGAAATTATTTTGTTTTCTGACCTCTTAGTATGGCGATGATCATGATAACTGCTCCAATAATATCCATTCAGAAATTCAGTAGCACTTTCAATATTTTGCACTCCCCTATCTTTCCAAAGTGGATCTATGATTTTTATTGGATTAAGATGAATGTATGAAAAAATATATTTTAAATAATTATCATTATCTACGTGTGACGATCTAAAAGGACCTTCAAAAAGCTTCCCAACTCGCTTATGTCTTTTATTAAAATACATTGAGTACGCCGTGCACAGTTTTGCCATAAACAGAGGTAGTGGATTTTCTATTCCACTTTCCTGGTTTGGAGTAATAAGGAGATGAAAATGATTTGACATCAAGACCCATGCCCCAACCGACACTATGGACTCACCTTTATCAAAGTTCCATGCATCAATCTTTCTATCTACGATATACTCTTTAAATTTAATATTCTTTAATGTGTTACAAAGATAAAGGAGCTTTACAAATCTGTCTCTGTCTTTTTCATCAAGAAAAATATCTTGTTTCGTGTTGCCACGATTATAAATATGATAGTACTCACCAACAACAAAAGGTTCTTCTCTAATTGCCATATGTAAATACTACCAAAATCCTAATCCTAAGGCGAGACCTTAGGAAATTTGCCTAAAACGTATTTCCCTATTGCCCACAAGATACAGTAGGATCGCACCACAAGCAATGCCCGCAACACCGCCGATCGCCCCATGCGCCAAAAGTCCGACGAAGGTATCGAGATCAAATATCTGATCCGTCAAAGAGAGAGAAAGATAAGCGCCAAAGCCGGCAAAGAGACTGGCGAGTATTGCTTCAAAAAGAACGCGACGGATTTTCTGCCAAACTTTTTTGTAAAACTCGGCCCCCAAACCCAAAAACAAAACAAGCGCCCCAAACAAACTGCCGATCGAAAAGGCCAAGGGCAAGGCAAGTATCGAGAGCGGCAGATGTCCAATATTTAGCATTTCACCAAGCCAGACAAACAAAGGCGAAAAGTATTGGTATTCTTTGATAAAGATAATTGCCAAAAAGAGCGTTACCGCGCCAGAGAGGACATTGCCCAAGATCGGCCATTTGGTCTTGGAAAGCGCATAATGAAAACGCGACAGAAAAAGTTGGATACTTTGAAAAACCGTCGAAAGGACAAAGAGCGCCAGCACGGCCGCGGTCAGCCGAGTCGCGTCCCAATTGAAGTTGCCCGAACCCAAAACCAAACGGACAATGTGCGCCCGCAAGACAATAATGAGCGCCGTCGCCGGCAAAGACCAAAAAATAATTTGCCTCAAGCCCTCAACCGCGCGTTCGATCATTTCGGCAAAATCTTTTTTGGCGGCCAAAATCGCAAGCGCTGGGAAAGCCGCAAGCGAAAGACTCACACCAATGAGCGAAAGTGGTGCCGATTGCAGATTGAAAGAAAGGTTAAAGACTGCGACCGACCCTTCGCCCAAGCGCGAAGCCATTCCGGCAAAAAAGAACGCTACAAAAGCCGTGGTCGAAAGAGCCAAGGTGCGCGGGATCGAAATACCGGCCGTCTCTAAAACATCTTTCCATTTTATTTTGGTGATCCAATGCGGTCTTTTGCCAGAGCGGATGATAAAGAGTGCGGGCAAAACCAGGTGAGCAAGAGCGCCGAGGACTACGCCAAAAACCGCCGAGTTGATGCCAAACTTTTCGACACCAAAAACCAAACCGAGAATAATGCAGAGGTTGTAGAGCAAAGGACTCAAAGAGTAAAGGATGAAGCGCTTTTCGTACTGGACAATCGCTCCGAAAAAATTTGAGAAACCCAAAAGCAAGGGCGAGAGCAAGAGGATCCGCGAGAGGAAAATCGTTTCCTCTTGGACACTTGGACTGAAGCCGGCAAAAACAATCGGCACCAAAAGCGGTAGCGCAAACCAAACAACCGCGCAGATAAGAACGATCAAAACCGAGAAGGCTGTAAAGATCGAGTCAGTCGCTTCTTTCAGATGCTTCTCGCCTTCGCTTTCTTTTTTGGCAAAGAGCGGCACAAGCGCACTAAGCGAGACAAGCGAAGCCGCGGTCACAAAGATCAGGTCCGGGATCTTGAAAGCCGCATAATAGGTGTCGAGCTCGACTCCAGCGCCAAAGTGATGCGAGAGCATTCGGTCTCTGACCAAAGCGAGCAGTTGAGAAAAAAGCGCAAAAAGCGAAAGCCAAAAAGCAGCCTCGCGTAGACTGCTTATGGTGTTCGTAATTGCTTGCAAAGTTTTTCGAACCATTACCCTATCTTACCGCATAATTGCTTTTTTTATAACCCGCTCTTGGAAGAGTTATTCTTCGATTGGCGGCGTCTCGCGGCTTTGTGGTGCGCTGTCGACTGGAGGTTTAGCACCAGCAAATGGCGATTTGCCAGCTTTGAGATTTGTGAGGATGAGCCCGACTTCGGCGTTGTCTGGATTGGTCTTCATAATCTCTTCGAACTGCAAGATGGCATCACTCGTGCGGCCCGCTTCTTCATAAGCAAGACCGAGGAAGTATCTGGCATTTGCATAATCGGGTACCAAAGCGATGGCTCTTTCAAAAGCAAGGATCGCCCCGGCCCAATCGCGAGCATTGTATTTGAGAAGTCCGAGCTGGAAGAAGAGTCCTGTATTTTGCGGATCAAGGAAAGACGCCTGCTCGACCGAGGCAATCGCACCTCTGATATTGTTTGAAGCAACTTCGATCTGAGCCAGAGTAAAGTATGCGTCGGTGTAATTATTCTTGAGACTAATCGCCTTTTGGATATTGGCTTTAGCACTTTCGGCATCTTGGGCCAAGACATCGAGTCTTGCTAGGGCCAAAGGCACCGATGGGTTGGTTGGCGCACGCAAGGCAGCCTCAGCATAAGCTCCTCGAGCATTTTCTAGAGCGCCTTCGATGCCGTTCCCAGCCAAGATTTCATAGACCCGGCCAAGCGCAAACCAGTTTTGGAAATTTCTGGAGTTTAGAGTCGTCGCCTGCCTTGCCGATTCTACTGAGTTCGCGATAAGTCCTTGGATCTGAGTCCTGACCGCTTCGGTCATCTGACTCTCATTTTGGATACTACCAAGCACCGCGCCCAGATCGGCAACCGAAATCTCGGTCAGACCTCGCCAGTAGATATCGCTTGGCACCATATTGATCGAACGCACTGCCGCATTGCGGGCCAAAGCGATATCGCCGGTTCTTTGGAACTGCAAAACACCTTGTTGGAACGAAGTCGCCGCGATCGCCCTTTCCCAGACGAAGTAACCGCCAGCAACAGAAAGGACCAAGAGCACAACAATCGACAAAACTGAAAGAAAGTTGGTTTTAGGATTCGAGAAGATATTGACTCGCCAAGCGCCGATCGTACCCTGCGGCACCAGGGTCGCCGTAAAGAGTCCGGTAAAGACAAAGGCAAGCGTGAGCACAGTAATACTTGGCGTATAAAGGAAGAGCATCACCCAAAAATAGAGTGAGACCAAGAAGGTTGAGGTGGCCAAATATCGAGAGCGCCCGGAATTGGCCTGAGCAAACATCGCGCGCACACCGCTTCTCACATACATGACCACAAAGACTAGGAGCACCAAGAGTCCCAAGAGTCCAGTCGTGATAGCCATAGTCGGCACAAAACCCGAACCGGAATAAAAGTCGACGTTCCAGAATTGAGTCTGGTTGATCTCCAAAGGTTTGTTGGCCGACCAGAAATCAGCAAAGTTGTTTGGGCCAACTCCAAGAGCAAAATTTTGTTTCCAAGCAACGGTGGCGAGATTCATTGTCGCCTCGAAGTTTGGTCGAATTTCTGCCGTTTGGACTCGCAACATACGCGAAAAATATCCACTTATATTTGTACCACCCAAAATTATCACTATAGTAACAATAAGAACAACCAAGGAGGAGAACGAAAACTGACGCACACTCGAAACCTCACCTTCGCCATCTTGATTTTTGCCCACCGACCAAGAAAGAATGTAGACAAAGAAAACCAAAGAAACGAGTCCCAAAATAACCACGACCGGTGTAAAGTTTGTCGCACCAACAAAGATAAGCCCAAAGGCCATCAAGCCAAAAAAGGCATAGCGCATCCTTCTAGAAAGTTCGGACATATTAACCGCGCAGAGAGCCAAGATAATACCGGCCCCAAAAACAATCGCTGTATCAATCGCGCCACCTACAAGAAAAAGTGGCATCCTGCTTGCAAGCGCTGCCGGCAAAAGCGAAGCGCCAAAAGTGCCAAGCAAAGTGTAGAGCGCAAGTGCAATCGCGGCGTAGACGAAAGCCGTGATCGCTTTACGCACCACCCCTACACTGCGGACAGAGACCACAGTCAAAAACAAAGCAAAAACGAGCATCAAGATCGAACCGGAAGTACCTAGATCAAAAACCGAGCCAGCTACCGAAGAGACGATATTGCCCGAGAAAGCCGAAGAGATGAAGGCAATGACCGCAAAGAGTCCGATCGGCAAAAGATATTTGGCCTTGGGCAATTCGATTGTGCCCGTACTCAAGACCGTCGAAAGATAGACAGCAAAGAGCGCTACGAGCCCGGTCGCCAAAAGGGCAATCTTGCCGACATACAAGCTGACCGATTCGGCCGGCACGAAAAACACTGGTAAAAGAAAAACGAAAACCGAAAGGATTACTCCCAGCTTTCGAAACAAAACATTACCCGAAGCATTCGAGCTGTTTTGGACCTCTATATTCTGTTCCATTTTTTTGGACCCCTCTCTATCCCCTCTTGCCTTCAAAAGATGAAGCAGACTCCAAATTTTGCCTGCCCGACCTGTACTTCGCGTAGACGAAGACGGTCAAACAAGTTCAAGTCGGAATGACTTCTGTCCCCAAAACAAGGAGCTTAAGAAGAACCCTATAATTAACCTGATAATACCCTTTTATTATCCCAAAAAACCAACCCTTCGCCAACCCCAAAAGTGGGGAAAAGAGGGTTTCAAACTATAGTATAATATATTCCATATGAAAACCTGGAATTTCGGTTACGAAAAAGCCAAAAAAATTGCCAAAAATATATACTCAAAAATAGGCAGGATTCCCTGTCCTGCGTTTCCAGGTGAACTTATATCCTTTACCAGCGATGGATTCAATCATCTGATCCGCAAAGGCCGAATACCCCGTACCAGAAACGAGCAGAAAAAGCGCTTTGCCCTCATCCCTTATGCTGAAGAAATAATCAAGAATCCTCAAACAATCACTTTTAGACAAACAGAGGAAAAATACTCTGTAAATAGGCATGGGCAAAATATTTTACTAACTTCAATTGCTAGTTTTTGGACCATTCATGCCAAAATAAGAGGATGTAATATCAAACTAGTCATCCGACAAATACACAACAAACAAAAACAATTTCAAAGCATTATGAGTAGCGATATAAAGATACAGAGAGGTAGAAAGAAGAATTTTAACAACAAAAAATCCCTCTAAAGGGGGGTTTTTTGTTGTGCCTGCCATCAGCTATAATGCCGATAGGGTCTGACGACCCGCAGACACACCGCTAGTATATACCCAATAAAGTAAAAGTCAAGGTTTTTATCCACAAATCAAGACCCTCGCACCTTTAGAAATTAATTTTTATTTCGGATTGACTTGAGCACCTCACTGTCAGAACGCAAACGCTCATAAAATAGCACATTGGAGCGGGTGATAAATATCTCCGAGGTTGGCCCGTGCACTTCGGTCCCGAGTTTGATCAAATCGTATTTTTTTGCCTCCCCCTCCGAAACAGTAGACGCTTGCAGGTAATAAACATCTTTCAAAATTATTTCTTTTTCATTGTTAGAAACCATTTGGCCAAAATAGACTTGGCCATTGAGCAAAAAGACTGCGCTGTATTGATCGCTATTTTGATTATCAAGCAGACCACTCAAAGCATTGGCCTGACTTGAAGCGCGCATTTTCTCCTGAACAAACATAAATCCAAATATCACCAAACCCAAAACAACTAGCAAAACCACTGCGTATTTCCACCAAATCTTTTTTGACGATGTTTTGACTTCCGGCAAGACAGCTTCAAAACGAGGCATACTTATCGGAATTTCTCTTTTGGGCGGATTGAATCTGATTTCGTTCATTTCATTTATTTTAACATAATTTAATTATTTTTTGTCCACAACCATCGGAGCATCCGGCTTATCGCCATCCATAAATTTGTGCCAACTGCGCTCAAGCCGAAACATCTTGAGTCGTACCAAAATATACCGACCCGCTATATCTTCCAGTAAATCGGGATTGGCCTTGGTGCCATATAACCCTTTAACTTGATCCAGATAAACCACCACTTTGTTACAAGACGACATCGCCTTTTCGATGTATCCAAGGGCCAAAGCAAAATCGGCAAAACGCAAACTATGCGCTTCAGCGACAAGCAAAGGCACCGATAAAGCGCACTCGAGCATCTTTTCACTATGCTTAAAACCCAGATTTTCTAATCGAGGCACAATATCACTTGAAACCAACACCGAACATTCCAAAGATTTTTGATAGATTTCCAAATCCCTAAACGAGCGGATTGGTTTTTTGGGTGTAAAAACTTTCTTTTGTGGATAATAGCTTGACATAATTTTTTAGTCCATTTTAGACTACTTTTAATATGTTGTCTTGCGGTATCGAAGCCTTGGTGCCGTCGCGCCACCTGACATTTCTTTTTTTCTTTCCGGCAGTTTTTTTGACTATATGGAGTGGGAAGAATTCAAAATAATCTTTTTCATCAAACCAGGCGCACTTAAATTCAAAAACCCGCAATCCAGTCAATCGCGAAAGCGCCAAAGCATACCAAGTCAGTTGTTCTATCGGTTTTTCTTTGGCCGCATTGGGCTTATAATCCAAAATATGAATCTGGCCGTTGCGAATTTGGAGAAGATCGATGTGACCGGTGAGAATTTTTGGCATCTCTGTGCCGAAATTGCCACTTATTAAATCATTTCCTTCTGTCGACTTTACTTTGGGGCTTTTCTCTTTTTTCCTTGCCGAATTTTTTCGAAAACTGATGCCAATACTTTCATCCACAATCTGAAACCCAAGAGTCCTCTGCATATGCTCAATGTCTTCTTTGCGAATAGCGACTGGCACTTCAGTTGCCACAGTCACGCTATCGTTTGCAATCATAAACCTTTGCACCGCTTCGTGACGCAATTTGTTGGACCGAGCGCCTTTGAGTGCAAATTCGGTCAGCTTGTTGGCAAAATTGGATTTGGATTTGACCACCATATCGGTGCGATCAAACTTGCTTCGCACTTCGCTCATCCGCTCACCTTCCAAAAAACTTTGGTGCGGGGTCTCCGAAGCAACCGAGTCCAAAAAATCTTTCAGGGCCTTAAAATTTCGATTCTTAAATTCCTCGAGAATAAGTCGAGTCTTGGCTCGATGATAGCGAAAATTGTAGAGCTGTTTATGAGCCAAGGTCACACACTCAATCACCTCTTTCGGCCGATACATTTTGAGCGCGTAAGAGCGCATTCTCTCATAACGACAAAGCGGTTTATACTGCTCTATCCACTTGGCCAGGCTTTGCTCATCGGGCGACACCTTAAATTTTTGCTTCAAGATCTGGCAGGTTTGTTGCAGAGTAAAGCCCAAATTGTAGTAAGAAATACCTTCGATCACGATCTTGATCGGATATCTTCGGCCCTTTGATTCTTCGGCAGTAAAAGTGCGCTGACATTCCGGATTACGACAAAGAAAGAGTTGAACCTTTTCGTGCTTCTTCTTTCGAATACCGCGCTTTACAAAGTTGGCAGATTTGCAGTAAGGGCAGGCCCGTTTGCCGACATTGACATTTTGTTGAAACACTTCCCCTGCCGAATTTGTTATATCCGGGATCCGCTCATCAATCGCAGTCTTCACCGGTAGGTCTTCTTTTGATTTGGGGACTCGTATTTTCATAAAAAGAATTTTTGATTTTTACTTCTTACTTTTTACTCATATCACGCTCATATCACGGAAAGTAGGTGCCCCTATATCACGTCTAGAGTAGTTTTTTGGGGTCAAGATAAGCAAACGTGATACAAAAGTGCGTGATTTAAGGCGTCAAATTTTGACTTGTGTCAATTTCGGTGTTTGAATTTTGACTTCCGGTGCCGACGTTGCCCGCTGTTGAATCACCCCCTTCTGCCGAAGTTGGGTTAGAAGGTACAACAACCTCATCCCCTCCCCCTTGCGAAAAGGAAGTAGCCTCGGAAATTTCTTCTGTGATCTCTACAATTTCTGGAGTGGTTGTCGCAGTTCCGACGTTGCTTGCTGTTGAATCACTCGCTCCTGCCGAAGTTGAGGTTGAAGCCTGGGACCCACTGTCAGAAGACGCAGTCTCGGGAGTGGAGCCCACAATCTGCACCGCGCCGACTCCGCTACGCAAAATCATTTCTTTGAATTGGTCTTTGGTCACACAGGTATCATCTACACAAACATCGCCTTCAATATGCAAAGAGCCCACAAAGACTTTGGAGATTCGAGTGAAGCCGTTTTGGATATCTACGCCAAAACCCTTGAAATAGGCCAGTATTCGGCCAAGGAGAGTTGTTTTGCCATCTGTTGTGACTGTTGAAGTCGCTTGTGTGTCAATTTCCAAATTGGTCAACCTTTGCTCGAACAAAACAATCTCGGCCTGACCGCTTTGCAAATCTTCGATCATTGTCTGCTGTTCTTGAAGCCCTTTGATAATTTTCCACGAACTAATTTCCGACACGCCATAATATCCGTCCGGGCCCATATGCACGAGCTCGGGATAATCCACGAGCATCTCTTGCGCGATGACTCCAGTGCGCCTTTCGCCCGATGCAATGACAGTAAAATCTTTGATCGGGATGTTGCGCAAATATTCAATCACATTGTTTGATTCTTCGATATTGGTTTTGAGTCGGGCGTCGGATGAGCAGGTGGTGGTGATGCCTCCCGAGTCTGGGTCGAGCAAACAATTGCCGTCGGTGTCGTAGATTTGAAAAGTATTTCCCTCCGATGCGTTCTGAACTGACAATTTATAGCCGGGACTCGTCGTCCCGATGCCGACGTTGCCG
>CAYMOW010000017.1:0-14490 GCA_964392285.1 uncultured Candidatus Saccharibacteria bacterium
GGTATTGTGCTTATGGTTTATATGGTGCCAACTCTCACTGCCACATTTGTCGGACTAAACATCAAGCTACCACTACCAACCAGAATCGTCATCGCTATAAGCGACTTTCTGCGAAACAACATTGTTTTGGTGCTCTTGGGTTTGGTCGGCCTGGTTGTTGGCTTCATTACCTTCCTCAAAACCCAACGAGGTCAAAGAATGATCGATTGGCTTATTTTGCATATGCCCATCTTTGGCACCATGTCGAAGGAGGTCAATGCGGCTCGAACCACCCGCACTCTGGCTTCTTTGGTTTCTTCTGGAGTCGACATCGTCGAATCGCTCCATATCACTGGAAACGTTATCCAAAACTCTTATTTCAAAGAAATTGTCGAGGCTACGGCCAAAAAAGTTGAGGTTGGCGAATTACTTTCCGCCTCACTCCAAAACAACCTTTACCCAATCTTTGTCAGTGAAATGCTCTCAGTCGGTGAAGAAACAGGCAAAATGACCGATATGCTGAACAACGTCGCCACTTATTATGAAAACGAAATAGACCAAAAAACCAAAGATCTTTCAACCATAATCGAGCCTTTCTTGATGATTCTAATCGGCATCGCTGTCGGTGCCTTTGCCATCGCCATGCTCTTGCCAACATACTCACTTGTCGATGCCATTAAGTAAAATGTCAGATTTTTTGAAGTCTAAATATTTAAATTTAATGAAAACCCGCTTCGCCGTCGGGCATGTTGGAAATTATAAATTGAAAATTGCATCTCAAGGTTTCTCTTTGGTCGAGGTGATTGTAAGTGCCACCATATTTTCAATTATCGCAGTCGCCGTTTATAACGGTTATGCAAGTCTCAATCAGCTCATCAGCGCATCGCGCGATAAAATTCTGGGAGCCGATTTGATCAACGAAGAATTCGAAATGGTTCGCAACCTATCCTTCGCCGACATCGGCCTCTTGCAAGGTATTCCTCAGGGCGTCTTGCAAGCTACAACCACAATCCAAAGAGACGGCCGGAATTTTAGTCTCACGCGAACAGTCCGCAACATCGATGACCCCTTTGATGGCACGCTGGGCGGTAATCCAAATGATTTGTCGCCAGCCGATTACAAATTGGTCGAAGTCAGTATCAGTTGCGCCAATTGTCGCAACTTTAATTCGATGACCGCTTCTGGTTATTTTGCTCCGAAAAATTTAGAAACCGCTTCGACCAACGGAGCGTTATTCATTCGAGTCTTTGACGCTTCCGGTAACCCTGTCCCTCAGGCAAACGTTACGGTCAGCAACAGCTCAGCTGGTGTCTACCTCGAAGAAACCACCAACAACGAAGGTCTGCTACAAATTGTCGACGCTCCTCCGGGAATCAACGCTTACCGCATAATCACCACCAAGGCCGGCTATACAACCGACCGGACCTATCCAAGTTCACCGAGCAACCCCAACCCAACCAAACCCGATGCAACTGTCTTGCTCCAACAGGTTACTCAGATCTCCTTTGTTATCGACAAGGTTAGCACGATAAATGTTTTCTCTCATGATCTACAATGCGGAGTAGTTGCAAACGTGCCATTCGGTATTGCGGGCGCCAAACTGATTGGTACCAACCCCAATGTATTAAAATATAGCGGCAACTTCACAACCGACAGTGGTGGCGCAAAGACACTTAGCAACATCGAGTGGGACACTTTCACCCTTACACCCAGCGACGGCTACAACCTTATCGGTATAAACCCAGCTTCACCCTTTGCTGTTTTGCCAAATTCGGTTCAAAACGTCGATATGATCTTTGGCGCGGGCACACCCAACAGTTTGTTGGTCACAGTCAAAGACAGTGCTACCGGTTTGCCTCTTTCTGGAGTTTATCTAACTTTGACTCAAGGCAGCTTTAGCGCCAACCAAACAACCGGCCGTGGCTATATGGAACAAACCGACTGGTCGCTCGGTAGTGGTCAGCAGAATTTTACAAACCCTTCAATGTATTATAACGATGACGGCAATATCGATGCAGGATCCCCAGCCGGCGAACTAAAATTAAAAAAAGTTTTGGGCAATTATGTATCAAACGGCAACTTAACTTCTTCAATTTTTGATACCGGCACTAGTTCAAACTTTAGCAATATCGTTTGGTCGCCAACCGACCAACCGCCACAAGCCGGCGCAAACAGTGTGCGTTTTCAAATAGCAACCTCACCAGACAACACTGCCACCACTACCTGGAACTATCTTGGGCCAGATGGCACAGAGAGCAGTTTCTACACCACAGCAAACAACAATGTCCACCAAAACCACAACGATCATCGTTACTTCAGATACAAGGTCTTTCTCAGCACCCAAGCTGGAAACAAAACGCCCAATTTAGCAAACGTCGCCTTAACCTACACCTCCGACTGCATTCCGCCCGGTCAAGCCCTTTTCTCTGGATTATCGTCCGGCAACCACCGTTTACTCCTAGAAAAAGCTGGCTATCAAACCCAGCAGGTCGACTTCAATATTATCACCAACGATGATTGGCAAAGCATTGAGGTTGATATGCTACCAGAATAATTTAGACAAATTTATGCCTAGCGCAATAAATAAAAACCGCGGAGTGACTTTGACCGAAATAATAGTTGTGAGTGCGATTTTCAGCGTAATCGCTGTTGCTGTTGGTAATTTTGGTAGCAATATTTTCAATTTCAACGCTTCGGCCCAATCAAACCTAACTGCCCAATCAGAAGGCCGAAGACTGCTCAAAACTATGGTTAAAGAGCTACGCAGTGTTTCGCCTTCGAGTGTCGGATCTTACGCCCTTTCTCAAGTCGGAACTTCTAGTTTGATTTTTTATAGCGATGTTGACGACGATGGTCTAAAAGAAAGGATTCGTTATTTTCTAAACGGCACAACTTTACAGAGAGGCTCGGTCAAACCCGAAGGTTCGCCTCTGGTTTATGATTTGAATGACGAAAAGATTGTGACTCTAGCCACCGGAGTGGTTAATGGTTCGACACCAATTTTTGAATATTTTGACCAGAGTTACACCGGTTCATCACCGGCCCTGACACAGCCAGTCCAAGCAACTTCGGTCCGATTGATAAAAATAAATCTGATTCTAAACAAAGATTCAAACAAGAGTGGGGGACCGATCAACCTAACCAGTCAGGTAACCCTACGCAACCTCAAGGATAATTTATAAAATTAAAAGATGAAAATTCTAATCAAAAACCAAAAAGGTCAGCTCCTAATACCGATTATTATATTTTCGGCTGTAGCCTTGGTCATTATCGGTGGAATAATGAACTGGACTAAGACCACAATGCAGGCCAACCGCGAACTTCTGGTGCGCGAGCAAGCCATTCACCTGGCTGAATCTGGAATTGATTATTACCGCTGGCACCTAGCTCACGCACCAACCGACTACCAAGATGGCACCGGCGGAGCCGGACCTTACGTTCATACCGTTGCCGACAAAAATGGTAATCCAATTGGACAATTTGAACTCGATATTACACCACCACCCATCGGTTCAACCAAGGTCATAATCGAATCAACCGGTCGACCAACTAATTCGACCGTAGCAAGAACAATCCGAGTCGAGATGGCCATACCTTCCCTTGCAAAATACGCCGTAGCCGCAAACAGTGTAATGCGTTTTGGTGAAGGTACTGAAGTCTTTGGACCGATCCATTCTAACTCCGGTATTCGTTTCGACGGATTGGCCCACAACATTGTCACCAGCGCGGTCGCAAGTTACAACGACCCAGACAGCGATGACTGCAACAACAATAATTCTTTTGGGGTTCACACCTGCAAAACTCCAGCCGACCCTTCTCCGCCAGCATCAGTACCAAACAGACCAGACGTATTCGAGGTTGGTCGACAATTTCCAGTTCCACAGATCGACTTTCAAGGATTAACCAACGACCTCTCAACCATAAAAGCTGAGGCTCAAAGTAATGGTCGATATTTTGCTCAATCTGGTCGACAAGGTTACCAAATAATTTTTCAAACCAATAACACTTTCGATCTCTATCGAGTTAATTCACAAGTGAATCCCGGTCTATTTTGCTCGAATTCCCAAAACCAAAGTGGTTGGGCCACTTGGAGCATCAATGGCAAAACCTTTTTGGGCAATTATACTGTTCCGGCAAATGGTTTGATTTTTATCGAGGACAATGTTTGGGTTGAGGGCCAGATCAACGGCACTCGAGCCACGATCGCTTCTGGCCGTTTTCCAGACAACCCCTCAAACCGACCGCACGTCATTGTCAATAACAACCTACTTTACACCAACTACGATGGTTCAGATGTTTTGGCCTTGATTTCTCAAGGTAATGTAAACGTTGGGCTTTACTCGGCCAACAATCTCCGCATAGATGCCGCCTTGATCGCTCAAAATGGTCGGATTGGTAGACACTACTACTCATCAAACTGCGGTTCAAATTATACTCGCGCTTCGATCACGCTTTATGGCATGATTGCCACCTACGACCGCTACGGCTTCACCTACACTGGTAATAATTACAATTGTGGTGGTGCTATTGGTGGTATTGGTAGTGGCTATTGCTCTCGTTCGCTCAATTACGATGCTAATTTGCTCTATGGCCCACCACCGAGCTTTCCCCTAACGTCTGACCAATACGAGATTCTTTCTTGGCAAGAAGTGTTATAATGGTGGAATGAAAAAGAAAAATCTTGTTGTAGCTAACTGGAAAATGAATCCCGAATCGGCAGTTGAGGCCAAAAGCATTTTTTCTAGCATCAAAAAAGTAGTTTCCAAACTCAAGAGTTCAGATGTGGTTGTCTGTCCGCCCTTTGTTTTTTTGGATTTATTTCTAAAATCAAAAAACCCTAAAAATCTTTTTTTGGGCGGCCAAAACATTTCGAGTGAAAGAAAGGGTCCTTTTACTGGTGAGGTCGGCGCTTCGATGCTCAAAAGCCTTGGGGCCAAATTTGTGATCTTGGGCCACTCCGAACGCAGAAACCCTAATGGGCCAAACGAATCAGATGAGATGATAAACAAGAAAATCCGACTAAGTCTAGAAAACAAAATCACTCCAATCTTGTGCGTAGGCGAGCGCGAGCGCGACAAAGACGGGACATACCTCGAATTCATAAAGAACCAGCTAAAATGGAGCCTGACCGGACTCTCAAAAAAAGAGCTTCTGGAGGTAATCATCGCCTACGAACCAGTCTGGGCAATCGGTAAATCCTACAAAGAATCGATGGATCCAACCGATATCCACGAAATGGTTCTCTTTATTAGAAAATATGTTGGCGAAATGTTCGGTAACGGTCTCGACCATTCTCTACCTATACTTTACGGCGGATCAGTCGAAGTTGAAAATTCTTACCAAATCCTTAAAATTGGCAATGTGAACGGCTTTTTGGTCGGGCACGACTCTCTGGTTCCAGCAAGATTCGGAGAAATATTAAAAATTGCAGAAAAAAAGTAATCAGACAAAAATGCGGTCAATTGAAGAGGCAGAAATAACACGGGGCACCAAAGTTTTGATCAGAGTTGACTGGAACGTGCCTGTTGTGGACGGGCAGGTCTTGGACACCTCAAGAATTGAAGCGTCTCTAAAGACCATCGAATTCGTGCTAAACAAAGGTGGTAAGGTTATTTTGATGAGCCACTTTGGTGACGGTAGCGCCTCGATCGAGCCTGTGGCTGAGGCTGCTAGAAAATTTTTTCCCGATATCAGTTTCAAATTCGTCCGCGATCCTTGGAATTCAAGTTCCAACAGTGGTAAAAATAGTTTGGATTATCTCGAGAGCGGGGGAGTGGCTTTGCTTGAAAATTTGAGGTTCTGGGCCGAAAAAGAAAATGATCCAATTTTTGCCAAAAGCCTAGCTGAGCTCGGCGATATCTATGTCAATGAAGCCTTTTCAGCTTCGCATCGAAACCATGCATCTATTGTCTGTCTGCCCAAACTGCTACCAAGTTTTGCTGGATTTCACTTCTTGAATGAAGTTGAAAATTTATCCAAAGCCTTCGATCCGGATCACCCTTTTCTCTTTATTTTAGGCGGCGCCAAACTCGAAACCAAACTGCCTTTGGTCAACAAGTTTTTGGACATTGCCGATAATATTTTTATTGGCGGAGCGCTCGCAAAACCGGCTTCTGAGACCGATCTGGCTCAAAATCAGAAGATTATTTTGCCAAAAGGCGACCTTTCCGCTTTGGATGCGAGCGAAGAAACTCTTGCCTTACTCCAAGAAAAAATAAATGAAGCAAAGTTTGTTTTGTGGAATGGGCCTTTGGGTAAGTATGAAGACGGCTATGATAAAGGCACCAAAACGCTTGCCAAAATACTATCTGAATCTGATGCGCAAAAAATAGTTGGTGGTGGCGATACGGGGGAGGTGATAAAAAATCTCAATATCAAAGATAAGTTTGATTGGGTTTCACTTGCCGGCGGAGCTATGCTCGACTTTTTGGCCAAACGCACTCTGCCGGGTATTGAGGCGCTAGAGTCTCAAACAACTAACCAAAAATAAAATAGTGTTGTTCCAAGAGCCGTATCCTTTTGACCTAACGCAGGAATAACATTATTTTATTTTTGGCCTAAATTGTTTTTTATTCTCTCTGCGTTATTTTCAAAATCTTTTTTAACTCCTTTGACTTTGTAGTCGGGTATGAGCCAGATGTGAGCGTGAGGAACTTCTTCGCCAACTATTTTAGATATTATCCAATCGGTTTCAAAAGCTTTCATCTGCGCCTTGGCAATCTTTTGTGCCACCTCAAAATACTCTCCAGCATTTGGCACGTCCCAAACCCAGCGATGATGAGTCTTGGGGACGACTAGTGTGTGTCCGGGCGATTCGGGATTGATATCCAAAAAAGCCAAAAAATTTTCGTCCTCATAGACCTTATAACAAGGCAATTCGCCTTTGACTATTTTGCAAAAGATGCAGTTTTCCATAGTTGATATTTTAACATAACTCACCCCCTCTCGCCGGAGGCGAGTAGACCCCTCTCTTATTACCCGACTCCGCTAAAGCTCCGCCGGGCAAGCAAGAGAGGGGTTACCATCTTCGAGCTCAGTGTATAATATTCTTATGTCAATTTCTCTCTACAACCATCAGTCAATGAAAGAACGACGAAGATTTCTACGTAAAAAACAAACTCGAGCAGAAAGTATTTTATGGGAACATATTAGAGGCAAGAAAATAGATGGCCACAGATTCTTGCGACAATACAGTATTGGCCCCTATATTTTAGACTTTTATTGTTCTAAACTAAGGCTGGCAATTGAAGTTGACGGAGGAGGACATGCCAAAGAAGAAGGAGTTGTTTATGACCAAGAAAGAGATCGTTTGCTTTTGGGGCACAATATTCTAACCCTTCGATTTTTAAATATTGAGATTTTAAACTCCATCAGTAATGCGTTAGAAAAAATTAGGAATGTCGCCAAGACCCGAGCGGCAGATCCCTCTCTTGTTATAAGAGAGGGATCCACTCCGCTTCGCGGAGGGAGGGTGAGTTATAATACCCCTATGTCCAAAAAATATTCTGTAAAACCCAAAGTTTCTGACGACCTCGTAGAACAGCTTTTGCACAACAGAAATATCAAGACTGAAGCAGAAAGACAAAGTTTTCTAAACCCTGATTTTGAAGCCCATTTGCACGATCCCTTTCTCTTGCCCGATATGAAAAAGGCAGTCGAAAGGATTCTGATTGCCATAGAAAAAAATCAAAAAATTGGTATCTGGAGCGACTACGATGCCGACGGTATCCCCGGCGGAGCACTACTCCACGATTTTTTCAAACTGATCGGCTTTACCAACTTCGCAAACTACATACCCAACCGACATGATGAAGGTTATGGTCTCAACAAAGAGGGGATTGAGGAGCTCGCAAAAAGTGGAGTGAATTTGCTCATAACAATCGATTGCGGAATTCGAGATAATGAACAAATTGATTACGCAAACAAACTCGGACTAGAAGTAATCGTCACTGACCACCACGAACCTAGCAATAAACTACCGAAAGCTTTTGCCATAATCAATCCGAAATTAAAAAATTCAAAATATCCCGAACAAATTTTGTGTGGCACAGGCGTGGTTTGGAAGCTCATCGAAGCGATTCTAATCATACTAAGAAGTGAGGCTCCGACGCGATGGTCGGAGCAAATCCAGATACCAAAATCTGGATTTGAAAAGTGGTTGCTTGATCTAGTCGGACTTGCCACTCTCTCTGATATGGTCCCGCTTGTTGGTGAGAACCGGGCTTTGGCCCATTACGGTTTGCAAGTTTTGCGCAAAACCCGCCGACCTGGCTTACGCAAACTTTATTCAATGCTCAAAATTTTGCCGGGGAGCCTAACCGAAGATGATGTCGGATTTTTGATCACACCTCGGATCAATGCTGCTTCGCGTATGGGCCACCCTAAAGATGCTTTTGATCTTTTGGTTGCATCTGACGAAGCAGAAGCCGAGGCTCTAGCTAAACATTTAGACAAGATCAACAACGAGCGCAAGGGAATGGTCGCTGGAATTGTCAAAGAGGCCAAGAAGCATATCAAAGAAAAAATTTTGAATCTGGGCGAAAAGCCGGTCATCGTGGCTGGCGATCCAAATTGGCGACCAGCTCTTTTAGGTCTTGCTGCCAACTCAATCGCCGAAGAGTATGGCCGACCAGTCTTTCTCTGGGGTAGGGAGAACGGCAGTTGCATTAAGGGTTCTTGCCGATCGGACGGCTCGACTGATCTTGTGGCACTCATGGAGCGAGCTCGAGCCGCCTTTTTGGAATTTGGCGGACACAAATTTTCGGGCGGTTTCAGCGTAGCTGAAGAAATGATTCATGAACTGGAAGAAATTTTGATCACTCAAAGTCTCGTTAGCGCAAATTCTCAGGGCGAAATCCTAGCTGATGCGGAAATCGAGGTTTCGCAAGTCAATCTAAAAAACGCCGAACAGATTTTGAGTCTTGCACCCTTTGGAGTCGGCAACGAAAAGCCCCTCTTTGTCTTGCGCGATATCTTGCCGATCAAAGTTTCTCGCTTCGGCAAAGAAAAAAATCATCTGGAAGTTTTGATCGGCAACGGCGCAAAAAGTTTGCGTGCCATCGGCTTCTTTGCCGCGCCGGATAGTTGGGGTGATCGGCTACAAGAGGGTATAAAAACTAATTTGGTGGCCAATATCGAAAAATCCGGCTGGAACGGCCGAACTGAAATCCGCCTCCGCATCGTCGACTTCTTCTAGTGTGTTAAAATCATTTTATGAGTTTCATTATCTACACCGATGGATCGTCGCGTGGCAACCCGGGCCCTGGGGGATGGGGAACGATTATTATCCAAAATAATAATCGTGGAATTATGAATAATGAATCAAGAATTAAGGAAATAGGGGGAAGAGAAAATCAAACAACGAATAACAGAATGGAAATGCGCGCGGTGATTGAAGGTCTCAAGAACACACCTGAAAACGCAAAAATAGAGATTCACGCCGATTCGGAATATGTGATCAAGGGTGCGACTGAGTGGATCGACAATTGGCAAAAGAACAATTGGCGCACCAAGGCCAAAAAGCCAGTGCTCAACAAAGATCTCTGGCTCGATTTGCTTGCCGAAATGGAGAAGAGAAAAGTTGTTTGGAATAAAGTAGCCGGACACTCGGGGCACGCCTACAATGATCGCTGTGATGAAATAGCGACGAGTATGGCCGACAACCTGAATATAAAATTGTATGAGGGTCCCAAGTCGGGTTATGGTGTAAGTTAAAAATGATCTACCTGGGAACAATTGCTTTTGCACTAGGAATTTTAATTGCAGAATTTTTGAAGCTGGGCGCAACACTCGGCTTTTTTGTTTTTTTGGTTGGCGGACTTTCGGCTCTTCTCATCCGAAGGGAGAGCCCCTATGTTGCTAAAATAATTTTGCTTGGCAGTCTATTTCTTGCCATTGGTATTTTGCGAATGAGTTTGGCTTTGCCAAAAATTGATAACGAGCTATATACCCAGGTCGGAGAAAAAGTAAGTTTGGTTGGTAGTGTAGTCGAAGAGCCGGATCGGCGCGACGTAAGCACTCGTTACATCGTGAGACCTCAAAAGAGTGATTCAAAAATTCTACTCGTCGTAAATAATTTTTCAGAGATTGAATATGGCGACAGTATAAAATTTTCCGGCCGACTCGATCGGCCAAAAAATTTCGATAATTTTGATTACATTTCTTTTCTAGCCAAAGACCAAATTCACTTTGCTATCTGGAATCCGGAAATTGAAATTTTGGCAAAGAAAGAGGGGAGCCTGGTCGGCAAACTTTATGAGTTGAAAAATTTCTTTGTGGCCAAAATTTCTGATGTTGTGCCCGAGCCCAACTCTTCTCTTTTGGCCGGATTGATTTTTGGAGTGAAGCAATCTTTGGGTAGTGAACTTTTAGAAAAATTTCGCCAGGTCGGGTTGATTCATATCATTGTTTTGTCTGGTTACAACCTCGGCATTATCGCTTATGCAGTGCTCCTTGCGACTTCATATTTTGGTAGAAGAAATATTGGACTCTTGCTTAGCGCCATCTTTATATTTTTGTTTTCAATAATGGTCGGCCTCGGAGCGACAGTTGTGCGTGCCGGCATCATGGCACTCCTCGCAATCTGGGCGCGATTTTTGGGCAGACCGGCAAGCGCTCTGCGTTGGCTTTTTATCGCTGGCACAATGATGCTTCTTTGGAACCCGCTCTCGCTTGCAAGCGACCCTTCTTTTCAACTTTCATTTATGGCGACACTCGGACTCATTCTTTTTTCGCCATTTTTTCACTCGCTTCTCTCGCGCAAACTTTCTTTCATTCCAGAGAAGTTTGCTCTGCGCGAGATCATCGCCTCGACCTTAGCAGTACAAATTTTTATTCTGCCTCTACTTATCAGAATGTCGGGCGAGATTTCAATCATTTCTTTTTTGGTCAACCCTCTAGTATTGCCCACTGTGCCGATCGCGATGGCCTTTGGTGCGCTTGCTGGATTTTTTGGAGTCATACCTTTCGTCGGCCAAATTGTTTCTTGGCCGTTTAGTGCACTCGCATTTATTACAAGTGAATTTATTATCCGCGCTGTCGAAATTTTCTCGACCCTCTCTTTTGCAGTGATCCCCGTCGGCACTTTGCCATTTTATGCAATCATCATTTGGTACGCCTTCTACGCTTACGCTTATCACAAGCTCAAAAATATATCGGTTTCATAGCCTTAGCCTCCAAAAAACCATTTATTAGTTTCATTATTTGGTTGCTTCGAGAAAATTGTTTTCTACCACCTCCCAATTGAGATTGGCAAAAAAATCTTCGACGTATTGTTTTTTACCACTAGGGTTGTAGTCGGCAACAAAAGAGTGTTCCCACATATCGAGAGCAAGGATTGGAGTAACTCCAACAAGATGACCTAGATGTTGTTCGTCTACCCAATATTGAATCAACCTATCACTCTTTTTGTCATATCCAAGCATCGCCCAACCAATACCGCGAGTAGTGGCCAAATTTTTAAATATTTCAATTCTTCTCTCCAAGGTGCTACCCTCAGCAATAATTTTCTCAACAAGTTTTGAATTTTCGGGAAGCGGCCTACTCCCACCTTCGAGACTGGTGAAGTAAATTTCATGATTGCGAACACCACAAAATTCGAAAGCTTGGCGTCGATAAATTTCACGCCTAACATATTCTTGATTATTTTGATCCTCCACAATTTCATGAATTAAATTTAAATGCTTCACATAGCCTTCATAAAGTTTGATGTGTTCTTCGATGGTCTTTGCGGAAAGACCTTTGAGAGTTGGGATATTAAATTTTTGAGCTTCGAATTTCATTGGTGTTAGTTATTAGTTAATAGATGACAGTTATTATATCATTTTGAATATGGAAAGACGCGCAAAAATAAAACTCCTTGTTTTAGCTGTTCTTTTATTCGCTTGCCTAATTTCTGTCCTTGCTCTAAATCGGGAGGACAGGGGAGGAAAATTGAAAGTCGCATTTCTTAACATCGGTCAGGGTGATGCGATTTTGATCGAAGCGCCAAGTGGCAACCAAATACTTGTCGACGGCGGACCGGGGCGAAGTGTCCTGCGTGAGCTCGGCAAAGTTTTGCCTTTTTATGATCGCAGTATCGACGTCGTTCTCGCCACCCACCCCGACGCCGACCACATCGGCGGACTGCCCGATGTTTTGAGCAAATACAAAGTTGATCTCTATATCGAATCCGGCGCTAACCACGACACCAAATTGTTTGCCGGCTTGAATTCCAAAATTGAAAATTTGAACCAGGCTAATAGCAAGAAAAGAATCGAAAAGCTGGAAGCGAGAAAAGGGATGATAGTTGACTTAGGTTCTGGAGCCAAGCTTGAAATTCTTTTTCCAGCCATCGACCCAAGTGAGATGGAGAGCAACGGCGCGTCGATTGTCGCGCGACTTGTTTATGGCGAAAACGAATTTCTACTCACGGGCGATTCGCCAATCGCGATCGAAAATTATCTGGTCAATTATGTCGGTCCAGAATATTTGGAGTCGGATGTCCTGAAAGCGGGGCACCACGGCTCGCGGACCTCGACTAGCGCCGCCTTTGTTTCGGCGGTCTCACCCGAGTTTGTAGTCATCTCGGCTGGCAAGGAAAATAAGTACGGTCACCCGCACCAAGAAGTTTTGGATATATTAAATAATTTTGGCACCAAAATCCTCCGGACCGATTTGAATGGCCGAATAATTTTCGAAAGTAACGGAGTGAATCTCGAATTAAAATAACTCATCCCCCTCACTATCGTGTGGCCCTTCTCTTATTGCAAGAGAAGGGGTCGCTTCGTTCGAGTTTCTACGACTTTCTTGCGGTCGCACAAATCTCGTAATTTTAGTTTGAAAATAAAAAAACGCCTGGCGAGCAACCCAGTAGCGCTTTCGCTTTAGGGTTGCTCGCGCAGACAGCTAATTCATTTTTTCCGGAGGCCGGTTGTGATCATGGCCGTCGCGGATACCGCGACCGCCCACATAACGATTGTCTCCGCGCTTCCATCAGGAAGCGCGAAGAATTTTTCGGCCCACAAAGCACCTTCGGTGCCAAATAGGCCGACAACGGCGGCGAGACCCGCTGCCGAATAAAAATATTTCACGGACTTCCTCCCGATCACCATTATGCAAATATATCGTACTTTGTAAAGGTCTAGAGGATAAAGAGGCCGGGTTATATCACTCCCGCGTCTTTGAGGGCTTGATAGGCGCCTTTCTTTTGAATAGTTTTGATACCTTTGGCAGAAATGTTGAGAATCAAGGTTTTGTTCAGTTCTGGCACAAAAATGCGCTTCTTTTGGATATTGGCATAACGGCGTCTAAGCCCAGTGTCATTAAACTGGGCCGCACGAGTTCTGTTTGAATAGCCTCGCCCAACGAGGGAAGACTTACCGGTGATTGCACATACTTTGGCCATAATGCGAACTATGCTAGCATGTAAGTATCTCAGAAGTCAAATTTCAAAAGTCAAAATCATGGAATTCGTATTTATAATTGCAATTTTAATAATGTCGGTTGTCGTCCACGAAGTGGCTCACGGCTATATGGCGCTAGCCCTGGGTGACGGCACAGCCAAATATCAAGGTCGTCTGACCCTAAACCCTCTCTCGCACCTCGATCCGGTCGGTTCGTTTTTTGTGCCACTTATAGGCTATTTCTTGGGTGGATTTATAATCGGCTGGGCCAGACCGGTGCCATTCAACCCTTATAATCTAAAGAGTGCCCGCTGGGGCGAAGCTCTGGTGGCCGCAGCCGGGCCACTCGCTAATATCGTTTTGGCCCTGATTTTCGGACTTATTTTGCGTTTTGGCCTACTTGGTGAAATGCTCGGGGCGAGCATTGGGCTCCTGGGTTTTATTGTTCTTATCAACATAACCTTGGCCATCTTCAACCTTATACCCATCCCACCACTCGATGGTTCTAAAATACTCTTCGCTCTTTTGCCAGCCCGGCTTATGATTTTGCGTCAAAATCTCGAACGCTTTGGTATCTTCTTTGCCTTATTTTTCTTATTTTTCTTGTGGCAATTTTTTAGCCCATTGGTCCTAAAATTGTTCGGTCAGATTACGGGACTTGCGTTTTGAAGCGCTTTGTATTAAATTTATCGAGAACCGCTAAATGAGCGGTTTTGTATGGCAACAATCAACCAACTCATAAAAAGAAAGCGCAAGAATATCCGCAAGAAGTCCAAAGCGGTCGCTTTGGCGCGCGGTTTCAATACTCTAAAAAACCAACCAGTTTTTTACCCTTCGCCTTTCAAATCAGGTGTTTGCACCAAGGTTACCACCAAGACACCCCGCAAACCTAACTCAGCTATTCGTAAAATCGCCAGGGTTCGACTAACCAATGGTATGGAAGTAACCGCCTACATTCCTGGCATCGGCCACAATCTTCAAGAACACTCTCGGGTCACCTTGCGAGGCGGTCGAGTGAAAGACATCGGCTTGCGCTACACCATTGTGCGTGGCCGTCTCGACGCTTCCGGAGTCGACAAGCGTATGACCTCGCGCTCGAGCTATGGAGTTAAACGACCAAAGAAGTAAT
>CAYMOW010000018.1:0-14477 GCA_964392285.1 uncultured Candidatus Saccharibacteria bacterium
TAGAACACGTCCTTGCCAAGGATGAGACGGGAGTTCGATTCTCCCTGGCCGCACCCTTCGACTTCGTGCAACAAAAGACTTTTGCTTTTTCAATGACCATTCTTGTCCCCTCGACAGGAATCGAACCCATATCTCTCCCTTAGGACGGGATTGCTCTATCCATTGAGCTACGAGGGGTATTTTTGGCGCGCCCGGCAGGACTCGAACCCACAACCCCTTGTTCCGAAGACAAGTGCTCTATCCATTGAGCTACGGGCGCATCAGATAAAGCATACTCTATATTATCTTTTTTTCAAAATATATAATAAAATCTGTCTATGGATCCGAACAAAACCAAGATTGAAAAATTCAAGATACCGGAAGAGGTTTCTCGTGTAACAAAAAAACTCAAAGAAGCAGGTTTTGAGGCCTTTCTTGTTGGTGGCTGCGTGAGAGATCTGTTTATGAATAAAAAACCAAAAGACTGGGATATAACCACCAATGCTACTCCAGAGCAAATAATACCCTTATTTGACAAGACATTTTATGAAAACACCTTCGGTACTGTCGCCATAGTCAACGAAGACACCTCGGATGAAAGTCTGAAGATTATTGAAGTTACACCTTACAGGGTAGAAAGCGCCTATTCCGACCACCGAAGACCAGACACGGTGCATTATAGCCAGAACATCTTAGACGACCTAAAAAGGCGTGATTTTACTATAAACGCTATTGCTTATGACTCAGACACAGGTGAAGTCATCGATCCCTTTTTTGGCATTGCCGACCTGGCCAGGAAGACCATAAAAGCTGTTGGTGAACCAAAGGAACGCTTTTTTGAAGATGGTCTAAGAATACTTCGAGCCATAAGGTTACACGTGGAACTCGACTTCCCCATCGATCCACAAACCGAGAAGGCAATTTATGAGAATCACCACATAATCCAAGACATTTCCAAAGAGAGGGTTCGGGATGAGCTTATAAAAATTATAATGTCGGACCGACCTATGAATGGCTTTTTAGCCTTGAAAAAGCTCGGTATTTTGCAACATATCATCCCAGAGCTTGACCAAACGGCTGGCATTGATCAAAAAGGCGTTCATATCTATGACGTCTGGACTCACCTCCTTAAAAGCCTTCAGCACTCGGCAGACAAAAATTATCCGTTACACGTGAGACTTTCTGCACTATTTCACGATATTTCAAAGCCAGAAACAAGGAGATTTGATAAAAATTCAGGAGAATACAGTTTTTATGGTCATGAGGTAATTGGTTCACGTGTAACCAAAAAGATACTAGAAAACCTAAAATTTTCACGTGAAACAATCGAAAAGGTAACAAAACTGGTCAGATGGCACATGTTCTTTTCTGACACTGAGCAAATTACTCTTTCTGCTGTCAGGAGATTGGTGGTTAATGTCGGCCAAGAGAATATTTGGGATCTAATAAACGTCCGTATCTGTGATCGTATAGGCACCGGTCGACCAAAGGAGAATCCTTACCGACTACGTAAATATCAGGCTATGATCGAGGAAGCTCTAAGAAGCCCGATTTCTGTCGCCATGTTGAAAACTGACGGCAACAAAATAATGAATCTTCTCGATATCAAGCCCGGACCAGAGGTTGGGCTTATCCTAAACGCTCTTATGGAAGAAGTATTGGAAGATCCGTCCTTAAACACTGCTGAATATTTGGACAAGAGAACGATTGAATTATCAAAAATGTCTCTTAAAGAATTAAAGTCTTTGGCCGAAAAAGGCAAAGCAAAAAAAGAAGAATTGGAAGAGGGTGAAATAAAAAAGATTCGGAGCAAACATCACGTTAGTTGATCTTGTCTTATTGAAATAGGGGAGATATCCACAGAATGTCCTTTACATAATTTGTAAAGGACATAGAATGTTTTCAGGCGCCGATATTTTTTATAAGACAATCGGCAATTGGTTCCTTGGTAATCTAGATATCTAGAGCAAAAGGAATTTTGGTTAGACGAGAGAATAGAGTCATATATATCTTCAATTTTTCTTTATAATTAGAAATGAGATATGGAACTTTTTCTCTTCAACTCCGGTGTCTGACTGAGATTTGCTTTTATCCCGGCTCCGCTTTTGTGCGCAAGAAATTTGTTTGCAAAAGAGGGGCTGGGAACTCAGGTTCTTTTTTGCCCTCTTCTGAGGGCCTCAAACCCCCTCTGTCTCGCGAAATCCTCCACCGCGTCTCTGGGGGTTTTGTTATGCACAAAAAATTTTAGGACTTTTAGTTAAATACGGTTAAAATATGTTGGTTATAAATAATAAAAAAAGAAAATGAAAGGATTGCATACATTAACTTTTATCTTGCTTGTGATTGGTGGCCTCAATTGGGGCCTCGAGGTCTTTGGGTGGGGAATTGGCCAATGGATTGGTTCTGGAGTGGCAAATATAATCTACCTCTTAGTAGCCTTGGCGGCTTTGGTAGAAATATTTACACACAGAAGCAACTGCAAATGTTGCGAGACCAAATGTGAACCCAAAAATCCGACCACACCAATGTAAGCAAACAAAAAACGGCTCCGGCCGTTTTTTTGTTTGCTCTGGAAACCATTATCTAACAACTAAGATCTAAAACTAAGATCTAACATAATAGGGCAGTGGTCTGAACCCAAAACATCGGCCAGAATTTTTGAGGTCTTGACCTTATCCAAAAGGCGCTTACTTACAAAGAAATAATCGATCCGCCAACCGACATTTCTTGCTCTTGAATTGCGCCATGGTGTCCACCAAGTGTAAAAGCCTTTGCCTTCGGGGGTAAAGTGTCGAAAGGTGTCGACAAAGTGAGCCTCGATCATCTTGTCCATACCTTCGCGTTCTTCTTTGGTGAAGCCATGCTCGCCTTCGTTTTCTTTTGGATTGGCCAAATCGTTCTCGGTATGGGCCACATTGAGGTCGCCGCAAAAAATTACGGGCTTAACCTTGTCCAAAGTTTTTACATATTCAAGAAAAGCCGGATCCCATTGCTTGTGGCGTAGAGGTAGGCGAGAGAGGTCACCCTTGGAATTAGGAGTATAGACATTGACCAAATAAAAATCTTCGTATTCTGCTGAGATCACCCGACCTTCCTTGTTTAGATCGCCGTAACCGTCATTTTCTAGATCATATTTGCTAGAAATATCGGCAGGCAGACCAAACTTTACAGAAATGGGCTTGCTCTTAGAAAAAATTGCCGTACCACTATAACCTTTGCGCGCGGTCGAGGAATTCCAATACTCTTCGTATTCAGGTAGATCAATCTCGGTTTGGTCCTTTTCGGCCTTGGTTTCTTGTAAACAAATAATATCCGGTTTGTACTCCTCAATAAAAGGCAAAAACAGCCCCTTCTTGTGCACCGCCCTTATACCATTTACGTTCCAGGAAATTATGCGCATAAAAATATTTTAACACAAAAAGCCACCCGTCCTCGGGTGGCTTCAGCCTCCACACTTATTTAGATTTTAGACCTCCTTATCAGGATGTCTATGGCGACACCCAGTGAGACGGCACCACCGGCGCCATCAATGATAGACAGGAGGAACTCCAGGTCCTCCTTCCTGATCTCCCCACCGCCTCCACCAACCGCCGCGAGAGCGGCAGTCTTCTCGTTGCATCGGCTCTCAAGAGCCTGAACGAATTGTTCCGGGGGTATAGTCACCCCCTTTTCATAGTCAGAAATTTGTTTCTGACTAACCCCTAATATTTTTGCGCAGGTGCGTTGGGGCACACCCAGCGTCGCCCGCGCCTTTTTAAAACGAGTAACCCGTTCGTCCATATACCTCCTAGTAAATAGTCTAGTTAAAGATTAAAAATGTCATATATGTCAACAATTTTAAAAAATTGACTTTATATAGATTATTTAATAACATATTTATGTTGTCAATAATTATGACAAAATATGAAAAATGAGCACTTATTGAAAATACTGATGGAGTTTGGTTTAACCGAAAACGAAGCATTGGTGTACCTATCGGCTCTGTCTTTGGGTGCCACCAGTGTCTCTAGAATCTCTTCTCTTTCGGGCATAAAACGAACCAGTATATACCCCATAATTTCTAAACTCCAAAAAATAGGACTAATGAGCAAAGTTATTCTGGGACTAAAAACTTTCTATGTTTCTGAATCTCCAGAAAAATTAGAAGTATTGCTTGAGGATAGAAAAAATAAGTTTAAAAAATTTCTGCCCGATTTTTCAAAACTCTATAACTTAGAAGGAAAAACCGACCTAATCAGAAAATATGAAGGACTTCAATCAGTGAAAAATATTTATGAAGATTTAATCAAAAAAATACAACCCAACGAAGACTACCTCATTATTACTGACCAGGAAAAATGGCTTGGCTCGGATGACAAATTTTTCAAAAATTTTATAGAAAAAAGATCAAAATTACGAATAAGAATAAGGGCTTTAATGTTAAATAATCCAACTGGACGATGGTGGAAAGAGTATGAGAGGAACTTCAATATGAAAATAAAACTACTGCCAGATAATATTTCAGAAATACCCACAAATGTGGTTATTACTCCACAAGCGCTGGTTATTCACCAAATCCTACCTCCCATTATGGCCTTAGTGATAGAAAACAAAAGTGCAATTGCTTTTCAAAAACAAATGTTTGAGATTATTTGGGAGTCACTACAGAATCAATCAAATAATTGAGTCTTGTGCACCGCCCTTATACCATTTACGTTCCAAGAAATGATTTTCATTTAATTATCATAACTCAAATTTATTATTATTATTCCGACTACAATATTTTTCATCACGAGCAAAGTTATAAAAATGTTGGTTGCAAAAAATTAAAATATACAGACCATAAACAACTATTCGTGATTTGGGTAATAAAAATATTATAAATAAAAAAGTCCCACCTTTCACATTTAGCTACTTAGTGGGACAAAATCGCTCCCCTAGAACCTATTTGCAACCTTTCAGTTGGCGTTCAATCCCCACTATATCTTTGCCAATTATTGACGCAATCTCATTTATCACCCCGCGGTCCATTTTCATGGAGGCGTTGGCAAAAGCGCCAATTGCCACATCTGTGTATTCGTGCGGCCACCCATCCGCCGTCAGCATCTGACGAATTTTTACCGTCTGGCGACCTGGTATGGAGAATGTCACATTTGCGAACGTGCACTTTCCATAGGCGAGCCAGTCAAAATCGCTTAGACTTACCGAAATTTCTGTTTCCTCCCTGAGGAAGGTGTACTTCATGGTTTTTTTGGGAAAACCTCCCAAAAAACCTAGCGGCTTCTCGTCCGCGATAACGGACGAATTCACGATCTCCACCGACTTTTTTAAGAGTTTCATTGAGTCGGTTGTTTTACTCGAATTTGAATTTATATGCCTTTGTAAAAGAAAGGCAGCGGTCATACAGATGAACATCAAAAGAAGTAGGTATACCCCAACCTCTTGATTCGTCATGTCTAATCTCCTTTTTTAATTTTTAGTGTCGTATTTTACAACAGACTACTTACAACAGACTACAATTTGTTGTAAATTAATCAATATGCATATATAATAAAGTGTCGATAATTACAACACTTTGTATGAATAACCAAAAAATACTTGAAAATATAGGTCTTTCTAAAGCTGAAACGATGGTTTATTTGGCTGCTTTGGAGCTGGGGGAATCACTGTATAAGAATTTGGCAGAGAAAGCTGGTATCAAAAGACCTACTTTATATGAAATTATTCCAAAACTTTTGGAGAAAGGATTATTGACAGAAACTATAAAAGGTAAAAGAAAATACATTGCCGCTGAAGATATTGACTCGTATTTGGTAACAAAGAAACAGCAATTAGATGAAGTGCAAAATATTGTACCTGAATTAAGAATGCTTCTTGCGACTTCCGCAAGTAAACCAAAAATACTTTTTTACGAAGGAGTGGAAGGTATAAAAAAAGTTTACCATGATCATTTATTGCAAAGAAGACCAATTCTAGAGTTGGTCGGTATTGAAAATATACATCCAGAAATTCAAAAATATATCAATGATTACTATATTCCAGAGAGGGCAAGAAGAAAAATTGATTTAAAGATGTTGATTAGTGGACCAACTAAGGCTGATATCTTTAATATGAAAACAAATTCTTTGGAAAGAAGAGAAGTAAGAAATATTAGCGATCAGTTGCTACAGACCCCGCTGGGACTTGATATATACGGAGATAGCATTTCAATTACCCTACATCGTAAAGATAGTGAAATGATAGGGCTTATAATTCGGTCCAAAGAAATTTCTACTACTCTGCGATCTATTTTTGATTTTATGTGGAAACAAGCAAAATTTTAACTTTTCTTATCACCATCTCGATCGCGAAGCCGATAGCCAACATAGCAACTCCTTGCTCAGTAAAAGCATAAGGGAGATATCTTCTGCCGCCCCTGCCTTTCTTTGAGGTTTCAATTTGTGACCTCAAAGAATTTGCTTCTAGGTCGGTAAGTTGGAACATAAAATCACTTGGAAATCTCTCAGGGTTTCGTTTAACCGCTAAATTCAGTGATTTCGTCGGCACTCCATAGAGTTTTGCCAAATCACTATCCAGCATCACTTTAACTCCACGAATCAAAAAAAATTTTGTTTTCAATTATTTCGGTTGGGGCAACACCGGTCTGTTTCATAAAAATATAATATCACACCTCACCTCTATCTCTTCTCCTGGGTAGTTAAGAGAGGGGAGAAAATAAAAGCGTCCGGGGTATCAACCCGAACGCCTATTCTTCAATTTTCACCACCTTTCATCGTATGGTCGTCCTGCAAGGCTCAGATCACCCTCGGTTTCGCAGCTTTTGCAAGGATGTTCTAATCTGCTCGCTTTCGAGCTGATCGGTCTCCAGTAGCGCACACCTCTTTTGACCCCTTTCCCGAAATTTTGGTGACACCGAGAACAAAAGAGGCGAGCGAAGATCTGAGAGCTCGCAATATTCTCAAGAATCCAGATCCAGCCCAATCCAAAAGCCAACTCTGGTTTGCCAAAACACATAGCGATGAACGCTGAAAGCAAACCAAGAATTCCAATAACTCGTGAAGCAGTGTTAACCGCTGACCACATAATTCTCCTTCCTTGAATCAACTTAAACTGCTACAATATAAATTCAACAAAATGTATAAAATATGCTATTTTTTAAACATAAAGTTTAATTATGATACTACAGGTATATAAAAATCTAGAAGACTATATTGTGGAAATTTTGGCTGAAAGTGCCAATGTAGATGCGGTCAAGATAAAAGAGAGGCTGTTTCAATTTGGCAAGAAGTACACCGTTCAAGCAGTTTACAAGACACTCAATAAACTCATCGATGGTGGTGTAGTGGTCAAAGTTGGTAAATTTTATAGTCTACGGATACCCTGGGTGCTCGAGTTTGTAAATTTAACAGATCTCATTCGATCAACTTATCTAGAATCGCCGCTAGTAAAAGGCATATTGCCGGATAACAATAAAAAAGAAATCTGGCATTTTGATAATTTACTTAGACTAAATGATTTTTGGTCGCAAATATTGTTGATTCTTATTCAGCAATCCAAGAAAAAAGTCCTATTGGGCTATAATCCTCACCCGTGGTTTCATTTGATACAAACAAAACAAGAGGAGCAGTATATAAAATCGATAAATCTTGCAAAAGGTAAACTTTATTTGATTATTGGAGGTAGAACACATCTTGATAAGTGGGCAGAGAAATTTTTTGATAAGAAAGTTGTTACACATTCCTTCGGAAAAAGTATTTTTGAAGAAAAAGGAGAAGACTATGTCAATGTAATTGATGATTATGTTTTGACTGTAAAGTTAGATAATCAAACTACAAGAGCTATAGACGATTTTTACAACAACACTTCTTCTATGGATAAAATTGATCTATCAGGCATGTTAAATATTTTTCATAGGAAAGTAAAAGCGAGTATTTGGTTGGAAAAGAATCATGAAAAAGCAGAAAAGATCAGAGGGAGATTCCAAAAGTTTTTTGGAATAAAATTTTAATCACTTTTTGTTATGGAATTTTTTGTGGATGTCGCGCAGGTGGCGGTCGGTCACGTGGGTGTAGATTTGGGTCGTGCCGATGTTCGCATGACCGAGGAGGGCTTGGACACTGCGCAAATCGGCGCCATTACCCAAAAGATCGGTGGCAAACATATGTCGCATTGTGTGCGGAGTAACCTTTTTGGAAATGCCAGCCTTGATCGCCCGAAGTTTGACGATCCTTGCAACCGAACGGCGAGTCAGGGCCAGATTGCCCTTGGTTTTCTTTACCGCCTCGCCGTTTTTGGAAAGTTGGATGAATAGGGCATCATCTAGATCCTTTCTCTTGTCTAAATATTCTTTCAAAATCTTTTTGGCCTTTTCGGAAAGGAAGACTACTCTAACCTTCCGCCCCTTGCCGATGATCGAAAGCTCGTCGGAGGAAAGGTCGATATCTCGAGTCAGGGAACAGAGCTCAGAAACACGCAAGCCGGTAGAAAACAAAAGTTCTAGAATTGCTCGGTCGCGCAAATCGGCGAGCGTCTCGCCTTTGGCGGCGCCAAGCAGTCTATCAAGTTCCGAATCGGTGATGAGGTCGAGCATTCTTTCTGGCGTCTTGGCAAGCTCGATCCGCTCTGGTGGTAGAGACTTGATTTCTTGTCGGGTCAGATATTTTAGGAAAGCCCTCAGAGCGATGAGATAATAATTTTGAGTTTTGCGCGACATGGTCTTGCCGATTTTGACGTTTTTGCCCGTTACTTGGCGATTGAGCCAAAGTCGAAATTCACGAACTGTCTCGTCGGTGATATCTTCGGGGTTTTTAGCACCGGTGTGTTCCAAAAATACGTTGAGATAATGTTCATAATTGGTAACCGTGTTTAGAGCACGACCCTTTTCTATTTCGACATATTCAAGGAATCGGCGTTTGAGTTCAGCGAGATTCATAGCCCCAATTATAGCATCTTCTAACGTCCCACAATATTCGAAGACCCCAAATCAGGTTTGTGAGTCCAAAATTGCCAAAAATAGGGGATTGTGCTAATATGGCCCCATGCTTACCAAGAATAAGAAGCAGAGAATTATAAAGGAAACCAAGAGGCACGACAGCGATACCGGCAGTCCGGAGGTGCAAGTGGCTATTTTGTCGCGCCGAATTGATGATTTGACCGACCATTTGAAAAAGAACAAGAAGGACAAACACTCCCGAAGAGGTCTTCTAGGACTCGTGGCCGACCGCAAAGCTCATCTAAAATATTTGGAGAAAAAAGACACCAAGCGCTACAACGCTCTTGTAAAGAAGCTTGGCCTCAAGAAATAATCCGGTTTAGACTTTTCCCAGTCTGACCAATCTATATTATAATTTGGTAAGTTGTTTTTAATATTTAATTTATTTTTATGCCAGTTATCAAACACTCCGAGCAGAGAGTTGGGGTTTTTATAGATACGCAAAATCTTTATCACAGCGCCAAGAATATTTATAAAGCCAAAGTCAACTTTGGCAACGTGCTGAAAGAAGCTTTGGCCGACCGAATTTTGATCAGAGCCATAGCCTACGTCATAACCACCGAGAGCGGGGAGGAGCGAGGCTTCTTCGACGCACTGGGCAAAATCGGCATCGAAACCAAGACCAAAGATTTGCAAATTTTTGCTGGCGGCGCCAAAAAGGGCGACTGGGATGTCGGCCTTGCCGTCGATGCGATCAAGCTTGCCCCCAAACTCGATGCCGTCATTATAATTTCGGGCGATGGCGACTTTGTGCCCCTGATCGAATACTTACGCGTCAACCAGGGCTGCCAAGTTGAAGTTGTCTCCTTCGGCAAATCAACCTCGGCTCGTCTAATCGAAGCCTCGGACGACTTTCTCGACCTTGACTCCAACCCGCGCAAATACTTAATCGGCTCACAGCGAACATCAAAAAACGCTTTCTAATTTGGACCTAATGTTGCCCTGAGTAGACTCAAAATGGTTTTGAGCGTATTAGCTAGTGGACCACTTTTGATAATTGTTCCAAACACCGGTTCCTCGAGAGAAATGAGGGCCAGATTATCCTCCCAGACTAGTATGTCAGTTATGCTTCCACTGTGTCCCTCTGGTAAGTAGTTGACTGAGTACAATTCTCCTCCAAGTTTTTTAATGATGTCGACAGATTGAGAATTTTCTGCCCTCTTCAACAAATCGTAAAAATGAATTTTTCTTTTTTCGACTTCTTTTATATATTTTTCGAAAAAGCCACTTTCAATTTCAACAAGTTTTTCGGTGGAACCCGTGGCATAAATTTCTTTGGCAGTCAGCGATTGGTTATATATCTCTTGAACCTCTTTCCATCCATCAAAAAAAGTAAACTTTGGCTTATTTTTTTGGGTGGTCTGTATCGCTTCAAGATCGGGTACCAGCCTTTCTAACGATTCTATTTTTTTCTCTAAATCGAGTTTCAAAAACTTTGGGTCCCGAGCTATATAAACTTTCTTTTTGCCTTTCTTCTGCTCCACCACCACACCTCTCTCTTTAAGACTTTGGAGAATGTTGTAGCAATTTGTTCTTGCAATATTGGTGCCCCTAGCCATAACTGGCGGGGAAGAGATTCCGTTTTGAAGCAAAAACAAATATATTTCGCTTTCGTTTTGCTTTAACCCTAAGCTCTTCAATTGTTTTATTAGATTTTCACTTGACATACATCTTTGATTTGATACAATATTGTCATAAACGGCCTTCGGGCTTTGGCTCCACTTGGAGCCAGGAAATCAAAAAAGCAATCACAGCAAGACTTTGATTGCTTTTTTGATTTGTAAAACACTATTTTCGTCAGCGAACCCTATCTTATCTGTCAATCTTTTTACACTCACAAGCCTTATTTGAGATATTATTGCCGCTCTTGTCATTCCGTCCGTTCCTACACAAGGAACATAATATTTATTGTTCTTAATTTTTGTCGAAAGGGGGATAGCCCAAAATACATACGGATTAAATTTCCTCAATACCAATATGGGACGACTGAAATTCTCACCCTTACCGTCTTGCTCATCTCCAACATTTAAGCCTAATCTGCACCACCAAATCTCTGATTCTTTGAAGTACAGCGGCGCTTTTTCAGTCTGAATATGCTTTTTTTGTATGTTCCAAGCATCAAACTCTGAGTTATCTTTTATATTTGTCATAAATTTTTATACTATTTATATATAGTATGTTGAATAGATAATTTGTAAAGATATATTGTTGATATAAAATATATTGACATTATGCAAATTTTGCTGTATGATTATTGCAGAAAGGTTGGTTACACAATGAAAAGCAAAAAAGATTCCGCGACCAAACAAGTTAAAGTTTTGGTTGCAATGTTTGAAGGACGAGAGATTACGGACGCCGAGGCTCGCAAGCTTGTTGTCGCGAGAAATCGCCGAGATCGAGTTCTCGCTGAATTGTTCGGTCTCAGCAAGGACGATGTGAGTACAATCTGTGCTCACAAAAAGGAGGTCTCGGAGGTTCTAAATGAATTCTGCGCAAAAAAGCAAGAGGAGGTTCAAAAAAGACATCGGGAGCTTGAGGTGCGGGCGCTCGCACAAATGCGAGATCCAAGCAAAGCTCGTCAGCTTCGCGCGCTTCTTGGGCCACGATAGGAGACAAGGAGGCGCAGGTAGATGCCGGTCGTAGAAATACGACCGGTTTTTGTTTTGAGTTTGAATGGATTTTATAAACAAAATTTTTATTTTGTCTTCTTTTGTTTGCTATAATTAAAACAGTTTTGAGTTTATGGATTTTAGATTTTAGTTTTCCGCTAATATCTAATAACTAACAGCTAATTAAATGCACGTAGAAGATTCACAAATTAAAGATTTTATAATCGACGCCGGACTTGCTTCGCGAGCCGAAATCGAGGAAGCCCAAAAAGAAGCCAAGAGCAAAAAGCGTCCGCTCGGCGAAACGCTTGTTTCCAAGGGTAAATTCTCCGAAGATGATCTGCGCCGAATGCAGGCTTATATACTTGGTATACCTTTCGTTAACCTCAAAGGCCAGAAGCTCAATCACGAAATCCTGAATCTGATCCCCGAACCAATTGCTCGTAAGCACAATATCATCGCTTTTGAAAAAAGAGCGGACTCGCTCGAAGTCGCAATGCTTGATACTGACGACCTTCAAGCTCTGAACTCGATAAAGAAAAAAGTTGGTGGCAAAATATTGGCGAGATTGACCGATTCCGAGTCGATGCGCTACGCACTTCTTCAGTACCAGAAAAATCTACAAGATGAGTTCGGCGACCTGATCAAAACCGATTCAGCCGAAATCAAAGCCATCGCCGAAAAGATGCCTGGTGAAGAGGAGGCCTCCGAGAGCGATCTCAAAAAATTGGCCGAGGAATTGCCAGTTGTGCGAATTGTCGACACACTTCTCAAGCATGCGATTATTCAAAACGCTTCCGATATTCACATCGAACCCCTGGAAGAGCAGATTGTGGTGCGTTACCGAGTCGACGGACTTTTGCACGATGCAATGGTTTTGCCCAAACACATTGGCCCTTCACTTACCGCTAGAATTAAAGTACTTTCGAGTCTAAAGCTCGACGAAAAAAGACTGCCTCAAGACGGGCGATTTAAGATCGACATGAACGGCGAGAGAGTTTCTTTTCGTGTTTCAACCTTGCCGGTTTATTATGGCGAAAAAACCGTCATGCGTCTTTTGCGCGAATCAGTCTCCGGTTTCACTTTGGAATCTCTGGGTTTTCATGGAGCTGGTTTGGACGTTTTGCACAAAGCTTTGCAACACACTACTGGTATGATTTTGACCACTGGACCAACCGGTAGCGGTAAGTCCACAACTCTTTACACAATGCTCGACATCTTAAACACGCCCGATGTCAACATTTCAACCATTGAAGATCCGGTCGAATATCAAATGAAGCGTATCAACCAAACTCAAGTCAAGCCAGAAATTGGTCTGACTTTTGCGAATGGCCTGCGAACTTTAGTTCGCCAAGACCCAGATATAATTATGGTTGGTGAAATTCGTGACGGCGAGACAGCCTCTCTGGCTATCAACGCCTCACTTACCGGCCATTTGGTTCTCTCGACTCTGCACACCAACTCGGCGGCCGGCGCCATTCCACGCTTGATCGATATGAAGGTCGAACCCTTCCTGCTAATTTCAACTCTCGACGCCATTATTGGCCAAAGGTTGGTACGCAAACTCTCCGACAAGCGTGAAAAATACAAACTAACCAAGGCCGAGGTCGAATCGATTGGCAAGGCCGTCAATCTCGAAGTAGTTCTAAACGCCCTAAAAGAAGAAAAGATTATCGGCAAAGACGACAAGTGGGAAGATATAGAATTCTGCCGACCACAAAAAGACGCTGGCGAAGAGGGTTTCAAAGGCAGAATTGGTATTTATGAAGTTCTCAACGTTTCTCCGGCCGTTAAGGATATAATTATAAAAGGTGGCACGACCGAAGACATCGAACTTCAGGCCAAGAAAGAAGGTATGCTCACCATGCTCGAAGACGGTATTTTCAAAGCAGTTCAGGGTATGACTACCATCGAAGAAGTTCTGCGTGTCGTTTCCGAATAATTTTATTTTATAAACATTTTTTATAAACATTTTTTTGTAACTGATATAATCAGTATATTGTCTTTTGTTTTATAATTGAAACATTGTAAATTTAATGAAGATTGATAATTGTAAATTGAAAATTTTATTAAAATGCCACTCTATAAATATAAAAGTATAAACTCCGCCGGCGAAGAGAGGGAAGAGGTCAAAGAATTTGCCGACAAAGGCGCACTCTACGCCTACATTCGTAATTTGGGAGAAACAATCGTCTCGGCTGAAGAAACAAAAAGCAAAAAAGTTGGCAGATCTTTTTTTACTCTAAAAAAGAAGGTCAAGATGACCGAGCTTATAACCTTTGCCAACAACTTGGCAGTGATGACCGAGGCTGGACTTTCGATTTCCCGCGCCCTATCGATTATGGTCAAACAATCCAAGAATAAACGCTTCAAAGAAATCCTCGAGGATATCACGGCTCTCATCAACCAGGGCCAGACCCTCTCAAGTGCCCTCGAAAAACATAATGATGTTTTTTCTAACCTCTTTGTTTCGATGGTTTCGGCCGGTGAAGAGTCGGGCAAGCTCGGCTACTCTTTGCGTACCATCGCCGGTCAGCTCGAGAAGGCCAACTCTTTGACCAAGAAAATAAAGGGGGCGATGATTTACCCCACCGTCATCATTTGTCTTATGGTTGTCATTGGTATCGTGCTTATGGTTTATATGGTACCAACCCTCACCGCCACGTTTGTCGGACTAAACATCGAACTACCACTACCAACTAGAATCGTCATCGCTATAAGCGACTTTCTACGAAACAACATTCTTTTGGTGCTCTTGGGTTTGGCCGGTCTGGTTGTTGGCTTCATCACCTTCCTCAAAACCCAACGCGGTCAAAGAATAATCGATTGGCTCATTTTGCATATGCCCATCTTTGGCACCATGTCGAAGGAAGTCAATGCGGCTCGAACCACTCGCACTCTGGCTTCTTTGGTTTCTT
>CAYMOW010000019.1:0-14420 GCA_964392285.1 uncultured Candidatus Saccharibacteria bacterium
CGAACTCCCGTCTCATCCTTGGCAAGGACGTGTTCTACCACTAAACCATGACCGCTTGATCATAAATTTAACATATCTGTTATTTTAGACAAATTTTTAGAAGTATAAGACTATATATTTTCCTATATAAAAGTTGTAGAATCTAAACATTGTCTAATACTCCTTGTTTTTCAACAAGAAAGCTAAAATCTGTGGATAACTCTGGGGAATGTGGGTAAAAGTCAAAGACAAAATGGCTAAACATAACGAAATTGGAGCGAAAGGAGAATCGATTGCCTCAAAATACCTTGAAAACAAAGGCTTTTTGATTGTCAATAGAAATTATCGCAAAAAGTGGGGCGAATTGGACATTGTCGGCGAAAAAGACGGCAAAATTCATTTCATCGAAGTCAAAACCGTTAGTCGGAGGAGTTTTGGAGGTCATTTTGAACAAGAAATCAACAATTATAAGCCGGAAGACAATATGCATCCATGGAAAATAAAAAGACTTTCGCGAGTAATTCAGACCTATATGTTAGAGAAATATTCCAAATCTGATCCCGATTGGCAGTTTGATTTGATTTGTGTCTTTTTGGACATGGAGAGGCGAGTGGCCAAGGTCAGACTTATGGAAAATATAATTTTATGTTAGGCTGTTAGGGTGTAAGCGGGGCGTAGTATAGTGACAGTATTGAGTGGTTTACAGGAGTGGGGTTTGAAAAATTCAATAATGATAAACGGGGCGTAGTATAGTGGCAGTATATATGGTTTGGGACCATAAGGCCCGAGTTCGATTCTCGGCGCCCCGACAAGTTTGTTTAGAAACGGGCCATCGGATAGTGGTAGTCTACACCCATGGGGTGGGTGCGGCGGCGGTTCGATTCCGCCTGGCCCGACAGGGACAGAAAAAGCAATTTTAATTGCTTTTGTGCGGAATCGAAAGCCGGAGCATGTCGCGAAGCGACGGCGAGGCGGGGTCGAGAATTTGCGAAGCAAAATTCGTGACCGATTCCGCCTGGCCCGACAGGGACAGAAAAAGCAATTTTAATTGCTTTTGTGTTAAAATATATTTGTGATTGCAAATTTGTTTTACAAAATCGATTCTCTGATCATAAACTTTTTTCGAGCTATAAGCGTGCCTTTTGCCAAACTTGCGGTCTTTGTCATTTTCTTTTGGTTTGGTTTGCTCAAGGTAGTAGGGGAGAGTCCGGCCAACCCTTTAGTTAAAGATTTGTTGGAAAAAACTTTGCCTTTCCTAACCTTTGAGCAATTCATTATTTGCTTTGGCATTTTTGAAATGCTTATCGGCGTAACGTTCATCTTGCCCAAGTTTGAACGGGTAGCGATCTTTCTTTTAGCTATCCATATGGTCACAACCTTTTTGCCTCTCGTAATGTTGCCGGAGGTGGCTTGGCAATCAAGCTGGGTGCCGACTATGGAAGGTCAGTATATAATCAAAAATTTGGCTATTATTGGGCTTGCTATGGGCGTCGCGGCGCATTTGCATAGGCGTCAGAAATAATTTTCAACCCACCTTGCCATCGGGCAGGTTCACAATTTTCAATTTTCATTAAATCTCCAATGTTTCAATTTGAAAATTTTAAATTAAAAATTGAAAATTCTACTTTCATATTTTGTATATGTTCAAAAAGGTAACAGAAAACTTTATTTGTGATATATGCGGGACAGCTGTAAAGGGTAATGGCTACACCAACCATTGCCCAAAATGTCTTTGGAGCAAGCATGTAGACGTCGACCCAGGGGATAGGGCGTCTGTCTGTGGTGGAATGATGAAGCCGATTGGCGCCGAGGAGAATGGGGGAGAGTGGTCTGTGCTACAGCGCTGTGAGAAGTGTGGCTTCGAGCGCAAAAACAAAATCGCAAATGGCGACAACTTCGACGAAGTGGTCAGACTTTCCACCAAGTTTATCTAATTCTTCAACTTGGAAAAGAAGCTTTTTGTGTTAATATGTAGACTAAATTTGCGAAAGCAAAAGCGGGATTAGTTAAATGGTATAATGACGGTTTTCCAAACCGTAGTCGGGAGTTCGATTCTCCCATCCCGCACCAAAGCAAAAATCCGCCCTTGGGCGGATTTTTGCTAAGTGGAAAACGTTTTTAGCCCAAAGTTTTTAAACCTAAAGGCTAACTTCTAACTACTGACTACTATTTTACGGCGTCTTTCAAAGCCTTGGCAGCTCTGAATTTTGGCACTTTCATAGATGGGACCTGAACGCTTTCGCCGGTTCGTGGGTTGCGAGCGGTGCGAGCGGCGCGGGTTTTGGTTGAGAAGATGCCGAGCCCAGCAACCGAAACTTCACCGCCACTCTTGAGAGTCTTGGTGATTTCTCTAATGATGGTTTCGACTACTTCTTCAGCCTGAACCTTGGTGCCTCCAATGAGTGCGTGGACTGCATTGGCCAAATCTGCTTTATTCATGTTTTTTAAATTAGCTATTAAACTCCTCCTTTATATTTCCTCCTGTGAGGAAGTATATATTTTAGGCTTTTTTTGCGCAATACCTTGACAGGCTCTTTGTGGATAAGCAAAATTAGCCAATTTTTGTCAGAATTTGTTTGAAAGTGTTCGGGTGAGAGTGGGCAATCTCGGAAAGAACCTTGCGATTCAGGGCGATTTCTTTTTTCTTTAGGGCATCGATAAATTTGCTGTAAGAAAGACTGTTCTCTTTGAGGTAGGCGCTAAGGCGGACATTCCAAAGTTGACGAAAGTCGGTTTTTTTGTCGCGTCTGTGGGCAAAGGCGTAGGTGCCGGCATGACTGATGGCTTCATAAGCTTGGCGTTCTTTCTTTGATCGGCCAAAGCGATAACCTTTGACTTGTTTTAGTATGTTGCGTCTGGTTTTGAGCGCGTTTTGTCCTTTTTTAACTCTGGCCATGATTTTGTAACAATTTTCAATTTAAAATTTAGAATTTTCAATCAATGATTGAATTTTCTAATTTTCAAATTAAAACATTGGAAATTTAATGAAAATTGATAATTGAAAATTTTAACTACACATTGTTCAGGAATCGCCCGCGGTCTTTGTTGCTCATTTGTATCAAAACCGTGCCTCTCTTGCGGAGAGTGGTTCTGGTGCGATTTTTGGCATTAAAGTGGTTCTGGCCGATCTTGCGAGTTACCAGTTTGCCGTTCTTGGTAACCTTAATGCGCTTGGCGTAAGATTTGTTTGTTTTCATTACGATAACTTATTTTGCACGTTCTATGAGAGCTGTCAAGCCTTTGGGGCTCTTTTTGGGTTCCTCGGCTATTCGATAGTCTAGGGTTATGAGCTTTAAAACTCTCTCCATTCTTTCCTTCAAAAAGCTTTCGTTCATATATTTTGTGCGACCCGGCAAAAAGAGGTCGATCCGGATGCGGTGGCCCTCCCTGAGCCATTCGGAAGCCTTTTTAGCCTTTAGATTGAGGTCGTGCTCGCCGGTGCCGACTTTGACTTGAATATTCTTAACCTCGGTTGTTTGAATTTTGGCCTTAGTTGCCTTCTGTTTTTTATTTTCAAGATAGAGGAATTTGCCATAGTCGATGATCCGAGTTATGGGCGGGTTGGTGTTGGGTGAGATTTCAACCAAATCGAGTCCGACTTCCGAGGCTTTGGCCAGAGCTTCTTGTATCTTGAGAACGCCAAAATTCTCGCCCTCCGGTCCTAAGACTCGAACCTCGTCGGCCCTGATCTGGTTGTTGATTCTGTGTTGGGTAGCCAAAAAGTTTGTGATTACTATTTATAACTTAATCCAAGTTTAACATTAAAAAGGATTTTTGGCACCTCGGATTTCAAAGTGGAGGTGAGTGCCTGTAACTTTACCGGTGGCGCCGACATAGCCGATCAGGTCGCCTTGGTTGACTATGTCGCCAGCCGAAACGGTGTTGCTTTGGTTGTGGGCATATAAAGTTTGGGTGCCGTTGTCGTGCTTGATGACGATGTAGGTGCCGTAGCCACCGTTCCAACCACCGGATCGAGCAATGATAACTTCGCCACTAGCCGAAGCCAAAATTGGTGTGCCAGCCGGTGCGGCCAGATCGACAGCATTGTAGCCGTGGATACCCTGACTCCTACGTCCGCCGACAATCGGTCGAAGGTAGTAACCCTCATAAGTTTTGAGTCCAGCAGTTGATCGGACTTGATTGGAAGAGTTGTCGCCGGTCCTAGGTGCGCTCAAAATTTCGCCATCAGGAATGATTAGATCGGTGCCGACAGCCAAGCTCGCACCTTCTTCGAGATTGTTGTAAGAAGCAATTTCTTCGATGTCGCCTTTGAATTTTTTGGCGATCGAAGCCAAGGTGTCGCCCTTTACGCTCGTGTATTTGATGCCGGATATAGGCAGAATGACCAAAGTTTGTCCGGTCTGGAGAGTGTTTGAAGTTAGGTCATTACCCCATTTTACGGTGTTGACTGTTACGCCAAACATTTCGGCGATCTGAGAGAGAGTGTCGCCCTCTCGGACGACATAAACGCTGATCTGGTCGTTTGTTGGTTTTTGGTTTGAGATTTCGGCTGGACTGCCGGCTGGTCCAGAAAGTGCGACCAAAGAATCATTGTCCACGATATTCTCATTTGAGGCTATCTCAGAAGAAGGAGAGGCTAGGGCAATGAGGGCCATATTTTCCAAATTGGTTCGAGCGGTCTTCTGATAATCGGCCTCGGCGCTTTTGTTGAATAAGCCTGTCAGCAGACCAGCAGAAACAGAAATTGGCAAGAGTAAAAGCAGGCCAAAAGCCAAAAACCTTCTGGTCAGGATATTTGAAAGATTTTTTGTATTTTTCCCGATTAGCCTTGAAAAATAATGATCTTGCGGGTCGGGATTGGGAGGTAAGGTTAAAATAAGCCTAAGATTAATGTTAATTCTGGCATTCTGTCATTTTATGGCTCAATAGAGCCATTTCTTGTTCAGGAAAGAAAACTCTGGCACGCTTATAAGTTTAGCAATTTGTCCGGTTTAGGCAACTTGCAATCCACAGGTAATTTGTAGCCAAATTTTTGCTATCATAACCAGATGCAGTATTTAGAAGAGCTCAATCCGGCTCAGAGACGGGCGGTCGAGACGACCGAGGGGTCGCTTTTGGTCTTGGCTGGTGCCGGTGCGGGCAAAACCAAAACTGTGACACATCGGATTTTGCACCTGATCAAAAATGGTGTTGCGCCCCAAAATATTTTGGCCGTCACCTTTACCAACAAGGCGGCCCGAGAAATGCAGGAGAGGATAGATCGTCTGCTTGGTTCGATGCGGGATATAAATACACCGGTCTCGGAAACCGGTCGGCCGTTCGTAGCAACCTTTCATGGACTCGGAGCCTTTATTATCAAAGAAAATTATAGAGCGGTTGGGGTAAGCAAATATTTTAGTATTTATGATCGAGCTGATTCGAAAAGATTGGTCAAAGAAGCTTTGGAGAAAATCGGTCTCAACCCAAAAGAGTTTGACCCGGCCAAGGTGCTTGGGGTTATCTCGCGCGAAAAGGGCAATTTTCTTTCGGTCGAAGATTATGCTCGAGAGGTCCAGGGCGAACTTTCGGGTTCGCGTTCGGGTTATTTTGCTCAAGTGGTTAGCCAGGTCTGGTCTGAATACGAAAAAAACCTACGCCAAGAAAACGCCCTTGATTTTGACGACCTCTTGCTGGTTTCGGCCAAACTTTTGGAAAAGGTCGAGATTAGAAAAGTTTATGCCGAGCGATGGCGTTATTTGCATATCGATGAATATCAAGATACCAACAAGGTCCAATACAAGATTGCTCTGCTTTTGGCTGGCGAACATCGCAATATTTGTGCTGTCGGTGATGTGGATCAAAATATTTACAGCTGGCGCGGGGCCAATATCAGAAATATTTTAAATTTTGAAAAAGATTTTCCAGGGGCCAAGCTGGTGCTCTTGGAAGAAAATTATCGTTCGACCCAAACTATTTTGGCGATTGCCAATCGGATTATTGAGCGCAATAAATTGCGCCAAGAAAAAAGGTTGGTCACTCGCAATGCTTTGGGCGAAAGGGCCGGAGTCTTCGAGGCTCTGACCGAAAATCACGAAGCTCAATTTGTAGCCCAAAAAACCAAAGAGCTTCATGAGCGTGGGGTGCCGTATTCAGAAATGGCTGTTCTCTATCGGGCCAATTTTCAATCGCGCGTGCTCGAAGAAGAATTTTTGGCGCTTGGGGTGCCGTATCAGGTTTTGGGCACCAGATTTTTTGAAAGAAAGGAAATCAAAGATATCTTGGCTTTTTTGCGCTACGCGCTCAATCCGGAGAGTATTTCTGATCTCAAGCGTATTATCAATGTGCCACCGCGCGGTATCGGCAAGACGACCTTGCTCAAGATTGTCGCGGGTAAGGAAGCCGATCTGCCAGCCAAGATGCGGATAAAATTGTCGGGTTTTAGAAATCTCTTGGCACGGATCAAAGATTTCGCTTTGGTCAACCCACCCTCACGGACTATTGGTTTCATCGCTGAAGAGTCGGGCTTGCTTTCGGAGCTGACCAAGTCGGAGGAAGATGTCGAAAGAAAAGAAAATATAAAAGAGTTGGTGGCTCTCTCTACGCGTTACGACCATTTGCCGGCCGAAGAGGCCGCCCACAAGCTCTTGGAAGATGTGAGTTTGGCGAGCGACCAAGATAGCGACAAAGAAGAAGTTGAGGCGGTGCGCCTGATGACCGTCCATGCCGCCAAGGGTTTGGAATTTTCCTACGTCTTTATTACCGGGCTCGAGGAAGGTCTCTTTCCACACAATCGCGATAACGACGAAAATATTAGCCAAGAGGAAGCCGAAGAGGAGCGCCGACTCTTCTACGTGGCGCTGACCCGAGCCAAGAAAAAACTTTTTCTCTCTTATGCCCAAACTCGCACCATCTTTGGTAGTCGGGGGGTGAATCTGCCTTCTGAATTTGTACTCGAAATTCCTGACGAATATCTCGAGCGCGAATTTGCCGACTACAAACCCAAACGTCGGCCACTACTGGATATAGAGTTTTGAAAAACTTTAGAATTTTGTGGAGATGGGAGGTAGTGAGCCCCCGTGCAAACAAGTTTTGAAAATGGATCTACATAGTTTAGTCTGACTTTCCGCACGAGGCGGATTCGACTTGTGTCCTAAAAATCAGACGGAACAGACTCAAGTCTAGTTTCATTGGTTCGGATTGCAAACGAAACAATTTGCAATTTATAGTCCGGATTTATTACAACTCTTCTCTATAACAGACTTCAAGAGGGAGCCGTTTCATTTACGCGAGATTAAGCTCGAGCGTAAGCGAAATCAAAATCGTTAGCCGTAAAATACGGAGAAGCGACTTTGGCAAAAGTATTTTTTGCATTTAAGTTTTCCAAGGGATTTAAGAGTTCTTGGAGCTCTACTATGCGCATTTTCAAAGGACTTGGATGTCTATTCTAATTCATCCCCGACCTAATTTTTTGAAAGATTCTTTTCAAAAAATTAGGTCGGGTCCTGAGGAGCTTGCGACGAAGGGCAAATTCTCGGGTGTGTTTGTAGACTTGGGGCGAACAACTAGTTTTTGAGAGATCTTCGTATTTCTTTTTCGGTGTCGCGTTTTTTGATTGTCTCTCTTTTGTCAAATTTCTTCTTACCTTTAACAATCGCGATTTCGATCTTGATCTTACTCCCTTTATTATACACCGAAATCGGCACTATTGTCAAACCTTTTTGAGCTTCGGCTGTCCTAAGTTTGTCGATCTCTTTTTTAGTCAAAAGGAGGCGACGCACCCGCTCTGGCTCGTATTCTTTGGGCGTGTTTTTGGGCTGATAGGGTGGGATATTCATACTGGTAACAAAAGCCTCACCCCCTCTTATGGTAACATGAGCACCCTCGAGTGAGCCTTGGCCGGCCCTGATCGATTTGACCTCAAAACCCAAAAGCTCAATACCGGCTTCGTATTTTTCGAGAATTTCGTAATTGAATCGGGCCTTTTTGTTTTGTATCAAACTCATCTGTATTGAACGGCTGCGGCCGTAACTCGTATAATAGCATTTTTGTGCTAAAATGATGATCAATGAAAAACAAAAACGATAAAAAATCGGACAAAAAGCAGGTTTTGCTCAAGAGCCAAAAGAACAATCTCGGCGGTTCATTTTGGGGGAGCTTTGCTAGTAGCATATTGGTTTTTGTTGTTTTGCTTTCGCTCTATGCTCTATTTAATTCCGGTGAAAAAAATCAGGAGATCACAATTTCCGAGCTTGGACTCGCCGTCAAGAGTGGGCAGGTTGAGGCTCTGACTGTTAAAGGCGAAAAGATCGAAGCAGTCTTCAAGGATGGTGCGGTCAAATTGTCTAAAAAGGAACAGCAGGCCAGTTTGGGTGAGGCTTTGGCCGGATTTGGGGTGACACCCGAAAATCTGAGCGCGGTCAAGGTTAATATTGATGAAGGCTCTGGCTTCTTTTATTGGCTTCTCAATCTTTCGCCGATTCTCTTTCCGATTATATTTATTGCTGTTTTTATCTGGCTGATGACGCGTCAGGTAAAGGGGGCGGGGATGCAAGCTTTTTCTTTTGGTCAGTCGCGAGCGCGCATCACTTCGCCCGATGATCAAAAGCAAAAGGTGACTTTCAAAGACGTGGCCGGTTGCAAGGAGGCCAAGGAGGAACTTAGCGAAATTGTCGACTTTCTCAAAAATCCCAAAAAGTTTTTTGAAATTGGTGCACGTATCCCCAAAGGCATTTTGCTTATGGGGGCGCCGGGTACAGGCAAGACTTTGCTGGCGCGGGCGGTAGCGGGTGAGGCGGGAGTTTCTTTCTTTGCGATTTCTGGTTCGGAATTTGTCGAGATGTTTGTCGGGGTCGGAGCTTCGAGAGTTCGCGACCTCTTTGCTATGGCCAAAAAGGCGGCGCCGGCCATTATCTTTATGGATGAGATTGATGCGGTCGGTCGGGTGCGTGGTGGCGGTATGGGTGGTGGCAATGATGAACGCGAGCAAACTCTAAATCAGATACTTGTCGAGATGGACGGCTTTGAGCCAACCGAGAAGGTCATAATGATGGCGGCGACCAACCGGCCCGATGTGCTTGATCCGGCTCTGTTGCGACCGGGGCGCTTTGATCGTCGGGTGACGATCGATCTACCGGATCGCCATGATCGAGAGGAGATACTCAAAATACATGCCAAGCACAAACCACTTGCTGAAGACGTTGATCTGGCACTGATTGCCGAACGCACGCCGGGTTTTTCGGGGGCTGATATTTATTCATTAATGAATGAGGGTGCAATTCTAGCGGCCAGAGAAAATCGAACCAAGATTTCCCAATACGATCTTATTCGTTCAATCGAAAAGGTTATCCTGGGTCCGGAGCGACGCAGTCATATTCTTTCGAAAAAAGAAAAAGAGATCACGGCTTATCACGAGGCTGGACACGCGGTGGTGGCGAGCGTTCTGCCCTTTGCCGACCCGGTGCACAAAGTCTCGATTATTAGTCGTGGTCGGGCGGCGGGCTATACTTTGAAGTTGCCAATCGAGGATCGCAAATTGCAGAGTCGCAACGAATTTCTTGATGATATCGCCATGTCTCTTGGCGGTTATGTGACCGAAAAAATGATTTTTGGCGATCTGACGACCGGCCCATCAAACGATTTGCAAGTATCGACCGCGATGGCCAGGGATATGGTAACAAAATATGGTATGTCCGAACATCTGGGTCCGGTTGCTCTCGAATCGAGCGGGGGCAAGGTGCTTTTTGGTAGTCGAGGTGCTTTGAATGAAAAGGAATATTCAGAAAAAGTTGGGGCAATGATTGATGATGAGGTTTCAAAAATTATGAAAGAAGCTCTGTCTCGAGCCGAAAAGGTTATTACCGAACATCGCGCATTGCTCGATGCGATTGCCAAAAGACTTATGGAGACCGAAAGTATTGAGCGCGATGAATTTGATCAAATGCTCGTGGCTCATGGTATTGCCCTCAAAAAAGAAATGAAAATATAAGCGTAATACACAGCTGGCACTTGTTGGTTTGGTATAAAAAAATTAAAATTGGATAATGAATAAAAAACGAGGCTTTACTCTGATCGAGCTTCTGGTGGTGATTGCAATTATTGGCGTCCTTTCTTCGATTGTTTTGAATGTGATGAACAATAGTCGTAGGAAGGGCAATGATGCCAAAGTCAAAGCTCAACTCAGACAGCTGACTACTGTGGCCCAACTCTATTATGAAGCCAATCTAAACTACGGCGCTTCGACCAATAGTTGCTCTGCGGGCATGTTTAACGATACTTCAGTTAGTAGACTTCTTGCTGGTTTTGCCAACGGTAGTCCTTCTTGCGTTTCGACTGGTTCAGCTTATGCTGTTTCCGTTCCCCTTTTGGTGCAATCTACCGGGGCTAATCATTGGTGTGTAGATTCTGGTGGCCGATCTCGAGCTATAGGTTCGGCCCTCTCGGCTGGCGACACCGTTTGCGACTAAGGCTACCCCTATAGCTTTTTACAATTCGAGATCTTTAGAGGACTCGGTAATGTCCACACAATAGGTTGAGTTGTATGAACCAGTAGATTATCATATAAGGATAAAAATCAAAGGTTCATGTCAGGCCCTCTAACAAAAGAAAAAAATAAGGCGATAAAAATGAGACTCAAGGGGATGAGCTATTCTCAGATTAAAGCCAAACTCAAAGTGAGCAAAGGTAGCCTAAGTTTATGGCTTGCACCCTATCCTTTGTCTTCGGAAAGAATAAAAGCATTGAGAGATTTTAATCCACGAAGGATAGAAAATTACAGGCAAACCATGGCGCTAAAACGGCAATCTAAACTTGACCTTGCCTTCGAGAGAGTAAAAAAAGACTTAGGTTATATCTCAAAACGAGACTTGTTTATTTTGGGGTTTGCTCTTTATTGGGCTGAAGGGGGAAAGACAAGGAAAGGGTCTCTTGACTTCGGGAACACTGATCCCCGTATGTTGAAAGTTTATGTAAAATGGCTTAGATTATTAGGAGTCTCGAAAGAAGGATTAAAGTTTAAACTTCACATATATAGAGATATGAATGAAGGTGAAGCGGTCTCTTTTTGGGCAAAGACACTTGGTGTCAAAGTTAGTCAATTTAGGAAGACGTATATAAAAAATTCTCGACTTGTGGATCTGACTTATAAGAATGGATTTGGTCATGGAACATGCAATATTGCATATGAACATACTGACACTACTAGCTATGTTTTTATGGGAATAAGGCATATTATAGAATCGTTGCGCGCGTAGCTCAGTTGGTAGTAGCGAGCGTCTTATACACGCTAGGTCCCAGGTTCGAGCCCTGGCGCGCGCACCATGATTTATTTAATTGGAGGAATGCCAAGAGTTGGTAAATCTACTTTGGCCAAGTTAATTTTAGAGAAAGAAAAGATTTCTTGGATGCCACTCGATATCATCAGAGGGGCGCTGGATTCTATGTCGCCGGAGCTTGGTATACAAGAAGGTAAGAATTGGTGGGTTAATCATCATGAGAAATTTTTTCCGTTTCTCCGGAAGTTAATACATAGGATCGTTGAGTCAAATCTATCTTATGTTTTGGAAGGGGATTCTTTTTTACCAGAACATGTAAAAAAATTGCAAGAAAAGTTTCCAATCAAAACTTGTTTTCTTGGAGCTTCAAGATTGGATATCGATATTCTGACTAAACACAAAGGCGTAAATGACTATTGGCTCGGAGAACTTTCCGAAGAAGATCTGAAAGAGTTACCAGATTGGATAGTTAAAAAAAGTGCTGAATATGAAATTTCGTGCAAAGAATTGGGTATAAAATATTTCGATGTTAGTCTTGGTCACAAAAAAGTTCTTGACGACGCTTTTCAATATTTGATGGAGAGGGATTAAATCATTCCAAATGGATTTGGTTTTGGGAGAGCTTGGAGGCGAGGAGAGGGTAATTCTTGAGATCAAAATCTTCTGTAATGAGGCGCGTGGCCTCGGCGCGCGCCGCTTCGACCATCTTGATATTGCGTAGGGCTTCCATCGCGAGGTCCGACACGCCCCATTGGCGAGCATTTTGGCCCAAGCCACCGGTGCCTCTTTGTTGTAAGTCAGCTTCGGCTAGCTCAAAACCATTTTTGGCTTTGACGAAAGACTTGAGTCGGCTTGCCGTCTTGACGCTATTACTTTCAGTAAAGACAAAACAGTAGGCTTGATGCGAACTGCGAATGACTCGACCGCGCAACTGATGGAGTTGGGCAAGGCCGAAGCGTTCGGCGTTTTCGATGAGGATGACGGTAGCGTTTGGGACATTGACTCCAACTTCGACAACCGAAGTTGCGACCAAAATATCGATCCGGCCCTCTTTGAAGGCGCGCATCTTTTCGGTTTTTTCTTTGGGACTATCTTTGCCGGTCAGAGTGCCGATCTTGAACTCTTTGAAAACTTTTTTTCCCAAGCGCTCGGCTTCTTCTCTGACCGAGCGAGCGTTTAGACTAAGCTCCTTTTGCAGGTCTGGCTCATCGATCCTTGGGCAGATGACATAGGCTTGTCGGCCCCTGTTCAATTCTTGACGGACAAATTCATAAGCCTCGTCGCGATCTTGGGGCAAGACAATTTTTGTCTGAACCGGTTTTCGGCCGGGTGGTAATTCATCGAGAAGCGAAAGATCAAGATCGCCAAAAATGGTCAAAGCCAAGGTGCGGGGGATCGGAGTCGCGGTCATACTTAAAAGGTGGGGGACAATGTCGTGCTTGCGACGCAGGGCCATTCTTTGTTTTATACCGAAGCGATGTTGCTCGTCGATAACGATTAACCCCAAGTTTTTGAACTTAACAGATTTTTGGATTAGGGCGTGCGTGCCGATAAGAATGGGGATTTCGCCATTCTCCACCCACCTCAGAAGTTGAGCTTTGGAAATTTTGGTCCACTTATCGTTGGAAATTTTGGATGGAAACTTTTTGGCTCCCGAGCCGGTGATCAGCCCGACATTGACTTTATATTTTGCAAAATATTCGATAAATGATTCGAAATGTTGCTCGGCGAGTATCTCAGTTGGGGCCATATAGGCGACTTGCAGATTACCGAATTGACGCTCTGGTGGCAAGGTGGTGACTGTGGCAAAGCTTGCGATCGCGGCAACCGCCGTCTTGCCAGATCCGACGTCGCCCTCGATCAGGCGCGACATCGGATAACCGCGAGCCATATCCTCGAGAATAGATTGAGTGACGCGCTTCTGGGCTTGGGTCAGAGGAAAGGGGAAGGTTTGGGCAAAGCTCTCGATCTCCTTGGCTGATTTTTTTATCGAGAAACTCCGAGTTTTGTGCGAAAGATATCTTTCGCGCGCGCGGTCGAGCTGAACGTTCAAGATTTCTTCGAAGGCAAATCTTTTTCTTGCCACTTCGGCGTCCGACTCTTTTTGGGGCAGGTGCACCCAGATAAGCGCAGTTTGGAGCTTGGGTAAATGATATTTTTCTAAAATTTCATTTGGGATCGGATCGGGTAGGGCGCTCTGAAAGCCGAGTTTGATCAGCTTTTGGACAGCATAAAAAATCCAGTTGCTCGAGATGCCGCGGGTTTCGGGATAGACCGGTTGGAGCGAATGCTGTTCATCGCGGGCAAAAAGTGAGTCGCTCGAACCTTCCGGCAGGCGCACCACCTTTTCTATTTTAGGGTTGGCAAAATAAAGTTTTGGATTTTCGCTACCCGGAGATTTTTTGGTCGAAACTTTGCCTTCAATTCGGACCAAAGAATTTTCGGCGAACATTTTGGCGATATAAGGTTCTCGAAACCAGACGAGCTCGATTGTGCCGGTTTGGTCCTCAAGTTTGGCCGTTGAAATGGCCAAGTGCGAGCGAAAAGTTTTTTTAACCGAAAGATTTTTTATCCGACCAAAGACGACCGTCTCTTGATCGGCTTCTAGGTGCTCTATATTGCGGATGGCGCTCGGGGTGCCATAGCGAGTTGGAAAATAAAAGAGCAGGTCGCGCGCAGTTTTTAGCCCGAGTCGTTCCAAGGCATTTTTTTGGGCGAGTGAAAGTCGAAAAATTTTTTCGAGGCGATCTTCTTTGAATTTCATTTTTAATTTTGTGCCTCGGTGCCCTCGTCCGGACAAGGTGAGAATTCGCAATTAGGGCCGGTTCGGCCGACATAGCTACCGTCGGGGCAGAGTTTGGCATCCATAGTGCAGAAAACCGGTTCTTCCTGGGCGGGTTCTTCTTGGGCTGGTCGGTATTCGATCGGTTCTGGGTTGTAGATATAAAGCCCAGCCCCGATCAAGAAAATCAAGCCAATAATTACAAGAATAGTAGTTTTATTCATAGGTTTGATTTTACTTCGCTTGAGGTTTTTTGCAACTTTGAAAAAGGAAAGGTTTTGTGCGAGAATGTGGAGGCTCAATCTAAAGATTGGCAAACAAATATATGGTTGCTGTTACCAATGTTATAGCGAACCAATGGAAGGGTGGCTGAGTGGTCGAAAGCAGCACACTGCTAATGTGTTGAGCCCGAAAGGGTTCCATGGGTTCGAATCCCATCCCTTCCGCCA
>CAYMOW010000020.1:0-2071 GCA_964392285.1 uncultured Candidatus Saccharibacteria bacterium
ACCGTTAATTGGACGGCTCATCTTTTGGCGGCCGAGATTGTCGGCAATTCGCCCGAGAATCCTTTTTTGGGTAAAGGGGTTGAGGCTTCGGAGTCGCAAAGATTGGTTTTGGAAATGCCTTCTTTCCAGCTCGAACTTTTAGGTGAGCTGATCGAAAGTCAGGGCTCTAGACTTGCTCCGCACATTGCGGTCATCACCAATCTCTATCGCGACCATATCAATCGACACAAAACAATGGAGGGCTACGCCAGAGCCAAGGCCAATATCTTTAGATACCAAAACCAAGAAGATTTTCTTCTACTCAACAAAGACAACGAATGGACGGATCTTTTCTTGAAGCTCGGCCCAAAAGCCAAGACCGAGCTTTTCTCCAAAGAAGATGAGTTCGATTTTCTAGACAAGAAGGCTTTTGCTCAAAAGTGGGGCGAGCATAACCTCCTCAATCTTATTGTAGCCATACGCGTGGCACTTATTCTCGGTATTCCGACGGCGCAAATTGTCGAAAGAATAAAGACTTTGCCACAAATAAAATTTAGACAAGAAAAAGTTTATGAAGACGAGCGGGTCGTAATCTACAACGATACGGCAAGCACCTCGCCGGAGGCGACCGTTATGGCGGTCGAAAGATTTGCTTGGACTCAACCTTTTCTTCTTATCGCCGGTGGCACTGACCGAGAACTCGATTATTGTATTTGGACAGAGAAGCTCGGTAGACTCCTTGAGCCCAAAAATCTGATTTTACTTGCAGGCAGTGCTACCGAGAAAATAAAGCGCTCACTCGGTTGGGCAGAGTACGTCGAGTTTGCTACACTGGAAGAATGCCTCGAGTTTGCTCGCCTCAAGGCTCGCCAAAATTCTCTTCGGACAACGATTGTCTTTTCGCCCGGAGCCAAGAGTTTCGAAAAATTCAAAAACGAATTTGATCGGGGCGAAAAATTTAATGCACTAGTTAAAAAATATTTTTATGAATAGATATTGTTTCTTGAATGGAGAGATCATGCCGATCGGTGAGGCCAAAGTTGGTGTTGAAGATATTGGCCTTCTGCGAGGTTATGGTATTTATGATGGTTTGGCTGTTATAAACGGCAAACCCTTTCGCTTTGCTGATCACTTTGCACGCTTTTTGGCTGGTGCGCACGCGCTTGGGCTCAATCTACCGGTTACCGAAGAGAGTTGTGAGAAAAAGATTATCGAGATCTGTGAGCGTTCGGGTTTTAGAGAAAGAGCAAATGTTCGGATGATACTCACGGGCGGTCCAACTATCGGTGGCATTGAGTTTGATTTTGAAAATCCGACTTTCTATATTACCGCTGAAAATTGGCAATCTTTGCCGGAAGAATATTACGAAGCAGGAGCCAAACTCCTTTCCTATCGCTACAAGCGTGAGATGCCAGAGCACAAAACGATCAATTACATTACAGCAGTCAAGCTCCAAAATTGGCGCAAAGAAGAGAGGGCGGTTGAGATCCTCTACACTTACGACGGCGAAATATACGAGTGCGCCACAAGCAACATCTGCTTGGTCAAGGACGGAACGATCATCACGCCGGCTGAAGAAGTGCTCGGAGGTGTTACTCTCAAGGTTGTGCTTGAGCTAGCCGAAACTCTCGGCTACAAAGTCGAGAGACGGCGAGTCTATGAAGATGAGCTCAAAACAGCAGACGAAATCTTCATCACTTCTTCTTTCAAAGACATTGTGCCGATTGTAAATATCGATGGGGAAGCCGTGGGTGGTGGTAAGGTGGGAGAAAAGACCAGAAACTTATCCCTTGCCTTCAAGCAAAAAATTATGGTATAGTAAAAATAGGCTCCTGTGGTTCGTACGGACTACGGTCGAAGCCGCCCCCGGGCTCTTTCTGCTGGCTCCCCTCGGCTTGGCAGATACCCCGGGGGTTATTTATTTGCGTCAATTTGGCTTGTATGCTATAAATATTGGGTTAATTTCAAAAAATATGTCACAAGATCAACTCATCAGATTGGTTCATAAAGACACCGGCGAGGTGTATTTTACCCGCAAGAACAAGCGCAAAGTAGAGCGCAAAATCGAGCTCAAAAAATATTCCAAAAAGCT
>CAYMOW010000020.1:2171-11096 GCA_964392285.1 uncultured Candidatus Saccharibacteria bacterium
AACAAAAATTCGCCAAAAGGGCGAATTTTTGTTAAGTTTATATTGCCTCTGGGGTGATTAGTTTAGTGGTAAAATAGCGATCTCCAAAATCGCGGTCGGGGGTTCGATTCCCTCATCACCCGCCGAATTAATTTAAAAACTTCCTAACTTCTTTTTCTACCAAACCAATTTTGGGCGGTAGCCAGATTATGTTTTTGTCGCGCTTAAACCAAGTCATCTGGCGTTTGGCGTAGTGCCAGATTTCGCTTTGAAGACGATCGAGCATTTCGTCCTTAGAAATTTTCTTTTGTCCCGACGCTTTCGGTTGGGAAGCCGACTGTAAACGTCGGCTTAAGAAATCGGCCAAAGCTCTGTATTCGAGTCCTAGTTCGCGCATACGTTTGTAGCTCAAACCTTTTTTGTGCAAATTTTGCGCTTCACGGATCATGCCTTGTTTCAACCTTTTTTCTAATCGTTTGTTTATTCTTTCCTTTAATTCTTTTTCGTCTATTTTTATCCCAATCTTGCATACTTCATAATTCGTGCTTCTTGATTCAGCTCTTGGTACTTTGCCCAAAGCTTCGCATATCTCAATTGCACGCACCAAGCGGCGCGGGTTTTTGGCATCAATATTTCGGGCACGCTCTGGGTCAAGTTTTTGCAAAATTTTGAAAAGTTCCTCAACACTTTTCTTCTCCAATCCTTTTCTTAACTTGAGGTTGGGCCGAACCTCGGGAATCTGTTTGTCGCCAAGAAGAGCATCAATATAAAATCCGGTACCACCACAAACGATCGGTATTTTACCTTTTGCGACAATTTTGACGGCCGTCACGTTTGTCGCACGGACGAAATCAGCGGCCGTAAATTTTTTGCGTGGATCGGCAACATCAAGCAGGTGGTGCTTTACCCCTTTCATTTCTTTTTTTGTGATTTTGCCGGTGCCAATATTGAGTCCTTTATACACCTGGCGCGAGTCGGCGGAAATCACTTCGCCACCAAATTTCCGAGCCAACTCCACTGCCAAGTCACTCTTGCCACTCGACGTCGGCCCCAATATTACGACCATTTTCGGCTTTTTATTTTTCTCTGACATAAGTAAAGCGCGGGCCTTTGTAGTTTAGTTCGGGCTTGTCGACTTCTTCAGTAAACATCGTCAAAGGCCGAACCCAAAGTTTGCCCTCGCCGTAGAGGGCGCGATAAACCACAAAAGGCTCTTGTGTTTCTGAATGCAAGGCCAAATCAAGTACTTCGTACTCGTTGCCCTTGAAGTGTCTATAAATACCTTTTTTGAGTTCCATTGCCTGATTATGATTGATTTTTCAGTTATTTTCAATATAATAAAAATTGACAGGCCAGAGTGTCGAAATTGGTAAACGAACTCGACTCAAAATCGAGCGCTCGCAAGGGCTTGGGAGTTCAAGTCTCCCCTCTGGCACAATGAAAGACGAAACAAAAGAGTTCGACAACTGGAATGGATTAAAAAAGAAAATTCAGTTCGAATCAGAAATTCCCACATATTTTCCACAAGAAGGAGAAGTCTGGATGGCTTCTTTGGGTAAGAATATCGGACACGAACAAAATGGAAGTGGAGATAACTTTTCGAGACCTGTTTTGGTGATCAAAAAATTCAACAACCACATGTTTTGGTGCGTTGCTCTTTCTACCAAGCAAAAACCATTTGATTTTTATTTTAACTTTACAGATTCAAATGGAGAAAAAGTTTCTGTGATTTTGGCACAAATGAAATTGACCAGTGTTAAAAGATTGAAAAGAAATCTTTACAAGATTGACTCAGAACTTTTTGAAAGAATGAGAGAGAAGATCAGAAGTTTTATTAAGTAGTCGAAACCCCGCACAAGGCGGGGTTTCTCGGAGCCTTTCGGCACTTTGTACTCAAAGTATAGCAGTTCAGTTTCTGGTGTCAAGGGATTTGTGGTAAAATATTTAGGTTATGAACAACACTTCCAATTTTTATCAAAACTCGATTTTTTGGGTTGAGGTCGACAAGATCAAGCCCAACCCTTTTCAACCTCGACGCGAGTTTGATCCGATAGCTCTGCAGGCGCTTGCCGATTCGATCAAGCAATACGGTGTGCTTCAGGCGCTCGTCGTGACCCGCAAAGAAATAGTCAAAGAGGATGGGCTTGCGGTCGAATATGAGCTCATTGCCGGCGAGCGTCGACTGCGAGCTTCCAGACTCGCCGGACTTTCACAGGTGCCGGTGCTTATCCGTGTTGGCGAGGAGGATCGCAGTCATGATGATCTGATGAAGCTCGAACTTGCGATCATCGAAAACGTGCAACGCGAAGATCTAAATCCGGTCGAAAGAGCGCGCGCTTTCAAAAAGCTCGCCGATGAATTTGGCTTCAAACATCATCAGATTGCTCAAAAGATCGGCAAGAGCCGAGTCTATGTGACCAACACTATGCGCATTTTGGATTTGCCGGAGGAAATGCTCACCGCTCTGTCAGAAGGCAAAATCAACGAAGGTCACACTCGGCCGCTTCTCATGCTCTCGGAGCGGCCCGAAGAACAAAAAGTCCTTTTCCAAGACATTATGATCCGCAAAATGAATGTGCGTGAAGCCGAGACGGCGGCGCGCAAGATTGCGATTGAGCGAGTGAGGAGGGTCAAGTCGGACATTGATCCGGCGCTCTCCGACCTTGAAGAAAAGTTTACCGAATCGCTCGGTACTCGGGTTCAGATCGAGAAGCGCGATCGGGGCGGCAAACTCATGATTGAATTTTTCTCTAATGAAGATTTGGAAGATTTGTTGCGCTTGGTCCAAGGTCAAAATTCAACCCCGACGTTAGAAGATCGGGGCTCCGACCAGAGCGTCGGAGTTGACGATCGCACACCCGAGGAAATCAAAATTGCTGAAGACACACCAATCGACGACGACCTCTACTCAATTAAGAATTTTAGCATCTAACCCTCCCTTGGAATAAGGGAGGGGAGGGTGGGTTATATCTAAGTCAGCTGTCGAATATGCTTTTTGGCAAAGGTGGTTTTGGTATATTCGAGCCATTTGCGCGAAGGCTTGGCGTTTTTCTTGGTGACTATCTCCACAATATCGCCGTTTTTGAGCTCGGTATTAAAGGCTGACATTTTGCCATTGACCTTGGCGCCGGACATTGAATTGCCGACATCGGAGTGAATAGAATAGGCAAAGTCGACAACCGAGGCGCCAATAGGCAGATCGACGACGTCGCCCTTGGGGGTAAAGACGAAAATACGTGTGTTTAGAAAATCATCTTTGATGTCGCTTAGAGCTTGTTCGCTGTCTTGGTGAGCGTTTTGGTAACTAACCAATTCGCGAATCCACTTTGGTACATCGCGGTCTTGAACACTTTTGGCCTCGGTGTTTTTGGAAATGAAAGAGGGTAGAATCTTGCGAATCCATTCTATACCGGTGCTTTTGGTTTTGCCTGATTTGTAAGTTATGTGCGAAGCGATGCCGTATTCGGCCTCACGTTGCATTTCCTCGGTTTTGATTTGAACTTCCACAACCGTGCCGAAGCCGGTGAAGACGGTGGTGTGCAAGCCTTGATAGCCGTTTTGTTTGGGGTGGGCGATGAAGTCTTTGATTCGGCCGGGCAGAGGTTGCCAATGCGAATGAATGATGCCAAGCACCCGATAACAATCCTCGCTCGTGTCGACCAAGATGCGCATGGCGGCGATATCGTAAATCTTTTCAAGGTCGCGTCCTTGGCGGAGGTATTTTTTGTACAAACTATAAATACCTTTGATGCGATAATCGGTTTTGAAATTTTTGACTCCACCTCCGGCCAATTCTTTGGTTACCTCTCTTTTGAATTTTTCCAAAGATTCGGCTTCGTTTTCGCGTTTTTGTTTTAGGAGCTCGGTGATTTCTTTGTACTCTTCGGGTTCGACATATTTGAAAGCCAAATCTTCGAGACGTTTGGAGATTTTGCGGATGCCGAGGCGATAAGCAATCGGCGCGTAGATTTCGAGTGTCTCACCGGCGATTCTTTTTTGTTTTTCTTTGGGCACAAACTCAAGCGTCTCCATGTTGTGGAGGCGGTCGCAGAGTTTGACGATCAAGACTCGGATGTCTTGCGACATCGCGACAAAAAGTTTGCGCAAACTTTCGTTGTGTCGGTCAGCTCCGCGATATTTGAGGTGGCCAAGCTTGGTTACACCTTCGACGATGAAGCGCACGTCGGCACCAAACTCCTTTTCTATTTCCTCGGGCGAAACACCGACATCCTCGATTGTGTCGTGGAGGTAGCCGGCGGCGACGGTCTGCTCGCTCATACCCAAATCCAAAAGCGCCTTGGCGGTGGCTTCGAGGTGGCTAAAATATGGTTCGCCATTTTGGCGTTTTTGGCCCTCGTGCGCTTTTTTTGCAAATTCTCTAGCTTTTTCTACTAGTTTTTCATGCATAGACCCATTCTACTCTTTTTTGCTTTGTCTGCCACGGCGACCGAACTTTTTGGGTTCTTTGAAGATTTCAAGCGCGCGATCGAGGGTCACGGTGTAGACATTGTCTGGAGCTTTGAGCGAACGGAAATCGCGCTGGTGCACGACATATGGTCCGAAGCGTCCGATATTGGCACTGATCATTTCGCCGGTCTCGGGGTGGGACCCTAGCTCTCTAGGTAGAGAAAGAAGTTTGAGCGCTTGCTCGAGCGTGATCTTGTTTGGATCGATATCTTTTGGAATGCTTGCACGTCGAGGTTTCTCTTTTTTTGTTTTCTTTTCCTTGCTACTGACTACTGATTGCTGACTACTTCCTAATTGCACATACGGACCAAATCGGCCGTCCATCACAAGTACCGGCAGATTGGTTGTAGGATCAATGCCGATTGGTTCGGCTTCTTTGATTTCGCTACCATCGATGTTGCGCATACCCTTACAGTCGGGGAACTTTTCACAAGAGAGAAACTTGCCACCCTTGCCGAGTTTGATTACCATATCGCTGCCACAAATCGGACATTTGAAGCGCGGGTCGGCCTCGCCTAGGGTGGTGAGCTTGGCGGTTTTTTCTTTGGCTTTGACGTCTTTCAAGAACGGTGTATAAAATTCGCGCAAGGTTGGTTCGTATTCGCGTTTGCCCTCTGCGATTTGGTCGAGCTCATCTTCCATCTCTGCGGTGAAGGTGTCGCTAATATAATTTTCAAAGTTGTCTTCAAGAAAGGTTGAGACGACGTCGCCAGTATCGGTCGGTTTCAAAGTTTTGCCGTCTTTGTCGACATAACCGCGCTCAATAATTGTATTGATGATCGAGGCATAAGTCGAAGGGCGGCCGATGCCGCGCTTTTCGAGCTCTTTGATGAGTCCGGCTTCGCTGTATCGGTTTGGTGGTTCGGTTTGCTTTTCTTCGGTGTTAATTGCAAGTAGATCAAGCAGGTCATGAGACTTCACGTTTGGCAAAATAACATCTTCACCCTTGGCTCGAGGGTCGGCCAAGAGCCAGCCATCCTTGAGCACGCGCGAACCGTTTGCAACAAAGCTCGGAATTTCCTCAAGGCGAGACCTTTGATCCGGATTCCTAAGGTCTCGCCTTAGGAAATCAAAGCCGGTTACAATCTTAGTCCGCATCATAAGCGCGTCTTGCATCTGACTTGCTACTGCGCGCTGCCAAATGAGTCGGTAAAGGAGTTTCTGGTCTTCGGTTGTGCCAGCGCTTTCTTTGTCAAAGTGGGTTGGGCGGATGGCTTCGTGAGCTTCTTGAGCACTCTTGGATTTGGTTTTGAATTGCCTTACTTGATGCAAGTCGGCACCGTACTTTTTGGTTACAACATTTTTGATTTGCGCAAGAGCGATACCGGCCATGGTGGTCGAGTCGGTACGCATATAGGTGATGTGGCCCATTTCATAAAGTTTTTGTGCGGCCATCATTGTCCGCTTGGGCGAAAAGCCGAGGCGAGTTGAAGCGGTTTGTTGTAGGGTGGAAGTAGTAAAGGGTGCACGCGGCGCGCGTTTTACTTCTGTTTCGATTACCTCTTTGACTTGCCAGGTTTTTTCTTTGCCCGCTTTTTCGGCTGCTTGGTGGATCTTGTCGGCTTCTTCTTTGGACTTTGGTTCGATTTCACAAATTGCCCTAAATGAATTGGAGGAGTTTTTCTTTTCTCCCCCTTCTCCTAATTTAGGAGAGGGGGTTAGGGGGTGAGGTTGTAACTCTGCCGAAATGACATAAAAAGTCTCCGGTTTGAAAGCTCTGATCTCTCTTTCTCTTTCCATCAAGATACGCAGAGCGGGGGATTGCACGCGCCCGGCCGAAAGACCATAGCGCACCTTTTTCCATATCAGTCCGGATAGGTCGTAGCCGACTAGTCGGTCCAAAACTCTACGAGCTTCTTGTGCGGCGCGCAAATGTTCGTCGATCTTGCGCGGATGTTTGAGCGCTTCCTCGATCGCCTCCTTAGTAATTTCGTGATAGGTGACTCTTTTGATGTCTGATTTGTCCACCGTACCTTTGAGTAGCTCCGCAATGTGCCAGGCGATCGCCTCGCCCTCGCGGTCGGGGTCGGTTGCAAGCAAGACTTCGCTAGCTTTTTTGGCGAGTGATTTGATTTCGGTCACAACCTTTTCTTTGCCTTTGCTCACTTCGTAGTGAGGGACAAAGCCGCCTTCGATGTCGATGGCTTTTTTGTTTGATTTTGGCAGGTCGCGGATGTGACCTATACTAGCGATGACCTTATAATCATCACCCAAATATTTTCCTATGGTTTTAGCTTTGGCCGGCGATTCGACGATGAGTAATTTCATATGATACGAAAATTATGCGAAAGTTACGAAATGCTACGAAATCTAAACAATAATAATAAAGAATAAAGTAAGAATAAGAGATAAAGAATAAAAAAGCAAAACTCGACCTCACCTCCAACTACTCTAACCTCCCTTTATTCTAATCTCCCTAACCCTCTTTACTTTAAAGAGGGAACTGCGCAATTCATTGTTAAATCGCTGAATAATAAATGTGAGTCACCCCTTCTTTAATGTAAAGAAGGGGATGGGGGAAGATTAGAAAAAGAATAGGACGAGACAAAATCAAATAGATGGGTGAGTTAGGTCAGCCTCAACTCTCCAAGTTTTTCTTCGATATGGCCTTTGAGTTCGAGGAGGGTGAGGGTGGTTTTGCTGATTTTTTGTTGGATTTATGAAGTGGATTTTGGTATAATATGGGTAATATGAAATTAAGACAAAGTCTTTTTTGGGACACAAATTTGGATAATATAGACCTTCAAAAAAACGCTCGCTATGTAATCGAGCGAATTATGGATTTTGGCAATGACGAAGAAGCCAAATGGATTTGGAAGAAATACGACAAATCTCTTCTCAAAGACGTTGTAGAAAAATCGAGATGTTTAAGACCTGATACCAAAAAACTATGGTCACTATTTTTGACAACCAAATGAATTTGCATTTCGAAACTTTACCACAGGAGACAAAGAATGCCCTTGATTTTTTGTCTGAAAAAGATTGGTTAAAAAACTCGTCTTGGTATTTGGCTGGAGGAACTGCTCTGGCTCTAAATGTAGGAAATCGAAAGTCGTATGATTTGGATTTCTTTACTCAAGAAAAAGATTTTAAGAACGAAGACATCCTGTCCAACTTTTATGGAATTAATGAATGGGAGGTGACAATGGACAGAAAAAATACTATTTATGGAGAATTGTTTGGGGCAAAAGTAAGTTTTATAACCTATCCTTTTTTCATTCCAAAGGAAGAACCAAAATTTTATGGTTCAGTCAAGATAATTGCCCCTATTGATGTAGCGGTGATGAAAATTACCGCAATTTCTCAACGTGGCAGAAAGAGAGATTTCTTTGATCTTTATTGGTGTGTACACAATATTTCCTCTTTGGAAGATATAATTCGCAAGTTGCCCGAGCAGTATCCATCCATGGTACATAACTATCATCATATTCTAAAATCTTTGACTTACTTTGAAGATGCCGAAAACGATCCGGAGCCGGAAATTTATTTTGATACTGATTGGGCAAGGGTTAAAAACTTTTTTGAAAAAGAAGTCTCGATAGTTGGAAAAAAACTCATAGGTTTGGATTGAGTAAAGGCAAACATTCAAATCAAATTACGACAATCCAACGATCGCACAATTTCGTAATTTAGAGAAATAGAAAAAAATCTCCCTAACCCTCTTTACCTTAAAGAGGGAACTGCGCAATCCATTGTTAAATCGCTGAATAATAAATGTGAGTCACCCCTTCTTTAATGTAACCCGCCTTGCCGGCGAGGCAGGAGAAGGGGACGGGGGAAGATTAGAAAAAAAGGAGAGGGGAAAAGGTAAAAGCAAAACCCCGCAGTCTGCTCACAAAACATCGTGAGCTTTCTGCGGGGCTGGTTGGTCATCGCGCGGCCGCCTCCATTGAGGCGGCGATTTTTGCGAATATGTGATTGATTGCCGCAGAAACCTGCGGCATGACGGCCAGCGCCACCACGGCGATGAAGGCGGCCATCAAAACATACTCAATCAAATCCGAGTCTGGTTGTTCGCCCCGTCGTCGGCGAACAACCACTACGATGATCGCGGTCGCCACGACGGCAGCCGCGATCTGGACATATTCCGAACTTTCGATCATTCTGCCTCCTATTATAACACCACTAACTCTATTTTGTCAAGTTTTATTTTGGGTGAGTTATATCAACCTCAACTCTCCAAGTTTTTCTTCGATATGGCCTTTGAGTTCGAGGAGGGTGAGGGTGGTTTGGGTTTCGGCAACGGAGAGGTTGTGCGTGGCAGCTCTGCGGATGAGCTCATCTTTGGGTATTGGCTCCGAAAGTAAATTCAAAATCAGTAGCTCTTTTTCCGAACAGTCCGAATATTGTGTGTTCTTTTTTTCGGCCCCTCCCTTTTGGGGAGGGGTGAGGGGAGGGGTTTTCTCTAAATCCAATTTTCCGACTCCAAGCGCTTCCAAAATATCATCGCCGTTGCGGACCAGGGTCGCGCCGAGGCGG
>CAYMOW010000021.1:0-10647 GCA_964392285.1 uncultured Candidatus Saccharibacteria bacterium
AGTGATGCCGAAAAATACTGGACCATTCGCCGAGAAAGCTTCAATCTCTTGCGCAAGCACATTCGTGGTAAGCGCACCGCGCCGTTTGTAGACGATATCTGCGTCGAACCCAAATATCTGCCCGAATTTTTGCCCAAACTCCGTCGTATTCTCGACGATTCAAAACTCATTTACACGATCGCTGGTCATGCCGGTAATGGCAACTTCCATATTATCCCGCTTATGAATATGCAAGACCACAAAAATCGCGCCCTGATCCCATTTTTGTCAGATAAAATTTATGATTTGGTCAAAGAATACAGGGGTTCAATTACCGCCGAGCACAACGATGGTATTGTGCGCACACCCTATCTACACAAAATGTTTTCACCCGAAATTTTGAAGCTTTTTGGCGAAACCAAAAAAATCTTTGACCCATTAAATATCTTCAATCCAGGCAAAAAGGTGCCCGTACCGCAAAAAGATGGCGCCGGTAGTGTCGAATACCTAGTCGGCCATTTGGCAAGGAAGTGAGGTTGTTTTATTTTTAAATTCTGTTATCATACTTTGCTATGACAATTAAATTAAATATAGAAAAGCGCACCAAACTCGGTAAGATCGCCGACCTTAGAAAGGCGGGTATTTTGCCTGGGGTCTTTTATGGTCGCAAACAAGAAGCTACTCCGATTCAGATGAAAAAGACTGATTTTCTCAAGGTTTGGCGAGAGGCGGGCGAATCGACGGTGGTCAAACTTCATTCGAGCGAAGGTGAAGTCGAATCGTTGATCAAAGAAGTAGTAATGAGCCCGGTCGGCAACGAACCAGAGCACGTTGACTTTTATGTTTTCGAAAAAGGTCACAAAGTTGAAATTGCTGTGCCGATCGAATTTGTCGGGGTTTCGCCAGCAGTCAAGGAAAAGGGTGCTGTTTTGATGAAAACTCTGCATGAACTCAAAATCAAAGCCGAGGCTTCCAACCTACCGCATCAGATTGACGTTGACGTATCATCTTTGGTTGAATTTGGCGATGTGGTAACGGCTCAAGACATCAAGCTTCCGGCCGGTGTTGAACTCGAGGAAAATCCAGAAGAGGTGATAGCCACAGTTGCTGAACCAAAAGAAGAAACTGAAGAGGTTTCCGCTCCGGTGGATCTCTCACAAATCGAGGTAGAAAAGAAGGGCAAGAAAGAAGAATCTGATTCTGCCGAAGGCTCTGTCGAATCAAATTAAGGGTTAGGCATTGGCATCTAGGTTTGGTATAATTAATTCTGTATGATTTTCAGATACAGAAAATTTTTTATTTTTAGTTTAATTTTTGGTCTTGCCACAGGCTACTTACTACTGACTACTGAGGTCAGCGCTCAGTTGAGTGAGGCCCAAATTCAAGAACAAGAAAGGGTCTGGCGCGCCGAACTCGAAAAGACCGAAAAAGAAATTGCCGAATGGGAGGCCGTGCTCAAAAGCACCAAGCAAGGCACGGCTTCGCTCGAGCGCGACGCCAAAATCCTGCAAGCCAAGATCAACGAGGCCAAAGCTTTTATCAGACAAAGACAGATTCAGATCGAGCAACTCACGCGCGATATCGGCCTCAAGAGCAAGACTATCGCCGAGCTTGAGGCCAAAATAAATCGGGGCAAAGAGTCCATGGCTTCGATCATTAGAGGCACGAATGCTCTAGACGAATATTCTTTGGTTGAGGTTATGCTCTCAAACAAAGATCTTTCGGCTTTTTTTGCCGACGCCGACGCTTATGCCTCCATCAACAAATCACTCGAAGATCAGTTTTATGAAATCCGGATGCTCCAAGCCAAAACCGACGAAGAACGCAAAGCTCTAAACGCCAAGCGCGAGGCCGAGGCTGACAAAAAAGCAGAAATAGAATCACAAAAGAAGAAAGTCGAGATCGACGAAGCCGAAAAACAAAAGCTCATCAATATAAACAAGACTCAAGAAAAAACCTACGAACAAGTCATCAAAGAAAAGCAGGCCAAAGCTGCCCAAATCCGCGCCGCATTGTTTGCCCTACGCGACACCGAAGGTATCCCCTTTGGCGACGCCTTAAAATTTGCCGAGCGCGCTTCGGAAAAAACCGGTGTCCGCCCAGCACTCATATTGGCGATTCTCACCCAAGAATCCGATTTGGGTAAAAACCAAGGTTCCTGCCTGGTCAACAACATCGAAACCGGCGATGGAGCGGGCAAGAACACAGGCACATTGTTTGAGCAGGTTATGAAAGCACCTCGCGATACCGTGCCTTTCAAGGACATTACCGAGCGTTTGGGTAAAGATTGGAAGATGACCCCCGTCTCTTGCCCGCCCGGTACCAAATACACCGTTGGTCGTGGCTTTGGTGGTGGTATGGGGCCATCACAATTCATCCCTTCGACCTGGGAGCTTTTTAAGAACCGCCTTGGTTCTCTGCTTGATTTGAAGGCCGACAACGTCAATCCTTGGAACCCAGAGCATGCTATTTTGGCAACTGCGGTCTATATGGCCGATTTGGGCGCTGGTAGTGGTAGTTATAGTGCCGAGCGCAACGCTGCCTGTCGTTATTATTCTGGCGCCGCTTGTACCCCAGGCCGTAGACCAGCCAACGTCTTTTATGGCGACCAAGTTATGGCCAAGGCCGAGAATATCCAGCTCACCATGATCGACCCTCTTGAAGGATTTTAATACGAAAATCATACGAAACCTTGCGAAAAACAACTAAAATTGCTAGGATATAAAACTATGAAAGCAGAGATACATCCAGAATACTTCGATAAGGCAAAGGTAACTTGCTCTTGTGGCAACAGCTTTGTTGTTGGTGCAACCAAAAAAGAAATCCATGTTGAAATTTGCAGCGCCTGTCACCCCTTCTATACTGGTAACGAAAAGGTTGTTGACTCAGCCGGCCGAGTAGAAAAGTTCAAAGCTCGACGCGCCGCCGCAACCATAAAGAAAAAATAATTTTCAGTTATCAATTTTGCAATTTTCAATAAATTTTCAATGCTCTAATTTCCATTGATTTTCATTGAAAATTTGGAAATTTTTTTCATTTATTGAAAATTGATAATTCTAAATTAAAAATTTTATGGACCTCTCGAAATACAAACAAAGCGACAAAACCCGTTATTTGGCCTCTGAATTTGAAAGATTGCTCAAAGAAGAGCAGGAAGTTTTGGAATTACAAAAACAGGACGGGATGTCCGAATTGGCCGAGGTTGATCTTCTAAATATCAGGAGTCAAAAGGAGGCTTTGATAAATCAGATGGAAGAGATCCTGAAAGAAGAAGAAAAAGAGGAAGAGTTTCCAAATGAAGTTGTGCTCGAAGTGAGGGCTGGCGTTGGTGGCGAAGAGGCGGCCCTTTTTGCTGAAGAATTGGCCAATATGTATCGCAAATATGCCGAAATCCAAGGTTGGACAGTGCGTATACTCGACGAAGCCGAATCGCCTTTAGGTGGCTACAAGGAAGCCAGCTTTGAAATTCGTGGTCGGGGAGTCTATGAGGCTTTGCGTTTTGAAACTGGAGTACACCGTATCCAACGAGTGCCTGCCACAGAAAAATCTGGCCGAGTCCATACCTCGACCGCCTCGGTTGCCATCTTGCCGATTCGCAAAAAAACCAAAGTGGAAATCAACCCCAGCGATTTGGAGGTTGCCTTTTCGCGTGCTGGAGGTAAGGGCGGCCAAAATGTCAACAAAGTCGAGACAGCAGTGCGTCTGACGCACAAACCGACTGGTATTGTGATCAGTTGTCGAGCCGAACGTAGTCAACAAGCCAACCGTGAAAAAGCCTTGGCCATTCTAGAAGCCAAATTAGACGAAATGAAGCGCGAAGAAGAGGCCAAAAAATACGCCCACGAAAGAAAGTCTCAGGTCGGTAATGTCGACAGAAGCGAAAAAATCCGAACATACAATATCCTCCAAGATCGAGTGACCGACCACCGTATCAAGAAGAATTGGCACAATATTGAAGATATTTTTAAGGGCAATATTGGTGAAATCTTGACCGATTTGCAAAGCGCTGAATGATTTGATAACATATTGACCTATGACTACCAAGATCACAGAAACCAATATAGACAACCTTTTCGCCGTCGGGGCGCATTATGGCTTTGCCAAAAGTCGCCGACATCCTTCGGCCGAAAAGTTTATTTTTGGTTCTAAGAATCGAGTCGACCTAATCGACCTCGAAAAGACAACCGAGCTCTTGACCAAAGCTGAAGCCTTTGTGACTGACCTAGCTTCGACCGGAGCTAACATCCTCTTTGTTGGTGGTAAAAACGAGGCAAGAGACATCGTAACCAAATTCGCCCAAAAAATCGGCATGCCCTATGTGGCTGGTCGCTGGATCGGCGGCACCTTGACCAACTTCCCTCAGATTAGGAAGCGAGTTGAGACTATGCTCGACCTCAAAAACCAAAGAGAAAAAGGTGAGTTGGTTAAATACACCAAAAAGGAGCGTTTGCTTATCTCGCGCGATATCGAAAAGCTCGAAAAGATGTTTGGCGGTATTGCCGATATGACCGCTCTGCCCAAAGCTTTGTTTATTGTCGACCCACGTTACGAAGAAACTGCCCTGCGAGAAGCCAAGTTGCTCAATATTCCAGTTGTTGCCATTTGCGGAACTGACAATGATTTTAGTAAAATAGATTACGCGATTCCGGGCAACGACAGCAATCGCAAATCAATCGAATTTTTTGTAGAAAAAATAGCCAACGTTTATGATCACAACCGAACAAATAAAAAAGCTTAGAGACGAGACTGGCGTTTCGGTAATGCAATGCCGAACCGCTCTTGAAGAAGCCGGGGGCGATATGGAGAAAGCCAAGGCCGTGCTTCAAAAGATTAGCAAAGAAAAGGCCGAGAAGAAGGCTGACCGCGAGCTTGGTGGCGGCACAATTGTCGCCTATATCCACGGCGGTGGTGCTGTCGGGGTTTTGCTCGAACTGCTCTGCGAGACCGACTTTGTGGCTCGTAACGAAGACTTCAAATTGGTTGGCAAAGACATTGCCATGCATATTGCCGCCATGAACCCAGAAACCAGAGAAGAATTGCTCGAACAAGAGTTTATCAAGGACTCTTCGTTGACCATAAAAGCCTTGCTTGACCAAGCTACCCAAAAGTTTGGCGAACGCACTGGCATTGGACACTTTGCTCGATTTTCTATAAAATAAACCTATGACAACTATTGTCGTATTTGGAGTTTCGCTCTTTTTGGCGGTATTCTTGTTTTTGATCAAGGCTTACTCTTTGCGCAAAGCGCAAGACACTTTCTTGCTCAAAAAGCTGGCTCTTTTAGATGGACGTTCAGAAGACTTGATTCAGACATTCAAATTTAGGACCTTGCAACTCATCCAATCTGCGCGCTACATCTTGTCGGTTTATTTACCAAACCTGATCGAGTGCGAAGTTGACCGTTGTCGCACGGCCTTGGCCAACAAACTTGAAGAACAGCGCAATTTGGTTTTGGGCAAAAAGGAGATCCAAAACCGAGGTGCGGTGTCTTTCTTTCTCAAGAAAATCGACGAGGGCAAGCGCAACGGCCAAAGAGGCGAGATCAATGATAGTTTGTAAATATTGCCAGAATAGCTCAGTTGGTAGAGCACCCGTTTTGTAAACGGGCGGTCGTCGGTTCGAGCCCGACTTCTGGCTCCAAATTGTGGATTTTATTCATAACCTAAAAATATGTTGAAGGAGTTTAAACAATTTTTACTTCGTGGGAACGTGGTGGATTTGGCCGTTGGTGTGGTTATTGGCGCGGCGTTTGGTACAGTAGTTTCGGCGATCGTCTCGGACTTTTTGACCCCGCTGATTGCCGCAATTGCCAAAGTGCCGGATTTTAGCGCTTTTGCCTTTACTCTAAATGGCAGCAAATTTATGATCGGACACCTGCTCAACGCTATCATTTCTTTTGTTTTGGTTGCGGCCGCTGTCTTCTTCTTTGTGGTCAAACCGATGAATATCTTGGTTGCTCGTTCGCGCAAAGAGCCACCGGCCGATCCGACCACCAAAAAGTGCAAGGAGTGCCTAAGTGAGATCCCTATCGAAGCCAAACGCTGCGCCCACTGCACCCAAGTTTGCTAATTCACTCTTAATTTTTCGTACTTGTCGCCTCCTTTTCTTTTTTGGATTCTTCTAAGGCCTTTTGTTTATCTATTTCTTTGAGTTCGGGCAAGATATTTTTTATATCCTCGATCGATTTGAAGCCATAGTAGACATTGTCTCTCACAAGCAGTGCCGGTAGGCGAGGCTCGATGTTGTAGATCGATTTTAGAGTATTGAGGGCCGAAAGATCGAGGTTGTAATCGAAAGAGTAGATACGAACCTCCGGATATTCTTCGCGCAAGCGCGTGAGCACAAAGCCTTCTTTCTGACAATCATCGCATTCGCCCTCTTCGTTCGAATAGAAGTAGATAATCGGCGCGACCACACCTTTGGGTGAACCACAGCGTTGCTTGACCTTTTGATAGAGTAGAAAATCTTTGATCTGCAGTAGGGAATAGTAGCGTTTGAGGTTGATCACCTCGCTATCATCACTCCCGCGGTTGGTCTCAGTATAAGAAAGTTTTTCGCCAAGTTCGGCCAACTCCTTGGAGAGGAAGGTGTTGCCAATATCGCGACAAGAGAGCTCTTCGAGTAGAGCAAACTGCGTTTCGCTCGCCAAAATATCGACCGCAATTCGGCTCTCGATATTTTTGATTTCGTTCATCTTTTTTTGACTAAAGAAGTTGCTAGCCAAAATCGCCGTGGCAAAAACCACTGCTGTAATTACAAATGTATAGATGTACTTTTTCCAATCCATTGCGCCATATTAGCGCCATTTTGTTTGCTTGGCAAACACGACGTTGAAGATGGCTCGGGTAACCCAAAGTGGGGCGAGGAAGGAGTAAAAAGCTAAGAAGTAGAAAATATCGCGCCCTGGATTGATCTTGCCATAGGTCATCTTGCGCGAGATGAGGACCATTGTTATGGTGCCGAGAAATGCCACCAAACTCACAAAGAAAATAACGTTGGTGTTGAGATAGAACCAATCAAAGGAACCAAAATCCCAAGACCAACCGACAGTTTTGATCTCTAGAAGCTTGTTAAAAAGATTGATGGCATTGTTTACAATAAGCGAGCCGACCAAGTAGAGCAAAGAAACAAGAGAGAAGCTCGCCGTCGGCAGGACAATCATACCGAGGTGTCCGTATTGAGGACGGAAAAAGAGGTGACGATAGTCGATCACATTTTTGATAAAGCCGTAAGTCCAACGCAATCTTTGTTTGTAAAGTTTGTACAAAGTGTTGGGTGTGGTGGTGTAGACTACCGCATCGGTTGCGTTCGCAATTTTATAATTGTGGGCCTGCATACGCAAAGCCATCTCCATATCCTCGGTATTGTAAGCATGTCGATAAAAACCGATTTCTCGAAAAACTTTCATCCGCACAATCGAGAAGGGTCCGGGTATAACGTATTGAGCGTCTAAGTGAGCAAAAATGTGTCGCAAGAAAATCGCCCAGCCATATTCGACCTTTTGCATCAGTTGAATAATGGTGCTCGCCGTATGGACCTGCATCGCCGGCGTTACCGCCATCACCTTTGGATCACCAAAACGAGCGACGATGCGTTTGAGAGCTTGAGGGTGGACAAAGGAGTCAGCATCAAGACAGCCAACAAGCTCACTTTTATTCCTCTCCAAAGCATAGTTCACCGCGGTGTGTTTGCCACCGTTTTCCTTGCGCAGGAGAGTGATTTGCTTGTTGCGAGCAAACCTCTGCAAAACATTCCAAGTCTTGTCGGTTGAACCGTCGTCTACAACCGAGATCGAAAGCAGATTTTTTGGGTAATCGAGCCTGAGCAGAGAATAAATAGTTTTGAGCACCGTCTTTTCTTCGTTCCAGACCGGCACAATGATGCGCACGGAGGGCAGCCGAGTCGGAAGAGGTAATTCAATTGCCCGGCCAGACTTGCTGCTTTCTCTGATTTCAAAATAATTAACCAGCAAAAAGACCTCGAAATAGAGAGCGAGGAAAAGTAGGACGTAGGTTATGATTTCATTGACAGCTAACATTTTCTATTATCTTACCACAGCATCGAAAGCTGTGCGAACATGTGATTCTAGCTTTTTGTGCAACTGATCGACTTCTTCGCCGGTAAGCGTTCTTTCAAGCGAACGGTAAACAATTCTAAAGGCGTAGCTTTTTTTATCCGCACCAAACTTTTCGTCATTTTCATACTGATCGAGCAGTTTGACTTCTTCTAGAAGTTCGTCACCCACTATTTGGCGGATCAGATCGAAAAAGTCGTTGGGTGAAAAGTCTTTGCTTGCAATAAAGGAAATATCGCGAACCGAAGGCGGATATTTGCTGACTTCTTTGTATTTCTGACCGAGCTTGAGCTGATTTTTGACCCTCTCATCTTCCGACCAAAGTAAACGAATATCAGGCAAATCCATACTAATCATAGCCCAACGTTCTACACCCGAACCAAAAGCCCAGCCGTTGTAGACATTTGAATCGACACCAAGCATTTCCAAGACCGAGGGTTTGACTACTCCGCTACCCAAAATTTCGAGCCAATCATCGTCGCGTTTGATTTCGATTTCGGTCGAGGGGTGAGTATAAGGGAATGTTTCCTCGGCAAAACGTGATTCGACCTCACCGAAAATCGCTTTGACAATTTTTAGTTCAACGTCTTTGAGTGTTTCGAGATCTATTTTTTGGATTTCTTTTGGTGCTATATAGAGCGCATCGATCTGATGAAAGACGTTCATATGTCGGCTGTCGATCTCGTCTTTGCGATAAACTTTGCCATAACAAAAGACACCGAGTGGTTCCTTTTTGGCCAACTTTTCTTTGACTTCCGGCTGATTGAAGTAGTAATACCACATCACCGTTGTCTGGGTGCGCAGTATATGATTGTCGCCGATATAATAACTATCAGTCTTTTGCCGAGCTGGATGGTCAGCCGGGAAGTCGAACAAATCGAACGCAATTTTGGTCGACATAATTTCCGGCACCTGAATAATGTCGAAATCTTTGAAATCTGGAATGGAAGTAATACGCTTGACTAGTTCGGAGATAGGGCTACCCGCTGTGCGCGAAAGATCAGGCATGCTTAAATAGCGTTTGATGCGCAAACTTTCGGTGTCGGTCTTGTCTTTGAGCGATTCGATCAGTTGCTTTTCTTCTCTCGTGTCGATTGAATATTCTTTCATTGTTCTCTTTTTGCGTTTATACTTACATACTATATAAGAATCAATCGATTTTCAACCCAAGATGATGGAAACCCCAAGAGAGGCAAAATGGCAAAAATACGCAGTCTTTGGTGCAGTATTTTTGATTATATTTTTGCTCTACGGCAATATCTTTGCCCGCAAGATCGATCCGACTACCGCCGACTTGGGTCGGCATATCAAAAACGGCGAGATTATCTGGTCGGCTCCAGCCGAAGAGCGCCAAAGTTTGCTCCATTCAAATTTTTATTCTTACACCTCAAGCGAAGTACCTTTCATCAATCATCATTGGCTCGCGGGTTTGGTTTATTTTGGTATTTACAATTTAGCCGGATTTGTCGGGCTCTCCTATTTCAATCTGTTTTTAATTTTGAGTAGTATTTTTATTTTGTATTTGTTTGCCGCCAAACAATGGGGTTTTTGGCCGGCGACACTTGGAGTTTTGAGCGTAGCGCCATTTTTTGTTGGACGCACCGAAGTCCGTCCAGAGACTTTCACCTACCTTTTGTTTGTTATCTATTTCTGCCTACTTTGGTTGTGGCACAATCGCAAGCTTTCTACTAAATGGCTCTGGGTTTTGCCCATTCTACAGCTAATCTGGGTTAACTTGCATATTGGTTTTGCCTTTGGCGCTTTTCTTGTCAGTCTCTTTGTCCTAAACGAGCTCATTCTCTTAATTTTAAAAAAAGAAAATCGCTTCAAATCAATTTTTTGGTTGGCTGTCGGCACGGCTTTGGCGACCCTTATAAATCCAAATTTTCTAGCTGGGGCATTTTATCCGCTCAATATTTTCAAAAATTATGGTTATCGGGTTTTGGAAAATCAATCAGTTTGGTTTTTGGAAAACTTAGGGCTCGTCCAACCATACTTTTGGATTTGGAAAATATTGGCTCTTGTAATGCTTGTCAACTTGATTTTGCTCGGCCTAAAATCCTATCGCGAATCAAAATTTTGGCTCATAACTTCGCTTTGGCTAACTTTTCTTGCATTATCTTTTTTGGCGATCCGCAATATGGCCCTGTTTGGTTTGGTAAGTTTGCTCGGAACCGCTTGGATCCTCAATCAGTCCAAATCCAAGCACAGAAGTATCCTCATAGTTGTCTTTGTTTGCTTCTCTCTTTATGGATTTGGGCAAGTAGTTTCGATTACCAAAAACTATGGCGAGACCAAGGGGGTTGGTATTTTGCCCAACTCTTTCGCTTCAACTGAATTTTTTGTCGACAACAAAATCGAGGGACCGATCTTCAACAACTATGATATTGGTGGGTTTTTGATTTTTAGTCTTTTTCCAAACCAAAAAGTCTTTGCCGACAATCGACCCGAAGCTTATGCAAAAGATTTCTTTGACAGAGTTTACATACCGATCCAGGAGGAAACAGATGAGTGGCAAAAAGCCGAAGAGGATTACAAATTCAACGCAGTCTTCTTTTCTCACCGCGACAACACACCTTGGGGTCAAAAATTTC